>JBQTIG010000061.1:0-14649 GCA_052388375.1 Planctomycetaceae bacterium | reverse complement strand
CCCAATGGCGGGAACTTTAGCCGGCATGGCGCCTCTTGAGGGGGTAGTTGGACATCTTGACGCGGACTGCCCGTGGGTAGGAGCGGCCTGGGCGTGGAGTGACGTAGGCCCTCCGGACGGCTCGCTGGAACTCGTCGAACCGATCCTGTAGCAGGTAGGGGGGCAACCGCGCCATGTCGCGGATGGCCTCGCGCAGCCGCTCCAGCGTGGTGGTGAAGCTGAGTCGCAGGGGATCGACGGTTTCGATGGTCGGCTCGGGGGTCTGCGACTGCGGTTCCGTGGTCCCAGCCGCGGGCGCCGCCGCCTCCACCATGAGGCGACGCACCGCGTTGTACGCGATGAGGTAGCCGTGGATCTCCTGCTTCACGCGCTCCGGGGTCCGGCTGCGCAGGATCAAGGGCCTGTTCACGGTGGCGGCGTCGCCCAGGTGCGTCTTGACCTCGTCGATCGCGATCTCCTCTTGCCAGCGAAGCGGGTACAGCCCGGCGATCTCGGCCCCGCGGATGGAGGTGCCCAGGAGGCTGGTCAGGAAGCGACGCGTCTCGTCGTCCCCCGGAGGACCGTCGGCCACGACCTCCCGCAGAGTCCAGTACCGAGGGAGATCCGGGCGAAGCGCGCGAAGAGCGCCGTGGATCGGGATCTGGACGAGAAAGTCGCCGGGGCCCAGCGTTCGGATCCGCTCCACCCGCATGTTGCGCTTGAGCCGGACCAGGAAGTCCACGCCGTGCTGGTGCAGGTCCCAGAGCGTCTCGTAGGCCGCGTAGCCGCGGTCGAGAAGGACCAGGCACCCCGGCTCGAGGTCCGCACGCATCTCGTCGAGCAGGGCGAGTTCCGACCTCGCATACGGCGCGAAACGGGCCGCCGTCAGGATCCGGGTCCCCACGTCGAGGCAGCCGACCACCCGCACCTGCGGGAACGCGCTCTCCCCGCGGCTGGCTCCCGGGGCCCCGAAGTACGCCCGGTTCGCGTCGCTGTCCCAGGTCTTCAGGTTGAAGCCGTCGATGGCCTTGACCCGATGCCCGTGAAACCATCGCCCCCCGCCCGCCTCCTCCCACGCTCTCGCACTCCGGCGGTAGAGGTGCGCCAGCGGAGCGACGCCGACGCGGTCCCTCGCCTTGCTCAAGGCGGTCGAGCTGGGCGGCGGCCGGCCTCGCCAATGCCGCAGCGCCCATCGGCTCCCCTCGAGCATCCCCAGCAGATTCCGGTACGACAGGCGCCGGAAGAGAGCGAGCAGGAGGACCAGCCAGACCGTCATCGCGCACGGGAGCTGCCGACAACGAGACGTCCGGACTGCAGCCGCCTCCAGCGACTCCCGGATCCAACCCTGCGGGAGCACGCTGGCCAGCGCCTCGACCCCGAACCGCTCGCTGCCTTCGTCAAGACAGTCCGAGATCCTGGCGATCCTAGACACAGGGCACCGCCTTCTCTCTGTCGATTTTGTTTGCTCATACACACAAGAGTCGGCAAGAACGAGGAGTGGTGCCCGCTTCCTCCCTGTCCCCGCCGCAGCCAAGCGACTCCCTCGAATCGAGCGACCAGGCCCGCTGCCAGCCGATCTAGCCGATCTCCAGAACTACGGCGCGGTCTATCCGCAGATGCCTTAACTTCCCGCCATTGGCCCTAGGCAGCGCCCCTCACGAATCGGCAACGCTCCCCGCGACCGCTCGCGCTCCCCAGAAAGGCTCGACCGGAGTCGGACCCCGTCACGTCTCGAGCGCGGTTCTCCGGCACGGGGCCGGGGGCGTGCGTTCGCCGCGCCGCGTCCCCGGCCCACCTCGCCTCCTCCGCAAACCGGGGGGCCCCGGTGGAGTCAAAAAGAAACCCGGCCTTTCGGCCGGGCGTTCAGCGACCTGAAATGCAATGGTTGGGCTCTCAGTAAAGGAAAAAAGGGTACGTTCGAAATCACTTTTTACTTGTTCACTTTCAGGCTCTGAACTGCGGGGTATTCAAGCAAGGGAGAGGCCACTCGATGCAGGAGCACGAGAATCAACCTTAACCCATTACAGAGAAATAGGTTACGTGATCGGTGCTTCTCAGCTAGGTCCGCGTGCGGCCGTGCATTGCCGCTCATCGTGCGATCTTGCAACAGGCCCAAGCCCGCCGGCCGCCCGATCTCCCCTCGCGGGCGGTCCGCTGAAAAGGCGGCCCCGCCTCCGTTCGAAGCAGGAGAAAGCACCGTAGGAGGCGCGTAGCCTCCGAAACCGGCGGGGTCCTGGAGCTGTGAGCCGATGGCCGAGGGGCCCCGCCTCTATTTCGTCAGCCGCCTACGGGGAAGACGCCGAGTTCGTAGTCGAGGCAGGCGGCGTGCGCCCGGTAGCCGCCGATTTGCCGCTCCGCCACCTCCGCCACCGGGGAGTGCCTCTCCTCGCGTGACAGGGAGAGCCGGTAGCGCCTGAGGGCGCGCTCCTGCGGATCGAGGAAGCGCTCCCACTCCAGGGGCGTGGCCACGTGGCGCCAGAGGGGCGTAGGCCCTTCCCCCTGCGGGACCGAGGGGAAGGCGCCGCGCAGGGAATCAGGCAGCGCGTCGCGCCGCGTCACGAAGCGGCCAAAGAGGACGCGCCCTCCCGCACGCACAAGGCCGGGCGGCGGGAAGACGCCGCGCAGCGAGAGCGCAAGATCGAACGGGCCGAGGCCCCACTCGACATGCACGCTGTCCGCGTGGAAGAGCCGGCAGCGGCCAGCGGCGGGGCTCCGCTCGGCCGCCTCGCGCGCGATCTCCAAGAGGTCGTGGAACGGCTCCACGCCGCGCAGGTAGAGGTGGAACTCCTCGGCGAGAAAGAGGCCGGCGGCGGCGTTCCCGCACGCCAGCTCCACCAGCGTCATCCCCTCATGCGCTTCCGCGGCCCGCGCGGCGCCGAGCAGCGCCTCCTCGCCAAGGGGCGCGAGGAAACGGTGGAACGCGTAGAGCTCGCCCCAGCCGAATCGGCGATTGGTCACGCCGCTACAATACCGCGCCTTCCTGCCGTGCTCACCCGCTGGCGCCCCGCTCTCCGCTATCTCCCGCCCTACCGCGCGACCATCGGCGCCGGGCTCTTCGCCCTGCTCGCCTCCAACCTCCTCCTCGTCGCCGCGCCGGTGGCGTTCCGGGAAGGGGTGCGCATCGTGGAGCACGCCGTGGAGGCGGGCGTTCCGATCGAGTTGCGCGCGGTGGCGATCTACGGGGCGATCGCGCTCGGCATCACGCTCCTGGGCGGCATCGCCTCCTTCTTCAAGCGGTTCCTACTCATGGCGGTCTCCCGCCGCATGGAGACCGACTTGCGGCGCGACCTCTTCGCCCACATCCAGCGGCTCCCCCGGCCCTTCTTCGACCGCGTCCGCACCGGCGACCTCATGTCCCGGGCCACGTCGGACATCGAGGCGACCCGCATGGCCGTCGGCCCGGGCCTCATGTACCTGCTCGACTCGGCCCTTCGCGCGCCGCTGGCCCTGGCCGTGATGCTCGCGGTCAACCCGCGGCTCACCTTCTACGCGCTGCTGCCTCTTGCGGGCATCGCCGCGGGCCTCTTCTGGCTCGCGCCGAAACTCCAGGCGGCCTCGCGCCGGGTTCAGGACGAGCTGGCCGCGGTCTCGTCGCGCGCTCAGGAGTCCTTCGCGGGCGCGCGGGTCGTCAAGACGTTCGCCATCGAGGCGCGGGAGGAGCGTTCCATGGAGGCGCTGAGTGCGGGCTATCGCGAGGCCAACCTGAGCCTCGCGCGGGTGCGCGGACTCACCGGGGCGCTCCTCAGCCTGATGGGCGCCGCCGGTCTCGGGCTCATCCTCGTGGTCGGCGGCCGCCAGGTGGCGGAGGGGACCTTCGACATGGGAGGGCTGCTCCTCTTCCAGTCCTACCAGGTGATGCTCACCTGGCCCATGATGGCGCTCGGCTGGGTGGTGACCCTCTGGCAGCGCGGGGCGGCCGGGCTTGCGCGCATCCAGGAGGTGTTCGCCGAGCCGGTGGAACAGGGGGGGGCGGCGGGGGCGGCGCCCGTGCGGGGGGAGATCGAGTTCCGCGACCTCTCGTTCTCCTACGCGGGACGCGAGGCGCTGCACCGGCTGACCCTGCGCATCCCCGCCGGGAGCACCCTCGGCATCGTCGGGGCGACCGGGAGCGGGAAATCGACCCTCGTCTCGCTTCTCGCGCGGCTCTACGATCCCCCCAGGGGCTCGCTCTTCCTGGACGGCATCGACCTCCTGGACTACCCCCTCGACACCCTGCGCGGGGCGATCGCTTTCGTGCCGCAGGAGGCGTTCCTCTTCTCCGCGAGCCTGCGCGAGAACATCGCCTTCGGCGCCCCGGGCCTGCGCGACGAGGCGCTCCGCGCCCTCGTGCGGGACGCCTGCCTCGAGCAGGACCTCGCCCGCTGGCCCGAGGGCGTCGACACGGTGGTCGGGGAGCGCGGCGTCACGCTGAGCGGCGGCCAGAAGCAGCGCGCGGCCCTGGCGCGCGCGCTGGCCGCCGAAGCCCCGGTCCTCGTGCTGGATGATGCGCTCTCCGCGGTGGACACGGAGACGGAGAGCGCCATCCTCGAGAACCTGCGCGCCTACAGGACGGGGCGCACCGCCCTGATCGTCTCTCACCGCGTCTCGGCGGTGCGCGATGCGGATCGGATCGTGGTCCTCGCGGCGGGGCGGATCGAGGAGAGCGGCACCCACGACGCCTTGGTGGCGCTGGGCGGTGCCTACGCGCGGCTGGTGCGGGCGCAACAGCTCGAGGCGGAGATCGAGGGGATGGCCTGATGGGCGCCCCCAGGCACCGGCACCCGGAGGAGGGAAGCCGCGTTCACCGGCAGGTCACGCGCCGGCTCTTCGCCCTGGTCACCCCGCATCGCGGACTGCTGGCAGGCGCGGTCGCGGTTCTCGTCGCGCTCTCCTTGGCCGAGATCACCGGCCTCTGGACGATCCGGCAGGGGATCAACGAGGGGGTGCGGGGGGGCAAGCCGGAAGCGCTCCTCCTTTGGGTGGGGATCTTCGGCGCGGTCTCCCTGTTCGGCGCCGGGATGGAGTACCTGAAAAACCAGCTCACGATCCTGCTCGGGCAGCGGGTGATCTACGACGTGCGCACGCGCCTCTTCGCGCGCATCCACACGCTGCCGCAGCGCTTCTTCGACCGCATGCCGGTCGGGACCCTGGTGACCCGCGTGACCAGCGACGTGGAGGCGGTGGCGGAGATGTTCTCCTCCGGCATCGCCGCGGTCTTCTACGACATCTTGAAGCTCATCGTGGTGGTCGGGGTGCTCTTCTGGTTCGACTCCACGCTGGCCCTGGTCGCGCTTGCGGCGCTGCCCGTCGTGGTGACCGTCTCCGCCACCTTCGGGTTGCGGATGCGCAAGGCCTACCGGGAGGTGCGCGCCCGCCTCTCGCGGCTGAACGGCTTCCAGCAGGAGGCGTTCACCGGGATTCCGGTCACTCGCCTCGCGCGCCGGGAGTCCACCATGGAGGATCGGTTCGCCGGGGAGAACCACGCCTACCGCGACTCCAACATCCGGGCCGTTTCGCTTTTCGCCCTTTTCTTCCCCGTGATCGAGTTCCTCGGCACCTTGGCCATGGCCGCGGTGCTCGTCGCCGGCGCCGGACGCATCACGGAGCAGGCGATCAGCTGGGGCGACTTCTTCTTCTTCTGGCTCGCCCTCGCCCTCTTCTTCGAGCCGCTGCGCGACCTCGCCGAGAAGTTCAACGTCTTGCAGGCGGCCCTGGCCGGCGCGGAGCGCATCTTCGCGCTCTCCGACGAGCCCCCCGAGGAGGCGGATCCCCCCGGCGCGCTCGCCCCCGCGCGTCTCCGCGGGGAGGTCGAGTTCCGCGACGTCCACCTCGCCTACGTCGACGGCGTCCCCGCCCTGCGCGGCGTGAGCCTGCGCGCGCGGCCGGGGGAGACGATCGCTCTCGTGGGTCCCACCGGCGCCGGCAAGACCTCCATCATCGCGCTCTTGAGCCGCCTCTGGGACCCCACCGCGGGGGAGATCCTGGTGGACGGCGTCCCGGCGCGGCGCTACGCGCGCCGCGCGCTGCGCGGGCGGATCGCGGTGGTGATGCAGGACGTCTTCCTCTTCACCGGAACGATCGAGGAAAACCTCCGCATGGGCGATGCGTCGCTCTCGTCCGCCGCGATCCGGAGCGCCTGCGAAACCGTGCGCGCGTCCCGCTTCATCGAGGGAAAGGCCGGCGGCTATCAGGCGCCGGTCCACGAGCGGGGCGGCAACCTGAGCGTCGGCGAGAAGCAGCTCTTGGCCTTCGCGCGGGCGCTCGCCGCCGGCCCCGACATCCTGATCCTGGACGAGGCGACCTCCTCCATCGACACGGAGACCGAGCATCTCATCCAGGAGGCGCTCCCGCGCCTCTTGAAGGGACGCACCTCCCTGGTCATCGCCCACCGCCTCTCCACGATCCGCCAGGCCGACCGCATCGTGGTCCTCCACCACGGCCGGGTGGTGGAGGAGGGCAACCACGAGAGTCTGCTGGCGGGCGGCGGTCTCTACGCCCGGCTCCACGCCCTCTCCTACGGCGCCGAGTGATCCTGCTGGTATCGTGGCGTTCCCGGGAAACGCCTTCGCGTCCGGCGCCATGTCCCCGAAAGCCGCCCTCTTCGCCGCACTCGCTCTCGCCGCCGGGGGGGCGATCCTCTTCTGGCCCGGTCCCGAGAAGCGGCCCCCGCCCCCCTCCCCCAGCGTCCTCATCATCACCCTGGACACCACGCGCGCCGACGCCGTCGGCGCGGGCAAGGGGACGCCCGCCATCGAGGCGTTCCTCGCCACCGCCCGCTACTTCCGCGATGCCCGAACCGTGGCGCCGCTCACCTTCCCGGCCCACACGAGCCTCTTCACCGGCCTGCTGCCCGCCAAGCACGCGGTGCACGACAACGCCTCCCCCCCCATCCCCACGGAGCGCGACTACACGCTCCTGGCGGAGGAGTTTGGCCGGGCCGGCTACGCGACGGCGGGCTTCACCTCCTCTTCCGTCGTGGGACTCCACACGGCGCTGAACACCGGATTCGACGTCTACGAGGGCCCTCCCCCCAGCCAGCGCTTCCGGCAAGGGCAGACCGAAGTGCACGCCGGAATACGCGCCGCCGCGGCGCGCGACTGGCTCGCGGCGCTCCCCCCGGGGAAGCCCTTCTTCGCCTGGGTCCACTTTTTCGATCCGCACTGGCCCTACATGCCCTTCAGCGGGGATGAGCGCCGCGCGGCGACTGTGATGGGCGACAGCGAGCGCGACCGCTACCTGGGCGAGATACGGCGCGTGGACGCGGAGCTGGAGCGGCTCCTCGCCGCGGTCCCCCCGGGGACGATCGTCGTGATCGCCACCGACCACGGCGAGAGCCTCGGCGAGCACGGCGAGATCACGCACGGGCCCCTCTGCTACGGTGCCACGCTCGACATCCTCCTCGCCGTGCGGGGCCCCGGCATGGGCCCGGGGACCATCGAAGAAGGGCCGCGGAGCCTCTGCGACGTCGCGCCCACCCTGCGCGCCTGGTGCGGGCTGCCGGAGCGGCCGTCCGACGGCGTGCCGCTCTTCCGCCCCGCCCGCGCGACGGTGGTCTCGGAGTCCCTGCTCACGTGGCGCTATCACGGCTGGGCGCAATGTTTCGCCGCGAGCGACGGTCGCTTCACGCTGGTGGAGTCCGGGCCGCGGGTCGAGCTCTTCGACCGCCGCGAGGACCCGGGCGAGACGAGGCCGCTCGAGGAGCCGGCGCTCCACGAGGCCTACCGCCGCCTCGACGAAGCGCTCGCCGCCCTGCGGGCCTCGGGGCCCGCCCCGACGCCGCCGGAGTACGTCCCGGACGCCGCCACCCCCTACGGCACCGTGCGGCGACCCTTCTCCCACTTCCTGACCCGCCCGGAGAATGCCGCTCTCGCCGACCCGGTTGCGCGGATGGAGACCTGGGAACGGCTGGAGGCGATGCGCAGCCGGATGGCGCAGTACGTGGAGGAGCGCGACCTCGAGGGTCTCTACGGCATGGTCCGCGAACTCGAAGAGATGGTCTCCGGCGTCCCGGAGACTCCCGCCGTCCACTCCTACCTCGCGGACGCTCAACGATCCCTGGGGATGCTCCTGAAGAGCAAGACCTGGAGCCGCGCGGCCATGTGGTCCGCCAAGCGCTGCCTGGAGAGCGGGTATCAGGTGCAGTCGGTGCTCGCCTGTCTGCTGGAGCAGGGCTTCGCCGCGGGCACGGCGGAGGACTGGACGACTGCCCTCGACGCCGCCGTGCAGAGCGAGGTCGTCGCGGATCTTTCGACCGCCGAGCTCGCCATCCATCTCGGCCTCGCGCTCCGGGCGTCGGGAGACGCCACCGCGCTGGCGAAGGTGCACCGCCTCCTGGATCGCATCGCGCGCCACTTCCCCGACGAGGACGTGCATCGGGACCTGAACGCCTTGCGCGCGATGCTCCCCGAGTGACTCGTTCGTCCCGCTTCGGCGCAGTTGCCCCGGGATGGGCCGCGCGCGGCGGGAAGCGGACGCCGCCGGCGTCAACCGCACAGCGGCGGAACCGAGAATGGGCCTGGATGAGCCCGCACGAGGATCCTGTCGACCGCACGCGGATCGAGCGCGCGACCGGCGCGCGGGACGCCTGCGACCGCGTGGCGGATGTGCGGCGCAGGATCGCGGAGGGGGAGCTCGACACGCCTTTGGCCTACCTCGAAACCGCCGCGGGCCTGATCGACGCCGGCCCGCACCTCCGGGGCGATGAGGCCGCCGACCCCGTCTAGACTCGTCCCCGCAACATCTCCTGGAGGCGGGCGATCGCGCTGGCGTGGATCTGGGAGACGCGCGACTCGGTCACCTGGAGCACCTGGCCGATCTCCCGCAGGAGCATCCCTTCCCGGTAATACATCGTGACCACGCGCCGCTCCGTCTCGGGCAGCGCGCGCACTCCGGCGGCGACCACCTCGAGCAGCTCCGCCCTCGCGGCGGCTTCGCCGGGCTCCGGCGTCGTCGGGCAGGCGAGGACGTCGCGAACCAGGAGCGCCTCCGAGGCGCCGTGCCGCTCGTCGAGGCTCAGGATCGCCACAGCCCGGATCGCCCTGCGCAGCTCGTCGACCGCTTCCACGCTCGTTCCGAGCAGCTTGGCGATCTCCGCGCCCGAAGGCGGACGCCCGAACTCCTGGCTCAGCCTCGCCACCGCCGCGTCGAGGGCGCGGATCTTCTCGCGCTTGCTGCGCGGGACGACATCCAGCCGGCGCAGTTCGTCCAGGACCGCCCCGCGGATGAGCGCGAAGGCGTAGGTCTTGAACGAGACCCCCCGGTGCGGATCGAACGAACGGGACGCGTTGATGAGCCCCACGGAACCGACCTGGAAGAGCTCGTCGGCGTCCACGTGGGCCGGGAGGGTCGCCGCGATGCGCGCCACGACGTGGCGCACCAGGGGCAAGTAGTTCTCCGCGAGCCGGTCGCGCTCCCGGCTGCCTTTCCGCACGCGACGACGTGCGGGCTTGGTACGTGCAGATGCCATGTTGCCCATCCCCAGGTGACTGTTCGGAGCCTCTATCGACCACCGCCAGCCAGGGCCTGAAGGGGCGCGGCGGTCCGGGGCCCCCGCCCCGCGGGCCGAACGTCCACGGGAATCGGCATCCCGCCGGAGCGGCGGGGCTGCCCTACAATGCAAGGGAATGCGCCGACCCGCCCTCCCCCTCCTCGTCCTCCCCCTGCTCGGGGCGGCCGTCCTCTTCGTGGTGCTGAACATGCGCGAGAAGGAGGCCGAGCAGCGCAAGCCGACCACGGCTCCCGCCACCGAGACCGCCGACGCCGGCGCTCGGGGCGGCGCCAGGAGCGGGCGTCCCCCCACCCCGACCTCGGTGACCGAATTCGAGGCGCTCTCCGAGCTGGAGCGGGTGATGGATCGGCCGGACCGCTCCAACGCGCGCTGGTTCATCTCCCACATCGCCATGGACATGGAAAAGGTCACCGGGAACGAGACCTACGCGCGCCGGCTGCTCGACCTGCTCCGCACCCGCGGGATGGATTCGGAAGACCTGCAGGACCGCGACATCCTCCTCCCGATCCTGCGCGTCTTCGAGCATCCGGAAGCGACCAAGATGGTGGAGGAGGGCTTCTTCAGCGCCAAGAACGAGGACGAGCGGATGATGTTCCTCGAGGCGATGTCGCATCCCTACCACAACCCGGACAAGGCCTCGTTCCTCGCGGTGGACCGTGCGCTCCACGCGGAGACGGAGGAGCACCGCTACCGCTCCTTCGACGTGGTCTACCGCTACACCGGGGACTTCCGTCTCGTCTTCCGCGCCGCCAAGAGCATCTACGAAGGGACGGTCCGGCCCGAGCAGTCCGCCCAAGTCCTCGAGGCGATCACCTACGCCGCTTTTGCCGTGCCCGAGGCTCAGGAGTGGATCCGCGGCCGCCTGAAGAGCCCGCGCGTCGAAGACCTGCACCTCCTCATGAATTCCGTGGAGGCATGGGGCAACCCGATCGACGCCGCTCAGCTCGAGGCGCTGGCCAACGAGTTCCCCGCCTTGGGCGACCAGCTGCGCGAGAAGGCAGACGCGATCCGGATGCGGCTGCGTCACGAGCAGCAGGCCAAGAGCGGGCAAGATCCGACGGGAGGCGAGGGACGTCAGCGCCCGCCGCCGGGCTCCAGGCGCGAGGGCGAGGCGCCTCCCAAATAGGCCGCGGCGCCCCTCCGCGGGGACACCGCGGCGGCGGGCCCGAGCCGGCGGTGCGCCGCGCGCGCGGGCACGCCGCTTGCTCTCCCGCCCATCGTGCGGGTGCTCACGGGGCTCCTCCTCCTCGCCGCCACGGGCTGGGCCTCCGGCGAGTGCCCCTTCTGCGGGCGCCCCATGGTCTCCGTCACGCTTCCAGGCTCCGCCGCCACGCGCCACCTCTGTCGCTACTGCCCAGGGGTGGTGCACGTCTACGAGGACGGCCGGACGCTCTGCTCGTACCGCGACAACGGGCGCCGGGACTCCTTCCTGCTGGCGGGCGATCGGGTCGTCGCCTGCCCCGGGAGGATCGCCACGCAAGCGACGCTTCGTCCCATGGGACCGGGGACCGTCGTTCTGCCTCCCTCGCCTCCCGTGGCGGCCAGCCGGGAGCCGCTCCACCGCCCCCGCCCCCCCATCGAGCTTCCCGACGCGCCGGTGAGCCCCCCCGCCCACGCCGTGCGGATGCCCGGGCGCACAGTGACGCTCCCGGGATTCGCCGTGACCATGCCCGCCCCTCCCGTCGGACGTCCGGCGCCGCCGATCGGCCGGCCGGCGGCCCCCGTCGCGCGACCCGCGCCGCCGGCGGGGACGCCGACCCCCCCGGTCGAGCGCGCCACGCCGCCCGTGCCCGCACTCCGCGTCGTGGTCTGCGGTCCGTCGCCCGAAAGCGACTGACGCCTAACGCGCGGGTGGCGCCGGCTCCTTGAGCTTGCCGGGGAACTTCTCGCGCACCTTCTTCACCTTGGGGAGGGCGACGCCCCGCACGTAGCCCTGATTCGGGTTGTTGCAGACGTAGTTCTGGTGATAGCTCTCCGCGGGGAAGAACTCCACGAGAGGATCGATCGTCGTGACGATAGGGCGGTCCGTGGCTCCGGCCGCCTTGAGCTTGGCGAGGAAGGCGCGCGCCGCCTTCTCCTCGCGCTCGTCGGAGAAGAAGATGGCGGATCGGTACTGCGGGCCGGTGTCGTTCCCCTGCCGGTCGAGCGTGGTGGGATCGTGGGTGGCGAAGTGCACCTCGAGAAGCTGCTCGTAGGAGATCTTGGCGGGATCGTAGGTGATGCGGACCGCCTCGGCGTGGGCGGTGCGGCCGGTGCAGACCGCCTCGTAGTTGGCGCTCTCGGCGGTGCCGCCGGCGTAGCCGGAGACCGCATCCACGACCCCTTCCAGCTCCTCGAAGACCGCCTCCACGCACCAGAAGCAGCCCCCTGCGAAGACTACGGAGGCGAGCTTGGGGCCGTCGGCCGCGGGATCGGCCAGGAGCGCGAGCGCCTCGCGCGGTGTGAAGCGCAACGACTCCGAGTTAAGGCAATGGCGCTCCCCCGTGGGGCGCGGGCCGTCCGGAAAGACATGCCCGAGATGGGCATCGCAGCGCGCGCAGAGGATCTCGACGCGCACCATGCCGTGGCTGCGGTCCTCGTTCCGGGCCACATTCTCCTTGGCGATGGGCTGGAAGAAGCTCGGCCAGCCGGTCCCCGAATCGAACTTCGCACCGCTGGAGAAGAGCGGCAGCGAGCAGCAGATGCAGGCGTAGACGCCCTCCTTCTTGTTGTCGAGGAGCGTCCCGCAGAACGCGCGCTCGGTCGCGGCGTCGCGGGTGATGCGGTACTGGTCCGCCGTGAGCAGCTGCCGCCACTCCGCCTCGGTCTTCACCACCTTGGGCATCGTCACCGGGCCGACCAGCTCGCCGGCGGCATTGAACACCTTGACCGAAATCATGGGCTTCTCCGAGGCCGGGGCCTTCGCGTCGGACTCCTGGGCCGCGGAGGGCGGCGCATCGACCGCGCTGCAGCCGAGCGCGAACACCAGGACCGCCCAGACGGGCAGGCCGGGACGAGGAGCGGAAGGGGTCACGCCGTACATTATGCCTTTGATGCGCGATGGCGCCGGGGGGGTACGGGGGCCTGCGTCCCCGCCCTGCGCACCCATGGGACCAGGCGCCAGCGCACTTCCCGACGCTCTCGCCGAGGTCCGAACGGGTCTCGGGGGCCAGAGCGACCAGGGCGGGCGGCGGTTACCCGTCCTTCTTCCGCGCCGGCGCGTCCGCAAGCAGGCGACCGAAGGTCTCGCCGCGAGCGCCGGCGAGCGTCGCGTCCCCGCGGTCCAGAGCGCGAAGCGTATCCGCAAGCTGTGCGGAGAGGCCCGAGCGCGCGGCCCATTCGACGAGGGCGCCGAACGCGGCCCAGCTTTCGCCCGGCGGCAGCTCGGCCCCTCCCGCCCCACCCCCCTGCTTCGCGCCCAGGCCGCGGCGGACCCCCTCGAGGAAGGGCCCTAGGGAGGAAACGCGCTGCGCCTCTCCCGGCTGCTCCCGCGAAGCTCGCACCTTGGCGCGCTGGTACTCCGCGCGCCGATCGTCGAACTCGTTCTGCAAGGCGCGCGCCTCCTCGCGCAGCCGCGCGATCTCCGTGAGGAGCCGCTGCCGCTCCGCGGCGTCGGTGGCGGCGGCGTGACGCTCCCGCGCGGCATTGGCGGCGGACTGCGCCGCGGCGTAGGCCTCGAGGGCCGCCAGCGTCGCCTCGAACGCGGGCCGCACCGCCGCCTTCGCCGCCGCCGAGAGCTTCTCGACGAGGGTCTTCTCGCGCGCGGCCCAGGCGGTCTGGCTGGGCGCGGCGCTCGCCGTCGCATGCGCCGGGGGCCCGGCGGGCGCGTCCGCGGGCGGATCGGCGGCGGGGCTGGTGGGCGCGTCGGCGGGCGGCTCCGCGGGGGCTTCCGCGGGCGCCTCGGCGGGCGCATCGGCCACCTTGGTCGCGTCCTCGTCCCGCCGCACGGCGTCGGCGCGCGAGGCCGCCGCGCCGCCGCTGATGGCGTGCTCCAGCTCGATGAGGGCGTCGATGTACTCCTGCCACGCTTTCGTCGCGGCGCGCGCCAGATCCTTGAGCGTCGCCTGGGAGATCGCGGCGCCGTTGGCGCGGTCGCGGCAGGCGCTCGCGTAGAGGTCGTTGGCGCCGCAGAACCGGCTCAGCCGGTCGGAGCAGACGTGATACTTGCGCAGGGCGTCCTCGCGGTGGGGCGACGCGAGGGCGAGGATGCTGTCGCTCCGCTCCTCGAGCGCCTTCCAGAGCGAGTCGTAGCGGTAGGGATCCTCTTCCGCTCGAAGCGGCGTCGCAAGGAGTAGGGCGAAGGCAAGGATGCAACGCATTCCGCCGAGGCTACCACGAACGAGGGGGGGGCGCGGGGGGGGGCGGGGAGGGCGCGGGGGGGTATACTGCCCCCATGCCGCGCGCGGTGGCCTGCCTGCTCCTGGTTGCTGCGGCCGCGCGGGCGGAGACGGTGATCGGCGGGGTCGACCGTCCCCACTTCCTGGAGGGGGAGTATGGCGGGACGAGTTCGCTGCCGCTCTCCATCCAGTTCGCGAAGGAGCGCGGGCTCCCCAAGGAGATCACCGGGTTCAACGTGAACGATGCCGTGCGCGTCCACGCCCGGGTCGATGGGGCCTGGGAGGTGCTCCACATGAACGGCTGGACGCGTTCGTCGCTCTTGGTCTGGGTGCCCACGCGCCTGCTCGCCAAGCGCGGCACGTTGGCGCTGCGCGTGACGGTGAACAAGATCGAATCCAACGTCTTCCCGGTGCGCATCCTCGCGCCGCCCGCCCGAGTGCCGGTGATCCTATCCGTGTCGCCGGAGTGGGTTTCCCTCGATGAGAAGGGTGAGAAGGACGTGCTGCTGCTGATCCATGCGCGGGACTGCGACGAATGGGGCTACGCCGGCGTGAGCGCGGGAAAGCAGGACTGCTTCGTCGGGCGCGTGGATCTGCGCGCGGACGGCACCGGCGTGGTGCAAGCCTGGTTCCCCAAGGGGGCGCGGGCGCGCCTCGCGACGTTTTCCCTCACGGTCCGGAACCGCGCCGGCGCCTCGGAGCCCGTGGAGGTGGCCGTGGCCACGGAGCCCCCTCCGCCGCCCGCGGGCCCCCCCCCCCCCCCGCGGCGCGGGGGCCGCGCCCCGGGGCCCCCAGCCCGCCCCCCCCCCCCCCGCCCCCCCCCCAGGGGGCCCCCCCCCCCCGGTGTGAGCGGGGGGCCGCCCCCCC
>JBQTIG010000060.1:0-12541 GCA_052388375.1 Planctomycetaceae bacterium | reverse complement strand
ACGCGCACCTGGCCCAACCCGGAGATCCTGGCGGAGGCGCGCAGGATCCTCGGCGCGTAGCTCCCGCTACGAGCCTATCCGAAAACCCGGCTACATTCTGCCGGCTGCGCGGGCCGATCGCTTCGCCGCTCCTCCTTCGCCGTAGTTCGCCAATCCGGCTTCGTCGTCGCGGCTCGCGCTCGGCCCGCTCGCTCGGCCTCGGTGTTGACGCCGGGTTTTCGGATAGGCTCTACGCCGCGCGCCGCGAGCGGCGCCGGCGCCACGCGATCCCGGCCACTCCCACCGCCAGCAGGAGGCAGGTGGCAGGCTCGGGAACCGGCGCCCAGCTTCCGATGAGGCCGCCATCGGGACCCACGGTGAAGCCGCCGATGCCAAGGAAAACCGCATCGGTGAAGCCGAAGACGTTCTCGCCCGCGCCCGCCGCCGAAGAGCTTGCGAGGACGCCCGCTGCGAGGAGCTCGTTCACCTGCTCGGGAGTGAGCCCCATCTGGGTCCAGAACGCGACGTCGCTCACGGTGGCGATCCCCCCCAGGCCCGCGAGGGCGGGATCGAGGTCACCCATGCTCATGAGGCCGGGGATCATGGCCATCTGCGTGCCATCGGGGACGAGCGGGCCATCCTCGGAATCGGATCCGTAGAGGAGGTGATCCGAGGCCACGTAGGAACCCACAAGGAAGAACTCGAGTCCTTCAAGGTCGCCGAAGTCCTCGAACATGCCGCCGGTCGCGTCCGAGAGCGCTCCGGCGCTGATCAGGGCCGAGACCGCCGCGAGCGCTCCCCCGAAGACCTGGCCGGGGAGGTATTGCGTGAGATTGATGATGGTGTACGTCTGGCCGCCGTCCTCGTCGCACCCTTCGCCGCACTCGTCTTCACACTCTTCCTCGCCGCAGCTTTCCTCGTACTCGCATTCCTCGTCGTCGTCGGGCGAAAACGTCCCGAACGCACCGCTGTTCGCGATGATGAGGAAGAGGGTGTCCTGGGTGCTCTCGACCTCATCCGCGCGCACCGCAGGCGCGAAAACGAGGAGAGCGACAGCCACAAGGACAGGAAGTAGACGAAGATGCAATCTCAGCGCTGACACCATACCCAGTACCTCGATGCTGCTCGCCGTGACCTATCCCACGGCGACCTTCACCTCGATATGCTAGCCACCCACGGGGAGTGGTGTCAACAGACAATCTTCCCGGGGTTTGGTACCCCCGGAGGGTCCTAGGCGGCCCGCCGGCGGCGGCGGGCGCGTTTCCAGGTCCCAGCCAGGCCGACCAGGATCACCAAGGCGTAGGTGCCGGGCTCCGGGACGGGGGCCCAGTCTCCCACCAGGCGGCCATCCTGGCCGACCACGTAGCCCGAGACCCCGATGAAGGCCGGATCGCTGAACCCGAAGACGTTCTCCCCCGCCCCGCCGGCCGAGGCGCTGGCCAGGACGCCGGCGCCCAGGAGCTGGTTCACCTGCTCGGGGGTGAGGCCCATTTGCGCCCAGAAGGCGGCGTCCCCGACGACCGCGATCCCCCCTAGCCCCGCGAGGGCGGGATCCAGGTCCCCCATCTGCATGAGACCGGGGATGGATGCCTCCTGGACATCCTCGGGCACGAGCGGCCCGTCCGGGGAGTCGGAGCCGTACATGAGGTGCTCGGACGCAAGGTAGGAGCCGATGAAGAAGAACTCGTAGCCGGCGAGGTCGCCGAAGCTTCCGAAGAGCCCGCCGGTCGCCTCGAAAAGCTGCTGGCCGGTGATCGTCGCCCCGATCGCGGGAATGCCGCCGGGAAACGGCAAGCCCGAGAGGAATTGCGCGAAGTTGATCACGGTGTAGGTCTGGCCGGAGCCGCCCTCCTCGCCGCAGCCTTCGCAGCCCTCATAGTTCTCGTAACCTTCGTAGCCCTCGTAATCGTGCTCGTGTTGCCCATTCCCGGAGAAGGTGCCGAACTGCCCGCTGTTGGCGAACACGAGGAAGAGCGTGTCCGGGGTGTTCCCGTTCTCGACCGTGTCGGCCGCCGCGTCCCGGGGAGCCGCGAGAAGGAGCAGGGCGACGATGAGGCCGCCCGTGGCGAAACGGAGTCGCTGCGCGATCATGGTGGGGTCATCACTTCCCGGCCGCAGGGGCGGCCAAGTTGGGTTGGCGTGGATGATAGCAACAGTTGCAAGCGCGGTCCGGTTATTTGCATTGGACGCGTCCCGTTCGGAGACAGCGTGCCCACGACACCCGCCTCCGGCGCGGCCCGGCGCGGCTCGTCGAGAATTCTGGACGACCGGCTAGAGGCGGTACGCCTCGTCCGCCGGGCGCACAGCGCGGGAGAACCAGAGGGGTCGGCGGAGCTCCCCCGCCGCGGGCCGCGCCAGCCGCAGCCACTCCTGGTAGACCGCCCGCGCCCGAGCCCGGTCCACGGCGATGTCGCCGAACGCGTCGCCGGGCTCCGCCTTCCGCACGGTGACCACCTGGTGCCAGCAGTGCATCCCGCTCACCGGGTCGGGGTGGACCGGGAAGGTGATGTTTTGGTGCACGCCGCTCTCCCGCCACCAGACCCCGCCCCCCTGCTTCACCTCGCCCGCGCGGCGCCAGCGCCAGAGATCCCCGTCGACGGTCATCTCTACCGGCGCGCTGGCGAAGTTCGAGGCCTTGTCGGCGTCCTGCACCTGGTGCCAGCGACCGAGGTGGTGGCTGCAGGCCACGATGCCGGGACGGAGCGCCTCCGTGACGTAGGGCCGCAGGACGAACCATCCGATCTCCGTCTCGACCCGGACGAGATCCCGCTCCGTCACCCCGAGACGCGCGGCGTCCGAGCGGTGCATCCAGAGCGGGTTCTTGTGGCTGATCTCGTAGAGCCACTTCGAGTTGGCGGAGCGCGAATGGATGAGGGTCGGAAGCCGGAACGTGGGTACGAGGACCATCTGGCCCGGCCCGAGGCGGTCGAGACCGACGTGGCTCTTGGCGGGGCCCGGCAGGACATGCTCCGGCCAGCCCCACTCCCGCATGGTCTTCGAGAAGATCTCCACCTTCCCGCTCGGCGTGGCGAACGGTTTGCCCTGGTGCACGCCGTAGACATCGCGCTTCACCTCGAAGGCGCCGTACCGGCGCATGTAGGCGAGGGGCGCGAGCCCCTCCTTTGCGGCCGCCTCCGGAAGCCCGGGCACCGAATTCTCGAAGATCCAGCGGTAGTGCTCGTCGAGGGTGACTTTCTCGCCGGGCCGATAGGGCGATTCGAAGTGCTTGCGCACCCCCAGCGAACCGGAGGGGTCGAGGCGCCAGGAGAGCTCGTAGAAGAACTCTTCCTCCTCCCAGACCTCCCCGGGGTTGGTCTCGTGGGTGAAGCGTACCGGCTTGCCGTCGCGCTCCGCGAGCACGCGCGCGACGGGCTGGCGGAACCCGATCCAGGCCCCCGCGTGGGTCTCCTGGCTCATGAGGTCGTGCCGCTCCGAGGCGTGGCCCATGGGCAGGACGAAGTCGGCGTAGCGCGCGGTCTCGTTCCAGGTGGGGGTGAGCGCTGCATGCAGGCCGAGCCGCTTCTCATCGCTCAAGAACTCGATCCAGGCGGTTCCGTCCGGGTAGGTCCAGACCGGGTTGAAGACCCGCGTGAAGTAGGTGTCGACGCGCCGCTCCTCCGTGGCGAGGTAGGGGAGCAGGAAGCTCATCTCGTGGAACGCGAGCGGCCACTCGCGGGGGTAGAGCAGTTCGCTCCAGACCTTCTGGGGCGGAGGACTCAGGAACGCGGGCGGCACGAACTTGTTCCAGCCCGCCAGGGAGGTCCCCCCCTTCGCCCCCACCGCCCCCGCCAGCACGTTCACGAACTGGAGCGCGCGCGCCACCAGCCATCCGTCGAGGTTTCCGGTGGCGGGCCCGCGCCAGACATGGCTCGCGAGCGCGTTCCCGGCCTCCGCGATCCACTCCGCCGCCTGCGCAAGCCGGAGGACCGGCACCCCGCTCTCTTTCTCGGCGCGCTCGAAGGTGAAGGGCGCATAGTGCGCCTTGAGCGCGGCCAGGAACGCTTCAAACGTCTGGGGAGCCGCGGCGTCGAGTTCCCGAAGCGTCTCCTCCCAATTCGTGTGGGTCTTGACGAAAGTCTCGTCGAACCGCCCGGTCTCGAGCAGGTGGCGGGCGATGGCCAGCAGCACCGTCGCCTCCGAACCGGGCCAGGTCGGGAGCCAGAGATCCGCCTTGGCCGCGGTGTTGGAGTGGCGCGGGTCGAGGACGATGAGCTTGGCCCCCTTGTTGTGCCCCTCGATGATGCGCTGCGCGTGCGGATTGAAGTAGTGCCCCGACTCCAGGTGCGCCGAGAGGAGCAGGATGCAGCGCGCGTTGGCGTGGTCGGGGGAGGGACGGTCCCCGCCGGTCATGATCGCGTAGCCGAGCCGCGCCGCGCTGGAGCAGACGTTGGTGTGGCTGTTGTGACCGTCGACGCCCCACGCCTTCAGGACGCGGTCCATCATCGCGTCGTGGCCGGGGCGCCCGACGTGGTACATCACCTCGGTGCGGCGCCCCTCCTCCAGTGCCTTGCCGATGCGCACCGCAATCGTGTCGAGCACCTCCTCCCAGGTGACCCGCTCGAACCGCCCCCCTCCCCGGGGCCCCACCCGCTTCAGCGGATAGAGGATGCGATCGGGGTCGTGCACCTGGTTGTGCGTGGCAGGCCCCTTCGGGCAGACGCGGCCGCGGCTCCCGGGATGGACCGGATTGCCCTCGAAACGGCGGATCGAGCCGCTGGCCTTGTCCACGTAGGCGAGGAGCCCGCATGCGGATTCGCAGTTGAAGCAAATCGTGGGCACGATGCGGTAGGCCCGCTTCTCGCGGCGCGGCCACGCGGTCGCTTCGTACTCCTCCCAGTGATCCCAGCGGGAGGGGGGCGGGGAGGGGAAGATCGAGGAGGGGAGGTACTTCATGAGAGCGGCACCTCCTGCCCCGCCTTGACCAGCGCCCAGTCGAGGAGCGCGAAGGCGAGGAAGACGGCGGGCGGGAAGAGGATCGCGGAGGCGGCCACGACGAGGCCCAGCCGGAACGCGGGGTGCTTCACCATGAGCGCGTGGGCGCGCCGCCCCTGCTTGGTGGAGGGGCCAAGAACCGCGCCGAGTACCGAGAGGCAGGCGTAGGCGGCCACCACCGTGACGCGCCAGGCGCCCCAGAACCAGCCGAAGGCGCAGGCGGCGGCCGCCGCCTGCAGCGCCAGGTGGAAGGGGAGCAGGCGGTCCTCGCACCAGAGCTCGCGGCCGCGCGCCTGGCGGAAGAGGAACGCGGTGTAGACGGAAGTGAGGAGGGCGGAGAGCGCGGCGAAAACCGAGAGCGCCGGGTGCGCGAGACCGAAGAGGTAGGGGACGCTGAAGGCGCCGTGCGCCATGAGGACGTAGGCGCCGCGCACGAGCCAGGAGCGCGGGTTGCCCTTGGTGAGGAGGAAGAGGAACCGCTGCGGCTTGTGCAGATCGGCGACGAGGAAGACCAGGGTGACCGCCAGCAGGCCGAGGCTGGCCGCTCCGAGAACCCGCGGTCGGCCCAACCCCAGCGCCGCCGCCAGCAGCGCGCCGGAGGCGCCCGCCTTGGCGACCATGTAGGCGGTGATGCGCCAGCCCCACCGGCGCGCGCGAGGCACGTCGTAGACCGCGCGCGCCGCGGCGATGCCGGGGCCCGGCATCGGGTCGGGAACCTCGGCGTGGGAGAGCGTCCGCGTACCGTCCACCGCGAGGGGGTCCAGGGTCGCGGGGTGGGCGCCCAGGTAGAAGGTCTGCGGCTTGGTGGCGCGCTCCGGCTTGCGCGGCGCCGCGCGTCGCTCGTCCAACTCCTTGCGCAGGGCCGGATCGTCGTAGTCCACCACCCAGATCGCCTGCACCGGGCAGACGGCGACGCAGGCGGGCGCGAGGTTGACCTCCATGCGGTGGGCGCAGAAGTGGCACTTCGCCGCCGTGCCGACCCGATCGTCGATGTAGATGGCGTCGTAGGGACAGGCCTGGATGCAGGAGGCGCAGCCGATGCAGCGCGAGGCGTCGAGGTCCACGATCCCGTCGGGCCTCTTGTGAAGCGCCACCGTGGGGCAGATCTCCACGCAGGGGGCATCCTCGCAGTGGTTGCAGCGCAGCACCGCGGCGGACCGCTTCGTGTCGGGGAACTCCCCGTGTTCGATCCACTTCACCCAGGTGCGGAACGAGCCGAGGGGGACGTCGTTCTCCTGCTTGCAGGCGACCGTGCAGGCATGGCACCCGATGCATGATTCCTGGTCGAGCACGAACCCCCAGCGCATGGAGGCATGACGGTACCGCGCGGGACCCGGATGCGCCACTTCGCGGGGGCGCCCGGCCCGCGACCGTGTTCAGCGTACGAGGTAGAGCATCCCCCACGCGCCCACCACGAGCAAAAGGACGAGCAGCGCATCCCCTTCGACGACGCCGAACCCCCTCTCCGCGTCGTAGAGGAGGCCGAGAAGGGAGACGGCCGGCACGATGAGGATCGCCAGGCAGGTCAGCGCATGCACCGGAGAGACCCCCTCTAGAAGCAGACCCGGGTAGGCGAGGTCGAGCGGCAGGAGGAGGACCAGGGTGAACGCCTACGAGCCGAAGATGTTGCCCACCGCGAGATCGAACGATCCCATGCGGACCGCGGAGAGCGTGGTCACCAGCTCCGGAAGCGTCGTCGCGAGCGCGAGCATGGTGCTCCCGATGAACGTGGGGCCGGCCCCGGTGATCTCCGCGAGGCGCGCGGCGGCGTCGGCCAGGTAGGGGGCCGCCAGGAAGATCGCGACGGCGCAGACGGCGAACCCCGCGAGCGCGGGGCGGAGACCGGGCCCGGACGCCGGCACGGGGGGCTGCGCGACCGAGGCGTAGCGCTGGTCGAAGTAGAGGAGCCGCAGCCCCAGGGCATAGGCGACGACGATCGCAACCACGCCGGAGCCGACGCCCCAGAGGTCGATGCGGATCGGGGAGCGGAGGGCGAGCGCCACGACGGCGACCAGAAGGATGCACATCGTGGCGGAGACGGCGTGGGCCGCCGACATCTTGGAGAGCATCCGGCGTCGCGAGCGGGTGATCAGGTCGAGCAAGGCGAGCGCGAACAGGTTCATGAGGGAGGCCCCGAGAAGGTCCCCCACGGCGAGGTCCGGCATCCCCTCCCGCCGCACCGCGTTGACCGATACCGTCAGTCCCGGCAGCGATGTGGCGGCCGCCAGGAGCACGCTTCCCACCAGGAGCCGGCCCAGCCCCGTCCTCTCCGCCAGGGCGTCGGCGCAGCGGGCGAGGAAGGTCCCAGCGACCACGATCACCGCGGCTGTACCCAGGAACTGGAGCAGCGCAGGGGCCATTTCGCGCCGAGGAACCTAGAATACGCGCACCATGGCGTACAGCCTCGGATCCCGCAAGTTGCGCAAGGTGGGCATCGTCGGTTCCGGCCAGATCGGCCCCGACATCGCGCTCCACATGTCCAAGGTCCTGCACGAGCACGGGGTCCCCGTGGTCGTGGTGGACATCGCGGAGGCCGCGCTCGCCGCCGGGCGAACAAAGATCGAGGGGAAGCTCGCCAAGGGGGTCGAATCCAAGGCGTTCACTCCGGAAGAGGCCGCGGCCATCCAGGCCAACCTCTCCTACACGAAGGACTACGCCGCCCTCGAGGGGGCCGACTTCGTCATCGAGGCGGCGTCGGAGGACCTGGCGATCAAGCGCAGGATCTTCGCCGCCCTGGAGAAGAGCTGCGCCCACGGCGCGATTCTCGCGAGCAACTCCTCGCACCTGGAACCGGAGCGCATCTTCGAGAAGTGCGAGGACCCCTCCCGCACCCTCGTCATCCACTACTTCTTCCCCGCCGAGCGCAACCTGCTCGTCGAGCTGGTGCCGGGCGCCAGGACCGCCCCGAAGGTCAAGGACTGGCTCCTGAAGTTCTACGAGGAGATCGGCAAGGTTCCCATCGCGGTTCAGAGCCGCTACGGCTACGCCATCGACCCGATCTTCGAGGGCATCTTCCAGGCGGCCTGTCTCTGCGTGGAGGAGGGGCTGGGGAGCGTGAAGGAGGTGGACACCGCGGCGCGCAAGGCGCTCGGCCTCGGCGTCGGCCCCTTCACCGCCATGAACCTCACCGGGGGCAACCCCCTCACCGCCCACGGCCTGGACGAGATGCACGAGCGGGTGAACCGCTGGTTCCGCACTCCCGAGCTCATGAAGCAGGCAGTGGCCTCGGGCCGACCCTGGGAGACGCCGACCCGGGGCGAGAAGGTGGAGTTGCCCGCCGGAAGCGCCAAGACCATCACGGAGAGGATGCAGGGCGCCTATCTCGGTCTAGTGGGCGAGGTCTACGACAGCGGCATCGTGAGCCTGGCCGACTTCGAGATGGCCCTCGAGATCGGCCTCGTGGTCCGGCCTCCGTTCGCCTTCATGAACGAGCTGGGCCCGCGTCGCGCGCTGGAATTGGTGCAGGCCTACGCCAGGGTGGAGCCCGACTTCCCGGTTGCCGGCGTGCTCGTGCGGCAGGCGGAGCTCGACCGACCCTGGGAGGTCCCGGTGGTCCTGCGGCGTGAGGTGGAGGAGATCGCCCTGCTCACCATCCGGCGCCCGCAGGTGCTCAACGCGCTCAACGCCGAAGTCTACGCCCAGCTCGATGCGCACTTCGCCCGCATCGCGGAGGAGCCCGCCATCCGCGGCGCCGTGGTCACCGGGTTCGGGAAAAAGGCGTTCGTCTCGGGGGCCGACATCGGCATGCTCGCGGCGGTGAAGTCGCCCGCCGATGGCGAAAAGACCTCCCGCGCGAGCCACGCAGTGCTCCATCGCATCGAGAACATGCGGAAGCCGGTGATCTGCGCCTACAACGGCCTCGCCTTCGGCGGCGGCAACGAGCTGGCGCTCGCATGCCACGCGCGCCTCGCGCCCAAAGGCCTCAAACTGCTTGCCGCGCAGCCCGAGCCCAACCTGGGGATCATCCCGGGCGCCGGCGCGACCCAGCGCCTTCCGCGCCTCGTCGGCTTCGAGAGGGCGTGGAGCCTCTTGCGCACCGGCCGCCCCTTCTCGAGCGCGGACGCCAGGCAGATGGGGCTTCTCCACGCCGAGGTGGAGGGCGATCTCCTCGAGGCGGCGGTGGAGCTGGCGAGGCAGGCCGCGGCGGGCAAGGTCGTGCTGCGGCGCATCGAGCGCGGTCCCGTGACGCCCCCCGCCGGCCTGCCCGAAGTCGAGCTGGGTCACCTCAGTAAGGCGGTGGACAGGGTGCTCGTCAAAGCGATCCTCGAAGGGGCCAAGCTGCCCCTGGAGAAGGGGCTCGCCTTCGAGTCGAAGTGCTTCGGCGAGGTCTGCGGCCTTGAAGACATGCGCATCGGCATGGACAACTTCATCAAGAACGGGCCGCGCGCCAAGGCGGCGTTCCTCCACAAGTAGCCGCGGCGTGCGCGAGGTCGTGGAGTGGATGCGGGAGGCGGGCGCCCGGCCTCCCCACGCCGCGCCGCTCCTGCGCGCCTGGATCGAGGGCCGACCCCTGGCGGCGCGCCGCCGCGCCCGCTCCGTCCCCCTCCCCGCCCCCCTCCTCGCGAATCTGCCCGCGCTGCAGGCGCGCCTCGACGCGCTGGCGATGGTCGCGGAGGAGCACGCATCCGCCGACGGCTCGGTGCGTACCCTCCTGCGCCTCGGCGACGGAGCCGCCATCGAGAGCGTCATGCTGCACCGCGAGGGACTCTGCGTCTCCACCCAGGCGGGCTGCGCGGTCGGCTGCCTCTTCTGCAGCACCGGGCAGGCGGGACTCCTGCGCCAACTCACCGCCGCCGAGATCTGCGCCCAAGTCGCGCTGGCGCGCAGGCGCGGGAGCGTGCGCAAGGTGGTCTTCATGGGCATGGGCGAGCCCTCGCACAACCTGCCCGCCGTGCTGCCGGCGATCGCCTTCCTCGCCCGGGAGGGGGGACTCGGCGCGAAGAGCCTCGTCGTTTCCACGGTGGGCGACGCCCGCACGTTTGGGCGGCTCGAGGCGCACGCGATCCAGCCCGCCCTCGCGCTCTCGCTGCACACCCTGGACGCGTCGCTGCGCGCGCGGCTGCTCCCCCGCGCGCCGCGGACCGATCCGGCGCGACTGCTCGATCTCGCCGCGGGGTATGCGGAGCGGACCGGCTACCCGCTCCAGGTGCAATGGACGCTGCTCGACGGGGTCAACGACGGCGAACCGGAGGCGGAGCGGCTCGCCGCGCTGCTCCACGGCCGCCGCGCCATCGTCAACTACATCCCCTACAACGAAGTGCCGGGAGCGCCGTTCCGCCGCCCTCCGATCGAGCGCATGCGCGCGCTCGCGCGAACCCTCCACGCATCCGGCGTGCTCGCCAAGCTGCGCCGGTCCGCCGCGCAGGACGTCGACGGCGCCTGCGGCCAGCTCGGGGCGCGCGACCGCCTCACTCCTCGCGCGGCGCCGCGGCGTCGATCGCGGGGCGCGGGCGCACCGTGACCTGCGCCGCCCCCACTTCGACCTCCCGGGTCTCGGCCAGGAGCCCGTCGCCCTCGAATCGCAGGAGATAGAGCCCGGGCTCCAGGAACGCGATCTGCACGTCGCCGCGGTAGACGCCCTCGCGGCTCCCCCAGCCCACCGGCGCTGAGAGTCCTTCCGGGAGCCCCGCCCGCTGAGGAAGCTACCCGCCTCCTCCGGGCGGCGCCTGCTCTCCACCTCCACGGCGATCCCGCCCGCCGGCGCCTCCCAACAGGACTGCGCAGTGCGGCGGGGGGTCCGCATCGTCGCGCGGACCCACCGGAAGCGGCGCGGGGGAGGGGGGCGGGGGAGGGTCGCTCGCCGGGCCTGAGGGCTCCCGCTCGGCCGACGGAGGCGGAGCGGCCTCCCGCGGGGGCGGCCCGAACCTGGCGCGGGGCGCCGCGCGAGCGCGATCCCTGGAGGCGGCGCTCCCCAGGAAGTGCCCGGCGACGCCTCCCGCCAGCAGTCCGACGAGGAGAAACGCGAGGCGATTCATCCCAGATCGAACCGGACTCCCTGGGCCAACGGCAACTCCTTCGACCAGTTGATCGTAGTGGTCTGGCGCCGCATGTAGGCCTTCCAGGAGTCCGACCCCGCCTCGCGCCCGCCGCCGGTCTCCTTCTCCCCCCCGAAGGCCCCCCCGATCTCGGCGCCGGAGGTGCCGATGTTGACGTTGGCGATGCCGCAATCGCTCCCGCCGTGGGCGAGAAAGGTCTCGGCTTCCAGGACGTCGCGGGTGAAGATCGCCGAGGAGAGGCCTTGCGGCACGGCGTTGTGCATCGCGATCGCCTCTTCCAAATGGTCGTAGCGCATCAGATAGAGGAGCGGGCCGAAGGTCTCCTCCTGCACGATCGGCATGGTCGCGTCCACCTCGGCGATCGCGGGCCGCACGTAGCAGCCCGACGCGTGCGCCTTGCCCTGCAGCAGCTCCCCGCCGCAGAGGATCGTCCCTCCCTGCTCGCGCACGGTGGCGACGGCCCGGAGGAAGGTCGCCACGGACCCCTTGTCGATGAGCGGCCCGACCAGCGTCCCCTCTTCGAGGGGATCGCCGATGCGCGCTTGGCCGTAGACCGCGAGGAGCCGCGCCTTGAGCGCGTCGTAGAGGGAGGCGTGGGCGATGACGCGGCGGGTGGAGGTGCAGCGCTGGCCCGCGGTGCCCAGGGCGCCGAAGGCGATGGCGCGCACGGCCAATTCGAGATCGGCGTTGGGGGTCACGAGGACGCCGTTGTTGCCCCCCAACTCGAGCAGGCTGCGGCCGAGTCTCTGCGCCACGGCCGCGCCCACGCTCTTGCCCATGCGGGTCGAGCCGGTGGCGCTCACCAGCGGGATCCTGCGATCCGCCGCGAGCGGCTCCCCCACCGCCTCGCGGCTGCCGATCAGGACGTTGGAGACGCCGGAGGCGAAGCCCGCCTCCCGGAACACATCGTGCGCGATCCTTTGGCAGGCGATCGCGCAGAGCGGGGTCTTCTCCGAGGGCTTCCAGACCACGACGTCGCCGCAGACCCAGGCGAGCGCCGCGTTCCAGGCCCAGACCGCGACCGGGAAATTGAACGCGGTGATGACGCCCACGATACCGAGCGGGTGCCACTGCTCGTACATGCGGTGGCGGGGACGTTCGCTGTGCATCGTCAGCCCGTGGAGCTGGCGCGACAACCCGACCGCGAAGTCGCAGATGTCGATCATCTCCTGCACTTCGCCGCGCCCCTCGGCACGGATTTTCCCCATCTCGAGGGAGACGAGATCGCCCAGCGGCTCTTTCAGCGCGCGGAGCCGATCGCCGAAGAGGCGCACGATCTCGCCGCGCCGAGGCGCGGGGAGATCGCGCCAGCGCGGGAAGGCCTCCTGCGCGGCGGAGAGCACGGTTTCGTACTCCCTGCCGGAGGCGAGACGAACGGTTGCGATCTCCTCTCCGCTTCCGGGGGAACGAAGGGCAAGCGCGCCGCCCGAGCAGCCGCGCACCGCCTCGCCGGTCCAGGCTCCCTCGTTGACGGAGGAAAGCCCCAGGGCATCGAGGAGATCGTGCATCGCCCCAGCGTAACAGCGGACGAGGAGGGGCCCGCGGGGGGCCCGGCCAACCCCCGCGCCCCCCCGCGCCCCCCCACCGGCCCCTGGTGAGGGCCCCCGTTTTGCGCGGGTTAGGGGAGGGGCCCC
>JBQTIG010000059.1:0-5224 GCA_052388375.1 Planctomycetaceae bacterium | reverse complement strand
TACTGGAGTCAAGGACATACCCACATGACCCCAAATACGGCGATGGACGAGCGGCGAAGCCAGCGGCCCGCGCAGCCGGGCGAAGCCAGATGGAGTACTCAGACAGACCCTAGTAGCTGATGGACGGACTGCCGTCGCTCAGGAATTCGACGAGCTTGGCGCCCCCCACGATCGTCGCCCCGCCGATCAGTTTCTTCTCGTCGAGGGCTCGCTTCTTGAAGCATGGCGAGCAGACCCAGACCTTTCCGCCGGCCTTCGCGAAATTGTCCATCAGCTCCTTGAGGGGAGCAAACCCCTGCTCGTGGATGCCGTCGGCGTACCCCGCCTGCGAGAGGCGGACCCCCTCGATGCTCAAGAAGACCATCGTCTCCTTGTCGGAAGCAACCGCCGCGTTGGCGACGACGAAGGCAACGGTCGCCTTGTCAGGGTTGTCCTTGCTGCAGGTGAGGCACACACAGAATTTCTTGCTCATCGCTCATCGCTCCTTTCGCCGGATCCAGTAGTCGGGGTGCTGCGCACGAACCAGGGGGTTGCCGGTCAGATTGCACCATGCGGGGAGGTCTTCGGGCGCGCCCGGATCGGTCGCGGTTACCCGCAGGACCGCGCCGGCCTGAAGGCGCGCGAGACGCTGCCGCAGCTCGAGCACGAGGTCGCCGCATCCCATGTCGCCCGCGTCCCACCTCGCCTCCGGGCTGGCTTCCTTCTCTGCCGGGTCGGGGGGGAATAGGCAGCGCGGGCGCCACGCACTCCCGTCCCCCTCGTCGCGGCTCGCCTCCAGGAATCCCCGGCTATAGCACTCCTTGTGACGGCAGAAATCGACAAGATGGTCCCGCATCGTCGCGGCGTCCCGGTCGAGCTCGGCCGCGAGGCAGGAGAAGCAGAGGGGCGCATCCCTGAACCCCGCGACGATGCTGAACAGCGAGGCATGGCCGCAGAGCGGCGCGGCGCAGGCCCCGCACGCGCTGCCTCGGAGGCGCCGGAGATCCGCAAGGAGCGCCGCGGTGCGCTGGGCGTCCTGGGAATCCTCGAAGGGCCCCGCCTCGCGCGGATTCATGACTCCTCTATAGCACGCTCGCGGTAGGTCAACTTGCGGTTCCAGCCGCTCTTTTCCGGGTGAACCACACCGTCCAACTCCACGTGCGCCTTCGGAAGCGCGTTCACCGGTCCGCTCGCCGGCGGCGGATCGAGCAGGAGGTCGCGCCCTTGCGACCAGGTGACACGCCGCTCCTCCAGGTTCCCGAAGTAGTAGTCCACCAGGGACAGGTCACGCCCGACGTAGCCCGCGGCCGTCGTGCGGCTTACGAGAACGGAGTTCTTTTCGCTCAGCTCGAAGTCCCCCACGAAGATGTCGGCGACGGCGACGTCGAGGGGGATCCACCCCGGACCCGGGGCGTAGAACTCCAGCCAGCAGTGGTAGCTCTGGTCGACGTCCTGGCCGTCGAGCTCCTTCTTGAGGAAGGATCCGTAGATGATCCGGGTCGGTATGCCCGCGGCCATGGCGAGGGACATCCAGAGCGAGTGGAAGTCCGTGCAATTCCCCGTGCCGGTGTCGAGGCAGTAGTTGGTGCTCCCGACCGGCGAGGCTTTCTTGTTGTCCGGATCCTTCACCCAGTACTCGATGTGGGCTAGGGTCCAGTCGTAGAGCTTGCGGGCGGCGCGGATCGGGTTGGTCTCGCCTCCTACGATCTGCGTGGAAGTCTTCTGGATGCGGTCGTCGATCACCACGTAACTGCTCGGCTTGAGATGGCGCGAAAGAAGGTCGCGGTCGCCCTTCGTGAGCGGGCGGGTGCGGGAGGGATCCACGTCGCGCCGCACCTCCTCCCGCCGGAGCCGGAAGAGGGCGGCCACGGTGAACGAGCCGGCGGAAGGCGACGTCGCCTCCACGAACAGGACCTCGTTCCCCTGGTCATCCCGCGTCACGCGGGTCGGATAGGGGGATTCGATCGCAAGTCCGGTCACCGCCTGCGCCGGATCGGCCTGGGGAAGCGCCATCCAGATCCGGAGCGAGCGGGCTCCTTCCGGGACGTTGACCACGAGTTCGTGACGCACGTCGAAGTGTGCGCTCTTGAGGGGGGCGGGGGCGGGGCCCCCGCCGGGTGCGGTCTTGCATGCGACCGGCGAGAGTGCCGCGATGAGGAGAACGGCGATGCGGCGCATGAAGCCTCCTTCCTTAGAAGTCGATCTGGATCCAGACGTTGACGCGGATCATGTTCCCGAGGCCCATGCCGACGGTGCTCGTCTCCCAGTAGATGACGTCGCATCCGGCGCGAAGCCCGTTCGTGAAGTCGCGGACCGTACCGACATAGGTGGTCCAGTTGCGAGTGCGGCCGCCCGCCGCGACGTCGCCGTCTTCGGGATCGTCGATGGTGCCGCCGAGATGGAAGCGCCACTGGGCGTTCGCCACGAAGACCAGCTCCATCCAACCGCCCCAGCCCGCGATCTCGTCGCCAGTCGTGGTGTTGATCGTCTGGCCCACGTTGCCGCGCATGTCGGAGAGAGCCTGGCCGATCCAGAGCTCGCCCCGCACGGAGAACCGGCGGCAGAGCGGAACCTGGAAGTCGAGCCCGACCACGAACGGCGTGAATTCGTCGTTGCCCGCAAAGAGCGTGTCGGTCTCGAGCCCGGCCACGTAGCCCCAGACGCCGGCCTCCCAGCGCTTTTCCTCCACCCAGGAGGTGCCGCTCACTCCCGCGCGCACTTGCAGGTGCGGGTGCCCGGAGTCGAACCCGTCCCTCTCGCTGGAGACCCCCGCCACCACCGGATCCAGGTCGCGGTTGTCCACCGCTCCGCTCATCCCGAGGGCGATGCGGATCGTCCACTCCGTGCCCTCCTCCGACTTCGTCTTGTAGATCGCCTGGGCCATGGGGCGCCGATCCCCCAGGTTGCCCGCGTTCCACATGAGCGTTTCGTTGTTGGCGGCGGGGAACAGGGGCGCGATCACATCCCAGTCCTGCCCGAACCGGAACGTCCACCGCCCGCGCTCGATGTTGATGAACGCCAAGCGGATGCGCGGCGTCTGGCGCGATTCGGAAGTTCCCGAGGGGAAGTTGGCGAAATCGGTCTCGATCTTGGCGGTGACGCGCGCGGGGCCGATCTCCCCGAAGTCGAAGTTGAATCCGATGCGCGTCAGCCGGACGTCGAAGGCGAACTGGTCGTCGTCGCGCTTCGCGACCGTCCCGTCCTCGGGGAGGACGACGATCGGAATGATCGCGTGGTCCGCGCGCGCCGAATTGTAGTAGGCGTCCATCCGCACGAACCCGTAGATCTGGAGGACGTTGCCCGACCGCGTCAGCTTCTTCCAAAAGCTGCGCTCCTCGGTGTCGGCCCCCTCGGTAGCCTGGAGATACCCCTCCACTTCCGTCGCGAGGATCTGTCGCCGCTCCTCCTGGAACCGGCGCGCTTCCTCCTCGAGCGCCGCGTTGCGCGATTCGCTGCGCTGGAGCCGCTCGAGGATCGCGCGGTTCTGCTCCTCCAGTCGGCGGACGCGCTCCTCCACCGATTCGTCCGCGGAGAATCCGCTCGACGCGGCGGCGCACAGCGCCCCAAAGGCCAGGATCCATCTGCCCATCTCGCGTTCTCTCCTTCCCGGACCGGTGCTCGGCGACCAGGTCACGCATCGTCTTATACGATTCCTGAAATCGCATTTCCATATCCTCCGCCCCTGGCTCCCCCCGAATGGTGGCGGGGGAGGGGGGGTAGGGGTACCGACCCTTGCGGGCGGCGTCGCGATCGCAAGAATTGACGAGGCCGGGGAGGGGGGCGGGGGAAGACCCCAATCCCGGGAGGCGAACCATGGAACGAAACGTCTACGTGATCCTGGCGGTGGTGGGGGCGACGCTCCTCCTCCTCCAGGTCGTGCTCCAGCTCTTCGGCCTCTACGGGGACGCCGACCTGGATGCGGGCCACGATGGGGCGGGCGCCGACGGCCACGGCAGCGCCTTCTTCGGCTTCCTCTCCTTCAAGGCGCTCTCCTCCTTCAGCGGAATCTTCGGTCTCACCGGGCTCGTCATGCTCGGCCAGTCGGGATCGCGCCACATCCGTCTCGCCGTGGCCACCGGAGCCGGGCTCGCAGGCGTAGTCCTGGTGGGCTGGATGATGCGCGGGCTTTCCAAGCTCAGCGCCTCGGGGACGGTGAATCTCGAGAATGCGGTGGGCAAGACGGCGTCGGTCTACCTGCGCATCCCCGGGGAGCGCTCCGGGGCCGGCAAGGTCACGGTGGAGATCCAGGGCCGCACCATGGAGATCAGCGCCATCACCGACGGCAGCCCGATCGCGACCGGGACCCGGGTGAAGGTGAACGAGTTGGTGGGCGATGACACGCTCAAAGTGGCCGCGCTCTGAACGAAAGGAACGCCGTGCGAACCGCAAGCCTGCTCGCCATCGACCTCGGGGACCCCTCGGTCCTGCTCACCGTCTTCCTGGTGGTGGTCGCCTTCAGCTTCCTGCTGCTCCTGGTCAAGCGCTACCGCCGGTGCCCCTCCAACAAGATCCTCGTCGTCTACGGCAAGGTAGCCTCCGGCGGCGCCGCCCGATGCCTCCACGGCGGCGGCACCTTCATCTGGCCGCTCATCCAGGACCATGAGTACCTCGATCTCGAACCGATCCAGATCGAAATCCCCCTCAAGGGCGCGCTCTCCATCGAGAACATCCGCGTGAACGTGCCCTCGGTGTTCACCGTGGCCATCGGGACCGAGCCCGCCGTGATGAACAACGCGGCCATCCGCCTCCTCGGCCTGCGCTCGGAAGACATCATGGGCCAGGCGCGCGACATCATCTTCGGCCAGCTGCGCCAGGTGATCGCCTCCATGCGGATCGAGGACATCAACCGCGACCGCGACGCCTTCCTGGAGGCGATCCAGAAGTCCCTCGAGGGGGAGCTGCGCAAGATCGGCCTCGTGCTGATCAACGTCAACATCACCGACATCACCGACGAGTCGGGCTACATCGAGGCGATGGGCCGCAAGGCCGCCTCCGAGGCGATCCAGTCGGCCGAGATCGACGTCGCCAAGCAGAACATGCGCGGCTCGATCGGCGTCGCCGAGGCCAAACGCGAGCAGGACGTGATCGTCGCCAACGCCGGCAAGGTGCGCGAGATCGGCACCAAGGAAGCGGACCGCGAGCGCCTCGTGCGCCTCGCCGAGCTCGCCAAGGAGGCCGGCATCGGCGAGAGCCGGGCGAAGCTCGAGCAGCAGAGCGCGGTGAAGGACCAGGAGCGCCAGATGCG
>JBQTIG010000058.1:0-7317 GCA_052388375.1 Planctomycetaceae bacterium | reverse complement strand
CCTCGCGGCACGGAGGCGCGCATGAAGCCCCGCCTCACCCTGCTCCTCCTGCTCGCCGGCTGCGCCGGAACCGGCGACGACCTCCCCGCCCCCCACCGCTACAACCGCGCGCGGGCGGCGTTCCACGCGGAGGATTGGCGCGCCGCGACGGAGGCCGCGACGAGCGCGGCGGCGCTCGGCGACCCAAGCGTCGCGGCGCACTGCGACTTCCTGCTCGGCAGCATCGCCTTCAAGCGTTGCGAGCTCGCGGAACGGCAGGCGAGCACCCCCGAGGCGGAGCCCTTCGCGTTCGATGTCGCGATCCGCTATTGCGACACGGCGCGCGAGGCGTGGGAGCGCGCCGCGATGGGCCGCGACGACTGGCCCGCCGCGCGCCGGAACGTGGAGCGCGCGCTCCTGAATCGCGACGAGCTGGCGCGCAAGAAGGCGGAGGCCGAGCGGCGCCGCGACCGCCCGCCGCGGCCCAAGCCGCAGCCGAAGCCGCAACCGGGGGAAGGGGAGGATCGCCGTAAGCCCGACCAGCCGCCGCGCGAGGATCCGGCCATCGCGGAGCTGTCGCGCGAGGAGGTGTTGCGTCTGTTTGACAAGCTGCAGCGCAAGGAGGAGGAGAAGCGCACGGTGCGCACGGAGAGGCGGCGGGCAGAGTCCTCCGGCGTGGAGAGGGATTGGTGAGGCGGCGGGTCGCCGCTCTCCTCTGCGTGCTCTGCGCGGCCGCGAGCGCGGCCGAGCGCGTCTTCGTGGAGCTGGAGGCGGCGCAAGCGAGCTGCTTCGTGGAGGAGCCGATCCGCATCGTGCTGCGCATCGGCTTCGACGCGGAAACCTTCCGCGCGGACGCCGTGCAGCTCTTCCCGCGCCGCCTCGACCTGCCGGTGCAGATCGAAGCGCGCTGGAACGAGGCGCCGCCGGGAACCGTGATGCGCGCGAGGGGGGCGGGGGAGGGCGCGGCGCTCACGCTGGCGTTGGACGGCGAGGTGGCCCAAGCCGTGGAGCGGGGAGAGCGCACGGTCGAGGGCCGTCGCACCACGGTCGTCGAGATCGAGAAGGTCCTGCTCGCAACCGCGCCCGGGGAGCTGCGCCTCCCCGCGCCGCGCCTGCGCTGCGCGCTCGGCACGCGCTTTCGCGAGGACTTCCTCGAGGGACGCGTCGCCGTGGAGTGGACCGACCTGGTCGCGGAGGGGCGGCCTCTCGCGCTCACGATCCATCCGCTCCCCGAAGAGGGCCGCCCCGCCGGCTTCGGCGGCGCCGTGGGCCGGTTCCGCGTCGCCGCGCAAGCCACGCCGCTGGAGATGGAGGCCGGTGCGTCTCTCCAGCTCGTGCTCCGCATCGAAGGCCACGGGAATCTGGAGCGGTTCGACCCCCCGCGCCTCGACGCACTCGCCGGATTCCACGCCTACGGCCTGCTCGACGACCGCGGCGCCGGCGCGCGCACGATCACCTACGACCTCGCTCCGTTGGATGCAACCGTGCGCGCGCTGCCCCGGATCGAGTTCGCCTACTTCGACCCTGAGCCCCCCGGCGCCTACAAGACCGCTTGGACCGAAGCGATCCCGCTCGCGGTGCGGCCGCGCCCGGGAAGCGAGCCTACGGAGCCCGCCCCTCCCGCAAAGGCGCGCCCCGCGCTGTGGCCCTTTGCCGCCGCAGCCTTGGCGCTGCTCGCTCTCCGCCTGCTGCTCCGAGCCCGCGCGCGGACTCGCCGCGAGGCGAGCCGCGCGCGCAGCGCCTCCCGCGCCCTCTCCACCGCATCCGGCCCAGCTCTCGCGGACGCCCTCGCCGAGTTCCTCGCCGCCCACCTCCACTGCCCCGCAGCCGCCGTCATCTCCCCCGATCTCCCCGCTCGCCTCCATGCCGCCGGCCTCCCTTCCGCCCTCGCCTCCCGCGCCGCCTCCCTCCTGGAGCGCCTCGTGGGGGGCCGCTACGGCGGCACCCCCCCCACGCCGGCCGACGCGGCGGAGGCGCGGGAGGTGGCCGCTGCCTTGGAGCGCACCCTCGGCGGGCGCGCATGACCGGAAGCCGAAGCGACTGCATCGACAGACCTGCCGAACGCACGGTGGCTCTCTTGAAAGGCCGCCTGCAGCGACGGTAGATTCAACCCCCGGTTCATGACCGCTGATGTCGAGCGCTGGACGGAGCAGCTCGCCATCCACACATCCACGCCCGAACACGAAGAAGGAACTCTCCATGGCAAGACCGATCGTGATAGGAGTGGCAACTGGGGTCTTCGCGGCGCTTGCGTCAGTTGCGCTGCTGCGGCTCCTCGGACCGGAACCGACCGCAGCAGTGGTGGGCGGCGTGGCGGGTGCCGTTGCGGGTGCCCTAGCCGCTGCGGCCGCCGGGCGGAAGACCAGGGGTGAGGCAGCCCGACCCCCCGGTGCAGCGGATCGGCATTCGGCCGGGCACTGAGCGGCAAGTCGCCAGGCTCCCACGGACAACGAGAAGCTCGTCCGCAAGTCGCGGGCCGCCATCCTTCGGGATTGCAGGCGCATCTTGGGGCGCGAGCTCACGCCTCCCGAGTCGGCGTTCATCACACGCAGGGGGCAGGTTCAGCGCCCTCGAGATGATCGCGGACGAGGTCCGCAGCCTGACCGGCAAGCCCGGCGAACTGCAGCGCTACCTCCGTTGCGAAGCCGACCCGATCGAATAGGTCGAGCGACGGGGGGAACCGGCCTCACCGAGGGGATCGCCCGGGCCCGGCCGCTTGCAAGTGAGTGAACAGTCGGTCGTTGTGGAAACCGACACCGGCGCACGCTCGCGGCCTCGCTACCCGCGCGCCGATCCCCCCACGCGCCCCAGCAACTCCCGCACCCTCTCCGCAATCTCCTCGCGCACTTTCCGAAACTCCTCCGCGGGCAATCCCTTCGGGTCGGAGATCTGCCAGGCGAGACGGAGGCGGGCGGGGAGGGAGGGACAGGCGTCGCCGCAGCCCATGGTCACGATCGCGTCGTAGGGGCCGGGAGGAAGGTCGTCCACCGACTTGGATTGGTGCGTCGCGAGGTCGTAGCCGATCTCCGCCATGGAGGCGATCGCCTGGGAGTTCACCTTGCCGGAGGGGCGCGAGCCGGCGCTGTGCGCTTCGACCCCCGGGCCCCCCATCATGCGCGCCAGCGCCTCGGCCATCTGGCTGCGGTTGGAGTTCTCGATGCAAACGAAAAGCAACCGCACGCGGCCGCGCGAGGGGTCGTAGGACGTGGTCACGCGGACGACTCTACCGCGAGACGCACGGGAAGGGCACTCCCCCGCCCCCCTCCCGCGAGTACAATGCTGCCGTGGGGCGCCTCCTCGCACTCCTGGCCTTGTTCCTCGGCGCCGCGTTCGCCGCGGAGCCGCCCGGCTACGCTCTCGTGGTCTACGGCGCGAAGGCGCAACGGGAGATCGCCATCGTCGTGGAGGGCGGCAGGGTCTTCGTCGATGGCAACGGGGACGGCCGCATCGAGCGGCCCGGGGAGGAGGTGGCGGCGGGGACGCACGGCTATTTCTGGACCGAGGCGGCCGGCTGCGACCAAGACGGAAAGGAGGGGCGCTTCCGGCTCTGTCTCGACCTCGGGCGCGATGAGCGCAACCGCGCGGGGCTCAAGCTAGTGAGCACCAACCCCGTCGAGGAGATCCAGGACTTCCACTCCAACGCGGGCTTCATCCCGCTCGGCGACAGCCCGGAGCGCGCGCCGCGCATCCCGATCCACGGGCCGCTGAGGTTCGTCCTCATGGACCACTGGACCGGCTCGATCGCCTGCCGCCGTCTCCCGCGCGAGGGCGGGGACCACGAATTCAGCATCCTCGTCGCGACCCAGGTGCTCGGCACGGACGCCGAGGCCTACGTCTACCCCCACCTCTGGCGTCTCCAAGGGGCCGATCTCCCCACGGTGCGCATGGACTACACCGCGCGTGAGGGATCGCCCGCCGTGGCCGCGCCGCGGCCCGAGGTCATTCAGTGCGAGTGCGGCCGCCGCTACCGCGCCAAGATCGCCGCGCCGCCCGCGACCGCGGTCGCGCAGGCGACGCTCCACCTCTCCTTCCCTGGGTGGAAGCAGGGGCCGCTGGCCGACGCGTCGTTCGAGTTGGAGTACGCGCCTCCCGCTCGGCAGGATTGATCGGGAAGGGGGCGGGGACCGCCGTGAGCGCCGCCCCCGCCCCCCTCTCCGGAATCTTCAACGCGGCGTGAGCGCCCGTCGGATTCGCGCCATCGCCCTTCGGAAGAGGTGCATGCGAAAGGCGCGACGGAGCTTCCCGTCGTCGCGGGGCAGGTCGTTGGGAACGTCGCGCCCGAAGAACCCGCGCACGAACCCCCGCCAGTCGCCCTGGCTCACGGCGCGGAACGCGTGCTGGGGGAAGAGGTGCACCGTGGGAACCGGGGCGCTCGGGGGCGGGGGGCGGACCACGGGGTCGCCTGCCAGGAATCCGCGGATCGCGCCCGGGAGGTCGGTGCCGAACTCGCGGTAGAGGTGCATCCAGGGGGTGGGCCGTCCGTTGAGCTCCAGGAAGAGAGGCTCGGCGGCCCCCGGGGCGTGGATCCAATCGACCCCGCAGAGGCCGGTCATTCCCAGGAGCGCGCCGAGCGCCTGCAGCCTCGCCTCTAGGCCGGGGAAGTGCACGTAGTGCCTCACGCAGGAGGGCCCGAAGGGGGGCGGATAGGCGTCCATCTTGTAGGAGGACATCCAGGAGAGGGGACGGCCGCGGTCGAAGAGGATGACCGTGCTGCCCACTTTCCCCTCCTCGAATCGCTGCACGACGACCCGGGCGTTCTCCTCCAGGCGCGCCAGCGGGGAAGCGTCCTCCGCCCGGAAGAGGCCCGCGCCAGCGAAGCCGCGGTCGGGTTTCACGATCACCGGGTAACCGATGCGCCCGGCCGCTGCGCGCGCCTCCGCCGGACCGGTGGCGGCCTCCGTGGGCGGGAAGGGGAGCGCATGGCGCACCATGGCGGCGGCGAAGGCCTGCTTGGAGAGGAGGAGGCGCGGGGCATCCCCCTCCACGGGGACCGGAAGGAAGCTCGCGCGGCGTTCGCCTGCGGCGCGGACAGCCTCCTCGAGGACGTAGTCGTCCCCCAGGATGACCCAGTCGAAGCGGCGGCGCGCGAGGAGGGGTTCGAGGGCGCGGAAGGTGCCCGCCGGATCGCGCGGGGCGGGCACGACTTCGTGCACGAACCGGGTGCGCGCCGCGAAGCGGCGGGGATTGCAGAGGAGGACCACGCGGCAGCCCGCGGCCTCGAGGACGCGCGGGAGCCGCGCGACGCCGAGCCACGCCCCGCCTACGACGAGGAGGACTTCTCGTTGACCGCGCGCCGTCTCCACCCCGGGCAGGCTATCAGAAGGGGGCGGAAGCAGCCGCGGCAGCGAGAAGCAGTTCCGAAGTGCTGGCGATCACGCTCGACCAGGGGTAGTCGTCGGCGCGCGCGCGACCGCGCGCGCCCAGCAAGGCGCGGCGTTCCGGCGAGCGGGCGAGGTCGATCAGGGCCGCCGCGAGCGCGGCGGGGTCGTTTGGCGGCACCAGCATGCCGGCGCCGTTCGCCAGCAGTTCGGCGGGGCCGGCGGGACAGGCGGCCGCCAAGGCGGGACGGCCGAGCGCGAGCGCTTCGAGAAGCACGAGCGGGAACCCCTCGAATCTCGATGGGAGCAGGAAGAGGTCTGCGTGCCGGAGCGTGGGGTAGAGATTTGCCTGATGGCCCGGCATCGATACGGCGGCGTCCAGGCCCAGGCGGGCGCGCAATCGCTCGAGGGCGGCCCGTTGGGCCCCTTCGCCGAGGATGAGGAGCGACGCTTCGACGCCCTGGCCGCGGGCGGACGCCAGGGCAGGGAGTAGGATGTCGAACCCCTTTTGCGTCTCGAGCCGTCCGATCGCGATGAGGCGGAGCCCGGGCGCGGGCCAAGCGAGCGGAGCTCCGGCCTCGGATCGCGCCTGCAATTCGCCGGGGTCGACGCCGTTCGGGATGACTGCCACCTGATCGCCGCGGGCACCGTAGGAACGCGCCGCCGCATCCGCCGTCTCGCGGCAGAGGAAGACGATGCGGTGCGCGCGCGGGGCGAGGCGGCGCAGGATCCCCTGGCCGAGACGCCGACGCCAACCCATGGAAGACCCACGCGGATCCCCGTGGACGGTGACGAGGCGTGCGGCGCGCGAGGGACTCCCGGCGGCCTCGGCGAGAAGCACGACACTGGCAGCCGCAAGATGGCTCGACACCACTTCGATCTGGCGCTCCAGGATCAAGGCGCGCAGCGCGCGCCGCCGCGCCAGGAGCCGCGAGAGCCCGGGCCCGCGCAGCTGGTGCACCGGCACATCGGCGGGCACGAGGGCACGCGAGCCGCCGGAGACGCCGAAGGCAGCCAGCTCCGGCGCGAAACGGTCCCGCGGTAGGCGGCGGAGGTGCTCCACCACAACCCGTTCCGCACCGCCCAGGACGAGGGCGGGGAGCAGATAGAGAACGCGGCAACGGCGCTCGGGGGGGGGCGCGGTCTGAGGCGGCATCATGCGCCCAGCGAGTGGGTGAAGGGGTAGCAATCGGCGGCAGGAGGAAGCGCCGCCGGGCGCGATCGCGGGTCGAAGGGAACGCGGTGCAGCCCGACGAGCGCGAGGGTCCCTTCGATGGGCAGCCGCCTGCGGCAGATCTCCAGCCCGAGCGCGACCTGCGGAGCGGTGAGAAACATCGACTGCGTGCAGTGCGGAACCCAGCGTCCCGGCATGGAGTGGGCGTCGAGACCGCTGCAGTGGGGAGCCAGGAGCGCGTGGCCACGGCGATGTAGATCGAGGAGCGCCGGAGTGACGACCGGGGCGGCGAAGAGCGTGCCCTCGTCGCCGTGGAAGCTGCCCACATGGTCGAAACGGGCCGGGAGAGGTTCAACCCCCTTCGCGAACTCTCGGAGAGCGTTGTCGAGGCCCGGCGCGACCCCATCGCAGACGAAGAGCGAGAGGTGCGGGCGCATCCCGCAGTCCAGGAGGAGCGACGGCACCCCAGCGGTCGCCAGTTCGCGAAGCAGCGCGAGGAACCGACGCTCGGTCCCCCCGTCGAAATAGAGCTCGATCGCACACTTCATCGGCGCCCATCCTACGCCGTCACGCCGCCCGCTCAGCACGCCATGCGAACAGCGACCGAGGCGCCCCGGCCCGTTGCACACGCGGGTTCACGAGCACCCGTCGCTCCTGCCACCCTGCAATGGACATCGTGCCAGGGACGGGCCCCCCAGGGCCGTCCCTGGCACGACGGCTTCCTGAAAGGTGGCGGGAGTGACGGGACTCGAACCCGCGTGCGTGAGGAAAACCCCCCGACCCCTGGAAGCGGGGGTGGGGGAGAAACTGAAGACCCCGCCGCCCCCCCACCCCCCCCCGCCACCC
>JBQTIG010000057.1:0-30766 GCA_052388375.1 Planctomycetaceae bacterium | reverse complement strand
CGGCAACCGCGACCACCCCCCGCGCATCGAGATGGACGACGTGCTCTGCGGCGTCCTGGAACACGCCGCGCGCGACGGCGGCACCGTGCTCATTCCCGCCTTCGCGGTGGGGCGCGCGCAGGAGATCCTCTATCACCTGCGCACGCTCTCCGACGAGCGGTCGCTGGCGTTTCCCCAGGTGTATCTCGACAGCCCGCTCGCGATCCGCGCCGCCGCCATCGTCCGCGCGCACCGCGAGTGCTTGGACGAGCGGGCGCTCGAGCGGCTGGAGGCGGAGCGCGGGCTCTTCTCGATGCCGCAGTTGCACGTGGTGCGCGACCGCGACCACAGCCGGCGCCTCAACGAGGGGGACGAACCCAAGATCATCGTCGCCGCGAGCGGGATGTGCACCGGCGGACCGATCCTGCATCATCTGCGCCACCATCTGTGGCGGGAGAACACCCACGTGATCTTCGTCGGGTTCCAGGGCGAGCGCACGCTGGGCCGCAAGATCCTCGACGGCGCGAAGAAGGTGCGTATCCACGGCCGCCTCATCGCCGTGAAGGCGCGGGTCCATTTCGTGCCCGGCCTCAGCGCCCACGCCGACCGGAGCGGTCTGATCGCCTGGGGGCGCAGCGCGGGCACGCCGCGCACGACATTCCTCAACCACGGCGAGCCGGAGGCGCTGGAGGCGCTGGCCGGACTCCTGAAGAAGGAGCTGGGCCACGCGCCCGTGGTCCCGCGCCGCGGCGAGGCGTTCGCGTTGGGGTAGGGCAGCCTGGGTTTCGATCAGCCGAACCAGAATCTTTCGATCAGCCGAACCAAAGAGTTACCATCAGCCGACGTGCCCCGCGCGTCGCTCTATCCCAGGATCGTGGCACCCCGGCTCGTGGAGGCCCTCAAGGACACCCCGGTGGTGCTCCTGCATGGTCCCCGCCAGTGCGGCAAGACGACGCTGGCGAGGGTGGTCGGGCGGCACCTCGGCTATCCCTACTTCAGCCTGGACGACGAGGTGCTGCGCGCCTCGGCCGTGGACGACCCCGCGGGTTTCGTGGGGGACCTGCCCCGGCGCGCGATCCTCGACGAAGTCCAGAGAGCTCCCGGGATCTTTCCGGCGCTCAAGTCCGCGGTCGATCGACGACGCCGCGCCGGTCGGTTCCTCCTCACGGGATCCGCAAATGTCTTGCTCCTGCCGGCCCTCGCCGACTCGCTCGCGGGTCGGCTGGGGATTCTGCGCCTGCACCCCTTGGCCCAGGTAGAGTTGGCGCGGGTGCGTCCCGGGTTCCTCCCCGCGCTCTTCGAGCGTGCGTTCCCCATGCGGCGGCGCGAGAGGCTGGGACCACGGCTGGCCGACCTGCTCGTCGCAGGGGGGTACCCCGCAGCACTCGCCCGAAGGTCCCCCGCGCGCCGTTTCGCCTGGTACCGCGACTACATCGAGACCCTCGTGCAGCGTGACGTGCGGGACCTTACGAGGATCCACTCGCTCCACGCGCTTCCCCGACTCCTGGCGCTTGCGGCCGGCCAGACGGCCAGCCTCGCCAACATCAGCGAGCTGGCGTCCCCCTTTCAACTGAGCCGGCCCACCATCCGTGACTACGTCACGGTCCTGGCGCGGGTCTTCCTGCTCGAGGAACTCCCGCCCTGGCACAGCAACCGCCTGAGCCGCCTCGTCAAGACCCCGAAGCTCCACATCGGTGACGCCGGCCTCGCCGCGGCGCTCTCGGGGCTCGACGCGACCGCGCTCCGCGAGGATCGTACCGCCCTAGGCCGCCTGCTCGAGACTTTCGTGTTTCAGGAACTGCGGCGGCAGGCGAGCGGCGATCGCGACGCGTACCGCTTCTTCCACTTCCGAGACCGCGATGGCGCGGAGGTAGACATCGTGATCGAACGGGGCGCGGGCGACATCGTCGGAGTCGAGGTCAAGGCGGGCGCGACGGTTTCCGCGGGCGACTTCCAGGGGCTGCGGAAACTGCGCGCGGCAGCCGGAAGGCGGTTCCGCTGTGGCGTCGTGCTGCACGACGGAGAGACGAGCGTTCCGTTCGGAGACCGGTTCCACGCGGTCCCCATTCGGCGGCTTTGGGACCTGGCGTGACCGGCTACGACGCCCGCACAAACACGAACGGGCACCGGGAATGGGGGGTCCGGATGCGTCGCGCGCAGCGCCTTCCGCGCGACAGGGAGCGCTTCGCAGGGGCCGGGGCGGCCTGCGGCCAGCATGCGTGCGTAGAGGTCGGCCATGACCACGGCGCTGCTGGCGTCCTCCACCTGCCCCAGGCGCGCGACCACTGCCGGCGCGCTGGCGAAGCAGGAGCCCAGGGCAGCGCGAGCGTCCCCTCGTCGCGCTCCGGCATCGCGCGCTCTTGCGGACCTTGGTGCGTCCTCCTCCGCGCGCGCGGCCCCCGCCCCCCCCCACGCCATCCCGAGCGCGATTGCGACGCACACCGTCCTGCGACCCACCCAACGCCTCCCGCGCCAGCTCGACGCGGTGATCTTCGCGCAGGCCGCGTCGATCGCAGCGGGCTCCTGCCGCGCCTTTTCCAGGCCGGACTCCTGAAGAGGGAGCTGGGCCACGCGCCCGTGGTCCCGCGCCGCGGCGAGGCGTTCGAATCGGCGTAACCCCCCGCCGCCGCGCGCCGTTCCCATCCACGATGGAACGGCTTACGGTTCTCCTGCTCATGGCCGCGCTGGCCGGCGCGGCGCCCGATGCGCGTGCGGAGGTCCGCCGCCGCGCCGCCGCGCTGGAACGCGGCACGGCGCGCGAGCGGTTCGAATTGGCTCTCTTCTGCGAGGCGCACGGGTTGGTCGCGGAGGCGCGGGGCGCGCACGAGGCGGTGCTCCTCCTGGAGCCGGACCACCGCGCCTCGCGCCGCGCCCTGGGTTACCTGCGCGACGGGGACTGCTGGGCTCCCGGCGACGCGCGGCTGCGCGAGCTCGGGGCGAGGGTGGCCAGCGGGCGCGAGAGCGAGCGGCGGCGCGCGGTCCACTTCCTTGGGGAGTGCGCCCGGGACCCGCGCGCGGTCGCCGCCCTCACCCGGCGCCTCCTCCTCGATCCCTCCGCCGCGGTGCGCGCGGGAGCCTTCGAGGCGATGCGGCCCGCGGGCGCGGCGGGCACGCGCGCGCTGGTCGGCGCGCTCGATTCCCGTTCGTCCGCGGTGCGCCTGCGCGCCATCGAGGCGCTGGGCCGTTGGGGCGACGCGGCGGCCCTTCCCGCGCTGCGCCTGCGCTACCGCCTCGCCGGCGGCACCGCCCAGGGCGCCTGGATCGGCCAGACGCGGCAGCAGGCGTACGTCCGCGACTTCGATGTCGAAGTCGCCTGAACGGCCTTCATCGCCGACCCGGTGGGCGGCGTCCTGCAGACCGGAACCGTGCTCCACGTGCGCGGGGTGACGGTCGCCGGCGAGCGCGAGGCGATCGCCAGGGCGATCGAGCGACTGGCGCCCTAGGGCGCCCTCACGCATCCGCTGGAAGCGATACGCCGCCGCCTCGCCGGGGCGCCGCCACCCCTCGTGACGGGGCATCCGTTCGCGCTTGTACGCCTCCGCCGAGAGTTGCCGCTCACCCTCACGTGCCCCTATTCCTGGAGCTTCAGGAATCCCGAGGCGTGTCCCGTCAGCGATGCTACGAACGAACGGAACGACAGTTCTGGCGAAGGCTCGCGGTATCCACCCGACGCCCCAGACGCCGCGTCTGAGAGCAGGAAACACGAAGCATCATACAGTCGCTCGCGTACGAGTTTCCGGCAGAAGAGCTCATAGCGCAGCGCGTACGACGCACCGCGGAACTCATCGAATACCTCGAAGTGGGGCTCGCTCACGCCGACGGGGCTTGTAGACCCTGGTGCTTCCTCCAGAAGCATGAAGTACCCAAGCCACGGACGTGGCGAGGTTCGAAAGGCTCCCTCCCGATACGCTGTCCATAGATCGGTCGCGTTACCGAGCGCCTCCTCGGTACGGTTGTTGAAGTTGTTCCCGAACGAGGGGCCCACCTGCGACTTAAACTCAATCGACGCGAGCAGGTCCCTTTCGGCGACGACGAGGAGATCCCACTCCTTCGTCGGCCGGAAAAACCCCGGAAGCTCGACACTGCGCTTCCTGAAAATCGTCCCCGGCGAGAGTCCGCACTCGACGAGCAGCTCGGCCACGAGCTCCACAAACCCGTCGAGTTGGCTCCCCCCAGTAACGGCACCGCGGCTCCCTTGGTCGGCTCGGCCCGCGGCTTCCTGTTTGCGCTTCTGCCAGGCCCGAGTCCCCCAGAATTGCTTCACGGCTTCGGCGACGCGACGATCGAGGTTCTTCATCAGCCCGGACTCGCACGGGTCGCCGCGATCTCAACATGGCTGAAGAGGTTCGCCGCCTCCTGCCCGAGACGTTTGCGCGCCAATGCGAAGTAATGCGGATCGACCTCCACACCGGTGCTATTCCGACCGCACCGCGCCGCCGCGACGCTGGTGCTTCCCGTCCCGAGGAACGGGTCCAGCACCGTGTCGCCGACGAAGCTGAACATGCGAATGAGCCGCTCCGCGAGATCGGCCGGAAACGGAGCCGGATGGTTCCGCGTTGAAGCGCCCGTGATCCCGCACCAGATCTGCTGGAACCACCGCTGGTAGTTCTCTGTCGAGATCACGCTCAGGACGCGCGTGGGGACCGACGGGCTCCTGTAGCCCCCGGGCTTCCGTTGCATAAGGATGAACTCGATGTCGTTCTTGATCACTGCGTTCGGCTCGTAAGGCTTGCCCAGGAACCCAGCTGAGCCCTCGGCCTCATAGGTGGCGTTCGCGATCTTGCTCCAGATGATCGTCGCGAGGTTGTCGAACCCGATTCGGCGGCAGTGCTCTTGAATCGACGCATGGAGAGGCACGACCGTATGCCGTCCTCCATTGTTCCGCCGGGAGAGGCACACGTCCCCGACGACGCACACGAGACGACCGCCGGGCACAAGCACACGGAGGCAGTGAGTCCACACGCGGTCGAGCTGGTCGAGGAACTCCTCGTAGTCTTCGACGTACCCGAGTTGGCCATGCGATCGCCGGTACTCCTTCAGCGTCCAATACGGAGGCGAGGTCACCACAAGGTGGACGCTCGCATCCGGGATGAAGCTCAGGTCGCGGGCGTCAGCTCCGAACAGCGTGTGCTTCGTCGGGATGCACCGGACCGCCTCCTCGATGGCCGCCGTCAGCCTCGGGTCACGCGCGATGCGAGGGAGGTCGGTCTGCGGGTTCATCAGCTTCCCGACAACGCTCGGCACGTAGGTCTCGTTGTTGTCGGACGAAACCACGACCGCCGGGCGCTTCCCGCCCGTCGGCTTCCTCGGTCGCTTCGTCGCAGTGGTCATCGTGGCGCCCTCAGCGGACTGTCGAAACCCCCACAGTCTACGGAGACCTCCGACAGCCCCGCGCGGGCGGGGCATGTCGGGCCCCTCGGGGCCGGACATGCGGAGCATCCTCCAGATCAGAGACGAGAGCAACGCGGGCACAGCGGCGGACCTCCCCCAATGGGGTGTCCAGGAAACCGGTGCACCTACCCAGATCCGGTAGGCACAACATTGAAGCCGTCGGCGACCTGCCTGGACTGTTTCCTCTCCGCCCTACCCCCCCGCCTTCTCCTGCATCAGAATGATCACACACGGCAGCGGCCACGCCAGCGTTGCAGCCAACGCCCGCGCGGCGGCCTCGTCCAGGCGGCCGCTGATCTGCCCTGACTTTTCGAGCGGTTCCATGATCGCGGGCGCCATCAGCACCTTCGCGTCCACCACGATCGCCATGGAGCGGCCGCGCTCGGCGGTGAGGCGCTTCATCGCTTCGCGGCGAGGCTCCTTCACGTCGAAGTGGATCGTCCACGGGCTGCCGTCGAGATCGGGGAGCGGCGCGGCGCGCACGTTCTCCAGGTCCGCCTCGCACAGGTTCTCGCCGTCGCGCGCGACGAGCACGATCGGCTCCTTGCCCTCCGGCAGCCGCGCGGGCGGATAGGAGGCGAGGGCGCCCGGCGCGAGCGGGATCCATTGCAGCCCGTGCGGGAACCGCGCGCGCTCCTTCTCGGGCAGCGCGTTCGCCGAGAGCCGCGGCCCCTGCCGGTCCTGGAAGAGCTTCCACGCCGCCGCGTAGACCGGGTCGTCCCGCTCCACCGTCAGCCGCAGCTGCAACTTGCCCGGCGCTGCGATGCGCTCCTTCAACCCCTTCAACTCCTCCGCCGCGCCCACTTCGCCCGCCACCTTCACGCGGTCCTCGCCCTCCGCCTCCACGCGCAAGTCCGGGAACCGCCCGCGCAGCGCCTCGAGCACCTTGTCGCGCAAGCGCGCGCCCTCCGACACGCGGTAGACCAACTCGAACGGCACCGGCTCCTCCGCCCCGGCCGCGCCGAGCAACAGGAGGGCGATGCAAGCGCTGGAGCAGATGCGTCTCATGCCCCCTGTTCTACCAACATTCCAGGGAGGGGGGCGGGGGCCGAGGCGCTGCGCTGCCCCCATGCGCCCCCCCAGCCGCCCAAAGGGCCGTTCGGCGCGCGGCTGGGCCGGTATAGGAGGGGCCGGACGGGATCGTCCTTGGCGTGAGCGGAGGGCGGCCCTAGCCGCCCACCGCCGCCACCGTTTCCTCGAACACCTTTGCGAAATCGTCGATTTCGCGGGCCAGGGTGTCGGCGAGGAAGATGAGGCGGATGCGCGCGACCTCGCCGGCGGGGCCGCAGCCGAGCATCTTGAGGCCGCGCTTCCAGCCTTCGGCGATCACCTTGTCGCGCTGGCGCACGTCGACGCCGCAGAGAAGACCGCGTCCCTCCTGGCCGAGGACCATCTTGGGATGGCGCGCGGCGATCTCCTCCAGCTTCTGGGCGAGATAGTCGCCTTTCACAGCGCAGTTCTCCGGATAGGAGAGGCCGGCGAACATCGGGTTCCGTTCGTTCGCCAGGGTGTCCACCACGGCGTAGGCGAAACTCGTGTCGAAGAGCTTGCCGCCGCCGAACGTGTTGGAGTGCCAACCCACGTGAAGGAATCGCTCCAGGTCGGCGCGGGCGATGGTTGCGCCCACGACGGCCGCCTTCGCGATGCAGATCGCGTCCGGGGTGACGTCGAGCTGCTCGGACAGAAAGAGCGTTCCGGTGCGGCCGAAGGTCTGCACCTCGTCCAGCATGAAGAGCGCGTCGTGGGCGCGGCAGGCCGCCTCGCACGCCTGGAAGAACGCCGGGTCGCCCGGGACGTAGCCGCCCTCGCCCTGGAGCGGCTCCGCCAGAAAGCCCGCGAAGAGGTCGGCGGGGATGCGGCCGCTCTCGAGCACGGCGCCGACGCCGCCGGGGGCGTCGAGGATCGCCTCGATGGGGCGGGGGTCGATCTTCCCGGCCAGCGAGTCGCCGGAGTTGTAGGGGATGTGGCGGACGTTGCCCGCCTTGGGGTAGCCGAACTGGTGCGCCGCCTTGGATCGCGTCGCATGGAGCGAGCCGAGGGTGCGCCCGTGGAACGAGCTCTCGCAGGCGACGACCACGAACGGGTAGGTGGAAAAGACCGGGGTGTCCGACTTCCCGGCGAAGTAGGCCACCTCGGGCACCTTGAGCTGCGCCATGAGCCGCTGGAAAGTGGCGAGGCCGCGCTTTTCGAGGAACTTCTTATACTTCACGACGAAGGCGAGCTTGAGCGCCGCTTCGCACGCCTCGGTTCCCGAATTCGAATGGAAGGTGCGGTAGCCCCCCGCCTCCGGCCAGCGTTTCGCGGCGAGCCCGTCGAGGAGCACGCCCAGCTCGATGGGCCCCGCCACCGGCGCGAGATTGCCGGACACGAGGAGAAAATCGTCGGTAGCGATCTCGCGGCGGAAGAGCAGTTTGTGGCGCATGAGCGCCTCGGCCACCTCCACGAGGCGCGGGTGGTTCTCGTCCAGGATCTTCTGGGCCACGCCCAGATAGAGATCCATGTAGGTGCCGGCGGGGGAGGCGACGTAGGGCCCGGCCACCGGCCAACCCAGTTCCAGGACCGGCCCCTTGGCGTCGTGGGTCGTGGTGAAGAGCGCGCCGCGCGCGGTGGCCCGCGTCGTCTCCGCCTCCCCCCGCTCCATCCTGCCCGTGAGCTGGATGCGCGCCGTCGCCCGGTTGAGCGTCACGCCGCGGAGGGTGAGGTCGGGGAAGCGGAGGCGCGCCTGCTCCGCGCGGAGGTCGTAGCCGGTCGTGGTGGGCATCTCTACAGAATAAGGTCGGATGAATAGGCGCGGAGCTATTGCGCCTGCGGGGCCGCGGGCCAACCCGCCGCCCGTGCGGCGGAGACGCGCGCACGCGCCTCGGCGAGCGCCGCCTCGCGCAGCTCCCGCGCCGCTCCCACGCGCGCCTGCCCCTCCAGCACGAACTCGCCCGTCGCGCCCGTTTCGGTGGCGAGCCGCCCCTGCGCCGCTCGAAAGAGCTCGCCGGCGGCCTTGAACCGCTCGCGCGCCGCCGCAAGTCGCGCCGCCGCGCGCTCCGCCTCGAGCCGCGCGCGCTCCGCCTCGGCCAGCGCGTCGAGCGCCGTGGCCCGCACCTCCTCCCGCGCCGCCTCCCGGGCCGCGTGCGCCGCCCGCGCCTCGCTCCCGGCGCCGAACGGGAGCCGCACGCCCACGAGGCCGAAGAGCTGGCGCGGATCGCCGCCTAACGACGGCTCCACAACGATCCCCGGGTACTGTCGCGCCACGGCGTGGCGGAACGCCGCATCCGCCGTCTCGAACGCGGCGAGCCGGGGCTGGAGGTCGGCGCGCGCCGCCAGGAGCGCCTCCGGCGCGGCGTCTCCGGGGAGGGGGGCGGGGGAGGAGCCGGGCTCGACCGCGGCGCCGGGGGGCGCGCCGAGGAGGCGACGAAGCGCGACGAGGCTTTGGGCGCGGTCGGTCGCGCGCGCCTGCTCCTCCGCCGCGAGCTCCAGCGCGTGCGCCCGCGCCGCGGCCTCCGACGCGGCGGGGAGGAGTCCGGCGCGCACGTAGACCGAAGAGTCCACCGGCGTCGGCAGCGGCGGCAGCGCGGCGAGCGCCTCCGCCACGGCGTACTCCTCCGCGATCTCCCCCGCCACGGCGCGGGCCTTCTCGTGGTGCGCCATCCAGGCCTCGTGGGTGCGGGCGCGGGCGAGCACGATCGCCGCGCGCCGGGGTCCGAGGCCGAGGAGCGAGAGCGCGTCGAGGGTGAGGCCCGCTTCGAACCGATGCTCCTCGTTGGCGCCCGCCGCCACCCCCACGGGCTCGGGAGGGGGGCGGGGGCCGGCGGCGGCGGCGCGCGCCCTGAGCGCCAGGAGGTCGGGGTTGTGTTCGAGCGCGAAACGCACGGCCTCCTCCCAGGCCAGCGGGCCGGGAGGAGGCTCGGCGAGCGCCCGCACCTCGGCCGCGGGGTCGACGGGGTGCGGGCGGTAGGCAACGCAGGCGCACAAGAGCGCCGAGAAGAGCGGCAGGCGGCGGCGCAAGGGCTTAGAGCCTTCTATCCGAAAACCCGGCTACATTCGGCCGGCTGCGCGGGCCGATCGCTTCGCCTCTCCTCCATCGCCGTAGTTCGCCTATTCGGCTTCGTCGTCGCGGCTCGCGCTCGGCCCGCTCGCTCGGCCTCGGTGTTGACGCCGGGTTTTCGGATAGGCTCTTAGTGCGCATGGCCCTCCAGCGGCGCCTGGAAGGTCTTCCCGCCGGCGACGATCACGATGCGGCCGTCCCAGGCGTCGGTCCGGAGCCCGGCATGGCTCCCCTTCCAGCACTCCGCCTTCCCCTCCGACAGCGGCGTGGCCGCCTCCAAGGTGAACTGCACCGGCCCCTCGTTCGTGACGAGGTTCACCACCGGAGCGGGGACCGGGACGTTCTTCTCCATCCTGCTGTCCAGCACCCAGACGGTCATGGCGCCGCCGACGTGGTCGTGCAGGATCTCCAGGTGGAACGCCCCGCCGCCGAGGTCGCTCACCTCGCCGCCGTTCGGCCCGGGCGCGTCGTGGGCGTGAGCGCCCCCGTCCCCCTCCTTCTTTTTCTCGCCGCAGGCTGCAAGCGCGCAGCAGAGAAGGATCGCCAGTTCACGCATTCTCATGGTCGTCGCCTCCTTCCAGGGAAAGTTCCGATGCAAGCTGCTCCTCCACCCGGTCGCGCTGCTCGCGGCGAGCGGCGTGGCGCTCCGCGGCGCGGCGACCCAGGGAGAGGAAGAGACCCGGCGTGACGAGCAGGTCGAGGAGCGTGCTCGAGACGAGCCCGCCCAGGATGACCGTCGCCACGGGGTAGAGCAATTCGCGTCCCGGCCGGTCGGGCGTGAGCGCGATGGGAACCAGCGCGATGCCGGCGCAGAGCGCGGTCATGAGCACGGGGATGATGCGCTCGCGGCCCGCCTTGAGCGCCATGGCGACGCCGAAGGGCTGCTTCTCCTCGCGCATCACGTGCAGGTAGTGGTCGATGAGCAGCACGTTGTTGCGCGCGGCGATGCCGCAGAGCGAGATGAACCCGACCAGCGCCGCGATGGAGACGGTCTGGCCCGTGAGCACGAGGAGCGCCACGCCGCCCAGGAGCGCCATCGGGATGCTGGCCATGACCTGCCAGGCGAGGCTCACGGAGCGGTAGTGGCCGAGCAGGATGAAGAACATGGTGGCGAGCGCGACGAGGCTCAGCGCGACGAGCCGCCGCTCCGCCTCGCGTTGCGCCTGGAACTGCCCCTCGACGCGCAGGGAGTAGCCCGGCATGGTCGCGAGGCGCGCCTTGATCGGCGCCAGGACCCGCTCCACCTCCGCGACCACGGTGCCCAGGGAGCGGCCCGCCACGTTGTGCTGGACCACCATGCGGCGCGAGACGTTTTCGCGGTTGACGTTGTTGGGCGTCCAGCCCAGGCGCACGTCGGCCACTTCGGAGAGGAGCACGCGCTCGCCGCCGGGGCCGCTCAGGGCCAGCTCCCCGATGCGGGCGAGGTCGGCGCGATCTTCCGCCCGGAGCCGCAGCACCACCGGGTAGGCGATCTGCCCGGTGACGACGCGGCTCACTTCGCCCCCCTCCAGCCCCAGTTCGATCAGCTCGGCGACGCGCTCGGAGGCGATGCCGCGCCGGGCGAGGTCGGCGCGCCGCGGCGCCACCTCGACTTGGCGCATGAGCACCTGCGGCTCGGGAAAGAGATCGGTGACGCCGGGCACGGTGCTCACCGCGGCCGTCACTTCCCCCCCGAGGGTGCGCAGGACCGTCAGATCGGGGCCGAACACCTTGATGGCCACCTGGGCGTTGACGCCGGAGAGGAGATGGGAGAGCAGGTGCGCGAGCGGCTGCTCCACCGAGGAGGCGGCTCCGGGGAAGGCGGCGGCGATTCGCTCGCGGATCTCCGCCAGGATCTCCTCGCGCGGGCGCCGGGTGGCCGGGTCGATGCTCACGATCAGCTCGGTTGTGTTGACGCCCTCGGCGTGCTCGTCCCCTTCGCCGCGCCCGGTGCGGCGGCCGAGGGAGAGGACGCCGGAGATGCCCATCACCTCCTGCTCGAGGCGGCGGCCGATGGCGTCGGAGGTCTCCAGGCTGGTGCCCGGAGGGAGGATGAAGTTGATCTGCGCCGAGCCCTCATTGAAGGGGGGCAGGAACTCCGAGCCGCGGGTGGCGAGCACCAGCACGGCGCCGAGGGAGGCGGCGCCCACCACGGTGGCGATCGCCCAGGGCCTCCGGCAGGAGAACGCCATCCAGCGGCCGCTCACCTCCTTCACCTTGCGCACCATCCAGCTCTCCCCCGCCCGGACCACCGTGCCGCAGTTGGGGAGGAGCCAGAGGCAGAGGACGGGGGTGACGGTGAGGGAGACGAGAAGCGAGGCGGCGATGCTCACGATGTAGGCGACGCCGATGGGGGTGAAGAGCTTCCCCTCCATGCCGGTGAGCGCGAAGAGCGGCACGTAGACCACCATGACGAGGAGCGTGCTCACGAGGATCGGCTTGCGCACTTCGCTCGACGCGCGGTAGACGACGAGGAGCGGGTGCAGCGGGCTCCCCGCCGCCCGGTTCTCGCGCAGCCGCCGGTGCACGTTTTCCACGTCCACGATCGCGTCGTCCACCAGCGCCCCCACCGCCACGGCGAGCCCCCCGAGGGTCATCGTGTTGATCGAGAGCCCGGTGAGGCGGAAGACGATGGCGGTGACCGCGATGGAGAGCGGAAGCGCCGTGAGGGTGATGAGCGTGCTGCGGATGTTGAGGATGAAGAGGAAGAGCACCGCCACCACGAGGATGGCGCCGTCGCGCAGCGCCTCCACGACGTTGTCGATCGCCCGCGTGATGAACCCCGCCTGCTGGTAGAGCGCGGGCTGCAGGAGCAGATCGGGGGGGAGGGAGGGGGCCAGGTCGGCCAGCTCCGCCTCGACGCGCCGCGTGAGGTCCACGGTGTCGGCCCCGGGCTGCTTGAAGATAATGAGGATGACGCCGGGCATCCCGTTCACTCCCGCTTCGCCGACGCGCAGCGAGGCGGGGCCGAACTCCACGCGCGCCACGTCCTCGATCCGCACCGGCCTCGCCCCCTCCGGGCGCACCACCGCCTGCGCGAGGTCCTCCGGCCCGCGGAGGAAACCCGGCACCGTGACGACGGGGCCCTCGCCGGCGAGGGGGAGGACGCCGCCGGAGCCGGCGGTGTTGGCGTGCAGGATCGCGTCGCGCACCTGCTCGAGCGTGACGTCGTAGGCGCGCAACGCTCGCGCGTCGACGATCACCTGGAGCTGGCGCGGGCTGCCGCCGATGGAGATGACCTGGGCGACGCCAGGCAGCGCGAGGAGGCGTGGCCGGATGACCCTGTCCGCGGTCTGGCGCAGGGTGGAGGCGTCGGTCGAGCCCCCGCGGCTCTGCACGCCGACCTGCAGCACCTGGCCCATGATGCTGGCGATGGGCGCAAGCGCGGGCTCGATGCCCGGCGGGAGCTGCGTGCGGGCGGTGGCGAGCCGCTCCTGCACCACCTGCCGGTTGCGGAAGATCTCGCTGCCCCAGGCGAACTCCACGTAGACCACCGAGAGGTCGAGCCCGGAACTGCTGCGCACGCGGGTGACGTTGGTGGCGCCGGCCATGGTCTGTTCGATGGGGCGCGTGATGAGCCGTTCGACATCCTCGGGGACGAGACCGTGCGCCTCGGTGAGGATCGTCACCGTCGGACGGTTGAGATCGGGCAGCACGTCGATGGGCAGGGAGACGGCCATCACCGTGCCGTAGACGGCGATCGCCAGGGCGAGCAGGGCCACCGTGTGCCTGCCCCGGAGGCTTCCCGCGATGATGCGACGCAGATCGATCATGGCTCAGTGCGGATGGCCGTGGCCAGCCTGCCCCCCCTGGCCCTGCGCCGCGTCGAGCGCGAGCGCCAGCGCCGCCGCACCCCGCCGCACCACGCGGTCCCCCGGGAAGACCGCGCCGTCCTGCGCGAGGACGGCCGTGCGCGCGTCGCGGTGCAGCACGCGCACCGGGACAGCGCGGAAGGAGTCGCCGTCCTCGAGGAGCAGCACGCTCTCCGGGCCGGAGAACGCGACGGCCTCGGCGGGGAGGACGAAGACCCCCTCCAGGCGCCGGTAGGGCAGATCGACGACGAGTCGTTGCCCCGCGCGCAATCTCCAGGTGCGGAAGCGGGGGCCCGCCGCGTCGCGGGCGGGAAGCGGGGCATTCGCCGCCTCGGCCCAGGCGCGCCCATGCGCCGCTTCCTCCCCCTCCTCGGCCGCGACGCGGAGAAGCGTGACGCCCTCCAGCGTCGGCCCGCCTCCCGGCAGGAGCGGCTCCGCGCGGAGCGGACTCCCCGCGGCCAGCGCCTCCTCGAGAGGCGCGAGATCGGAAGCGGCGGGGACCAGCTCCAGAAGGACTTTCCGAGGGTCCTCGCAAAGCGCGAGCGTCGCACCGGTCTCCACGCGCTGTCCCGGCGCTACCTTCAGGTCGGTGAGATCCCAGTCCGCGGCCCCGCCTGGGGCGCGCACGGGGAACAGGGGATCGAGAGCGCCGGCCTCCTCGAGGGCGGCGAGGGAAGCGATCGACCAGCCCTGCTGCAGCAGCCCCGCAATCTCGAGAAAGGCCGCGACGAGGCGGGGCCGCGCGAGCAGCGCGTCGACGACCTCACTGCCCAGGAGTCCGGCGCCGACCAGCTCGCCCAGGGCGGCGGTCGCATACGGCAGATCGCGCTGGCTGGCGGGGAGCGCCGCGAGCATCCGCGCGGCGGCTTCGGACCAGAGCCGGTTGCGCATCAGGACGCGCTGGGCCGCCGGGAGGCTGTACTCCACGTCCCCGCCCCCCTCCACCTGCGCGATCTCCTCCTCGGTCATGCCGTGCCGCAGCGCCTCGTGGAGCGCGTTCGCGTAGGCGCTCCGGGCCCGGCGCTCTTCGTAGGCGAGATCCACTTCGGTCTTGGTCGCGGGCGGCGGGCGGTCCCCTCCAGCTTGCGCGACGATCGCGCGCACCCGCGCCAGCTCCGCCACGGCGATGTCGAGCGCCTCGCGGGCGGTCCGCAGCGCGGCAAGGGCGGAGTGGTACTCCTCGTTCAGCGGACGCAAGACCGAGTCGGTGAGCGTCAGCGTGGGGCGCGGGAACGGATCTCGAACGATCTCCAGCAGCGGCTCCCCCGCCGCGACCATCTGCCCCCGACGTACGAGGATGCGGCGCACCCAGCCCCCGATCGGCGCCACGACGGGGCGCCGACTCTCCGGCGGAACGCGGACGATCGCGGGCACCTCGCGGACCAGCCAGTGTTCCGTCGGAGCGATGGCCTCCACCTCCACGCCGAGATTGGCCAGCGTGCGGGGATCGAGCACGCGCGGTGCGGCGCCGTGCCCCGCCGCCTCCCCGGCGGCGGGCGCGCCCCCGCCCCGCTGGGACGCGGCGAGCCAGCCCGCCACGACGCCGAGAAGGAGCGCCAGGGCGCCCACAATCGCGAGGATCGCGGGGCTTTCGCGGGGGGATTCGGGATCGGTTGCAGCGGAACGGGACATGGAACTCCTCCGGGACAGGGGACGCGAACGCGCGGGGACCGCGGTTCAGCGGAGGAGGAGGCAGGAGGCGAGTTCGAGGAGAGTGCGCGGGATCGGGCCGGGCACGGCGGAGCACTCGACGAGGAGCGCGGGGCGCGTGTCGGGCGGGAGGGGGGAGGGGGCGGGGAGGTGGGGCGGCTCGAGCGCCGATCCGATCGCGGGCGGCGCGAGATCCTGCGATCGGTCGGTGCAGCAGGCGCCGTCATCCTCGGGGGAGGGGTGGCAGTCCTCGTGGGAATGCTCGCTCGCCAGGACAGCGGAGGCAGGCCCCCCCCCGTGGGGGAAGCAGACGGCGATGGGCAGGGTCGCCTGGAGGACCGAGAGGAGGACGGCGAACGCCTGGACCATGCGCGACCTGCTCCCGCAGGATACTCCCTCTCCGGGCGCATGGAAAGAGCTCGGGGCTTAGACGAAGTCGAACTGCTCTTCCGGGATGGAGCGCTCGCAGTAGTCGCACCGGACGCGCAGCGGGTCGCGCGCCTCCACCGTGAAGGCGCCGGCGACGCGCTCCTGGTGCACGATGCAGGCCTGGTTGGGGCAGCGCAAGAGGCCCCGGAACGTGGCGGGCGGCTCCAGCTTCAGCTTCGAGACGACCTTGAAGTCGCGGATGATGGAGAAGGAGGCATCCGGGCTCAAGAGCGCCACCTTCGCCGCCTCCACGCCGGTCAATTCGTAGCCCGCGATCTTGATGAGGTCCTTGTGGCCCAGTCGCGGCGAGGCGAGGTTGATCCCGACGGTGATGGTCACGTCCGGGGGGACCCGGATCACGCGCAGGGCGCTCAGGGCGCTGCCGGCGCGCAGGTGGTCCAGCACCGTGCCGCGCTCCAGCGCGCTCACGTGATAGGTGGGCTGGCCGCGCGCGCTCATCCCACGATCTCCCGCGCCCGGTCGAGCAGGAGCGCAAGGAGCGCCTTGCGGACGGCGACTCCGTAGTGCGCCTGCCGGAAGTAGGCGGCGTGCGGATGGCGGTCCACTTCGGGCGCGATCTCGTTGACGCGCGGCAAGGGGTGCAGGATCGTCAGCTCGGGCCGCGCCCGGACCAGGAGCGCGTCGTCCACGCGGTAGGCGTCCTTCACCTTCTCGTACTCGATCGGGTCGGTGAACCGCTCCTTCTGGATGCGCGTCACGTAGAGCACATCCGCGTCGCGGATCGACTCGAGCAGGTCGGCCGTTTCGCGGAAGGGCACCTGCCGCTGGCCGAGGGTGGCGCGGAACTCGGCCGGGAGTCGGAGGAACGGCGGCGACACGAGAGTCACCTGGGCATCGAAGTGCGCCAGGGTCGTGACGAGGCTGTGGACGGTGCGTCCGTAGCGCAGGTCGCCGACGAAGACGAACTTGAGCCCCTCCAGCCGGCCGCACTCCCGGCGGATCGTGTAGAGGTCGACGAGCGTCTGCGTGGGGTGCTGGTGCGCCCCGTCGCCGCAATTGACCACGGGGACCATGGCGTAGTCGGCCGCGAGCCGCGCGGACCCCTCCGCCGGATGGCGGATCAGGATGAGGTCGGAGTAGCCCTCCACGACCCGCACGGTGTCGGCCACCGTCTCCCCCTTCGACTGCGACGACACCGCCGAGTCGGCGAACCCGATGATGCGGCCGCCCAGCCGGCCCACGGCGCTCTCGAAGCTGAGGCGCGTGCGGGTGGAGGGCTCGTAGAAGAGCGTTGCGACGACGCAGCCGGCGAGGAGGGGGCCGACCAAGCCCTCGAACCGAGCCGCGGCGTCGAGGAGGAAGAGGATCTCCTCGCGCCGCAAATCGCCGACGGTGATGACATCCCGACCGACGAAGTCCTTCGGCGTGACCACCGAAGCGAACAGCCTACCCGCATCGGGCGGGGCGTCAAATGCTAGAATCCCGCGCCCATGCGGGGCCGCCTCTCTCTCCTCGTCCTCTTGGTCCTGGCCGCCGCCTGCTCCCGGAGCCGCGCCCGAGAGCCGTTCGACCCCGGCCACACGGTCCACTTCATCGTCCACGCCGCGCCCGCCCCCCGAGCCCCCCTGGAGTCCGCGCCCATCTGCACCGTGGGCACCCACGTGGCCCGTTGCCGCCCGGTGCGGATCGAACCCGGTGGCGTCGCCGGAGTCGAGGCGGGAACGCTGCGCGTTCCGAGCGCGGACTACAGCCTCTCGATCTACGACGCGAGCAGCGGCGCCCACGCGTCGGCCCCCGCGAGCATCCGCCGCGAGACCTGGGTCGTGCTCCAGATCGATCCCTCGTCGGGGCGGAGCCGGCTCGGGATCTTCGAGGTGCCGCCGCACGGCGCGATCGGCGCGTACCGCCCCTTCGTCCCGGTGCCGGATTGATCCCTGCGGGGCTGCGGCTGCGGCGGCTCTTCGCGCTCTGGGCCCCGCTCGCCTTGACCTTCCTCCTGCTGTCGGGGGGAACGCCGGTCGTCAACGCCTCCATCAACCGCCTCGTCGGCCGCGACCACGCGCGGGAGCTTGCGGGCTACGCGCTCCTCCTCAGTTTCGCCGTCTTTTTCCACAGCCCGCTGCTCGTGGCGCGCGAAATCGGCATCAAGCTCACCGACCGCATGCACGGCATGCGGCGCGCGCTCCTGATTTGCACCGTGACCGGGGTCGCGGTGGCGGCCCTGGAACTGCTCTTGGGATTGACGCCGCTCGGCGGCATCCTGTTGGGCGCGTTCACGGAGGATCGCGCGCTGGCCGAGGCGGCGCACCGGGCGCTGCCGCTGCTTGCGCCGATGCCGCTCTTCATCGCCGTGCGCGGCGTCCTCCAGGCGCAGGAGATCCGGTCGGACAACACGCTCTTGGTCGGCCTCGGGACGCTCGTACGGCTCGCCGTGACCGCGGTCCTGGGGCTTGGGTTCGGGGACGCGCTGGGCTTCACGGGCGCCTCCCTCGGCGCGTTCTGCATGAGCGTCGGCATCGCGGTGGAGACCGGCGTGGGCGTGCTGGGGGGGCGGCGGTCCGCGCGGCGGCGGGCGCCCGCCACCGGCGAGCCCCACCCGCGGCCCGTGCGGTTCGCCCTCCTCCTGATGCTCGCGAACACGCTGAGCGTCGCCTCGCTCATCTTCCATCTGCGCATCGCGGGGCGCGTGCCGCCCGCGGGGCAGCCCGCCTCCCTCGCGGCGTTCCAGGAGGTGCGCTCCCTGGTCTTTCTCCTCAATGCCGGGGCGATCGCGCTCCAGTCCCTCACCACCGCGAAGGCGCTCACGCCGGAGGGGGCGGCGCGCATGATGCGGTTCGCGCTGATCGTGGGCGCCGGGCTCAGCGCCGTCGCGGCCCTGGGCTGCTTCACGCCGCTGCGCGAGGTGGTCCTGGTGACGCTGTTGGGCGAGCGGCCGGGCGGCGCGGTGATGGAGCTGCTGCTCCCCGCCCTCGCGATCGGCGTGGCGATGCCGTTCCTGCAGGCGCTGCGGTTCGCCTTGCGCGGCGTGCTCATCGCGCGCGGCGCCACCGCGGCGATCACGCTCTCCACCGGGCTGACGCTTCTGCTCTTGGCCTCCGCGCTCGCCTTCGAGCTCCTGCCCTCCGCGCGGAACGGCGCATGGAACTCGATGCTCTGGTGGACCGCGACGCTGGTTCTCGAGATCGCGATCCTCGTGCGCCACGCGCTCTACCCGCGCCGCCCGCCGCTGGCGGAGCTCCCCGCGCCGCTGCGCTCGCCCCGGGAGTCGACGGCGGGATGAGGACGCTCGTCTATCTCGTCTGCGTGGGCGAGGCGGTGTATGGGGAGATGGCGCGCGTCTGCGTCGACTCGCTGCGGGCCGCCGGGCGGTACGGCGGCGACCTCGTCGTGCTCACCGACGGGGCCTTCGAGGGGGGGGCGGGGGCGCAGACGGTGCGCGTCTCCGCGACGGGCGACGCGACGGGGTCGCGGCGGCTCAAGCTCGCCGCTTGGCGCCACATCGACGCCTCCGCCTACGACCGGGTTCTCTTTCTCGACCTCGATGTCGTGGCGGTGGGGGACTTGGCGCCGCTCTTCGCCTTCGAGCCGTCGGCCGTCTGCGCAGGGGACGAGTACCCGTTCAACCGCCTGTGGCGTCCCTCCGTCGGCAGCGCGCTGCGCTGGTGGGAACGGCTGCTCCACGGAATCGCTTGGGGCGTCAACGCGGGCGCGGTCTGCTTCCCGGCGGGCGTGCTCCGCTCCTGCTTGGAGCGCTGGGAGCGGGAGATGGAACGCTGCCTCCCGCGGATGGGGCGCTGGATCGACCAGCCGGCGCTCAACGCCTGCATCGTGCGGCGGGAGTTTCCGTTCGTCCCCTACCCCCGGTCCTGGATCGAGCTGCCGCCCCTCTACGCGTGGCTCGGCCGCGGCCGCCGCTTCGAGCTCCGCCCCGAAACCAAGCTCCTGCACATCTGCGGCTTCCCCGACAAGCGCGAAACCCTCCGCCATATGCGCGCCGGGCCGTACGGAGCCAGGACAAAACCGCCGGAAGTGTAGCCCTAGGGATACACCCCGCTCGCTCGGTTGACACCGTCCCCGAGGTATCCGTATGGCGAGACGAAGCCGCCAGGACGGACCGGATACCTGGCACCATGTCATGAACCGGGGGATTGCGCGCCGCCCGATCTTCGAGCGCGAGCAGGACCATCGGTACTTCGAGTCCCGTATCGCGCAGGCGGTGAGGCGCGGGCAGATCGAGGTGCATGCCTACAGCGCGCTGCAGACGCACTTTCACATGCTCGTGCGCAGCCCGCACGGGGTGCTCTCGGACGCGATGCGGAGGATCCAGAATGAGTACGTCCGCTACTTCAATCGCCTCAATCGGCGCGACGGCTCCCTGATGCGCAGCCGGTTCCGCTCGCGGCGCGTCGACAGCATCGAGTACCGCCGCATGGTCGTCCGGTACATCGATGACAACGCAGTCGAGTCCTGCATGGCTCGCGACGCCTCACACTATCCCTTCTGCAGTGCCGCTTTCCTCGCGACCGGCGAGACGCGTCCGTGGCTGTCCCGTTACTGGGTCGAGGAGGAGTGCGGAATGGTCCAAATCGCCCAAGGGTCCACGCACGAGGCATATTTCTCACGCTTTCCGACCCGGCTCCCGGAGGGATACCGCGAGTGGGTCGAGCGCCGGATCATCTGCGATTCAGCCCTCTTCGACGAGCTCACGCCGTTGATGACGGCGACTCCGGCGGAGATTCAGGACTGGATGCGACGTAAGGCGCTGCTGGCCGATGGGACTGCGCCCGGACTTCCCGTCTTGCCCACTCCGGTGCTCCTCGCCAGCTACGAGGAGCATCGCGCCCGGGAGTGCCCCCTCAGGGGCGACGGACCGTGGGGCCGCCTCGGACCGTGGCCGCTCCTTGAGGCGGGACTCCTGCGGGAATTGTGCAGCCTGTCGCTTCCTGCGATTGCAACGCTCCTGAGGCGCCCGCGCTCCACGGCGCAGGAGTGGGCGGCGCGCCATCGCACCTGCCTGCTTCAGCATGCGCCCTATGCGCGCGTCGCGGAGTCCATTACGCGCCTTGCACTCGATGCGGTAAGGCGCCAGTAGCACCGCGCCGAACTGCTCTCGGCACCTCAAGCTCACCTCTCCGAGGTGTATCGTTTCGATTACATTTCCGGCGGTTTTGTCCTGGCTCCGTACGTGGGCTCGCCCTCCTCCTGATGCTCGCGAACACGCTGAGCGTCGCCTCGCTCATCTTCCATCTGCGCATCGCGGGGCGCGTGATGCGCTTCGCGCTCCTGATCGGGGCGGGGCTGAGCGCCGTGGCCGCCCTGGGCTGCTTCACGCCGCTGCGCGACGTGGTGCTGGTGACGCTCCTGGGGGAGCGGCCGGGCGGCGCGGTGATGGAGCTCCTGCTCCCGGCCCTCATGATCGGCGTCGCCATGCCGTTCCTCCAGGCGGCGCGGTTCGCCTTGCGCGGCGTGCTCATCGCGCGGGGCGCCACCGCGGCGATCACGCTCTCGACCGGCGTGACGCTCCTGCTCCTCGCCTCCGCGCTGGCGTTCGAGCGCCCTCCCTCCGCGCGCAACGGCGCCTGAAACTCGATGCTCTGGTGGACCGCCACGCTCCTCCTCGAGGTCGCGATCCTCGTGCGCTTCGCGCTCTTCCCCCGGCGCCCGCAGCTCGCCGAACTCCCGGTGCCGCCGCGCTCGCCCCGGGAGTCGACGGCGGGGTGAGGGCGTGGGTGGCGCGCGGCCGGACGTCCCGCCCGGGCTCCTTGCCCTGGGGAGCCGGGCGGGACTTCGCAGTGGGATCGCCGGGAGGGGGATCGCGCGCGGGCGACTGCGCGAGGGGGCCGTCCGCCTAGGTCCTCTTCGCGGTGCCCGGGCAGTTGATCGCGGAGATGGAGTGGGAGCGGACGTACAGATTGTTCACGTTCAGGCCCTCCACGTTCGTGAGGAAGTGGCAGAACTTCTCGTCGGTGTCGAGATAGGCCCCCACCTTGACGCAGAAGAGCACGTCCCCGTCCTTCACGAATCCGGCATTCTTGGAGTAGGCCCAGCGCTCGGTGCTGCTCATGTTGGCGTCGGACGTTGCCCAGAGACTCGGCACGTTGTTCCGATAGATCCGGAACGTGCCCATGCCCAATTGCGGTGCCATGGCGGTTCTCCTTTCGCCGGCCCCGGTTACGGGGTCAGCCATGTCAGACACTCTTCGACGGACGCAAGCTCCCGCCGCGTCCGGTGATGCCGTTGCGGGATCGCCGCCGCATGCGCGCGGGCGGCGGCGCGATCCTCGGGGACGGGGGTGCCGCGCCGCGCGAGCAGGCCCAGGGATTGGATCCCGATGCCCGGCAGGCGGCAGTGGCGTGCCGCCTGCAGCAGCTGCGCCCGCTCCAGCACCGTGCAGGGCAGGCCCACGGCGATGCCGAAGGCGTTTGCCAGCAAGCTGCCCGCCACGTTGCCCAGCTCGCGCCACAAGGCGAGGCAGGCCCCCGCCAACTGGCGCGCCGTGCCGTCGTCGCCGGAGCGCCAGGCCACCGCGGCTTCGTTGAGCAGGATCTGCGCCTCCAGATTGGGAACCCGGAGACCGGCGACGGAGTCCACCAACTCGAAGTCCACGGCGCGCGCCTCGGCGCCGCGGTAGGCGGAGGCGCGCAGCAGGTACTCCGCCCGCGCTTCGTAGTGCGCGTGGCGGCAGGTGGCCGCCAGGGTCAGGGCGTTGCGCCCGTGCCGGCGGGTCGCCTCGAGGTCCCCGTACTCGAGAGAAGCTTCCGTGAGATTCAAGAGCGCCGAGAGGCGCGTGCGCTGGCTGTCCGCCAGCTCGAACGCGCGGGTCTGGCACTCGATCGCCTCCTCGAACCGCCCTTCCAGATAGCGCTGCCACCCCCGGGCTTCCATGAGCAGGCCGCGAGCGCCCGGGCCATCCTCCGCCTCGGCCCACGCCTCGAGATCCGAGAGGACCTCCTCCTCCCGGTCCCCTCGCCCGCACCGGGACGCCATCACCCGAGCCGCCTGGCGAAGCCGTTCCAGGCCGAGCTCCTCGAACCGGCCCAGCACCTCCGCCAGGGCCAACGCGCGGGCGCCGTCGCGCCGGAGCGCGAGCAGCGCGACGCGCGTGAGCATCTCGATGCGGTCGCGCCGCTCGGTGCGGCCGTCGCAGCGCCCGATCTCGTAGAGTGCGAGCTGCAGGGCGCGCTCGGTTCCCTCCGCCGCGGCGATCTGCGCCAACGCCTCCAGGATCCCCACCTCCTCGGACGCCCTCCCTTCGTGCCGGGCCGCGGCGAGCCCCTCCGTCGCCAGGATCCGCGCGCGACCGACGCGGCCCTCCCGCATGAGGCGCAGGGAGGCGGCGCGCGCGTCCTCCGCCAACCGCCCGCCCTCGGCGGAGCAGAGGATGTGGCGGGCGCGCCCGGGGGCGTCGCCGCCGAGGGAAGCAGCGAGGGCCCCGTGGGCCGAGCGCAGCTCCTCGCGCGTCCATGCGCCGGGAATGCCCGTGCCGTGCACCGACTCGACCAGCCCCTCGGGGCCCAGCTCCACGCGCCCGGCCGTCATCAGGCGCCGCAGCCGTCGCTTCAGCTCCGACGGCTCGCACCGCGCGGCCGCCCCCAGGACCTCCTCGGGAAGTCCGGGCGCAGCGACTTCCAACAGGCCGAGCAGGCGACGGTCGACGCCGTCGTCGGCCGCCCCCTCGCCTCCCGGACCGGGGCCGGCGCGGCGACGGACGGCGGGGGGCGGCGCACAGACCCGCAGGCCGTTGGAGAGCAGATCGAGGGCGGAGCGCTCGATCACCACCGCTCCGTCGCGGATCCGCGCGATCCCGGCGCGCAGCCATGCCGCCAATTCGGCGAGGATGCGGCCGGGCCAACCGTGCGTGCGGCGGTGGAGCTCGCGGGCGGCGTCCTCGCGCAAGTGGAACAGCCGGTCGGGTCCGCCGAAGAGCCCACGCAGACTCGCCTCGGGGATTTTAGGGATGCTGATCGAATTCGCGGTGGAGCGGCGCGTGACGCGGACCACCCCGGCCCCCGGGGGGAGCGCATCCGGCGGCTGCGCTCCCTCATCCAGCAGAACGAATTCCACGTTCTCGTCCGGCTGCTCCTCCGCGCTTCCCGAGAGGTGCCTGACGCGGTGCCCACGCCCACGGAGGCGCTCGGCCAGCCGCGCGAGACAGGCGCTCGTTCCCGCCCGAGGGGGCCCATGGAGGTCGATGCAGCCTCCCCGCGCGATCCCGGCGACGAGCGCATCCACGGTGCCGTCGAAGGAGAGCAGCGGATGGTTTTGGAGGAACTCGATGGGCCGATGCTCCCCCGCGATGGCCGCCGCGACCTCGGCGGCGGATGCAGGGCGCGCGCCGGGCTCGAGCGCCAGCAGGCTCTCGAGCAGCTCGAAGGGGCCTGGCCGGTCTTGCGGGCAGAGTTCGGAGAGCGGCGTGTGCGTTCCCGAGAGGCGCAGCGACACGAGGTCGTCCAGAGACTGCGCCGGGTGCGGATTCCGGGATGTGAGGGCCTCGTACATCATGACGCCCGCGGCGTAGAGATCGGACCTGGAGTCGGCCGCGCCCCCCAAGAGCTGCTCCGGCGCGAGATAGGCCGGGGTGCCGGCGATGCCGGAGCGCGCCGATCCGGCCAGCGCCGGCCCCGAGGAGACCCCCAGGTCCAGGATCGTGGGCCCACCGTGGGAATCCACCAGCACGTTGGCCGGCTTGAGGTCGCCGTGGAAGACCCCGTGGGCGTGAATGCGCGCCAGGGTTTCGAAGAGCGCGATGGCCGTGGGAGCCAGCGACTCCCAGGAGACGGGGGCCGGGTGCCCCGGGAAGGGCGCCCCCGCCACCTTTCGCATCACGACGTAGGGGAGGCCCTCGTGCACGCCGTCGTCGAGGAGGCGGACGACCCCGGGAAGATCGAGGAGCCGGAGCGCGGAGACCTCCCGGCGCATCCAGCCCGGGTCGTGGCGCGTGCGCAGGAACAGCTTCACCGCGACGTGTTCGCCGGTCAGCAGGTCCGTGGCGTCGTAGACGGCGCCGGAAGCGCCCGCGCCGATCTGCTCCTCGAGCTGATAGCGCTGGTCGAGGACCGCGCCCACGAGATCGACCGCCTCCGTCCCTGCGCCACGGCGCGCCGCCACCGCCTCGTTCACGGCCCGCACCAGCAGGCCCTCCGAGAACTTGATGGGCTCTAGGAAGTCGCCGAGGGCGGCGTGCTCCTCGAGCATCGCCTCCGCCTCCTGGAGCAGCGCCGCATCGCCGGAACACGCCCGGGTCAGGAAGTCCCGACGCTTCGCTGCGGGAAGCTCCAGGGCGTCGTTGACGATCTCCTTCAGCAGCGGGTGCATGGGTCTACTCGCGGAGGATCCGCTGCAACCGAAGCCGCGCGAAGGTCCAATCGCGCTCCACCGCGCGCTTCGCAATGCCGAGCACCCTTCCGACCTCCTCCACCTCGAGCCCGGCGAAGAGCCTGAGCTCGACCACGCGCGCGGCGCGGGGATCCTCGCGCGCGAGCACCGTGAGCGCTTCGTCCAGGGCGAGGAGGTCGATCTCGCGTTCCCCGAAACCGGCTGCCAGGGTGTCCAGGGCGAGGCGCTCGCCGGGCGCCCGCCTCTTGGCGCGGTTGCGGCCCCGGGCGTGGTCGATGAGGATCGACCTCATCGCCTGGGCGGCCACGGCGAGAAAGTGGCGGCGATTGCTCCATCGCCCCTTCGTGGACCCGAACAGCTTGAGGTAGGCCTCGTGAACGAGGTCGGTGGCGTGGAAGGTGTGGGAAGCGGGTTGGCTCCTCATGCACCGGACCGCGTTCTCGTGAAGGTCCGCGTAGACGATACGGTAGAGCTTGGCGTCGGCGTCGGAGTCGCCGGCTTCGACGCGGAGGAGTAGCGCCGTGATCGTTTCATGCGTGCGTTCGTCCACGATGGTCCCACCACTCTAGACGAGATCCGTGCCCTTCGTCCGCCAGGCAGGCGGGGGCGGCGCTCGCGCGTGGAGGCGATCGACTCTCCGCGGCCATACTCCCATGGCGCACGCTCGTCCACGTCGCCGGCGTGGGGGACGAGATCGGTGGGCGATGGCCCGCGCCCTTCGCTGGAACTCCGGAAAGGCATGAGCGAACGCGGTCTCCCCCGGCTGAGGCGCTCCATCGAGCTCCCCGCGCTCTTCCCTCGACTGGGGCGCGGCCGCCCCTTCGTCCTCCGGCCCGAGACCAAGCGGTTGCGCTTGCGTGGCTTCCGCGACAAGCGCGAAACGCTCCGCCCGAGGAGAGCGCTACCCGCCAGCGCGAAACGCTCCGCCAGAGGCGTACGCTACCCGCCAGCATAGAGGCGGTCGGTGAGGGCGGCCAGGTCGGCGGGGAGGGGGGATTGGTTGCCGAGGCGGCGGCTGAAGAAGTGGTTCACGCCGGGGAGGAGGAGGGGCTCGAAGCCGCGGGCCCGTACGGCGTCGGGATCGAAGAGGGGGTCGAGTTCGCCGGCGAGGATGGTGATCGGCGCCGCCGTCGACGCTAGTAGATCGAGGTCGGGGGTCGGCCGGTATTGCTCGCCGGCGAGGCGGCGACCCAGGATGAGGTTGCTCATGGCCGAGGCGTTGTGCGGCAGCCGCGTCGGAAGGCCGACGAGGAAGGCGCGCGCGAGGCGCTCGCCCGCGGCGAGGGCGTGCAGGGTCACGCGCGCGCCGTAACTGTACCCCACAGCGGTCACGGGCGATTTCCCCAGGAAGTCGATCGCGCCCCCGAGGTCGGCGAGGGGAAGCGGGGACTTCGGCGTGAGCCGCCCGGTGGACCCACCCACGCCGCGGAAGTTGTAGCGCAGCGCGCGAAACCCCGCCGCGCTCCCCGCCCTCCAGATCGCCTCCACCACCGGGTGGTCCATCGTCCCGCCGTGGAGCGGGTGGGGGTGGCTCACCACGAGGGGCGCGCCGCCGCCGTCGAGCAGCCGACCCTCGAGGCGCAACGCCGGCTCCCCGCGCGACGAAAAGGAGACCCGCTGCTCGCTCACGCGAGGCCGGGGGCGGGGGCGGCCGCGGTCGGCACGCCCTCCATCGCCTCGACCTCCCGCGCGAAATCGAGGTAGTCCAGCGCGCCGGGCGAATCGGGCGCGTAGGCGAGGATCGACTTCCCGTGGGAGGGTGCTTCGGCCAACCGGATGTTGGTGCGGATCACGGTTCGGAAGACCTGCCCGCCGAAGTGCTTCTCGATCTCCTCTTTCACCTCGCGGGCGAGCAACGTCCCCTGGCGGTAGAGCGTCGGGAGGATCCCGGTGATGCGCAGGGCGGGGTTGGAGCGGCGCTGGATGAGGCGCACCACCTCGAGCAGCTTGCCCATGCCGCGCAGCGCCAGGTACTCGGTCTGGATCGGCACGATCACCTCGCGCGCGGCGCAGAGCGCATTGAGCGTCAGCAGCCCGAGGGAGGGCGGGCAGTCGAGGATGACGTAGTCGAGTCCCGGGCCTGTGGCGAGGTAGCGGTCGAGCGCTTGCCGCAGCACGTGCTCGCGGCCGATCATGGAGGCGAGCTCCATCTCCGCGCCGGCCAGATCGAGATGGCTCGGCACGATCGCGACGCGCTCCTCCAAAGTCGGCCGCACCGCCTGGACCATCGGCAGATCGTCGGTGAGCACCTCGTAGAGCGAGCCGCCAGGATCGGCGAGATCGATGCCGAGATGCACCGTGAGGCACGCCTGCGGGTCGGTGTCGATGGCGAGGACGCGCCTCCCGGAGCGCGCCAGGGCCGCCGCGAGGTTGGCGACGGTGGTCGTCTTCCCGACGCCCCCCTTGTGGTTGAAGAAGGCGATGACCCGCACCCGGACAGTCTAGGCGCTTTCGAGGACCGTTTCGACCTCGCCGGGCAGCTCGGTCTTCATGAGCTCGGCCATCACGACGGTGGCGAAGCTCCCGCTCGGGAGGGTGAACCCGACCCGGTAGGCGCAGTCCCCCGCCTCCTCCAGGGCGACCTCCGCCAGCGGCACCCGCAGCGCCCGCCGCATCCCCTTGAGCCGCAGCCCCCCGCCCACCTCGAAATCCGCGTCGCGGAGCCCGGTGGAGGCGAGCACCTCCCGCTCCACGACACCCGGCTCCCCTTCCGCCAGCCGCGTCTGGGTGCCGTACATCGGCCCCGACGGGGAGATCTCCTGGGCGTCGCAGCGCGGCTGCTCCTTCGCCGCGTCCGTGACGAGAAACACCGCGCCGTTTCGGTGCAGAAAGGCGAGATCCCCCTCGCGCAGGCGATCCAGGTCGGGGAGGCGACGCTCCACGATCTTGTTGAAGAGATGCGACTGGAACGCCGAGGCGAACATCTGGCGCATCCGCTTGGGAATGGCGAAGTAGGCGCGCTCCGGATCGCGGAACCGCAGGAGGGCGTGGAGCGCCTTCTTCTCGGTGCGGCAGCGGATCGGCATCGTGTCGAACGCCTCCTGCAGCAACCCCGCGTCGAAGAGGCGCCGCGCCTCCCGCAGCCGGGGGTCGCCCTCCAGATCCGACGGGCCGCCCAGCAGGTGGCGCACGAACCCGGCGTGATCCCGCCGCACGAGCGCCTCCCCGCAGAGGTGGCTGTTCTCCCGCGCCCCGAACCGCTGGCCGCCGAAGAAGTTGGGAACGCCCCGCCGCTGGAGCTCGTCCAGCACCGCGCGGACGCGGGGGAGGGGGGCGGGGGAGGCGCCCCGCACGACGATGCGGAACCGGTTGCCGCGCAGATGCCCCAGCTTCAGCTTGTTGGTGTGGCGGGCGAGGCCGTCGCAGGTGACGTCGGGGATCTTCAGGGCGAGGATCCGCTCCTCCGAAACCCGCTCGAAGCTCATCCATTGCGTCGTGACGGCCCGGGCGTCCTTCAGCCCCGCGTAGGCGACGGCGTGCTCCGGAATGTCGAGCGCCTTGGCGATCCGCCGCACCGCCTCGAAGGTGGAGACGCCGCGCTTCGAAACGCGGACATAGAGGTGCTCCCCTTCCCCCGAGGGCGCGTAGAGCGGGAGCTCCTCGACCTCGAAGTCCTCCGGACGGTGGCGGAGCACGCCCCCGGTTCCAGGAAGCTCGTGGGTCAGAAGCGCCAGCCGCACCCGGGGAGGGTAACCGCTCCGGGTCCCGCATGCGGATTCCCGGATCGGCGCTCGCCGCACGAGGTCTGCGGGCCGAGGGTACGATCTTCCGCGTGCGCGTGATCGGACCGGTCGCCCTCCTCGCCGCGCTGCTCGTCGTCGCCTTCCTCTTGGGGCGGAAGCGAGAGAGCGACCCCGCCCCCTCCCCGCCCCCTCCCCCGCCCTCGGGCAAGGCCGGCTTCGTCGGCTCGGAGACCTGCAAGAGCTGCCATGAGGACCGGCACGCCACCTGGCTCGAGACGGCTCACGCCTACTCCTTGCGCGATGCGGGGCCGGAGAGCGTTTCGGGCCGGTTCGACGGCGCGACGGTGGACGCGAAGTACTTCACGGCCACCCCCTACATGCGGGAGGGGCGCTACTACGTGCGCGTGGCGGGCAAGGACGGCCGTCCGTCCGGGGACCACCTCGTGACCCGGGTGGTCGGGCGCGCGTTCGAGCAGGCCTATCTCTACACCGACGCGCGCGGCGAGTGGCGCGTCCTGCCGATCTGCTGGAGCATCGAGCGCAAGGAGTGGGACCAGACCCATCAGGTGCTCGCCGACATCGCCGGAAACGTCGCCCCCTCCGAGACCGACGACACCCGGACCATCGTCTTCAACAACGGCTGCGGCCAATGCCACGCGACCGACTACGACGTCGGCTACAACGAGGCGGAGGGCACCTATGCGAGCCGCATGCTCGAGGGGGCGGTGGCGTGCGAATCCTGCCACGGGCCGGGATCGCTCCACGTCGCCTGGCACCGCGAGGAGCGCGGCGCCGAGGCGGTCTACGAGCGCCCGCACCGCCTGCTCAACCCGCGCCGCGATCTCGACGCGCGCGGCGTGATGGACTCCTGCGGGCGCTGCCACTACCTGCATCTCTGGCGCCACGGCATCGACGAGGACCCCACCGTCTCCTTCCACGACATCGCCGTCTCGATGAACTTCGACGGCTCGCAGTTCTTCGCCGACGGGCGGATCAACGGGCTCGCCTACGAGGGCACGGTGCAGTCGCAGAGCGCCTGCTACCTCAAGGGAAACATGAGCTGCCTCTCCTGCCACCGCATGCACGGAGGGAAGCGCTGGTCGATGAAATGGGAGGAGAGCGAGGACGCGCAGTGCACGCAGTGCCACGACGAGCCGCAGTACACCACCGCTTCGCGCGAGCACACCCGACACCAGGAGGTCCGCTGCGTCGACTGCCACATGCCGAAGTTCCTCAGCGGCGTATTGCACACCGCGCGCGACCACCTCATCGGGAACCCGGAGCCCGAATTGACGGAGCGGTTCGGAGCGGCCCAGGCCCCGAACGCTTGCGGCGTCTGCCACACCGACCAGTCCCCCGCCTGGGCGCGGGAGTGGAAGGAGACCTGGTGGAGGCCGGCTCCGCGCCGCATCGTCGAGGACGTGGGGCTCATGGTGGACCTGCGCCGGGGCGGTGCGGTGGCGACGGAGGCGCTCGCGCAGGCCGCCGAACGGCGGGAGAGCCGGAATTTCTTCCGGATCACCGCGATCCGTAACCTCGGCGGGCGCCTGCAGGAGACGGCAGCCCGCGCGGCGCTCCGCCGCCTTCTGGCCGACCCGGATCTGGAGATCCGCCAGCAGGCCTGCATCGTCCTCGCGCGCTCCCCGATGCCGGAGGACGCCCCGGCGTTCGTGGCGCTGCTTACCGACGAGGCGCGCTCCACCCGTATCGAAGCGGCCTTCGCTCTTGCCCGCGGAGGGTGGCACGCGGCCACGCCGGAGTATCGGAGCGTCTACGCCGACGCCGAGGCGATGCTGGTGCGGCAGCGCGGGTTCGAGGACACGCTGGAGCGGCTCGCCATGATCGCGGACGCCGCGATGCGGCCGGCCGACTTCGATCGCCACCTCAACGCGCTCATCCGCATGGTCCAGCGGCCGCAGGGGCCGGAATCGCTGCCCGCGCTGCTCCACCGTCGCGGCCGCAACCAGACCGAGGCGGGGCGGCACGCGGAGGCGCTCGAGACCTACGCCTCCGTGTTCCGCCTCGCCGGCACCTCGGTCCTTCTCGTCATGGATTCCGCCGACTCCCTCGCCGAGGCGGGGAAGGCCTCCGAGGCGGCGGGCAACTGGCTGCACCTTCGGGAGGAGTCCCCGGTGGGAAGCCTCCCCTGGCTCGTGGCCCGGTTCCGTCTTGCCGCGTTCGAGGGCCAAGAGCTTGCGGAGGCGCGGGCTGCGCTGACCGCCGAAGTGGAGCGTCTCTCGGCGATTCCCGCGGCCGGCGAATTGGCGCGCCGCGGGCGCTGGTCGCTGCGTGCGCTGCCCTGACCCGAGTTATTCAAGAGGCTCGCGGTTCTGGGCCGTCCGCGACGTCGATCTCTGCGTCGCTCGTCGCCGCAGTGGCCCTTGGCCACAGCTTCCTCCTCGCTCCTGGATCTCGACGTCGCGTCCTGGCCCAGAACGAGTGGCCGGAACGGTCGAACGTGGCTCTTGCCGAGCAGCACGACGCTGGTTCGGCCGACTCGTGGCCGATTC
>JBQTIG010000056.1:0-87324 GCA_052388375.1 Planctomycetaceae bacterium | reverse complement strand
GGGGCGGGGGGGGGCCGCCCACACCACCGGGGGCGGCAAACGCAGGGCCGTGACGAGGGGAAACTCCGCGATGCGGCGCGCGAGGGGGGCGCACGCGGGGGGGGAAAATAGGCGGGCCGCAGGGGGGGTACCCTGCGGCCCAAGGCATCGGGATTCTGGGTTGGCTCCGTTTCGGTCTGCCGCGAGGCGTCACCTCAGGAGCAAGGGGGCATCGATGTTGTTTGCACTGAAACGAATACTCTAGGCCGCTAGGTATGCAACCCCGCCCGGTATTCTTTTTTTGAAAAACCGGGGATCCCGCTCCCGGTTACCATCCGGCTGCATTGGCAAGAAATCGCGGATCTCTCTCCCCCCAGGCGGGGAGACGCCGCCTCCGCGCACTTCCCCTGCTCGCCGGCGCGGGCGTCCTGGCGCTCCTGGCCAGTCTCCTTTTGAGCCGAGCGCTGGCCCCCGACCGGGTCCCCCATCGCACGGATGCCGAGGACCCCCGCGAGGAGGTACCCCCGATCGGACCGGATGACCCGGCGACGCCGGTCGTGGGACCGCAGGATCCTGGAGGCGGGCCGGCCCAGGAGGTCATCGCCTATGGCGACAAGACCCTTCCGCGCGAACTCTGCATCCGGGGAAGGGTGACCGACGACAAAGACCGGCCTGTGGGGGACGCGGTGGTGGCCGCGTTCCTGAAGGAGACCTCCGTTCGGCCCCACGAGCATCGGCGTGCGGCGCGAGTTCGGTCGGAGGCGGACGGCACCTTCGTGCTGGGGCCGCTTTCCCACGTCGTCCACTCGGTGGTCGCGGTGAAGGAGGGGATGGGGATCGCCATCGCGGAAAACCTCTTCCCCGGGGGATGGATCGATCTCGTGCTCGCCCCAGGGGCGGCGCTCCGCGGCACCGTGAACTCGGCGGAGAACGGGGAGGCGCTGTCCGGCGCCCGGGTGATCTTTCTCTCCGGGCCTTATGCCCCGGAGACCACCACCGACGCCGAAGGGCGCTACACCTTCGCCCTCCTGCCTCCCACGCGCAACCTCTGGCAGGGGGACCAGCTGTTGGCCGTCGCGGAGGGCTTTCGCCGGGGCGAGCGCAGCAATCTCATCCTGCGCCCCGGCGAGGATGCGACCGTCGATTTCGCGCTGCTGCGGGGCGACGCGCTCACCGGCACCGTGACGCACGCCGGGACCGGGCGACCTCTCGCCGGCGCGGTCGTCGCGGAGGGGCTCGAGCCCTACCATCGCACCGCGCTCTCGGACGCGGAGGGGCGCTACCGGCTCGACCACGTCGAAATCGCCGCCAACGCGGTCTTCCATGCCCGGGCCGAAGGGTTCCTCTCGTTGGGGAGCCAGAGCGATGGATCGCCGGTCCTCGACTTCGCCCTCACGCCGGCGCGCACGCTTCGCGTCACCGTGCGCGGGAGGGACGGTTCGCCCGCGGCCGGGGCGCGCGTCTACCTGCATCGCGTGACGGTCGCGCCGGGGTACGAAGGGTCCGGCGCGCGGCCGGGCATGGGGGGCCCGCCGCGCGTCGCGGGCGCCGACGGCAGCGCGCTCTTCGACGACGTCCACCCCGGCCAGGTCGCGTTCGTGGCGTTCCACCCGCGCTTCGCGCCCGGCGAGAGCAAGCCCCTGGACGTGCCGGCCGACGGCGCGCCCCCGGGCGATGTGCTGCTCGAGCTCCCGGCGGGATTTCGCATCGAGGGGGATGTGCGCGACGGCCAGGACCGTCCCTTGCCCGACGTGCAGGTGCGGCTCTACCCCGGGCAGGCCTGGGGGGGCGAGAAGGCGACTTACCAGTTCGTCTATCAGTACATCTGGCAAGAGGCGACCGCGACCTACAGCGACGCGGGGGGCCGCTTCGTCGTGGACGCGGCCATGCCCGGCAGACAGCAGTGGCTCGCGGCCATGTCGGCCACGCTGGGCTGGTCCGGCGTGCAGGTGGACGGCGTCGAGGGGCAGCGCGTGACCGGCGTGCAGATCAGCTTTGCAGGCTCGCGCATCACCGGCACCCTGCTCACCGCGGGAGGGGAACCCGTCCCCTTCGCCAACATCCAGGCGCAAGGGCCGCTCAACGCGAAGGAGCAGAGCTGGCGCCATGTCGTCACCGACGGGCTGGGACGGTTTCACCTGGGCGGGCTCAAGGAGGGCAGCTACAACCTCAGCGCCTATACCGCCTACGGGAGCCCGCCGCCGCTCCAGGGGATCCCGGGGGGGACCGAGAACGTCGAGATGCGTCTTGCGGCCATGCAGACGATCCGCGGACGCGTGCGAAGCCTACTCACCCGCCGCCCCCTCGACCGGTTCACGCTGCTCATCCTGCCGCAGCCCGCCGCCCGGGGCAGCCGCCGCGTCCAGCCTCCCACGAGCTGGCAGGGCGAGATGCGCTCGCCCGACGGCGAGTTCGAGCGGTCCGTGGCGCCCGGCACCTACGTCGTCATGGTGCGCGCCGCCGGGCACGCTCCGGGGATCGCCCGCGATGTCGTCGTGGAGGAGAACGTCGCGCCGCGTCGCATCGAGCTGGATCTCGACGGCGGCGCTTCGTTGCGCGGACTGGTGAAGGACCCCGAAGGGCGGCCCGCTCGGTTCGTCCCGGTGCAGATGCGCCGGTTTCTCGACCCCGGGGAGAGCGGCGGCCCCGAGGAGAGCCTCTCGCAGATGCAGGACCAGACCGACGCGTCGGGGCGCTACATCTTCGAAGGGGTCGGGCCGGGACGCTATCTGCTCACCGTGAATCTCGGGCGCCGCGGCTCCGGCGTCGCGCCGGCCACGGTGCGCGGCTCCGAGGTGGTGGAGACCGACCTCCAGATCCTCCCCACCGGCAAGGTCCGATTCACCGTGAAGGACGAGGAGGGCAAGCCGCTCGCCGCCGTGAGCCTCTCTCTTCAGGACGACAGCGGCCAGTGGCTCGGGTGGGCGCGCTGGACCGACGACACCGGCATCACGATCGTCGAGGGGATCCGCCAGGGGCGCTGCAAGGCGATCCTCTTCCACCAGCGGGAGGAGTACGTGGCGGACCCTGTCGAGGTGGAGGTGATCCCCGACGCGACGGTCTCCTACGAGGTGACCGCACGCAAGAAGGGGTGAGGGGGAGGGGACGGCGGCTCCCCCGGCGGGTTCCGCGCCGGCGCGCGTCCGACGCTCAGGCGGGCGGGCAGGCGCAGGGGGTGGAACGGCAGCGGGGGCAGCCCGCGGCGTACTTGCGGGCCGCGCGCTCCAGATCGACGCCGCGCAGGGAGGCGAGGGTGACCAGCCAGGCGGCCACGTCGATCAACTCCTCCTCGAGCGCCTCGTCGTTCCCGCGGTGCAGAGCCCGCGCCAGTTCGCCCACCTCCTCGATGAACCAGGCGAAGGTGCGTTCCCACCCGCGCGCGCGGTCGCGCTCGAGGTAGATGCGCTCGATCCGCTCCTGGAACGCGCGCAGCCCCCGCCCCCCTTCCGCCGCGTCGTCGGTCACTTGCTTCGCTTCAGCGTGCAGATGGTGATGTCGTCGTCCTGGCCGGCTCCGCCGCACCAGGCGTCCACGCCGCCCGCGGCGAAGTTGACGAACGCGGCGCTGTTCATGCCGCCCTGCCTGCGCACCGACTCCAGGAAGCGGTCCTCGCCGTACATCTCGCCGCCGTCGTTCTTGGCGGAGAGGACGCCGTCGGTGTAGAGGACGAGGCGGTCGTTCTTCTGGAGCGTGAGCCGTTTCTCCTCCAGCGTCTTCTCGAACACCGGGCCGATGTCGAGACCGAGAGCGATCCCGTTGGGGTTGATCGTCGCGGTCTTTCCCTGACGCCAGAGCACCATGGGCCGGTGCCCCGCGCTCACCGCGACCACCTCGCCGGTGGCGGGCTCGAGCACGCAGATGAGCGCGGTGACCGCCATGCCCGCCTTGAGGTCGCGCGAGAGGCGCCGGTTCGCCGCCTTGAGCCAGTCCGCGGGCGACGAGTCGCCGGCGATCGTCGTCTTGAGATAGGCGCGCGTCATCGCCATGACCATCGCGGCGGGCACGCCGCGCATGCTCTCGGCGCAGTCGGCCAGGAGGATCGCGAACCGCCCTCCCTCCAGCTCGACGTAGTCGAAATAGTCGCCGCCGATGTCGCGCCCCGCCTTGAAGAGCGTCTCCAACTCGTAGCCGGGCAGGCGCGGGGGATCCTGGGGGCGCAGGCTGGCGTGGATCTGGCCCGCCATGTCCAGCTCCTTGGTCACCGCCTCGTCCAGGTCGCCGGAGCCGGTGGTCTGGATGAGCTGGAGGTTTTTCGCCATGCGTTCGGCCGTGCGCTGGGCGTAGCCCACCTCGCCCCCGGCGGAGGTGCTCACCCGTAGGTCGAGGCGGCCGCGGCCGATCGCCTCCAGATCGCGGGCGAGCGCGCGGATCCCGGTGGCGGCGCGGTTCGCGCCCAGGATGCCGACGCCAGCCACGGCACCCACCAGGAGCGGACCCAGGAAGATCCACATCCCCGCGCCGCCGGACTTGCGGATGAGCTCCTCCGACAGGATGACGTAGGCGTCCCCGACCTTCCGCCCGTCCGACGCCTTGTACTCCCGGCGGTAGATGCGCGCCCCGCCGGGCAGGCTTTGCATCTGGTAGACCGCCATCCCCACGTCGCCGCCCAGCTGGCGCTGCGCCTTGAACTCGGCGCCGGCCGGCAGCCCTTCTCCCGCCGTCACCGTGCGGAGGTTCGTGCCGCGCTCGAACTGGATCTGCAGTCCGCGGAGGGTTCCGCCCTGGACCAGCCCCATCGCGCGGTCCACGGTCTCCTGGAGCCGCTTCAGGTTGCGCTGCCGCTGCTCGTGGTCCTTGCCCTGCTGCCTCTTGTAGGCCTCGGCGGGAAAGGCGGGGTAGTCCTTCACGCCCGCCTCGTCGTAGTGGCGCTTCACCCAGGCCGACAGGTATTCGAAGGTGGCGTAGTCCTGCGACCAGGCCATCGGGTCGGGGGTGGTGAGCACCGCGGTGAGGGCGGCTCCGAGATTGTCGGCGTGCCGTTCCACCGAGGAGGAGGAACCGGTCGCCGCGAGGATCGCCAGGAAGGCCACGATTGCGGCGCCGACGGCGGAGAGCAGGGCGGTCGCCCCCAGCCCCATGCCGGACATCCGGGGGGGCGGGGGGGGGCGGTCGCCGCCTCCCTCCTTCGCGCGCTTGGATCGGGCCATGGAAGGCCGCAATCCTACGGGTGGAGCCGCGCGGGGACAAGCGGGGTCAGACGTCGGCCCCGCCGCGGAGCAGCTCGCTGGCCCGGCGCACATAGGAAACCGCGCTCCAGACCGTCACGGCGGCCGTGACCCAAAGCCAGAGTTCGAGGCCGAACCGCACCCACTCGAACCGCGAGCCGGGGAAGAAGAGCAGGGCGCCGCAGAAGATCGCCTGAACGACGAGCTTCGTCTTGCCTTCCCACCGGGCCGCGAAGTCGGTTCCGCGTCCCTCCAGGTAGCCGCGCAGCCCCGAGACGAGGAACTCTCGCGCGATGACCAGGAGCACGAGCCAGGCGGGCACGGCCCAAGCTGTGGCGGGAAGATCCTGCGCCAGGATGAGGACGCCGGAGATCACGACCTTGTCGGCGAAGGGATCGGCGATCCGGCCGAAGGCCGTGATCTGGTTCCGGGAGCGCGCGAGGTAGCCGTCCAAGCCGTCGCTCGTGACCGTCACCATGTAGAGCACGAAGGCCGCGTACCAGGGGAAGCCTTCCCGCCCGCGGCAGACCAGCTCCAGGACCAGGAAGAGCACGATGGCCAGCAGGAAGCGGCCGATGGTGATGCGGTTGGGAAGATTCAACGCGAGCGGCCCCGCGGCGCGGGATACGAAACGCCGCTGCGCCTAATCTATCCGGCCCGGCCGCTCATTCCAAAGGCTGGCCGCGCCAGTCGAAATTGGAGAAGGGTCGCGGTTCCGCGTCGGCGGGGGGCGCCTGCTCCTCCCCGTGTTGCGGGAGGCGGTCCAGCAGTCCCGGCCGGGCGTAGGGGTCTCCCGGCGTTTCCGCGACCGCTTCCGCGTCGGGTGCAGCGCATCCCGGGGGCGCCGGGTCGGCGGCTTCCGGAAGGGTATCGGCGGGCTGCGCCAGCGATGCCGCGACCCGCCTGAGCCCCTCCTGCACCTCGTCCTCTTCGCAGCCCGGCGGGGGGGGCGGAGCCTCCGCCACCTCTTCGCCCAGGGAACGCGGCGTCTCGCGCTCCACTTCCAGGATCGTGACACCTTGGGAACGCTCGATCTCCTCCAGCCCCTGGGTGACCGCGAGCGTGCGGTCCTCCGGGGAGGGATCGCCATCATCGGGAAGTTCCTGCTCGGTGGAACGCCGCCCGCCGGCCGCGCCCCAGAGCGCCTCGTTGCGGCGGAGACTCGGGACCGCGGCAGGGGCGGCGGGAGCGGCGGCCGCCATGGCGGTCGCGCTGCGCAGCGCGCCCCAGTACCCCTGGGCCGCGAGACTCATCCCGAGCAGCACGAGAAGGAACAGGACCGTGAGACCGAGAGAACTCCCCAGGGTATTGTGCAGCGCGCTGCCCACGGCGATGCCCACATTGCCGGCAGTCTCGAGCCGCGCGATTCCAAGCGCGCCGCTGATGCCGAGCACGGCGCCGATCGCCGCGAGCACGCGGCCGGAAACCGGATCGAGTCGAGCCGCGCGCTCCCCCTTCCAGTAGATGAGCGAGGACCAGAGCAGGACCAGGGCGTAGAGCGCGAGGACGCCGCCGCCGAGGATGCGGCTCGGGACCGAGACGAAGGCGAGCACGGGGTTGCGCGCCGTACCCGCGAGAAACGCGCGCGGGCCTGCGAAGAGCGTGACCAGCGACAGGATGAGAGTGAGCGCGAGGACGAAAAGGGCGACCTTTTCCCTCGGCGTCAAGAGCCGTCCGCCCGGCCCCTTGATCGGCAGGAACATCCGCATCGAAACCCTCCGTAGGCCCTCCCATGGTATGCCTTGCGCAGTAATTCCACAATAGGCAGAAGCGCCTGGAGGCACCCCCGGCTTGCCGGGGCCTGCGGGAAGCGGGGAGGGGCCTCCCGCTGCCACGACCGCCCCGCGCGTCGCGGCCGCCCGTGGGGCGCGCGGCGACCCCGGCGAGGGGTCCGCGGGAGGTCGGGCCGGCTGGCGAAGATCCGCCCGGTCGCCCGCGCACGCCCCCTACAATACTCCCCCTTGCCTCGCCGGCTGATCCTCCTTCTGTGCGCCATCGTCCTCGCCCTGCCGGGCCTCGCGGCCGAAGACGATGCGCGCATCGCCCAGCTCCTCGCCTCGATCCAGCCGGAGGAGCGCGAGAAGGGAATCGACCTCCTGGCCAAGGGGGCCAACGCCACCACCGCCAAGCGGCTCCTGCCCCTCCTGCGCGATCGCGATTGGGGGGTCCAGATGGCGGCCATCCGCGCGCTGGGGCCGGTGGACTTCAAGCCGGGACGCGATGCGCTGCTCGAGCTCTCGATCGGCGGCGAGGTGCTGGCGGTGCGGACCCTGGCGGCACGGATGCTGGCGGAGCACGCCGCCGATGAGGCGGCGCGACGACTCGCCAAGAGCGTCTTCCACTACACCAAGGAAGAGCGGATCGCCCCGATCCAGGCTCTCGGCATTCTCGGCACCGAAGGGGCGATCCAGGTGCTGGAAAAGCTCCTGGGGGCGGGGGACCCCCTCCATCGCGCCGAGGCGGCGCTGGCCTTGGGGCGGCTGCGCGCGGGGGAGAAGACGCTCCTCAAGGCGCTCCAGGACAAGAAGGACCTGGTGAGCCTGCGCGCGGCGCAGGCGCTGGCGCGCATCGACACCGAGGTCGCACGGGCCGCCGTCCTCGATTTCGCGGACGGCGCCCCCGAGCCCTACATCCTGCGGCGCATCGGCCGGAGCGGGATGGAGAGCAACGCCGAGGCGTTCGGCGCGGCGCTCGAGGCGCGGCTGCCGGTCTGCAAGAGCCCCGCATCGCTCCTCCAGGTCGCGGTGGAGGGGGGCGTGAAGCGTTGCGCCGCCGCGGCGCGCGCGCATCTCGGGGCTCAGGACCCCCTCGTGCAGGCGTGGGCGGCCAAGCTCATCGCGCTGGGCGGCGCCGAGAGCGACCTCGATGCGCTCACGCCCCTCCTCGACTCCAAGGACGAGCGCGTGCGCCGCGCCGCCGCCGCCGCGATCGCGGCGCTCCCCGGCGAGGGGCGCTCGACGGCGCTGGCGCTGCTCCTGCGGCATCCACGGCCCGAAGTCGCGGCCGAAGGCGTCCGCGAAGCGCTCCGGAGGCGCGACAGGCCGAACGCACCGCTCCTCGTCGATCTGGCCAAGGGGGGCGGGGCCGGCAAGGGGGACTGGCAGGTGCGCGCGGCCGCCTGCGTCGCCGCCGGTTGGGTGGGGGGGATGGAGGCGTTTCCCGCACTCGTGGAGTTGAGCAGTTCGCGCGACTGGAGGATCGAAGCCGCCGCGCTGGAGGGGCTTTTCCGCGTCTACGACAAGGCGTCGATTCCGGTCCTCACCTCCAAGTTCGACGACCGCCACCCGGTGGTGCGCCTCGCCGCCCGCAAGAACCTCCAGTACATGACGCAGAAAAAGCTCACCACGCGAGCGCAGTACGAGACCTACTGGGCGGCGGAGAAGGACAAGTTCGATCTCATCCACCCCGAGGATCAGGCCAAGCAGCTCGAGGAGACCGGCTATCACGTGCGCCGCGACATGCTCGAGATCCTGCGCAAGACCGACATCGTGACCATCCTGGGCCGCTGGGACCGCGTCGAGAAGGTTCTCGAGGATCTCGACATCCCGCAGGCGGCGGTCCGCGCGCAGGAGGTGAAGGGCTACGGGCTCAACCCCAAGCAGGTGGTGCTGGTCAACTGCGAGGGCAGCGTCGACTCCGAGACCGCGGAGTATCTCCAGTGGTTCGTGGTGACCGGCGGCTATATGGCGACGACGGACTGGTCGCTGGTCAACGCGGTGCACCGCACCTTCCCGGGGGTCGTGGAGAAATACGGCAAGCGGTCCACGAGCAACGACGTGGTCATCGTGGAGGAGGCGTGCCCGGGCCATCCCGTGCTGCGCGAGGTGTTCCGCGAGGGGGTAGAACTGCGCTGGTGGCTCGAGATCATCGCCTTCCCCCTCGAGCTGCCCGATCCCGTGCGCGCCGAGGTGCTGGTCGACAGCCTGGAGATGCTCCTGCGCTACGAGCGTTCCGCCATGATGGTGGTCTTCCCGGCCGGCCTCGGAAAGGTGCTCCACTCCACGAGCCACTTCTACCTGCAGAAGGAGGGCTTTGCGCGGGAGTCGAACCCGCAACGCAGGCGGGTCTTCGCCCTGGACAATCTGGGGCTCACCATGGAGGAGATCCGCAAGCTGGACGAAAAGAAGTTCTTCGAGAACGTCAACGACACCACGCCGATCTCGAAGAGCTACTCCATGTTCCATCTGCTCGTGAACTTCATCGAGGAGAAGCGCCGCATCGACCTGGGGAAGTGAGCGGGCTCTCCGGGGACGATACCCGAGCCCTCGCCGCCCCGTGAAGCGCAACAGGGGGGCGGGGGCCGCGGAGCGCCTCCCCCGCCCCCCTTTTCTCAATCGACTTGCCAGGAGGTGACGCCTTGGACTGGATCTCCCAACCCGAAGGCTGGATCGCGTTCCTGACCCTCACCACCCTCGAGCTCGTGCTTGGGGTGGACAACGTCATCTTCATCTCGATCCTCGCCGGCAAGCTGCCGGAGGCGCAGCGGCCGAAGGCGCGCAACTTCGGCCTCGGCGTCGCGGTTGTTTCGCGCATCCTGCTCCTTCTGTCGCTCTCCTGGGTCATCGGGCTCACGGATCCGCTCTTCGCGATCGCGGAGTTCCAGGCGTCGGGACGCGACCTCATCCTGTTCCTGGGTGGGCTCTTCCTCCTCGCGAAGAGCACGCGCGAGATCCACCTGCGCCTCGAGGGCGAGGAGGGCCATGCCGCCGCCCGCATCGCGCCCTCCCTTTCGGGGGTGCTGTTGCAGGTCTTCCTCCTCGACCTGGTCTTCTCCCTCGACTCCGTCATCACGGCCGTGGGGATGGTCGACCGGATCAGCATCATGGTGAGCGCCATCCTCGTCTCGGCCGCGGTGATGATCGCCATGGCGGGCCGGATCGGCCGCTTCGTGGACCGCCACCCCACCGTCAAGATGCTCGCCCTCTCCTTCCTGCTTCTCATCGGATTCACGCTCGTCGTCGAGGGGCTCCACCATCACATCCCGAAGGGGTACATCTACTTCGCGATGGGGTTCTCGGTGTTCGTGGAGGCGCTCAACCTGCGCACGCGGAAGCCCGTGTCGCCGGTCAAGCTCCGCGACCCCTACTCGGATGTGCGCGGCAACGCTTGAGAGGGCGTAACCCCTCCGGGGTCCAGGACGTCCGGCGCGTGGGTGCGTCACGGCCGCCGCACCCAGGCGTGGGGGGAACCCTGCGCAGCCGCCCGCCCTAGATGCCCAACGCGTCGAAGAGGGCGGCGGCGAGGGAGGCCTTGTCGATCGTTCCGAGGTCCCGCACGCCGCCCGTCCGGGGGAGGAGGCGGAATCGCGCCCGCGCGGCGCCGATGGCCTCCGGGCCGTTGAGCACGCAGAGGTCCGCGTTCTTGCGGACCAACTTGGCGCGCGCCTCCGTCTCGCCCTCCCCGGTTTCGAGGGCGAAGATGGCCACGGGACGCTTGCCGCGCCGTGCGCCCAGTTCCTGGGCGACGTCGGGGTTCTCGACCAGGTCGATCCGCCGGAGAGCGCCCCGCTTGATCTTGCGGACACTCGCCTCGGCAGGGCGGACATCCGACACCGCCGCGGCGCAGACAATCGCGTCGCAGCGGGGCAGCTCCGCAAGCGCGGCCGCAAGCATCTCCCGGGCGGTTTCGACCGCGGTCACATCGGCGCCCTGGGGGGCCGCGCCCGCGACGGGGCCGAGGACCAGGGAAACCGCGTGTCCGCGTCGCAGCGCTTCGCGCGCCAACGCGAATCCCATCGCGCCGGTTGAGCGGTTGGAGAGATACCGCACCGGGTCGATCGGCTCGCGCGTCGGGCCGGCGGTGACGAGGACGCGCACCGGCCGCTCCTAGCCCAGGGCGGCGCGGATCGCCTCGAGGATCGCCGCGGGCGAGGCGAGCCGACCCTTCCCGGTGTCGCCGCAGGCCAGGAACCCCTCATCCGGTTCGAGGATCCGGTCCCCGCGCCCCTTCAGGATCGCGAGGTTCTCCTGGACCGCCGGATGCTCCCACATGCGCACGTTCATGGCGGGCGCGATGAGCACGGGACAGGTCACCGACAGATAGGTGGTGCCCACGACGTCGTCGGCGATGCCGCGCGCCATCTTCCCAAGACAGTTCGCGGTGGCGGGCGCGATCACGAAGAGATCGGCCACATCCGCCAGCGCGAGATGCTCGGGACGGTCGGCGTAGTCGCCCAGGTTGTCGTCGGTGATGACCGGGTGCTGCGTGAGCGTGGTGAACGTGAGGGGCCCGACGAACTGCTGCGCCCAGCGCGTCATCACGACGCGACAGTCGATCCCCTCCTTCCGCAGCGACGAACAGAGCTCTGCGGCGCGATAGGCCGCGATGGAGCCGGTCACCCCCAAGACGACGGTCTTGCTCACGCGGCCATCCTACCCGAGCCGCAAGGCTGGCCGGCCCTACGTCAGAGCGTGAGAAGCGCGCCAGGGAGGTCGCCGTCGGCGGCGTAGCCGCCTAGGCGGTAGATCTGCTCGCGGTAGACGAGCACGTCGAGGAGCGCGAGGGTCTGGACGGTGCGGAGGGTGACGAGGGTTTCCGAGATGCGCTCCGGCCGGCGCAGCAGGTCCGCCAGGAGCCGCTCGCCCTCCGCGGCGGCGCGGTCGCCGTGGCGTGCCCAGGCCAGGAGGGCGCCGCGGGCGCCCCGGAGGTCGTGCGCGGTGGCACGCCAGGCCGAGCGCGGGTCTTCCACTCCATGGCGTGAGCGGTAGGCGCGGAAGGCGCGCCGCAGAGCGGGTCGGAATCCGGGGGGTGCGGGGGGCGGAGGGTTTCGCTGCGCCTCCAGAAACGCCTCCTCGAGAACCCGCGGCGCGGAGAGGAGGCTGCGGATGCCCTGGAGGTCGGCGAGATAGATGGAGGCCGCGGCGCGCAGATGCTCGCGCCCCATCTCCGCGGCGGGGCGGCCGGCGGCCTGCGCGCAACGCTCGAAGAGCCCCTGCTCGAGAAGCCGGCCGAGCCGCGCCATGTCCGCCTCGGCGCGGCGCTTCGCCTCCTCCAGGTCGCGTGCGAGGTTGGCGCGCGTCCCGAGGAAGCGCAGATCCGCCGCGGCGTCGCAGCCGTCCGGCGCGGCCTCCGCGACACCGGGCAGGCGCACGCCGAGATACTCGGGGTCGGCGAGGGCGCGCTGCAGCATGCTCGCCTCGACCACCGGGGCGCGCATCCGGTTGATCTTGCGCGCGGCCGCGATGAAGTCGGCTTCGGCGGAGCGGTCGAGCTGCGCCTGGGGAGTGGGACGGCGCACCTCGCGGAACGAGCGCCCGATGCCGCGAACGAATCTCGCCATGAGGCGGCAGCCCGTGGCGAAGACGTACCAGGGGAGAAAGAATGCGCGGCCCCGTGCGAACCGGGTCTCGTAGATGCGATGGAGGTTGAGCACGCGCTCCTCGCGAGGGCGCGCGTGGAGCGGATAGGTTCCGAAGAGCCGCCGGATGAGTCGGCGCCGGTCCTGCCGCAGCCGCGCCAGCACGCGCGGCCCGAAGTCGCGCTCCACCGCGGCATCGCGCCGCGGATCGTCGTCGAGGAAGTGGAGCGCCGTGAATCGCGTCGTGGCGCACGCCGCCGCCTCCGGGAGGGGATCCTCCTGCATCGTGCCGTCGAGCCAGGCGGCGTGGCGGGAGGCCTCCGCCGGCGTCGCACGCGCGAGGGCGAGCAGGGGAAGGGCGCGCTCGTTGTAGTCGGCGATGAACCGCGCTGCTCCCTGCTCCACCGAGTCGGAGATGAGGCTGAACCAGAAGTAGGGGCCCCGGAAGAGGGAGGTCTGCCGTTCGAGGTCGAGCCGGTCCAGCGCCTTCCGGTCGCGGGGGGTAAAGCGTGGCGAGAGGGCGCGCAGGGCGCGGAGGGAGGGATCGCCCAGGAGCTTTCCGGTGGTGCGCGTGTCCTCCTCGGTCAGCAGGCCGCCGTCCAGGCCGTCGCGGTAGAGCAGGACCACGCGGTCGAGGGGGAACTCCGCGCCGCCCTCCCCGCCCCCCTCCCCGCCCGCGGCAAGCCAGCGGCGCACCTCCCCGCAAAACCGCTCCCGCCGAGCCGCGGCGCCCCCCTCCTCATCGCCGCCGCGCAGGAGCGCCTCCGGCCCCAGCACCCGCCGTTCGAGGATCGCGGCGTCGCGCTCGAGGGCGCGCGCCTTCACCGTCTCGGTGAGGGAGAGGAATTGCGCGCGAGCCACCTGCTGGAAGTAGGCGGAGAACCGCCCCGCGGCCCGGCGCATCCAGACGCCGAGGCCGAGGAGCGCGAAGCAGACCGCGCCCAGGACGATGAGCGGCATCACGAGAAACTTCTGGAGGAAGCGCTCGAGGTGGACGAGGAAGGCGATGCCGGTGAGGCCCAGGAGGAGTTCCACGAAGAGGAAGAAGGTCCCGAAGAGGCTCAGGCGGAAGGCCGGCCGGAACGACCCCTTCACCAGGGTCGTGCCGACGCGGTCCACGAACTGCGCCGGCGTGACGGTGCCGTAGAGGTCGGAGATCCAGAGGAGGCGGCCGTGCTGGCGGCGCAGCTCGGCGGCCGTGCGGCGCGCGGCCGCCGCGACGACCGCGCCCGGCGCCTGATCGCCTCCCAGCCGCGGAACGTAGCGGCGGATGATCGGGAACCAGCGGATGGGGGGAAGCGCGAAGAGGCGCACCGCGCGCGCCATGCGCTGGACGAACTCGGCTCCCAGCCGCGCCTCCAGCTCCTCCGGCGTCACGCGTTCGAGGTGAACCAGCAACTCCTCGGCGAGGATCTCGCGCTCCTCCGCGTCCGGGCGCCCCGCCGCCCCGTAGGCACCCAGCGCCCCGCGCGCCCGCGCCGCGCGGAGCGACTCCAGGCGGAGCGCGGCCAGGGCGGCGCGCTCCTCCGGCTCCGCCCCGCGCAGGAGCCGCTCCCACTCCTCGTCCGCGGCGCCGTGGAGCCGCAGGAGCCGCGGCGCGGCGGACTGCCCGCCCGCACGCGCCCGCGCCCGCTCCTCGCGGGTGGGTGTGACCAGGATGTCGCGGTTGAGGAGATGCCCGTAGCCGCGCTCGAGACGGTCGATGCCGCGGGAGAGGAAGCCGAACGCGCGGATGAGCCGGATGCCGGGACGAAGGAGCCGCACGTAGCGCGCGAGCCGCGGCAGGCGCAGGAATCGGGCCGCGCGGCCCGCGCGCACGGTGTCGGCCGAGGTCGGGTGGAGCAGGATGAGGCTGAACGGGATGGAGGGGATGAGATCGATGAGGAAGTGGCGGAGGAACCAGGAGCGCCGGCCGCGCACCAGGGCGAGCTTGAAGAAGAACTCCCAGAGAAAGACGAGGCAGGCCGCGCTGTCCGCGGCCATGAGCCAGAAGGCGAGCCGCTCCCCCGGCGCGAAGAAGCTCTCCACGGCGAGGATGCCCAGCACCAGGACGATGAGCACGAGGATGAACCGCTCGAACCGCGCGACCGCCGCGGTGCCGAAGCGCGCCTCCAGCGCGTCCTGCAGTTCGCGCTCCTGCCGCTCCGCGCGCAGCCGCCGCAGCTTCCGGGCGAGCCGGGAGCGGCCCCGCCCCCGCGCCGTCTCGACCTCGCCGAGATGCCACGCGAGATCGTCGATGACGAGATCCAGCTCGTCGCGCGCGACCGCCGGCTCCGCGTCGTCGATGCCGGTGAGGACCACGTCGGCCCGGTCCGCCAGATCGAGGGCCCAGCGGACGCGCTGCGCCTCGCTCGCGGGCGCGGCGCGGAGCGCGGCGAGGAACGCCTCGCGGAGCGGCCCGCGCGCCTCCCGCAGCGGCCGGCGGCCCGCGCGGCGGGCGAGCGCCTGCCGGTCGATCGCGCTCGCCTGCGAGAGCGCGCCGAAGCAGGCCTCCGGATCGCCCGCCCGCAGCAGCGGCGCGTTTCGCGCGCTCCAGCGCGCCGCCGCGTCGGCCACGAGCGCCTCCAGAAGCGCCTGGGCCTCCCCCCGCCCCCCCTCCAGACCGTGCGCGGCCAGAAGATCGCGCCAGCGGGCGGTGCCGGTCACCACCGGGTCCCCGGCGGTGGCGTGGGGCGCGTTCGCGGCGCGGGAGCTGGAGGCGGCCCAGGCCAGCAGATCGGTCTCGAACGCGGCCAGGTGCGCCGCGCGTTCGCCCAGGGGGAGCGAGGCCTCGCCGCGGAGGTCGCGCAAGCGCGATTCGATCGCGTCAAGGGGGGCAGGGGAGGAGGGCTCGCTCGACACGCGCGGGCCGGATTCAGGGGAAGAGGCGCTGCGCCGCGACCGCGCCTTGCTCGATCGCCGCGCGCATCGCCTTGGGGTCGAACTCGAGTGGATCCATGGGGAGCTCGGCGGCGGGGAGGATGTGGAAGAGCGGGATGTTGCGCTTGGCGAGGTGGCGCTCCGTCTCTGCCCGGGTGGAGGGGTCCATCTCCGCGAGCGCGGCCTGGAAGAGGGCGGGATCGAGGCGTTCGCGCAGCTTGAGCAGGGCGTTGATGAGGCGCGCCGTGCGCACGTCGTTGGAGGCGACGTCGCCGGTGAGGATCGCGATGGTGCGCGCGAGGATCGAGACGACCGTGCCGTAGTGCGCCGCGCCCGGCCCGATCTCCTCGGGGCCGTGCGAGATGGCCAGGATGCGATCGACGCGCGGCCCGCCGGGGCGCGCGGCAGCGCCAAAGACGGCCGCCAGGGGGGCGTACTCCCGCAACCCGCCGTCGGCGTACTGGTGGCCGGCGGGGTTCGTCTTCACGAGCGGCATGAGCACCGGCTGGCACGCCGAGGCGAGGAGGCCGGCCAGGAGCGTCTCGCCGGAGTCTTCGCGGTTGTTGAAGGAACGGATCTCTCCGGTCTGCATGTCGACGGCGACGAAGTGCGCTTCCACGGGCGAGGCGGCGAGGGCGGCCGGGTCGACCTGCTGCCGGATGAGTTTCTCGAGCCCCTCGCGCGTCTCGTAGACGCTCTGCGCGCCGGTCAGGGAGGCGAGCAGGAAGGTGGCGGGGGCGCCGCCCGGGAGCCAGCCGTAGCGGCGGCGCACGATCTGGCGCGTCGTGACGCTCGCGTAGATCTTCTCGAGGGCGTCCCACTTGCCCAGGGCGATCATGGCGGCGATGAGCGCGCCGGTGCTCGTGCCTGCGACGACGGGGTAGTCGCGCATCGCGCGATGATCGCGCAGCCAGGCGAGCGCGCCCACGGCGAAGGCGCCCCGGCTGCCGCCTCCCGAGAGCGCCAGCCCCCAGGCGAGGGAGGGCGGCGGGGGCGGCGGCGGGGGCGGGGCGGCGGCCCGCGGCCGAGGATTGGCCTTGCGCCGGGCGGCCGGTCGCGCCGCTCTCTTCTTCGCCCGCACCGCCATCGGCGCGAGTCTAGCACCTGGGCCGGTCGGGCGCGGGAGCCGCGAGCGCGGCCTCGATGCGGTCCGCGGTCGCGACGATTTCGTCGCTCAACACCTTGAGATCGAATTCGTCCTGCCGCGCCAGCTCGGCCGCGGCGCCGCGGATGCGGTGCGCGATCTCGTCGGCGGGGTCGGTGCCGCGGCCTCGCAGCCGTTGCGCCAGTACGGTGAAGGACGGGGGGATGAGGAACACCAGAAGGGCGGGGAACCCCGAGGCGCGGATCGAGGCGGCGCCCTGGACGTCGATGTTGAGGAGGGCGTGCCGGCCGCCGTCGAGCACCTGGCGCGCGGCGGCCGCCGGCGTGGCGTAGAGGTTGCCGTGGACCTCCGCCCATTCCAGGAACCTTCCGGCGTCGCGGTCGGCCAGGAACCGTTCGCGCGAAGTGAAGTGGTAGTCCGTGCCGTCGCGCTCGCCGCCGCGCGGGGAACGGGTCGTGACGGTGACGACGCGCTCGAAGCCGGGACGGCGGGCCAGTTCCGCGCAGACCGAGGTCTTGCCGACCCCGGAGGGTCCGGAGATCACGACGAGGAGAGGGCCGCGGCGGGGAGGTGCCGTCATGGGCGCGGACGGGGCTACTCGAAGTTCGCCGCCTGTTCCTTCAATCGGTCCGCATCCGACTTGAGCGCGATGACCGCCCGGGTGATGGCCAGGTCCGCGCTCTTGGAGCCGATGGTGTTGGACTCCCGGAGGATCTCCTGGGAGAGGAACTCGAGGCTGCGGCCCACCTCGCCCTCCGCCACGAGTTTGGACCCGAATTCCTGGAGGTGGGACTCCAGGCGGGCGAGCTCCTCGGTCACGTCGCTGCGGTCGGCGAGGAGGGCTACCTCCCGCGCCAGGCTCGCCGCGTCGAGGGCGGCGCCGGTCCCGGCGAGGAGCGCCTCGACCCGCTGCCGCAGCCGGTCCCGCTGTTCGCCGGGGACGGCGGGCGCGCGCTTGCGGACCGACGCCAGGGACTTCCCCATCGAGCCGAGGATCCTGCGCAGGTCGCGCGCCAGGCGCGTCCCCTCCCGGCGCCGCATCGCGTCGAGGGCTGCCAGCGCCTTCGAGGCGGCGGAGCGGACCGCGTTCCATCCCGCCGGGGGGAGCGGCTCGTCGGCCGCCGCCTCCAGCGCGCCGGGGAGCTGCGCGGCGGCGTCGGCGGAGAGCTTGCCCTCCACGACGCCCTTCTTGCGGAGCGCCTCGAGGGCCCGGCTCGCCGCTTCGATGATCCCGGCGCGGAGGCACAGGGTCCCGGCAGGGCCTGTCTGCTCGATCCGCACGAAGAGCGTGAGGGAGCCGCGCGCCGCGGCGCCGCGCGCGAGCGCCTCCAGGTCCGCCTCATGGGGCAGGAGGGAGGGGGGCGTCTTGAGGGCGATCTTGAGCGAGCGGGAGTTGACCGAGCGGGCCTCCACCCACGCCGCGATGCCTCCCCCTTCGGCGCGCGCCGAGCCGTAGCCCGTCATGCTGCGCGGCATGCGGGATTCACTTCGCGGGAAGGCCGGACTCGACGGGGGCCGAGGAGGTCGTCTCCGACGGCGGCTTGTCGTCGCCGTCCGGCTTGATGGCCGCGTAGAGGATGGCGAGGAGCATGAAGAGCGTGGCGAGGATCATCATGAACCTGTTCACGCCGCCGCTCTGGACGCCGAAGGTCTCGGCTCCGGCGCCGCCGAACGCCGACGCAAGCCCGCCCCCCTTCGGCTCCTGCAGCAGGACGAGGAGAATGAGAAGGAGCGAGCAGATCACGAAGAGGAAGAGGAAGATCCCCTTCACGAGGTTGAGGAAACTGAATCCGAGCAGGACCGCGATCATGCTGCCTCCGGGAAACCCGCCATTCTAAGTCACGCGCAAGCGGCGCGCACGATCGCGCAAAAGGCCTCCGCGTCGAGGCTGGCCCCGCCCACCAGGACCCCGGCTACCCCCGGCTCCCGCAGGAGTTCCCCGGCGTTGGAGGGCTTGACGCTCCCTCCATAGAGGATTCGGATCTGCCGCGCCGGGTCTCCGAAAAGTCCGGCCAGGATCTCGCGGATCCACCCGTGGGCCTCGCGCGCCTGGGCCGGCGTGGCGTTCCTGCCGCTGCCGATGGCCCAGACCGGCTCGTAGGCGATGGTCAGTTCGCCGGCGCGGGGGGCGGGCACGTCGCGCAGCCCCGCCTTCACCTGTCGCGCCAAGACCTCGCGGGTCGCGCCGCTATCGCGCTCCTCCAGCCTCTCGCCGACGCAGAGGACGGGCAAGATGTCGTGGCGCAGCGCCGCCAACACCTTGCGGTTGCAGAACGCGTCGCTCTCTCCCAGGAGATGGCGGCGCTCGCTGTGGCCCACCAGGACCCTGGTCACCCCGCAGTCGAGCAGCATCGGCGCTGAGATCTCGCCGGTGAACGCACCTTTCTCCTCGGGATGGAAATTCTGCGCGCCGACGGTCAGTTCGCTCCCCGCCAACAGGCGCACCACGGTTTCAATGGCGGTGAAGGGGGGGAAGAGGGCCACCTCCGCCTGGGCGGCGAGCGCGCCCACCCCCTTGCGCACCGCTTCCGCGAGCCGCGCGGCCTCCGCGCGGTCCGCGTGCATCTTCCAGTTTCCGGCGAGTAGCGGCTTCATCGGCGCGGCCTAGACGATCCCGACCGGGTTGCGACGCAGGATCTCCTGGATCGCGCGCAGCTCCGGCACCAGCGCCTCCAGCTCCTCCGGGAGGATCGCCTGCTGCGCGTCGCTCAGGGCCTGCTCCGGGCGCGGGTGGACCTCGAGCATCACGCCGTCCGCGCCGGCGGCGACCGCCGCGCGCGCCATCGCCGAGACGAGGTCCCGGCGTCCCGTGCCGTGGCTGGGATCGACCACGATGGGGAGGTGGGAGAGGCGCTTCACCAAGGGGACGCAGCTCAAGTCGAGGTGGTTGCGCACGGCCGGGTCGAAGGAGACCAACCCGCGCTCGCAGAGGACCACGGAGGGGTTGCCCGCGTCGAGCAGGTATTCCGCCGCGCAGAGCCACTCGCTCACCGTGCAGGCGCGTCCGCGCTTGAGGAGGACGGGGAGGCGCGCTCTGCCCGCCGCCTCCAGGAGCGCGTAGTTCTGCATGTTGCGGGTGCCGATCTGGAGCATGTCGGCGTGCTCCGCGACACGGTCGAGGTGGCGCGTGTCCATCGCCTCCGTGACGACGGGAAGCCCCACCGCGCGCGAGACGGAACGGAGGATCGCCAGTCCCGGCTCGCCCAGGCCGCGGAAATCGTAGGGGGAGGTCCTGGGCTTGTAGGCGCCGCCGCGCAGGAGATTGGCCCCCGCGGCCTTGACCGCCAGCGCGGACGCCAGGAACTGCTCCTCCTCCTCGACGGCGCAGGGGCCGGCGATGACCGCGAGGTTCCCGCCGCCGATGCGCGTGCGGCCCACCGAGACGATGCTGTCCTCGGCGTGCGTCTCACGCGCGGCGAGGCGGTAGGGTGGCCGGAGGCGGATCACGCTCTCCACTCCGGGAAAGGTCTCCAGCGCGACCCCGCGCAGCAGATCCTCCTCGCCCACCACGCCGATCACGATCCGGTGGTGGCCCTCGGAGACCTGGACGGCCAAGCCGGCCTCCTCGACAGCCCGCAGGATCCGGGCGCGGTCCTCGGGGGCGCAGCCGGGGCGCAGGAGGATGAACATCGGGCTGGCGAGTCTACCAGCGGAACGGAGGGTTTTCAGGCAGGGGAGGGGGGCGGGGAGGGGGGCGACTCCAGGAGCCACTCCGCCAAACGGCCATAGTCCTTGGCGCCGCGGCTGGCGGGCAGGCACCAGCCGAGGGGGGCCCGAAGCATCGGGCCGCGCAGCAGATGAGCGTCGGTCCGGATGGGCGGCAGGACGCGGTCTCCGAGACCTGCGCGGACCGCGTCGAGGATCTCCCTCGAGACCTTCACCCGCCGGTCCACTTTCGTGGGCAAGAACCGCAGGGTCACGCCGCGGTCCAGCCGGCTCCGGATGAGCGCCACGGTGTTGGTCAGGTCGGAGATCGCCTTGATCGAGTAGGCCTGCGCCTCGATCGGGACAAGCGCCTCCTCGCAAAGCACCAGGGCATTGATCGTCACCAGGCTCAGATTGGGCGGGCAGTCGAGCACGAAGAAGTCGTAGCGGTCGAACAGCGGCTTCAGCTTCCGCTCGAGGATCGTCTCCCTGAGGAACGCATTGAAGATCTTGATCTCGACTCCGGCCAGCCTCGCCCGGGCTGGGACGAGATGGAGCCCCGGAAAGCGCGTCGGAAGGATCGCCGCTTCCGCCTCCAGCTCCTCGTCCACGAAGAGGTCTTCGACGCTGGGCGTGCCCTCCTCGGGGGTCACACCGAGAGAGGAGGTGAGATTGGATTGCGGGTCGAGGTCGATGGCCAGCACCTTGCGCCCCCGCAGGGCGAGGGCACCCGCCAGGTTCAGGGCGGTGGTGGTCTTGCCGACCCCGCCCTTCTGGTTCACCACCGCGATGCGGCGGTTGACGCTTCCGCGCGCCGCGAGAACGACGCGCCGCGCCTCGTCGAAGTCGTAGATCCGGTGGTTGGCGGCGTTCCTCTTGGCCAAGGGGATGCGCCCCCCCGCCTCCCAGTCCAGGAGCAGGGAACGCTCCAGGCCGGCCATGGCGGCCACCTCTCCGGCCGTGAAATGCTCCTTTACCTTGCGGACCAATCGCCCAAACACTACCACCCGTGGGGGGTGGCCGCAACCGGGTAGCCCCCGCCCCCCTCCCGCGCATTTCCGCACGATTTGCGCGGTGCCTAAGGTACGATTCTCAAAGACTTTGCGAACCTCGTCCGCCGCGGGCGTTCCCGGCGTGCGATTCCGCTCTGTCTAGGAACAACGTGCCTGTCTACATCGTGGAAGAGGAGGGGGAGAGCAAGACGCTCTCCCTCGACAAGCCGGTAGTCGTGCTCGGCCGCTCGAGCGCGGTCGATATCGTGGTGCGCGATCTCCGCGTCTCGCGCAAGCACTGCTCCTTCCACCTCACCGGCGAGGGCGTCACCCTGGTGGACGAGGCGAGCCAGAACGGCACCTTCGTGAACGGCGCGCTGGTGGACCGAAGGCTCCTGAAGCCCGGGGACCGCGTGGACGTCGGCTCGGTGCGGATCTACTTCCAGCGCGCGCCCTCCGAGCAGGAGGACGACGACGTCACCTGGACGGGGGTCGATCCCGACCGCCTCTATCAGGCGCCGCTGCCTTCCGAGAAGGACCGGTTGGAGCGCCTTCAACGCGTGGCCGGCGCGCTCAACAGCGAGCTCGATCTGGACCGCATCCTCGATCTGATCATGGACCACGTCGTGGAGTTGGCCCAGGCCGAGCGCGGGTTCCTGGTGCTCATCGACGAGGGCAAGATCACGGTTCCGGTCGCGCGCAACTTCCAGAAAGAGGACGTGATGAACCCCGAGGTGGGGTTCTCGCGCACCATCGCCGAGAAGGTGGCGAAGTCCGGGGAGCCGGTGTTGACCGTGGACGCCACCTCCGACGACCGCTTCGTCTCCCTCGCCTCCATCCACGAGATCGCGCCGCGGTCGGTGCTCTGCATGCCCTTCAAGGAGAGGGCGGGACTCACGGTCGGGGTGGTCTACATCGACAACCGCATCGCCCGTGGCGTCTTCGGCCAGGAGCACCTCCGGGCGCTGCAGAGCTTCGCCGATCTGGCCGCGGGCGCCATCCTGCGCGCCCAGCTCACGCGCGAGCGGGAGCACCTGCTCGCGCGGCTCAACGCCGCCCTGGCGGAGCTCAAGAACAAGTACGAGGAGCAGGGCGGGCGCCTCAAGGAGATGACCGAAGCGCTCCAGCTGCGCCAGTCCGATCTCGAGACGAAGTACTCCTACAAGCAGATCGTCGGCGACAGCGTGCCGATGCGCCGGGTGTTCCAGCTCCTCGACAAGGTGATCGAGTCCGAGGAGCCGCTCCTCATCGAGGGGGAGAACGGCACCGGCAAGGAACTCATCGCCCACGCCGCGCACTACAACGGGAGCCGCCAGAAAGGCCCGTTCGTGGCCGAAAACGTGGCCGCCATCCCCGAGAACCTCGTGGAGAGCGAACTCTTCGGCTACGTGCGCGGCGCATTCACCGGCGCGGACCGGGACAAGCCGGGCCTCTTCGAGGTGGCGAGCGGCGGCACGCTCTTCCTCGACGAGGTGGGGGACATGGCGCCCGACCTGCAGAAGAAGCTCCTCCGCGTACTCCAGGAGAAGGAGGTGCGGCGCGTCGGCGGGAAGAAGACCACCAAGATCGACGTGCGCATCATCTCCGCGAGCAATCGCGACCTCCGCGCGCTGGTGGAGGAGGCGGAGTTCCGGGAGGACCTCTACTACCGCCTGCGCGTCCTGGCGATCTCCCTCCCGCCGCTGCGCGAGCGGAAGGGCGACGTGCCGCTGCTCGTGTCGCACTTCCTCAAGACGCTCACCCCCTCCGGCCACAAGCCGAAACAGATCACGCCGCGCGCCATGAGCGTGCTCGAGAACTGCGAGTGGCCCGGCAACATCCGTGAGTTGGAGAATGAGGTGAAGCGGCTCATCGCGGTCGCCGGGGAGGTGATCCACGAGGAGGACTTGTCCGATGCGGTTCGCCGCGGGCCGAAGGGTTCGACCGCGACACCGGGCTCGCCGGATGTGGTGCACGACCTCGACAAGCTCGTCCGGCAGGTGGAGATCGACGAGCTCCGGAAGGCGCTGGCGGTGGCGCAGGGCAACAAGACCAAGGCCGCCGAGCTCCTCGGCATCTCGCGCTTCACCCTCCAGCGCAAGATGGAGAAGTACAGCCTGTAGCAGGCCGCCCTCTCCCAGGGGGGCCAGGCGTGCGGCGACGTTTTCCCGATCGGCGGCAACGCAGGGGGAGGAATGGCCGCCGGAATCCTGCGCTGGCTCCTGCCCGGATGGGCCCTCGCCGCCGCCGGTCTCCGGCGCGCCGCGGCAGGGGAGGCGGCGCTCTTCGCTCTCCTGCTCGCGGCCCCGATGGCCACGCCCTGGCTGCACTCCCCGGCCGGGGCCGCGAGCTTTCTCCTCGCGCTTCTCCTGCTGTGCGCCCGCTCCCTCCGGCGCAGCCGCGGCCTCCCCGCGGGCAAGGTCGCCGCCCGCGACCTGCCCTGGCTCGCCGTGGCGCCGCTTCTCCTCGCTTGCAGCGTCGTGCCCGCGCTGCGCGAGCGCGCGCTGGGCCTCGCCGCCTACCGCATCCCCTCCGGCCACGCGAGCGCCGCGCCGACGCTGCTCGGGGGGGAGCGGTTCCTCGCGAGCCGCACGGTGGATCCCGCGCGGGGCGCCCTCGTGCTCTTCACGCTGCGCGAGGATCCGGCGACGACCTACGTGAGACGCATCGTGGCCCTGGAAGGGGATCGGGTGGAGGGGGGCGCGGAGGGCATCCGGGTGAACGGCGAACGCGTCTCCTCCGTGCCGGCCGATGCCTTCGGTCCCCTCCCGGTCGGGCGCGGGGAGGCCTTCGTCCTCGGTGAAAACCTGGAGGCGAGCCGCGACAGCCGGCACTTCGGCACCATCGGGATCGATACGATCGTCGGGCGGCCGCTCTACGTATTCTGGTCGAGTCGATGGGAGCGCATCGGGACGACCCTGCGGTAGAGCTGCGGCGCCTCGCGGCGTTCGCGCGCCGCCTCGCCGGGGCCGAGCGCGGGGAGGACCTCGCGCAGGAGGCGCTGGCGGCGGCGCTCGAGCGCGATCTCCCCACCTCCGGCCCCTACCTGTTCGGCCTCCTCAGGAACGTCGCCCGTCAGGAGGCGCGCGCCTCGCGCCGGCGGCGCGCGCGGGAGGCGCTCGCCGCGCGTCCCGACCGGGTGGAGAGCACCGCGTCTCTCGCCCTGGCGCTCGAGCGCATGCGCGTCGTGGGCGAGGCGGTCGACGCGCTCCCCGCCGACGATCGGCGGCTGCTGCGCCTCCGGTACTACGACGGCGTCAGTGCCGTCGAGATCGCCCGCCGGGAGGGGGTCCCGCCCTCGACGGTGCGCAACCGCATCCGCCGCGCCCTCGCCGTGGTGCGCGCCGCGCTGGTGCGCGCGTTTCGAGGCGATCCGCGCCGCGCCTTCGCGCTGCCGTGGTTGCCGCCTCCGGCGCGCCGGGGGGGACGATGGAGCGTCGCCGCCGGAATCGCGCTGCTCCTCGGCCTTGCGGGCCGGGGTCTGGCCGGCACCTCGGACCCGCCTCCTCCCGCGCTCCTCGCGCCCGCGCCGGCCCCGACGCCGTCCGAGCTCGACGCTCGGCCGGAACCGCGCCGCGCCGCGCCCCCCCTGCCCGATCCCTCTCCGTAGCCGGCCGCGGTGAGCGCCCCCCTTCGGATAGTCTTAGGGAACGCACCATGCGCTCCCCCGCCCCCCTCTGTCTCTTGCTCCTGGCCGGAGCCGCCGCCGCCGACGAGATCGTGAGCACCACCGGGGTCGTCACCCGGGACGTGAAGGTCTTGGAGCAGACGGCGGAGAAGGTCGTCTATCTGGACAAGACCCTTCGGGCGGTCACCTTTCCCGCCTCGGTGGTGCGGAGCGTCGCGCGGAAGCGCTCCACCATCCACGAGTACGAGGAGAATCTCGCCGCGGCCAAGGACGCGGATGCCCTCGTGGCGCTGGCGGGATGGGCGGAGAAGAAAGGGTTCGCCAAGGCGGTGGTGCGCTCCCTGTTCGAGCGCGCGCTCGAGCTCGATCCCGCGCACGAGACCGCCAACCGGGTGCTGGGCCGCGTGCTCCACGAGGGGGTCTGGATGACTCCGGAGGAGCGCGACGCCAGGGCGAAGGATGCGGAGGAGTCCGCCATGCGTGAGAAGGGGCTCGTGCGCCATGGCGACGAATGGGTCACGCCGGAGGACAAGGCGAAGCTGGAGCAGGGCCTGAAGCCGCACAAGGGGCGCTGGCTCACCGAGGACCAGATCAAGCAGGAGGAGGGCTACGTCAAGCACGAGGGCCGCTGGATCAAGAAGGACGATCTGGAGATCGAGAAGCTCACGGGCTGGGCGCGCAAGGCGACCGGGCTCGGCGACCAGCTCCGGCTGGCCCAGACCGAGCAGTACGCGGTGATGGGGGATCTCGCGGACAACGAGATGGAGACCCTGGCGCAGGCGATGCAGGCGCTCCTGGCGGAATGGATGCGGGTCTTCCCGGACATCGATCCACAAGCGCTCCTCCCCGGCAAGCAGCGCCTCTACGCCTTCAAGAAGAACCCGCCCTACCAGATGCTGGTGCGCGCACTCTTCGAGGAGCAGAAGCGCACCCAGGACTGGCCGATCGAGTACGCCAAGCAGGAAGAGGAGCGGATGAAGCTCCGATTGCGCGAAACGAACTTCTGGATGACGCAGCCGGAGATCCTCACGGGTCACGTGCAGATGCCCGACCCCTTCGAAGGACTCAAGGCGCACTGTGTCCACTTCGGCGGCAACGTCCTGGCCACCCGTGCGGTACACGCGCGCCGGTTCCCCACATGGTGGCTCATGGAGGGGCTCTCCTACTACCTCGAGCGACGCATCACCGGCACCATCCAGACCTTCAACACCGACGTGGGGGGCGGGGGGTACGCCGACGCGGGCGCCGTGGAGAGCACCCGGGGCGCTCCCGGGCTCGCCGCGACGCCGTGCACCTCGAGGCTCTCGGGGCCCGTGCCGGGGGGGCGGGATCCGAAGCTCGAGGCGATCAAGGGGAAGGACCTCTACGCCCTAAAGAACCGCCTGACCACCGGGGACCTGGCCAAGGCGTGGAGCGTCGTCACCTACCTCATCGAGGACGACGCGAAGCTGTTCGCGGCCTTCTTCGCCGATGCGAAAGGGGGGGGCGGGGGGGATCCGGTCGAGCGGGAAACCGCCGCCGTCCTGAAGCACTACGGCAGCTACTCCAAGATCGACGAGGGCTGGAAGAAGTACGCCTTGAACGGATTCCGCGTCGTGCGGTGAGACGGCGCGGGCGCCGCGTGGGGATCGGGGCCTCGGCGCCCGTTACACTTGGTAGGGAATGCGGCGAGCGGCTCTCCTTCTCCTGTGGGCGCCCTGCCTCGCACCGGCGGGGGAGGATGTGGAGGCGCGGCCCCCTCCCCTGATCTTCTTCCGGGATCCCGACCCCGAGACCGCTCGGCGCATCCAGTCCCTGGTGAGCAGCAAGGAGTTGGGCTCGGGCACCCGCGACATCCGCACCAAGGCACGGGGGGCCCTCGCCGACATCGGCGAATGGACCATCCCGGCGCTCTCCGAGAGCCTGTTCGGCAAGAAGCGGGACAAGGCGAACCGGGTGCGGATGAACTCCTGCCTCTCCATGGCCCGCGTCCTCGATCGCGGTAGGGTCGATCCGCGGCTCCTGGCGGCGCTGCGCGGCGCCGCCCGCGAGGACGAGGACTTCTGGATTCGCCGGGCGGCGCTCCTCGTTCTGGCCGGGTTCGAGCGGATCGAACCGCGGAGTTCCGACTTCGCGCTCCTGGAGGAGGCGCTGCAGAATCCGGACAGCGCCCGCAAGGATCAGGAGGCGGCCGCTCTGGCGATGGCCAAGTTGGGAGCGCCGGGGGCGGCGCAGGCGCTCCTGACCGCCCTCGACCGCCCGGGCCTGCCGGAGCGCCAGGTGGCGGCCTGCCTCCTCGGCGTCATCCTCGTCGCCCCCCAGGCCGCGGAGTCGCGCTGCTCCGCCCACCTCAAGCACGACTCCAAGCTCGTTCGTCTCGTGGCCGCGACCGGCCTCGGGCTCCGCCCGGTGCCGGCGGAGCGCCTCGCCGACGTGCAGGCGCGCCTGAGGGTCGAGCGTGACCGGTTCGTGCGGGCGCGCCTTGTGCACGCCATCGCCGCCGTCCCGGCCGAGGGCGAACGGATCCGGGAGCTGCTTCTCACCACCGCGGGTGACCTCGACGAGAAGGGGGAGGTGCGCGTCGCGGCGTTCGTCACGCTCGCCGACACCTTCGGTCCGGAGGAGGGCTACCCGCGTCTGAGAGGCCTCCTCAAGACGCAGAACGACCCGGTCTACGGTGCCAACCTCTTCGCGCTCGCCCGGACCGGGGCGGATGCGGCCATCGACGACCTCCTGCGCGCCGCGAAGGCGGGATCGATCCCGCAACAGACCTACGCGGCGGGATGCCTCGCCCACCTCGTGGCCTTCGCCCCCGTCAAGCGGGAGCGGGAGATCTTCAGCCAGCTCACCGCGGTGCAGTCCCGGGCCCAGAACGACCAGTTCAAGCGTTTCCTGGAAGCCATCCTGGATCTCAATTCGCCGAAGGGGCGCGAGCTGCGCGCCCGCGACCTATTCCAGAAGTTTCCCGATCCCGACGGGATCGGCCTCTGGACGCACACCCGGGAGACGCGCGGCCTCCGCTTCGTGAACGATCTCCTTCCCGCGATCTTCGACCTGGACGACATCGTGGCGCGACAGGGGATGGAGGGGGGCGTGATGCCCGAACGGCGCACCGCCAGTCCCGACGAGGTGGATCTGCTCGACTTCTTCCAGGAAGCCCCCTACTTCGGTCCGGAGGACGTCGTTGCCCGCTAGGCAGGAGGACTTCCTTTTCGCGGAGCACGTCCTGCGGCGCGGGTTCGCGACGGAGGAGCAGGTGCAGGAGTGCCTCCAGCTCCTGGAGAGGCTGCGCGACGAGATGCAGCTCGAGGAGAGCCTGGGCGCGCTTCTGGTGAAGAAGGGGTATCTCGCCCCGGCTCAGGCGGCGGTGGTGCAGCAGACGGCCTCCCCCGGGATGGCGGGCGCGACCCGGAACCAGATCGAGGGGTACCGGCTGATCGCGCGCCTCGGCGCCGGCGCCATGGGGTCGGTCTACAAGGCGCACCATCTCAAGCTCGATTTGCCGGTCGCGCTCAAGGTGCTGCGCGTGGACCTGGCCGCGTCGCGCACCCAGGTGGAGCGGCTCAAGCGCGAGGCGCAGCTGGCCGCGCGCCTGAACCACCCCAATATCGTGCGGGGCCTCGACGTGGGGGAGTCCAACGGCTTCCACTACTTCGCGATGGAGTACGTGGACGGGGTCACCGTCCGCGAGTTCCTGCGCAAGCGCCCCCTCCGGGAAAAGGAGGCGCTCCGCATCGTGCGGGACGTGGCGCGCGCGCTCGACCATGCCCACGGTCAGGGCGTCATCCACCGGGACGTCAAGCCGGGCAACATCATGCTCACCCGCGACGGAGCGGTGAAGCTGGCGGACTTCGGCCTGGCGCGCGGACAGGCGCCGTCGGACCTGACGCTGGAGCACGCCTCCATCGGCACGCCGCAATACCTCGCGCCGGAGCAGGCGCGACGCGGCGCCGACGCCACCGCGCGCTCCGATCTCTTCGGCCTCGGCGCCTCGCTCTACCACCTCGTCACCGGGCAGCCCCCCTTCTCCGGAGAGAACCTGGGGGAGATCTTCCAGCAGGTGCTGCGCTGCCAGTTCGCGCCCCCCGAGAGCCTGGTGCCCGATCTGCACCTCGACACGGTCTACGTCATCCACCGCCTCATGCGGGCCAATCCGCGGGAGCGCTACGCGAGCGCGCAGGCGCTGCTCAAGGATCTCGAGGCGATCGAGCGGGGAGAGCGCATCGCCCCCCCGGAGTTCAAGGGCGACTATCGCGCTTTCCTCGCGCGCAAACGGGCGCGGCGCATCGCCGCGGGCACGGCTGCCTCCGTCCTCGTCGTCGTCGCCGCCGTCGTCGCCGCGGTCTGGGTGGGCCGCGCCCGCGAGGAGGACGCGCGCCGACAGCAGTGCCGCGCGGCGGACGTCTTCTACAGCGGGAGCCTCGACACCCTGGAGAGGGTGGCGGACCTCGAGGCTGCGGAGCATGCGCTCGTCCGTGCGTTTCACGGCGCCGCGGCGCACTGCAACGAGGAGGAGCTCTCGGGACTGCGCCTCCGCAAGGAGCGGGTCGAGGGCGAGCGGCGCATCCTCGAGGCCGCGGAGGCCCTCCGCGCGAAAAGCGCGGAAGATGCAGCCGGATTCCGTGCGATCGTGCAGGATCTCGAGGGGGCGCGCCCGACCCTTCCGGGCGTTCGGCGGCGGCTGGAGGCGATCACCGAGGAGGTACGCGAGGCCTCGCTGCGCGCCGCCCGGGGGCACGAGCGGCGTGTCTACGGCCAGGAGACGGTCTTTCCGGGAGCCGCGGCGGCGGAGGAGGAGCTGGAGGCGCTGGCCCACGCGCTGCGCGAGCGCTACCTCGAGTTTCCGGAACTGCCGCCGGGGACCCCGGCGGGCCATGCCGCCGTCCTGCGCACGCTCCGCGAGTCGGTGGAGAAGTCGGAGGGGGAGTACGCCGACAAGTGGGCGGCGAGCCTGAAGGAGGAGGACTTCCCCGGCGCGCGGCGCACCCTCGACTACCTGCTGCAGGACCGCACGAAGGCGAGGCAGAAGGCGCAAGCGCAGGAGCTTCCGGAGAAGTTCCTCGCCTACTTCCCGGAACAGGACGACCGCGACCGGCAGCTGCGGGAGGCCGAGGAACAGGCCTGGAAGCTGGTGAGCGGAAGCGCGGAGCTGAAGCGTGCCGCCCAGCGGCCCGACGAGGAGCTGGCCGAGCTCTTGGCCTTCCTCCCCAAGGCCTCCCTCACGCGTTCCCTCGTGGAGCGCGGCGTGGCGGAGGCCCGCGTCCGCATGGAGGCCGAAGTGGCGCGGCAAGCCGCCCTCGTGGAGACGTTCGAGCGGCAGGCGCGCCGGCGCGCCGGCGAGCGGCTCTATCTCGAGTGCTACGAGCAGATCGCCGCCGCCGAAGGGACGCGCTGGATCGGAGAGCCGGCCCGCCGCATCGGGTTCCTGCGCGCGTGGGGAGACGCCCTGCGCCGCGTCGCCGAGAGGTTTTGGCAAAACGTTCCTCGCCGCGAGATCCAGGTGGGGCCCGAGGGGGCGCGGCAGCGCGTGCCCGGCTCGGCCGTCTCACGGGACGGCGACGAGATGCTCTTCGACGGGGGCCGCGGGAAGGAGCCGGTCCGCGCCACCCTCCGGGACCTCGATCGCCAGCAGCTCTTCGACATCCTGGGCTTCATCGAGAGCGAGCGCCCCGATCTGGAGATGCGCTGGGCCTTCCACGCCGCGGAGGCGTTCGGCGAGGCGCGACCGCAGCTGGCGCTCCGACAGTTCAAGGAGGCGGCGAGTTTTGCGGGCAAGGCCGGTGGGGGGTGGGCCCCGGAGCTGGAACGCGAGCTCGCGCGGCTGCAAGCCCAGATGGTGGAACAGGAGAAGGGCGCGGCCGACCTCCTGGTCCTCATGGAGCAGGCGCGGTCCGCCCAGCGCTACGACGTCGCCTACACCTACTGCGTGCGTCTCCTCAGCGCCAAGGGGTTCGGTTACACCGACATCGTGCAGAACGCGCAAAACAACGCGATGCTCGTCGGCCTGCTGGTCGAGCTGCGTCGCCTGGTCGGCACCGACCGGCGCCAGATCCGTTCCGGCGTGCCGAAGGAGAACTTCCTGCTCTCGGAGAAGACCGGCGCGCTCTCCGTGACCTACGACTTTTCCGAGTGGTCGCCCGACAAGCCCCCTCCCGGAGTGGATCCTCGCGAGTGGCTCCCGCCCCGCCTGCGACAGTTCTGGAAGGAGCGCTACGACCAGTGGCGCGACGACGCCATCGCGTGGGGGGAGTGGTTTGGCACCCAGCCCTGGGCAGCGGATTTCGAGCTGTTCCTGAGGCGCGCCACGCTGCAGCTCCTGGACTGGGGCGAGGGCGCGGAGGTGGTCGACGGCGAGCTCCGGATGCCGTTGAAGTCGAGCAAGGAGGGCGCGTCGCAAGGCGGGCCGAAGTCGGACGCGGACCTGCAGACGGAGGCGAAGGAACGCGCCTACGCCAACCACTGGGCCTGGTATCAGCGGCGCGAGGCGGACCTGGTCATCCTCCGGCTTCGCAACCCCTGCCTCCCCACGCAGGACTGGGGCCTCGAGTTCACCATCGCGTGGAATGACGAGCCCGCCGTCTACTTCGCCGTGGCGGCGGGGGAGCTGCAGGCGGGCGTGGTCTCGCTCAAGGGGCGCCTCAACGGCGGCGGCTACGGTACGCGCCTGTTCCAGCAGGAGAGCATGGTCGAGGGGCTGGACGGCAAGATCTTCGCCGAGTTCCACGAGCACCTCAGGAAGGACCCCAAACGCCGGAAGCTGCGCGGCGACGCGAGCGAGGCCACGTTCGAGGGCGCCGGCCCCTACCGCGTGCGGCTGGAGCGGAAGGGCTCCGAACTGCGGTTCTTCTTCCTGCCGCTCCAGAAGTGGAGGGAGGCGGGCGGCTTTTCGGACAAGGAGCCCGTGGCCTCCCTGCGCCTGCCGCGGACCAAGCTGGAGCTCGGGGTCTCGCTGCCCGTGGAGGGCCAGGTCTTCCGCTTCCTTTCCCTCGTGGGCTGCCGCATCGACGACGTGCAGGTGACCGGTTTCGTCGAGGTCCAGGATGCACCCCTCGAACGAGGCCAGTGAGCCCGCCGTCTTGGTCTTGGGCGTGCGGGGCTTCCTCGAGGGCGAATCGCGCCTCTTGCGGCTCGGGGAGGAGCTGATCGTCGGCCGCGGGCGCGCCGCCGATCTCTCGGTGAAGCGCGCCCCCAAGTTCACGACCCGCCCCGACCGCCTCGAGGTGGCGCGCTCGGAGCGGTTTCTCTGCGTCTCGCGACGCCACGTGCGCATCCAGTTCCTGCACCCGGGCCTCGTGGAGATCGAGGATCTCTCCAGCAACGGCACGTTCCTGGATGGCCGCCGCGTGGATCGCGTCGGGCTCACCGACCTGCGCGCGCGCCCCCACGACCTCAACCTGGGCGGCGTCGAGCTGCTGCGGATCGAGTGGCGCGGCGCGCCCGCCGCCTCGCCTCCCCCCCCCGTCGGTCCGATACTGTAGGCAGAGGCGCGGAAGCCTGCCCGGATGCGAATTCTCCACATTCTCGACCACTCCCTGCCCCTGCACAGCGGCTACAGCTTCCGTACACGGGAGATCCTCGACCAGCAGCGCGCGCGCGGGTGGGAGACGGCGCAGGTGACGGGCACCAAGCAGAGCGGGGCCCGCGAGCCGGTGGAGGTGGCCGACGGTCTGACGTTCCATCGCACGTTGAGCCGCGGCGGGCTCGGGGAACGGGTCCCCGTCCTGAACCAGTGGGTGGGGGTCCGCGCCCTCGCCCGTCGGATCACGAGCCTGCTTCCCACGCTCCGTCCGGAGATCCTGCACGCGCACTCCCCCTGCCTGAACGGGATGGCGGCGCTGAGCGTCGGTCGCCGCTTCGGCCTTCCGGTGCTCTACGAGATGCGCGCTCTCTGGGAGGACGCCGCGGTGGACCACGGCACGGCGACCGAGGGCGGCCTGCGCTACAGGCTCTCCCGGTTCCTCGAGACGCGCGTCTTGCGCCGCGCCGACGCGATCACCACGATCTGCGAAGGGCTGCGCGCGGAGGTCCTTGCCCGGGGCATCCCGGGGGGCAAGGTGACCGTCATCCCGAACGCCGTCGACATCGAGCGGTTCACGGTCGCCGAGCGGCCCGACGATGCGCTCCGGCGTGAGCTGGGCCTGGAAGGCGCGCGCGTCCTCGGCTTTCTCGGATCCTTCTACGCCTACGAGGGGCTGTCGCTCCTGCTCGAAGCGTTTCCCGGCATCCTCGCCGCGGTGCCGAGCGCGCGGCTGCTGTTGGTGGGGGGCGGGTACGAGGAGGAGGCGCTGCGGCGGCAGGCCGCGCAGGCCGGAATCGCGGACAAGGTCCTCTTCCCGGGCCGCGTTCCGCACGACCGCGTCCAGGCCTACTACAGCCTTGTCGATCTGCTCGTCTATCCGCGCCTCTCCATGCGGCTGACCGAACTCGTGACGCCGCTCAAGCCCCTGGAGGGCATGGCCCAGGGCAAGCTCGTGGTCGCCTCCGACGTGGGGGGGCACCGGGAGCTGATTCGCGACGGGGAGACGGGCGTCCTCTTCCGCGCCGGCGATGCGGCCTCGTTGAGCGCGGCGGTCCGGGCGATCCTGCTTCGGCCCGAGCAACAGGCCGCGATCCTGCGCGCGGGGCGCCGATTCGTCGAGAACGAGCGGAACTGGGCCGCCTCGGTGGCCCGGTACGAGCCGGTCTACGCCTCGCTCCTCGGTCGCTCGACGAGGGCTTCCGCATGAGCGGGGACCTCCGGAGCAGCGCGGCCGGCTCCTGGTCCGCGACTTGCTCCACGCCGACTTGAGTGCCCGGGTGTCGAGGGAATTGGACGTTGGCGGCGGGGCCGCCCGCTCCTTTCCCTCGAAGGGCCCGAAAGCCGATCCATCAAGACTAGCGATGTGTGGAATCTACGGGGTCCTGGCCCTGAACCGGGAACCGCCGCTCGACGTCGCGGACCTTCGCGGCATGGCCGGCGTCACGGTGCACCGTGGGCCGGACGACGAGGGCTGCTTCCGGTCGGGACCGATCGCCTTCGGGATGCGGCGCCTCTCCATCCTCGATCTGTCGGGCGGCCACCAGCCGATCGGCAACGAGGACGGCTCTATCCAGGTCGTCTGCAACGGGGAGATCTACAACTACCGTGAAGTCACGGCGGAGCTGGTGGCCCGCGGCCACCGCTTCAAGACCCGCAGTGACTCCGAGATCCTGGTCCACCTCTACGAGGAGCACGGGACCGACCTCGTGCACCGGCTCAACGGCATGTACGCCTTCGCGCTCTGGGATGGGCGCTGCCAGCGTCTCGTGCTGGGTCGGGATCGCCTCGGCATCAAGCCGCTCTACTACCGCCACGACGGCAAGACGCTCCTGTTCGCTTCCGAGGCGAAGGCGATCCTCGCCGTGCCGGGAGTCCGGGCCGAGCTCGACCCCTATGCTCTGCGGGAGTACCTCGCCCTCGGCTACGTGCCGGGGCCCCTCTCGATGTTCCGCGGCATCCGGAAACTGCCCCCCGCGTCCCTCCTGGTCGTGGAGGGCGGAGAGGTGAAGCAGCAACGCTGGTGGAGCCCGCGGGAGGCCGTCGGCGAGTCGCTCTGCGGGAAGGAGTGGGCCGACACGCTGCTCGCGACGATGGAGACCGCGGTGCAGAGCCAGATGGTCAGCGACGTGCCCCTCGGCGCGTTCCTGAGCGGCGGCGTCGATTCGAGCGCCGTCGTCGCCATGATGGCCCGTCGCAGCGACCGTCCCGTGCAGACCTACTCCATCGGGTTCGAGGAGAGCGGTGGAGGGGCCTATTACAACGAACTGCCCTGGGCCCGCGAGGTCGCCCAGCTCTTCGGGACCGAGCACCGGGAGATCATCGTCAAGCCGGACGTCGCCTCCCTGCTGCCGCGTCTCCTCTGGCACATGGACGAGCCGGTCGCGGACTCCGCCTTCGTGACGACCTACCTCGTCGCCGAATTCGCGCGACGCGACGTGACCGTCATCCTCTCCGGCGTGGGGGGGGACGAGCTGTTTGGCGGCTATCGCCGTTACCTCGGGGGGTACTACGACCGCTACCTGAAGTTGATCCCCGGCTGGATCCGCAGGTCCATGCTCCAGCCGATCGCGCGCGCGCTTCCCAGCGACCGGCACTCCCCGCTCCTCAACCTCTCCCGCTACGTCCGGGGCTACCTCAGCAGCAGCGAACTCTCCTTCGAGGACCGCTACCGCTCCTACGTGGAAGTGTTCGCGCGGAAGGCGGTGGACGATCTCCTGGTGGAGCCGGTCGAGGAGCCGTTCGACGCCCTGGGGACCGCGTTCGTGGAGGCAGGGGGCGGGGACGAGATCGGCCGCATGTCGCGGGTCGATCTCCTCACGCAGCTGCCCGACGACCTGCTGCTCCTGACGGATCGCATGACCATGGCGACCTCCCTGGAGTGCCGCGTGCCGTTCCTCGACGACACGGTCGTCGATCTCAGCCTGCGGATGCCCTCCCACGAAAAGGTCCGGGGCCGGCGCCTGAAGCACGTCCTGAAGCGGGCGCTCTCCGGGCTCCTGCCGGAGCGGCTCCTCCATCGGAAGAAGCGCGGCTTCGGCGCGCCGATGGGCGCCTGGCTGAAGGGCGCCCTCGCCCCCTTGATGCGCGGGCTCCTCTCGGAGCGCTCCCTCGGCAGCCGCGGTCTGGTGCGTCCGGAGGCCGTGCGCCGCGCGATCGAGCTCCACACCTCGAACCGCGAGGACCACTCCGACCACCTGCAATCGCTCCTGCATCTGGAGATCTGGGCCCGCCTCTACCTGGACGGGCGCACGCCGGCGAGCCTGGCGGCCGAGCTCGAGGAGATCGCCGCGCAATGAAGGTCCTCGTGCTCTGCCACCGCCTGCCCTTTCCCCCCAATCGCGGGGGAAAGATCCGGCCGTTCCACGTGATCGACCATCTGCGGCGCGAACACGAAGTCGTGGTTGCGTCCCTGGCGCGCTCCCGATCCGAGGAGCGCGATGGCGAGGGGCTTGCCGCCCACTGCTCCGACCGTCTGATCGAGCGCATCCACCCCGTCGCCGCCCTGGCGCGCATGGTGCTCGCCCTCCCGACGCCCACCCCCTCCTCCATGGGCTACTTCCGCTCCCCGGCGCTCGCCCGCCGCTTGCGGAAAGAGATCGAGAAGCAACGCTTCGATCTGATCTTCGTCCACTGCTCCTCCGTCGCGCCCTACGTCGCGGCGGTGGAGGGCCCCGTGAAGGTGCTGGACTTCGGCGACATGGACAGCCAGAAGTGGATCTCCTACGCCGAGTGGCGCCCCTTCCCCCTCTCCCTGGGCTATCGGCTCGAGGGGAGGAAGCTGGAGCGGGCGGAGCGCGCGCTCGCGGCCCGCTTCGACATGTGCACCGTGACGACGCGACTCGAGATGCAGACGCTGGAGGAATACGGGACGGGGGCGCGCGTCGACTGGTTCGCGAACGGCGTCGACGCGCAGCGCTTCTCGCCCGGCGGCGAGACGATGGATCCGGACGCCTTGGTGTTCCTGGGCAGGATGGACTACTACCCGAACGTGCAGTGCATGCAGGAGTTCTGTGCCCAGGTCCTCCCGCGTATCCAGAAACATCGCCCGCGCACCACGCTCACCATCGTGGGCGCGGAGCCTACGGCGGCGGTGCGCGCCCTGGGTCAGCTGCCGGGGGTCACCATCACCGGATCCGTGCCCGACGTACGCCCGTTCGCGCGCCGCTCCGCGGTGGCCGTGGCGCCGCTGCGCATCGCGCGCGGCACCCAGAACAAGATCCTGGAAACCATGGCGATGGGTGTCCCCACCGTGGCGAGCGACATCGCCGCCCGCGGCGTGGATGTGGTGGCCGGCGAACACCTGCTGGTGGCCACGACGCCGGAGGAGCAGGCGGACGCGATCCTGGGCCTTCTCGAGGATCCGCGCGAGCACCGCCGGCTTGCCGAGGCGGGACGTGCCCGGATGCTCTCCCACCACTCCTGGGAGCGCGGCATGAGGGAGCTTGACCGCATCCTGGACCGGACGTTTCATGAGACCGGCACCGCCCCCCTCCCCGGCGGCGGAAGCGGACTCGTGGCCATGGAAGGAGAACGCAAGGGATGAGGATCAGCGTTTTCGGCTTGGGCTACGTCGGTGCCGTCTCGGTGGCCTGTCTCGCCCGGGACGGGCACGGCGTGATCGGGGTCGACGTCGACGACCTGAAGCTCGACCTCATCGCGATGGGCCGCTCGCCCATCGTCGAGGTGGGGATGCAGGAGTTGATGAGCCGGGTCGTCGCCAGCGGGCGGGTGAAGGTGACCTCCGACGCCGACGAAGCGATCGCCGGCAGCGACCTCTCCTTCCTCTGCGTCGGCACGCCCTCCCAGCCCAACGGGGCCCAGGATCTCTCCGCGATGGAGCGACTCTGCGTGCAGCTCGGCGCCGCCCTTCGCAAGAAGCAGGGCTGGCACGCGTTCGTCGTCCGTTCCACCGTGCTTCCCGGGACCGTGGACGAGGTTCTGATTCCGCTGCTCGAACGCACCTCCGGCAGGAAGGAGGGCGTGGACTTCGGGATGGGATTCCAGCCGGAATTCCTCCGGGAGGCGAGCTCCATCGAGGACTACGACAACCCGCCCTATACCGTCATCGGCACGGGGACCCCCCGCGTGGCTGAGAGCGTGCGCGGGGTGTTCGGCCACCTGCCGGGCGAGTTCGTCGTCTGCGGCACGCGCACCGCCGAAATGCTCAAGTACTGCTGCAACAGCTTCCACGCCCTCAAGATCACCTTTGCCAACGAGATCGGCCGGGTCGCGCAGGCGATCGGCGTCGACTCCCACGAGGTCATGGATCTCGTCTGCAAGGACACCCAGCTCAACATATCGCGGGCCTACCTCCGGCCCGGCTTCGCCTTCGGGGGATCCTGTCTTCCGAAGGACCTGCGGGCGCTCAACCACGTCGCCGGGCGCCACGACGTGCAGATCCCGATGATCGGCGCGATCACCCGGAGCAACGAGCTCCACGTCGAGTCGGCCCTCGCGGCCGTGCTGCGCCAAGGCCGCAAGTCCGTCGGGATGTTCGGCCTGAGCTTCAAGAGCGGCACCGACGACCTCCGGGAGAGCCCCCTCGTAACCCTCGCCGAGCGGTTCATCGGCAAGGGCCTGAGACTGCGCATCTACGATCCCGACGTGCAGCTCTCGCGGCTCGTGGGAGCCAACCGCCGCTACATCGAGGAGTCGATTCCGCACATCGGTTCGCTCCTCACCGAGGATGCGGGGGACGTGATCGACCATGCCGAGGTGCTGGTCGTGGCCCTGAAGAGCGAAACCGTCCGCAAGGCGCTCGAGGAGCGGCTGCGCCCGGATCAGTTCCTGCTCGACCTTGCGCGTCTTCCCAACCGCGAGCGGCTGCGCTGCGAGGTACGGGGCGTCTGCTGGTAGGAACCCGGCGCCGCCCTCACGCCCCCCCCGCGTCGAACAGAAGCGTCTCCTCGATCGGGCGCCGCAGCAGCGCCGCCTCGGGCACGACGCAGTCCTCCGCGGGGTAGCCGATCGGAACGAGCAGGAAGGGGCGCTCGCGCTCCGGACGCTTCAGGATCGCGTTGAGGAACTTCATCGGGCTGGGCGTGTGCGTCAGCGCGACGAGGCCGGCGTGGTGCACGGCCGCCAGCAGGAACCCGGCGGCGATGCCCACGCTCTCCACCCCGTAATAGACCTGGCCCCCCGCGTCGTCGCGCGCGAGCCGGAAAACCGCCAGGAGCCAGGGCGCGACCTCCAGGAAGGGCTTTTCGGGATCGGTGCCCAGAGGCTCGAGATCCCTCAGCCAGCGACGGCTCGCACGCCGGCCGTAGAAGGCGCGCTCCTCCTCCTCCGCGGCGATCCGGAGGGCGCGCTTGAGCGCGCGGTCCTGCACCGCCACGAAGCGCCAGGGCTGCTTGTTCGCTCCGCTGGGGGCGCTCGCCGCGGCGCGCACGATCCACGCGATCGTCGCGCGGGAGACGGGACGGTCCGAGAACATCCGCACGCTCCGCCGGGATCGCATCGTCTCGAAGAAGCGGCGCGCCGCATCCTCGGGGGGGAGGTGGGGGTCGTGGCGGGGGGGGAGGGGGAGGAATCGCGGGGGACTCACGCGGGGGGGACTCCCTTGGCGCCGAAGAGGGCGAGGGCGTCGCGGAAGGCGCGGGCCGCGACGTCGCGGTGGTACGCATGCTCCTCGCGCAGGCTCTGTTCGGCGGAACAGGAACCGGTGTCGACGTATCCGAGCCGCCGCGCCAGCGCCCGCAGCGCCGCGGGCTCCTCGGGCAGGCGATCCTCCGGCAGGTCGGCGACGATGCGGATCCGGCTTTCGAGGGAGACGAGGAAGCGGTAGGCCGCCCGCGCGTCGGCCGCGCGCTGGGGGTCCAAGCGGCTCTCCTCTTCCAGGAGCCGCAGGATGGCGGGCACATTGCCGTCGCGGTAGCGCGGATCGGCGCCGCCGCGGGCGAGCGCGTGCATCTGCGCGAGGAACTCGATGTCCACGACGCCCCCGCTCACGGCGCGCTTGAGGGAGTCGGGCCCGGCGGCGGCCGCCAGCTTGGCGCGCATGGCCGCGACGGCCTCGGCGTCTTGGGGGTAAAACCCGGGCCCGTAGACCGCCGCGGTGAGCGCCGCCGCCACCTCCTCACAGAGCGCGGGCGGCCCCGCGATGGGGCGGGCCCGGGTGTAGGCCAGGCGCTCCCACACCTGCCCGAGACCGCGGGCGAAGTAGTCGGTGAACCCCTCCGCGGTGGTGATGAGCCGCCCGCCGCTGCCGCCCGGGCGCAAACGGAGGTCGACGGCGTAGAGCTTTCCGTGGGCGGAGGGAGTCTCGAGCAGCGCCGAGAGGCGGCGCGCCACCGATTCGGCGCCGCGGCTCTCGCCGGCGCCGCGCCAGAAGTAGACCAGGTCGAGGTCGGAGCCGTACAGCAGCTCGCGCGCCCCCAACTTGCCGAGCGCCACCACCACCAGGTCGGAGCCCGCCTGTCGGATCTCCTGCCGCGCCCGATCGTAGGCGAGCCGGACGATCACCTCCGCGAGACGGCTCAGATCCTCGGAGGTTTCCCGCAACGGCCGCTCCCCGGAGATGTCGCGAAGGCCGATGCGGAGGGTCTCCAGCTCCTTGTAGTGCGCCAGGATGCCGACGGGGTCGGGCGCCGTGGGGACGGTGGCGGTGGGAATGTCCTCGAAGCTGGAGAGGCCGCGGTCGGGGACGGTGGCCAGCGCATCCATCACCTGGTCCAGGACGCCCGGCGCTCGTTCCAGGATGTTGGTCAGAAAGCGGCTGTGGCCCGCGATATCCAGGAGCAGGCGCAACAGCCGGTCGTCGCTCGCCATCGCCTCGTAGAGGGTCCCGCGCGCCCCGACATGCGCCGTGATCCGTTCCAGGCGGTGGAGCGCGGCGCCGGGGTCGGGAGTCTCCTGGAGGGCGTCGAGGAGGCGTGGGAAGAGATCGGCGAGGAACTTGCGCGTGCGCGGCGAGCCGCGCAGGAGCGGCGAGGACTCCACGCAGAGGCGTCCGACGCAGGCCAGGCTCTCGGGGATCACCGCGATCCCGTGCGCCTGCAGGACGACGGAGAGGGCCGCTTCGTCCATGGGCTCGCGCAGCAGGAGATCGGTCTCGCTCATCTGCTCGGCGTCCCGCTCCGAGAAGAGCTGGCGGAAGAGACGGTTGAAGACGGTGCGCACGCGGCCGGCGCGCTCGACGTAGGCGGCGCGGAACGCCGTCGCGTCGTCGAATCCGCAGCGCCGCGCCAAGGCGAGCTGGCCCGCCTCGTCCTGGGGCATGGTGTGCACCTGCGCGCCTTGCACAAGCTGGAGGCGATGCTCGACGCGGCGCAGGAAACGGTAGGCGTCGTCGAGGACGTCCCGCTCCTCGGGGAGGATCGCGCCGCGCGCCTCGAGGAGGCGCAGGGAGGTGAGCGAGTTGTGGTGGCGGAGCGCCGGATCGCGCGCGCCGTGGAGGAGCTGGAGGAATTGGATGACGTACTCCACGTCGCGGATGCCGCCGTAGCCGAGCTTCACCTCGCTGTGTTCCTCCCCGCGGGTGATGGTGGCCTGCTCGATGCGGCCCTTGATCCGCTTGAGCGACGCGATCTCCTGGAAGGAGAGGCCCCGTCCGTAGGACCAGGCCCGCACGGTGTCGACGAACTCCTGGGCGATGCCGCGGTCGCCCGCGATGGCCCGCGCCTTCAGGAACGCCTGCCGCTCCCAGGTCTCGCCCATCTGGCGGTAGTAGGCCACGCTGCTCGCGAGGGATCGTGCCAGCGCCCCCGTGGCCCCTTCCGGCCTGAGCCGCAGATCGACGCGATAGAGGCGTCCGCGCGGCGTCGCCGCGTCCACGTCGCGCGTGGTGCGTTCCGCGAGGCGATGGAAGAACTCGCGGTTGGAGAGAGGGCGACCCGAGGCTCCCCCGTCGGTCGCGCCGTCCTTGCCGTAGAGATAGACGAGGTCGATGTCGGAGGAGTAGTTGAGTTCGCTCCCGCCCAGCTTGCCCATCGCGATGACCGCCATCCCGACCGGCTCGCTCCCAGCCCAGGGGCGGCCGTGGGCCTCGGTGAGCCGCTGCTGCTCGAGACGGAGGACCCGTTCCAGCAGGATTTCGGCGAGTTCCGAGATGCGCTGGGTCGTGACCGTGAGATCGGCTCCCTCCACGACGTCCTGCCAGGCGATCCTCAGGGTCTCCTCCACGCGCACGCTCCGCAGGTGGTCGAGGCGCGCGTCGTGGGTAGGCGCATCGCGCAGCGCCTCGTCCAGTTCCCGCTCGAGAGTCTCCCGATCTCGGGAGCCGCTCGAGCGCGGGATCTCCTGAAGCAGCCCGGGGTTGGCCAGGAGGGGTTCGACCGAGGCGGGGGAGGCATCGAGCAGCGCCATCCACCCCTCGAGGTGGGGGAGGGGCGTCCCCCCGCTCTCGAAGATGCGCGCGAGTCCGACCGCCACCGACTCCGGGTCGGCGGCTCTCTCGAGGTAGGCGCGCACGACGGGAAGATGCCCCCGCAGCCCCCCGATCCCGTGCAGCCTCTTGAGCTGCTCCTCGCGCCTCACGGAGCCTCCCCGAGGAGGGCGAGCGCCTCCCGCTCCACGCGCTCGACGCTAAGCGCCTCCATGCAGACCGGGTCGGGGCAGTGGCGCAGCGTGCAGGGACTGCAACGCACGCCGGCCCGCAGGGCGCGCGCGTGGGGGCCCACGGGAGCCATGAGGGCGGGGTCCTTCGGACCGAAGAGCGTGAGCGTGGGGATGCCGAGGATGGCGGCGATGTGGGCGGGGCCGGTGTCGGCGGCCACGCAGAGACGGGCGCCGGCCAGGAGGTCGACGAGTGCGCGCAGGTCGGCCGGCCGGGCCAGACGCGCCTGGGCTCCGAGGGCATCCACCACCCACTGCGCCTCCTCCTCCTCGCCCGGACCGGCGGTGACGATCGCCGGCAGGGCGAGCCGGCGCGTCAAGCGCGCCCCCAGCTCCGCGAATTGGCGCGCGGGCCAGCGCTTGTGCGCCCCGAACCGGCTCGTCCCAGGGTGCAAGGCCAGGACGCCCTCGCCGGCTGCGGTCGCGGGAAGGAGGGGAGGGGGGCGGGGCCCGGGGCCGAGGGCCGCGTCGACCAGCGCATGGTAGGCATCGATGCGGTTACCGGGAGCGCAGGGGACCCGCCTGCGGACCAGGAGAGAGTTCCCTTCCCGGGAGTGGGGCGGCGCGAGGCCCCAGACCGATTGCGCCCCCGAGAGGCGGGCCAGCAGTCCCGACTTGAGGTTGCCCTGGAGGTCGAGGGCCAAGTCGTACCGCTGGCGGCGGAGCCGTGCCACGAACGCCAGGGCGCGCGCCCAGCCGAAGGGGCCGCGGCTGCGCCTCCTCGGGTAGACATGAAGCGCGGCGAGCTGGGGATGCCCTTCCAAGAGGGAGGCGAACCTGTCCTCCACGAGCCAGCCGATCTTGGCCTCCGGTTTGCGAGCCTGGATAGCCGAGAGGGCGTGGAGGCCGCAGACCACATCTCCCAGGGCCGACAGCCTCACAAGAAGGATTCTCATGAACGGAAGTCGTGGTCCGGTCGTCTATCTAGGGTAGGAATCGTCATGGTCGGAATCCGTACGTTTGTCACGATCCTGCTCGCGGCCCTGGCGGCCGCCGCCGGGGAAGAATCCACCAGCGAGGCCTCCGAGCCTTCCAAAGTGAAGGTGGCGATCAATCGCGTCTTCCGGGGTCGGGTTGTCAGTATCAAGAAGAAGCGGGTCACGCTCTACTACGATTTCGAGGATCGCGATCAGCTGGCCGACTTCGAAGACGCGCGGCCGCCCCGCCTCCTGGACGCCAGCCGCAACATCGTGCGGATCGAGGGAGGGCGGCTCGTCCTCGAGGGCTCGTCAGCGATCCGACACAAGATGGAAGGTCAGGGGGAGTTCCGCGTGCAATTCTACGCCCGTCTGGGGGACAAGCGGAACGTCGGCACGGTGTTCACCGAGCCCGTCCTTTCCGATTTCTTCGTCGTCCTCAACCTCTTCGACCACCGCTTCTACCACGACCACGCCATGCTTCTGGCTGCGTGCGGCCTCCATGAGGACGAGGGTGCAGACAAGGACATGTCCCTGGTGAACTGGCGCGACATCTTCAAGGCCAACCTGGACAACAAGGTCAAGCTGGGCGAGGACCTCCTCGTCGAGGTTTCCAAAGACGGCTGGACGGAGACCTGCAGGGTGAACGATGTCGAGGGCAAGGGCTCCTCGAAGGGCAAGACCCGCTGGATGGACTCCTACCAGTTCGGCCTCTGGGTCCACCAGTCGCGTATGACGGTGGACGACCTGACCCTACTGGTTGTCCCGACCGAGGAGTACCTGGCCCTGAACGACCTGAAGGCCGAGATCGAGAAGGACTGGGAGGAGATCCCCACAACCGGGGTCCTCGCCGGGATCCCCGATGTGCCCCCCCGGCTCAGAGGCCAGATCGAAGAGTACGCCATGGGGGCTGGGAGCCCGGGCCCGGTGCTGGCCGCGCTCGACTCGAAATCCCTCCCCAGGAGGGCGAGGGAAGTGGCTGCCCGGGTCTTGGCGGACCGAAAGGACCCCAAACTGGTCCCCAAGCTCATCGACGGGCTTTACAGCGAGGATGCCTTCACCCGGGAACTCGCCATAGGGGTCATCCGGCAACTTACCGGCAAGACATTCGGTTACCAGCCCAAGTCCTCGGAGGCGGCCCGATCCAAGGCGATTCGGGCCCTCAACGAGCACCTCAGGAGCGATTCCGCGCGCTACTATGGATGATCTGGGTAGGGATTCCCTCCCCCCAGCGGAACCAATCCTCCCCCTGGCATGTTGTAATAGGCAAAGGTCTCTCACCCCGGAGTCACGCGATGAAGAAAATGCGTTCTCACTGGCCCTTGGCGATCCTTGGCGCCGCTGCAGCCCTTCTTGCCGATTTTGCGGTCGGCGGTAGCGTCGCGGAAGCGCGCGGAGGCGGCGGTGGCGGTGGATTCGGCGGTGGGGGCTTTGGCGGAGGAGGCGGCGGACTGGGCGGCGGCGGCCGCGGGGGCCGTGGTTCCCTGGGGGGTGGCAGCGGGGGCGCGCCCACCAACAAGAAGCAGAAGGACGAGCAGGCTCGCCAGCGCCGCGAGGAGCGGCAGCAGCGGGCAGCGCTCTCCCGCCTCGAGTACGCCAAGCGTGAGCGCCAGAAGCTCTGGGAGGCCGAGGTGGCTGCCCGGAGCGCGGACGTCTTCGACAAGCTCCTCGACAGCGCCACGGAGTAGCCGTGAGGGCTGCGCTCACACTCGTGGCCGCGCTCGCGGCAACCGCGCCCCTGTTCGCACGCCCCGACGACGTCGGCGGCGGCGCATCGGAGGTAGCCCGCTCGAACTACGAGAAGGCGGAAATCGCCCGCGAGGAGGGCCGCCTCGCGGATGCGGTTCCGCTCTACCAGGCTGCGATCGTGGCCTTCCCGAGCTACGTCGACGCGCACGCGGGCTTTCTCGAGTGTTTGCGCGGCCTCGGGGACGCCTCGGCTGCCCGCGAGCTCTATGCAACGCTGGAGACGAGCCACCCCACGAGCCTGGAGGTCCGGCTGTTCCGGGCCGCGGCGATGATGCCCGTGGAGGCGATTCCTGCCCTGGCGGCTTTGGCGCAAGAGGCCCCTTCCAGCGAGCGGGTCCATCTCGAGCTCGGACGGGCTCAGTTGGAGGGGGGCGCCCTCCGGGACGCCGAGAAGAGCCTCCGGCAAGCGATCAAGCTCAAGGCCGACCTCGTCGCGGCCCGTCTCCTCCTGGGGGACATCTCGTTGAGGGATGGCAAGGCCGCGACGGCGCGCAAAGAGTACGAGGCGGCCCTGGAGTTCGATCCCTCCTCGGCCGCGACGCAGATCCGCGTTGCCTATTGCCTGCACAAGCAGGACAAGACCGACGCGGCGATCGAGTCCCTGACGCGCCTGCTGAGCGAGGGGAACTACCCCCGCTACGCCGCCGGCCATTGGATGCTGGCGGTCGTGCAGGCCGAAGCGGGCCAGGGCAAGAAGGCCATCGAAGCGCTCGACAAGCTGCTGGCGCTGGCCCCCAAGCATCTGCACGGCCTCATCGCGAAGGGCCAGTTGCTCCTCCAGGAGAATCAGCCCCTGGAGGCCGTCAAGGTGTTCACCGCCGCCACCGAGGCGCAACCCGATTCCGCACTGGCCGTCTTCTGTCTCGCGTGGGCCAACGAGAAGGCGGCCGATTCGCCCGAGATCCGCCAGGAGGAGCGCCTCAAGCGGGTGGAGGCCGCAGTCGCCGCCTACCAGAAGTGCGCCGAGATGGAGCAGCGGGCGCGCGTGCGCGACGCCCTCGGGTTCGCACTCCTGCTCAAGCAGGATCAGCGCGAGGCGGCGACGCAATTCAAGCGGGCGCGCGACCTCGATCCCTCCTTCGCCCCTGCCGAGAACAACCTCGGTCTGGTGGAGGACATGTCCGACAACCGCGCCGAAGCGATGAAGCGCTACCAGAACGTCGTCGACAGGATCGACAAGAAGAACGTGCGGGCCATGGTCATGCTCGCTCTCGACCACTGGATCCAGGGGTCGCCGCCGAAGGGTGTCACGCTCCTCCAGGCCGCCCTGAAGATCGATCCGACCGACGACTTGGCGTGGACCTTCCTAGGGGACATCCAGTACGACCTCAAGAAGTTCAAGGAGGCCGTGAACTCCTACGAAAAGGCGACGGAGCTCAATCCGAAGAACTTCATCGCCTGGTACCACATGGGCATCGCCCTGGAGGAGGATCTGAAGAAGCATGAGGAGGCCGAGAAGGCCTACCGATCCGCCCTCGATGCGCGTGCCGACCCGCCCGCGGACCTGATCCTGCGTCTCGCCGAGTTGAACGACATCGACTTCCTCGACCGGCTGGAGGAGGCGCTCCGCTTCTACGAGCTCTACGTGAGCATCGGCGGCACGGAGACATGGGTGCCGGAGCGGATCAAGGAACTCAAGGACTACTTCGCGGGCGGCGGGAAGTAGGCCGCGCGGCCCGGCCTGCGCCGGGCGCGGCTCAGTTGTCCAGAACGCGGAAGAGCCGAACCCCCGTCTCGTCCTCGAGGAGCATGCGCACCCGGCGGGCGCCCGGCGGAAGGTGCGCCTCCATCCGGAGGGTAGCCGCGTGGAGTTCCTCCCGGACCCGGGTCGTGTCGAGGGAGCGGAGGCAGTTGGAGACCGCGTCCGCCACGAGCTCCTTTCCCTCCAACTCGTAGATGAGCCGCGCGTTCCCGAGCTGGCCGGCCAAGCGGTGGTGGATGGTGACGGCACGGCCGCCGTCCGTGGCCTCGGCCACCTCCACCCGGTCGGGCCGCCCCGACTCGATGGCTGAGGGGAACGTGAGGGCGGGGAGGGCATCCCGTCCCGTTCCCTGCGCCCTGAGGGCGATTCCGAAGAGTAAGGCGGCCGCAGCCGCGCTCAAGACGTAACGCGCCATCCGCAACACCTCGGGGGAGCCGAACCGAGAGCCAGTATAGCCGGCCCCGGCAGCCCCCTCAACCGACCGGCGCGAACTGCATCTCGTAGAGTCGCCGGTAGAGGCTGTCCCGAGCCATGAGCTCGCCGTGGCGTCCCACGTCGGCCACCCGGCCGTCCTGGAGCACGCAGATCTTGTCGGCGTGCTGGATGGTCGAGAGGCGGTGCGCGATGACCAGGGTAGTCCGGCCCCTCATGAGGTTCTGGAGGGCCACCTGGACCGCCCGCTCGCTCTCCGTGTCGAGGCTGCTGGTCGCCTCGTCCAGGATGAGGATCCTCGCGTTCCGCAGGATCGCGCGGGCGATCGTGAGCCGCTGGCACTGGCCGCCCGAGAGCTTGGCGCCACGCTCCCCGACGACGGTCTCGTACCCCTCCGGGAGCGAAACGATGTAGTCGTGGATGTTGGCCGCCTGGGCCGCCTGCACGATCGCCTCCATGAGGGCGCCGGGACGGCCATAGCCGATGTTCTCGCGAATGCTCGTGTTGAAGAGGAAGGGCTCCTGGGTGACGACTCCGATTTGATGGAGGAGGGATTCCCGGGTGAATTCCCGTATGTCGGTACCGTCGAGGGTGATCCGCCCGCTGTCGGGGTCGTAGAAGCGGGGCACCAGATTGGCCAGGGTCGATTTACCTGCCCCCGAAGGGCCCACCAGGGCCACCACCTGTCCCGCCGGGATCTCGAGAGTGACGTGCTCGAGCACCTTCCCGTTGCCGTTGTAGGAGAAGCAGACGTCCTCGAACCGCACGCAACCCACCACGTCCCGGATCGCCATGGCGCCCGGGCGGTCGGTCAAGCCCGGCTTCAGGTCCATGAACTCGAACATGCGCTCGGCGCCCGGCAGGTTGTCGTAGAGGTCGGTATAGGCGTTCGTCAGCGACTTGGTGGGGCGGAAGATCTGCACCATCATCGCGAAGAAGAGCAGCATCGCACCCGCAGGGAGGCTTCCACCGGCGCCGAGGACCATCATGGCGGCGGCGACCGCCAGGACCATGATCATGTGGGTCAAGAACTCCATCTTGGACTTGGTCCAAGCCTTGGCCCGCTCGGTGGACAGGGCGTCGCGTGAGAACTCGGCGTTCCGGGCTGCGTATTGCGCGACCTTCTGCTGCTCCAGGCCGAACGCCTTCACGACACGGATGCCCGAGAACATCTGCACCATCGCCTCGGTGACCCGGGCGGTCGTCTGTTGCCGCACCTTGGCGCGGCGATGCACCTTTCGGGACTGACGCCGCAGGGAGAACATGAGGAACGGAACGAAGGTGCAGACGACAAGCAGCAGCCAGGGCTGGATGATGGCAATGGTGACCACCGGGACGAGGATGTTGAAGGGCTGCTGGATGAGGTCGCCGCAGAGGAGCTGGAGGCAGGTGGTGGCGCCATGCACGTCGGCGCCCATTCGCGTGATCAACTCGCCCCGTTTCTGGTCGTTGTAGAAGGCGAGGGGTTGGTAGAGGAGGTTCTTGAGCAGCCGGATCCGGAGCGAGATGAGCACCTTTACGACGAGCAGGGCCTTGAGATACTGCTCCCCGAAATGGGCGGCGGCAGCCAGGAAGGACATGAGGACGAACGAGAGGATGGCGGTACCCAGGCTGGCCACCTGGGCCATGCGCTTGGGGCTGGCTTCGACCTTCTTGGGCAAGATCGGGCGCAGGAGGTCGGCCATTCCGGCGTCTACCCCGTCCAGGAAGACGTTGACGTTGCGCAGGAAGGGGCTGAACTGGGCGTCGTCCCGGAGCAGAGTGCGGACGATGTTTCCCGCCTGCCCCATCTTCTCGATCTCGTCTTGCGTGCTTTCGCCGACGATGACCCGGAGGATCAGGTAGACCATGAAGACACGGGCGGTCATCAGGGTCGCGTAGGTGGCGGTGGCCGCGACGGTGCCCAGGAGCAGGTGCGCATGCGCCAGGAAGCTCCGCATGAGGCGGAGGAGGGTGCGCGCCTGTTTGGCGGGCACCGCGGGAGTGTCCTGGATGAAGGGCTGTGTCATCGGGCCCGGCTTGCGGCGAGGATTCTACTGCCCCCCCCCTGAAGATTACATTCGTCGTCGGGGGGGGTCCCTTTCCTAAGATCGGAGGAGCCCGTCCCGGCCGGCATGAGGGGGTCTGGACAAAACGCTGTTGACCGGCCGTTTTTTGATCGTTATCGTTCCTTGTTCCTGATCCCAAAAGAACTTATGGCGATTCGAGGAGGCGTAGGGATATGACGGATTCGGCTGCCCTGGACTTCAGGAATATCGCGCTCGTGGGGCATGGGGGCGCCGGAAAGACGACCCTGGCCGAGGCGATTCTCTTCAAGGCCAAGGTGACCAGCAGGCAGGGCAGGGTCGCGGACAGGAACACCGTTTCCGACTACATCGAGGACGAGAAGGAGCGGGGCCACAGCATCGACTCCTCGCTCCTCCTCGCCGGCTGGAATGGCAAGACCTTCCAGATCGTGGACACCCCCGGGTACCCCGACTTCCTGGGCCAGGCCCTCCGCGGTCTGGACGCCGCCGATCTCGCGGTCCTCGTGGTGAACGCCTACGACGGCATCGCCCTCAACACCATTCGCATGAACAGGGCCGCGCTGAACCGGGCCATGCCACGGGTGGTGGTGGTCAACCGCTGCGACATGGAGAACATCGATCCCCAGGCGCTCCGGGAGTCGCTTGCCGGCCTCTTCGGCCGGGCGGCCAAGGCGGTCACCCTGCCCACCGCCTGGGGGGCGGGCTTCCGAGATGTGCGCTCCATCTTCCGGGATGCCCCGGAGGACAAGGAGGCATTCGTGGAATCCGCCGTGGAGGCGGACGACGCGCTCATGGAGAAGTACTTGGAGACGGGTGGGATCTCCGACGAGGACCTTCGGCGCGCGCTTCCCCAGGCGCTGCTCAAAGGGACCCTCGTGCCGGTATTCCACCTCGCCGCGGAGAAGGGGATCGGGGTGGCCGATCTCATGGACTTCCTGGCCGATTTCGGTCCCTCGCCCTTGTCGAAGTCGGTCAAGGATGTCAAGGGGGGAGCGATTCCCTGCTCCGGCGACGCCCCCCTCGTGGCGGTCTGCTTCAAAGTCCAGTGGGAGCGGCAGGCGGGGAAGATCTCGTTTTTCCGCGTGCTGAGCGGAACGATGCGCCATGGCGACCAGGTCGTGCTGGCCAGGACCCAGACGCCTGTGAAGGTGGGCCACCTCATCAAGTTCAATGGGAGCCAGCGAAGCGAGGTGGAGCAGGCGGGGGTCGGCGACCTGGTAGCCCTTCTCAAGGCCGAGGAGGTCCACGTCGGGGATACCCTCCACGCCGCCGGCCACGAACTCCAGGTGGCCCTCCGGCCGCTCCCCCGGCCGATGGTTGGGCTTGCCGTGGAGCCCAAGGCGCGCGGCGACGAGGCGAAGATCGGGCGCGAGATCGGCAAGCTGACGGATGGCGACCCCTGCCTCCTCTTCGAGCGGCCGCACGACACCCACGAACTCGTCCTGAAGGGGATGAGCACCCTGCACCTCGACGTCAATCTGAAGCGCCTCGCGCGCGTGGGCATCGAGGTCGTCACCCACCAGCCCAAGATCCCCTATCGGGAGACCATCACCGGGAAGGCCGAGGGGCACTACCGGCACAAGAAGCAGACCGGCGGTGCGGGGCAGTTCGGGGAGGTCTTCCTGAAGGTGGAGCCGAGGGAGCGGGGCGATGCGGATCCCCTCGAGTTCATCGACGAGACGTTCGGCGGCTCGATCCCCAACCAGTTCCTTCCCGCCATCGAGAAGGGCATCCGGCAGAAGATGGCGGAGGGGGTGATCGCGGGCTACCCGGTCGTGGACGTGCGAGTGATGGTCACGGACGGCAAGTACCACGACGTGGACAGCAAGGAGATCGCCTTCATCATCGCGGGGCGCGGCGCATTCTCGGACGCCGTGATGAAGGCTCGGCCCGGGCTGCTGGAGCCGATGGTCGACGTGGAGGTGGAGATACCCTCGCGCTGCATGGGGGACATCACCTCCGACCTGAACGCGCGCCGGGGACGCATCACCGGCATGGATTCCTCCGGGGACATGCAGATCATCCGGTGCCACGCGCCGCTGGCCGAGATGCAGACCTACTCCACGCAGTTGCGCTCCATCACCGGGGGGGAGGGCTCCTTCTCCATGGAGTTCAGCCGCTACGAGGTCGTGCCGGCCAACCTCTTGCAGCAGATCGTGGCGCGGGCGCAGGCGAACAAGACCGTTCCCAAGGCGGAGGAGTAGCGCGCCGCGAGAGGGGGCTCGCTACGCGGGGCGGCGGGCCGTGGCCCAGAGCACGTCGCTCACCGGAACGTGGTCCCAAAAGCCGTTCCGCACGGTCTCCAGGCCGCATTTCGCGAAGAGCCGCCCGATGGTCTCGGGCGTGAAATAGTAGAGATGCTGGGGGAAAAAGTACCCCGACCAGCTGCCCCCCATGAGCGTGCGAAGCCAGCAGCCGTAGTGCGGCACCTTGACGAAGACGCACCCTCCCGGGCGCAGGAGCGACCTCACCTTGCCGAGGGTGGCGGTGGGATGGTGCTCATGCTCCAGGTAAGACATCAGGAGGATGGCGTCGAAGGAGGTGGCGGGGTAGGGAGCGTCGTGGATCGTGCCGAGATGGACCCCGTTGCGCCCCAGGCGCCGGGCCTCCTCCACCGCAACCGCCGAGATGTCGAGGCCGAACGCTTCGTAGCCGGCGGCAGCCATCGCTTCCACCATGAAGCCGTCCCCGCAGCCCACATCCAGGAACCGCCCCTGCGGCACGAACTCGCGGATGCGGCCGAGCACCACCTCTTCGCGCCGCCGCCGCCGCAGCAACCCTTTGCCACGCGCCCTGCGGAGCCACCGCCGCACCGGGTTTTCCGTCTCCCGGCGTCGGCCGGTCTGCAGGGGGCTGTGGCGGAACCAGTCGAAGTCCCGCGCGATCACCTCGGGCTCGGGCCGCGGATTGAGATAGACCAGGGAACAGGCGTTGCAGCGCACCAGGGTCCAGGGGGCGCGCGCCAGGCGCGGAGCCGCGTCGTCGGCGCCGCAGAGATCGCAGGAGACGCGTTCCAATGCGGTCAGCTTACCCTCCTCGCCCCCGTCCCCCGGCGCGGATCGAATTCTTGCCGCGCCTCCCTCCGCCCGGTATCTTTCGCCGCTTTGCAGGGGGGTTCGCGCGACGGATCCTCGACCCGGGAGCCCGAGACACAAAGTTGAGCGGCGGTACCTGCGCTATCTGGCGGCAGGGACCCAGTTCTGCGCCGTGATGACCCTTTTCACCCTGGGGGGCATCTGGCTGGACGGCAAGGCGCACACGGAGCCGCTCTTCACGATCCTCGGAGCCTTTCTCGGGATGGCCGGTGCGATGACGAACCTCGTGCTGCAGGTGCTCCGGAGCGGCAAGGACTCTTGAAGCTTTCCCCCACGCTGGGACCGATATTCCTCGGGGCTCTCGTCCTCACGGGGGGCGGTCTGTATGTGGCCGCCCGGGGCCTCGACTCCGCGGGCGTCCTGGGCGTGATCCTGGGGGGGGCGCTGGGGGCGGTGAACCTCGGCCTGGGATGGTGGGCCACCGCCCGCGCCCTGCGCAAGAGCCCCTCCGCCGCCCTGCGCGCCGTCGTGGGCGGGTTTTTCGTCCGGCTCGTGGCGCTCGTCGCCTTGGTCCTCTTCTTTCAGGGCCGGGACTGGATCGACGCGACGGCGTTCGCCCTGGCGTTCATGGTCTTCTTCGTCGTGTTCCTCGCCCTCGAGGTGAATCTGGTCCAGCGGAACCTGAACGGCACGCGGAGGCCCGCGTGAGCCTGATCCTCGCCGCCGGCAGCGTCGTGGACCACCTGGTCGACACGCCGCTCATCGGCAAGTGGCTCTCGGCTCACCACGTCCTGCTGATTCTCACGGCCCTGGCGATGATCGGGGTGTTCAAGTCGGTCGCCCTGCGGGCCCGCGCCGGCGTCCCGGGGGGCTTCCCCAATCTGATGGAGGTCGCCCTGGTCTGGGTGCGGGACGAGATCGTCTATCCCTGGCTGGGGCAGGAGCGCGGGAGGCGGTACCTCTTCTTCTTCTGGACGCTCTTCTTCTTCATCCTGGTCAACAACCTGCTCGGCCTCATGCCCTTCCCTTTCAATCTTTGGGGCAAGACGGCCACCGGGAACATCAACGTGACCGCGGGCCTGGCCCTCATGACCTTCGTCCTCGTCCAGGCATCGGGGATGCGCCAGCATGGAAGCGTGGGCTACTGGCTCCACCTGGTGCCCCACGGCATCCACTGGCTCATGTGGCCCCTCATCTTCGCCATCGAGGTGATCGGGCTCTTCACGAAGCCGTTCGCGCTCACCGTCCGTCTCTTCGCGAACATGACCGCGGGGCACGCCATCCTGGCGGTGCTCATCGGATTCATGATGGGCGTGGCGCACTACCCCAACGCCGGCATCGGCGGCGCGGCGAGCCTCGCCTCCCTCGCCTTCATGCTCTTCATCATGCTGTTCGAGACCTTGGTGGCGCTCATCCAGGCCTATATCTTCACCGTCCTCTCGGCCATCTTCGTCAGCCTGGCCGTGGCGGAAGAACACTGATTTTCTTGAGTTAGGAGAACCACATGCTTGTTTCCATGCTTGCAGTCGTCACCGAAGTCAGCTGGGGCTTCTTCGGAGCCGGGCTCGGCGCCGGCATCGCCGCCATCGGGGCGGGCATCGGCATCGGCCGGATCGCCAGCACCGCAGCGGAGTCCGTCGCGCGCCAGCCCGAAGCGGCCGGCGAGATCCGCGGGATCACGATCATCACCGCCGCCTTCATCGAGGGCGTCTGCCTCTTCGCCGTGGTGGTCTGCCTCTTGATCAACGGGTCGCTCGCCAAGGCGATCACCGGCTAGGGCCATGCTCGCTGTCGCGGCGCCGCTGATCGGGGAGGGGAATCTCCTCGATTTCCCGAACGTCCCCACCATCCTCTGGACGTGGGTCACCTTCTTCATCACGCTCTGGGCGTTGAGCAAGGTGGCCTGGCCCATGCTCGCCAAGAAGATGGAAGAGCGCGAGGTCCGCATCCTGGCGGGCCTCAAGAAGGCGGAGGAGGCGGAGCAGGCCGCCGCAGGCCTCCTGAAGCGCCAGGAGGAGGTCTTGCGGCAAGCCAAGGAGGAGGCGCAGGCCATCCTCGCGGAGAGCCGGAGCAGCGCCGCGCACATGCAGGCGGAAGCGGTCGCTGCGGCGCAGCGCGAGATCGGCGCGGAGCGCGACCGCGCCCGCAGGGAGATCCAGCTCGAGCGGAGCAAGGCCCTGGACGAACTCCGGCGCGAGGCGGTCGATCTCACGCTCCTCGCGGCAGGGCGGGTGCTCGAGCGCGAGTTGAAGGGCGAGGACCAGCGGAGACTCGCCGCCGAGGTCATCGGCCAGGTGGAGTCCCTCCGGTGAACGTCTCCCGTGCCGTCGCCCGCGTCTATGCCCAAGCCATGCTCGACCTCGGCGTTGCCAGCGGGACGCTTCCGCGCATCGTGGACGATCTCCAAGCGGTTGCGGCGCTCTATGAGAAGGACGCGAAGTTCCGAGCATTCTTCACGTCGCCCCGGGTCGAGCCCGCGCGGAAAAAGACGGCCCTCGACGCCGCCCTCGGGGGCAAGCTCGGCCGGGAGGTGCAGGGCCTCCTGCACGTGCTCGTCGACAAGCGCCGCGAGGTGGTCCTGGACAACATCGTGGACGAGTTCGAACGCTTCCGCGACCTGCGCGAAGGGCGCATCCATGTCCATGTGACCACCGCGAGGGCCCTGGAAGCGCCGGAGAGGCAAGAGGTGGGGCGGCGCCTCGCACGGGCGACCGGCAAGTCGCCCGAGCTCCACGAGAAGGTGGATGCGAGGCTGCTCGGCGGCCTCATCGTCAAGGTCGGGGATCGGGTCCTGGACGGCTCGCTCCGACGCAGGCTGGATCGACTGCGGCGCACCATGACCGCCGCCCACGAGGGGGGACGATGAACATCAATCCCGAAGAGATTTCCGCGATCCTCCGCAGGCAGATCGAGAACTTCGACGTCGACCTCGCCATGGACGAGGTCGGCACGGTGCTCGAGATCGGCGACGGCATCGCGCGGGTGCACGGCCTCGAGAAGGTGATGGCGAACGAGATGGTCGAGTTCGAGAACGGCTCGTTCGGCCTCGCCTTCAATCTCGAGGAGGACTCGGTCGGCGTCGTGATCCTGGGCGGATACTTCGACATCCGCGAAGGGCAGACGGTCAAGCGGACCGGGCGCGTGCTCTCGGTGCCGGTCGGCGACGCCCTCATCGGGCGCGTGGTGAACCCGCTCTCGCAGCCGCTCGACGGCAAGGGCCCCGTGGCCACCACCGACTTCATGCCCATCGAGGGGCAGGCCCCCGGCATCGCCGACCGCCAGCCGGTGAAGGAGCCGCTCCAGACCGGCATCAAGGCGATCGACACCATGATCCCGATCGGCCGCGGCCAGCGCGAGTTGATCATCGGGGACCGCGAGACCGGCAAGTCCTCGGTCGCGATCGACACGATCCTGAATCAGAAGGGCGCGGGCGTGGTCTGCGTCTACGTCGCGATCGGCCAGAAGGCCTCCACCGTGGCCGGCGTCGTCGAGACGCTGCGGAAGCACGGCGCGATGGACTACACCATCGTGGTCTGCGCGACGGCCAACGACCCCGCTCCCATGCAGTACGTCGCGCACTACGCGGGCTGCGCGATGGCCGAGTTCTTCATGTACAAGCAGAACCGGCACACGCTCTGCGTCTACGACGACCTCAGCAAGCAGGCCGTCGCCTACCGGCAGCTCTCGCTCCTCCTGCGCCGCCCGCCGGGGCGCGAGGCGTATCCAGGCGACATCTTCTACTGCCACAGCCGGCTGCTGGAGCGCGCGGCCAAGCTCTCCGCCGAGCGCGGCGGAGGATCGCTCACGGCCCTGCCGGTCATCGAGACGCAGGCGGGCGACGTCTCCGCCTACATCCCGACCAACGTGATCTCGATCACGGACGGCCAGATCTACCTGGAGCCCGATCTCTTCTACGCCGGCGTGCGCCCCGCCGTGAACGTCGGCATCTCGGTGAGCCGCGTGGGCGGCAACGCCCAGATCAAGGCGATGAAGAAGGTAGCGGGCCGCCTGCGGCTCGACCTCGCGCAGTACCGCGAGCTGGAGGCGTTCGCGCAGTTCGCCTCCGACCTCGACGCGGCCACGCGCAACCAGCTCGCCCGCGGCCAGCGCACGGTGGAGGTCCTCAAGCAGGGGCTCAACGCCACCTGGCCCGTCCAGGAGCAGGTGGCCGTCGTCTACGCGGTGACGAGCGGCCTCATGGACGACGTCCCCCTCGATCGGATCAAGGAGTTCGAGCGCGCGCTGACGACCCATCTGCGCGAGCTGCCCAGCGAGGCGCTCGCCAAGATCGTGAGCACGCGCGATCTCGCCAAGGAGACCGAGGAACTCTTGAAGCGGGAGATCCTCAACTTCAAGGAGCGCACCTGGAAGAAGCAGCCGGAGGCCGCCGTAGCGAAGGCCTGAACCCATGCCCGAGCAGGCCAAGCTGATCCGGAAACGCATCAAGAGCGTCTCCTCCACGAAGAAGATCACGCGCACCATGGAAATGGTCGCGACCGCCAAGCTGAAGGCGGCGCAGCAGCGCGTGACCTCCTCGGGGCCCTATCTCGAGGAGTTGCGCGGCCTCATGCGGGAGATCGGGGCGAGCGGCGTGGATGTGGCGCGCTGGCCCCACTTCGAGACGCGGCCCGAGGGGAAGCGCACGCTGCTCTTCGTCCTCACGGCCAACCGCGGTCTCTGCGGCGGCTTCAACGCCAACCTCATCCGTCTCGGAAGAAAGACCTTCGAGGAGAAGAGGGCCGAGGGGCGCGACGTGACGCTCCACGTCGGGGGCAAGAAGGGCATCACCGCGTTCCGTTTCCAGGGCATGCCGCCCCAGGCGACCTACCAGGAGCAGCTCAAGGACCGGCCGCAGCCCGAAGACGCCGATTTCTTCCTCGATGCGCTCTGCGGCCCCTTCCTCCGACACGAGGTGGACGAGGTCCTCGTCGTCTATCCGCACTGGGTGAGCGTGGCGCGGCAGCCGCCCACGGTCCTGCGACTCCTCCCCATCGCCCCCGAGGAGAAGGATGTAGCCCAGCGCGGCGCTCTGGGGATCCCGCCGCTGTTCGAGCCCTCCCCCGAGGCGATCCTCGACGCGCTCCTGCCCCTCTATCTGCGACAGACCATCTACGCCGTGCTTGCGGAGGCGGTTGCCTCCGAGCAGCTGGCGCGGCGCATGGCGATGAAGCTCGCCACGGACAACGCGTCCGATATGGTGACCACGCTGACGCGCCAGTACAACCGCGCGCGCCAGGCCCAGATCACGAAAGAACTCGCCGAGCTGCTCGGCGGGGTCGAGGCTCTGAAAAAGAAATGACCAAGAACGGCAACGAGTACGGCAAGGTGGTGCAGGTCATCGGCCCGGTGCTCGACGTGGAGTTCACCGGGGACGACCTGCCCGAGATCTACACCGCCCTCCAGATCGAGGAGACGGTCGGGGAGTTCGCCATCCAGCTCACCGCCGAGGTGCAGCAGCACCTCGGGCGCAACCAGGTGCGCGCGGTGGCGATGTCGGCCACCGACGGCGTCGTGCGCGGGATGAAGGCGCGCAACACGGGGAAGCCGATCTCCGTCCCGGTCGGGGAGGAGTGCCTGGGCCGCATCTTCAACCTTCTCGGCGAGCCGGTGGACGGCATGGGGCCGGTGACCACGAAGGAGCGCCGCCCCATCCATCAGCCTGCGCCCGCCTTCGCGCGCCTCGCGACGCGCACGGAGCTCTTCGAAACCGGGATCAAGGTAGTCGACCTGCTGGCGCCCTACGCGAAGGGCGGCAAGACCGGTCTCTTCGGCGGCGCCGGCGTGGGCAAGACCGTCGTGATCATGGAGCTGATCAACAACGTCGCCAAGCAGCACGGCGGCTACTCGGTCTTCTGCGGCGTGGGGGAGCGCACCCGCGAGGGAAACGACCTCTGGCTCGAGATGCGCGAGTCGGGCGTCATCTCCAAGGCGGTGCTCTGCTACGGGCAGATGAACGAGCCCCCCGGAGCGCGCCTCCGCGTGGGCCTCTCCGGCCTCACGATGGCGGAGTACCTGCGCGACATGGGCGGCAAGGACGTGCTTCTCTTCGTCGACAACATCTTCCGGTTCAGCCAGGCGGGCTCGGAGGTCTCCGCGCTCCTGGGCCGTATGCCGAGCGCCGTGGGCTACCAGCCCACGCTGGCGACGGAGATGGGCGCGCTCCAGGAGCGCGTCACCTCCACCGACCACGGCTCGGTCACCTCGGTGCAGGCCATCTACGTGCCCGCCGACGACCTCACCGACCCCGCCCCCGCCACCGCCTTCACCCACCTCGACGCCAAGACGGTGCTCTCGCGCCAGATCGCCGAACTGGGCATCTATCCCGCGGTGGATCCCCTCGACTCGACGAGCCGCGTCCTCGACCCGCGCTACGTGGGCGACGAGCACTACAACGTGGCGCGCGAGGTGCAGCGCATCCTCCAGCGCTACAAGGACCTCCAGGACATCATCGCGATCCTCGGCATGGACGAGCTCTCCGAGGAGGACAAGATCATCGTCCAGCGCGCGCGCAAGATGCAGAAGTTCCTCTCCCAGCCCTTCTTCGTGGCGGAGCAGTTCACCGGCCTCAAGGGGCGGTACGTCAAGCTGGAGGACACCATCCGCAGCTTCCAGGCGGTGGTGAAGGGCGAGTACGACCACCTGCCCGAGCAGGCGTTCTACATGGTGGGCGCCATCGAGGAGGTGGTGGAGAAGGCGGCCGCGATGGGGGCGAAGAGCTAGTGGATCCCGTGGCCGGAAGCCGGGTCTACGAGGTCGTGGTGGTGAGCCCGGCCAGGCCGCTCTACCGTGGCGAGGCGGCCTTCGTCGCCGTGGAGGGCCTGAGCGGGAAGCTCGGCATCGCCCCGCGCCACGCCGATCTCGTCGCGGCGCTCGGCACCGGCCCGCTGCGCATCGAGAAGCCGGGGAAGGGCGTGCCGCCGGACCGCTTCGTCGTGCGCGGCGGATTCCTCAAGGTGGGCAAGGGGCGCGTCACGATCCTCGTCGACCAGGCGGTGCGGCCGGAGGAGGTGGACGAACCGGCGGTGCGCAAGGAACTGGAGGAGGCGCTCGCCGGCCTCCGCCACCCGCGGACCGACGACGAGTTCGAGCAGCTCCTCGCCAGGCGGGCCTGGGCGCAGGCGCGGCTGGCGATCCTGCGCTGAGCTGGGCGGCCGCGCGACCTACGTCGAAACGCTTGAACATTCCGCCCCCCCCGAGCCCGACAACAGTTCGAGAACGAGGGGCGAGGGGATTGCTTTGGCTTCGCGGTTTCCTAGGATTGAGGTCCAGTCTCGAACTGAGACAGTCGGGTCCGAGCACGATCCTGGAGAAAACACCAATGACGTTTCAGCGCAGTTCTGCTTGGCGTGGCGCGGGAGCCCTTGCCTTGGTCGTTGTTGTCGCGCTGGCGGCACCGGCGGTGCAGGCCGACACGGTGGTCACGAGCCAACTGATCGGGGACTTCCGCCCGGAGAACCCGGACAACCTTTTCGTCGACGTCACCGTCACGATCCTCGACGCCACCCCGAATGTCGCCAAGTGGGTCATCGACATCAATTCACCCTCCCATCCGGACATCAAGCTCGACGCGTTCTTCTTCAACCTGGCGCTGGGGGGCGCGGGGGTCGCCTTCGGCAATTTCTCCCCCAGCGCAACGCCGGGCAAGATGTGGAGTGCCGTGTCGGGTAGCAACGCGGTGGGATCCGGCAGTGCCGACTTCGACTTCGGCGTCGCGCTCACCGGTTCAGGGAGCCCCCAGCCGAACGAAGTGAGCAACGACGTGAACCTGATGTTCGAGATGACCCTGGCCAGCGGGAACTGGACGCTCGCGATGTTCACCGGCGCGGGCTTCTCGACCGGCGGCGGAATCCCCCCGGGCTTCGCTCAGCTCGGCGCCCACCTGCAGTCCCTCGTCATGGGCCCGGGCAACACGACGGACAGCGGCTTCGCATCCGGCAACTGGGGTCCCGGCGGAGCTCCCATCCCCGAGCCCGCGACGCTCGGCTTGGTGGGGCTTGCCGTGCTGCTGGTCGCGCGCCGCGCGCGCCGCCGTCAGAACACCCTTTCGTAGGCTGTCGGCGGCTGGCGCGCGGGGTCCTCGGTCTTGCACTCCCCGCTGCAAGGCGGAAGCGGCTCGCGCTCCCCCTCGAGGCTGACCCTCCAGTTGCACCGGAGGCAGCGATAGGTACCTTTGCCGGGCTTGTCGCCGTTCCGGATCCTGACGCCGACGATGTAGGCCATGCCGGGAGGATACCGCGCCGATCCAGGAGTCACGCCCGGTCCAGGCGGGCGGCAAGTCGGCCCTGGAGCAGGAACCCCAGGGCCGCCAGCATGCCGATGAGCGGGGCCGCGAGCCAGAGCGCCCGGTCCCCGGCCCGGGTGAGCAGGAGGGCCCCCGCGGAGGGCGCGAGAAGGAACGCGAAGCCGTGGGTCATGTTGAAGAGCCCCATCCAGCGTCCGCGGGAGGCGACCGGCGCGATCTGCGCTACGTAGGTCGCCGCCATCGGGAAAAAGAGCATCTCGCCCAGGGTGAAGATCGTCACGCAAGCCGCGAGGACGAAAGGGGCGACGGAAAACGCGGCCAGGCAGTAGCCGAGCCCGTAACAGGCGGCGCCCAGCGCCAATGCGTCGGAGATGCGGGCGCGCCCGGCCGCCAAGCTCACCGGGATCTGCGCCACGACGACCCATGCGGTGTTGAGCACGATGAGAAAGCCGAAGGCCTTCTCGGTCACCCCGCGCCGCTCGAGGGAGAGGGGGAAGTTGCTCATGAACTGGACGGAGACCGTGAAGACGAGGAAGGAGAGGCCGCACAAGAGCGCGAAACGTCCCACCGGGGCGCGCAGGGGAGGGGGCGGGGAGGTGAGGGTGGCGGGGACGCGCGCACGCTCAGGGCGCGTCTCGACCACGAAGAGCAGGACCAGGGCGAAGGCCAGGAGCCCCGTCGCGGCATCGATGAGGAAGAGCGCGGGATAGGAACGCGAGGCGAGCAGCCCTCCGAGGAGCGCTCCGGCGCCGAACCCGAGGTTCATGGCGGCGCGAAAGACCCCGAAGGCCCTCGCCCGCAGTGCGGGAGGCGCCAGATCGGCGACGGCCGCGGCCGCCGCGGGGCGCAGGAGGTCGGCGCAGACCGCCATCGACACGACGAGGACCGCCAGCCCCCGCGCGGTCGGGCAGAAGGGCATCGCCCCCATGGAGAGGGAAGCACCCAGCAGCCCGCAGAGGATGGTCGGCTTGCGCCCGAACCGGTCGGCGCACCAGCCGCCCAGGGGAGCGCCGATGAGGCCGCCCATGCCCAGGAGCCCCACCAGGGCCGCGGCCTCGGACTCGCTCATCCCGCGCCGGCTCTTCAGGTAGAACGCGAGAAACGGAACCACCATCGTCCCCATCTTGTTGACGAACAGCGCGACGAGCAGGGTCCAGAAGGCGCGGTTCACGGGGGCGACGGGGATCGAGCCGCCCGCGCCGTTCGTCACGGCGCGGGCGGGGATGTGACGGAACGATGGGACGGAACTACTTGGCTCGGGTGTAGATGATCTCCATCGCCTTCATCTCGGGCATGCCCGGCATGACCATGTACATCTCCATGAGGTGCTTGTCGTCGCTCTCGAACTTCATCACGATGCGGGACTTGATCTCGACGCCGCCCGGCCCGAAGAACGACCCTGCCAGGCTCGCTCCCTTGCCGGAGGCATCCGGCTTGCCCTTGCTCAGCATGATCCCCGTGCCCATGCTGTCCATCCAGGTGGAAACGTACTCTCCCGTGGCGTTGTCGAAGCCGTGGTAGCCGATCCCCACGAACTGCATCCCCATCATCGACCCCTGAAAGTCCTGCCGCATGAACCGCCCGTCCAGGACCGCGGTGAAGACCGACTTGCCCTGCGACACGTCCGGCTGGCCGGACGGGTCGTGGAACGACTTCACCTCGGCGTTCCATGTGCCCGCCATCTTGGCCATCTCGGCGTGGGCGGGACCCTTTTCGGCGAGCTTCATCCAGGCGGCCATGTCGTCCGCGCCGCCGCAGCCCTCGCCCTCGCCCGCCCGGGCGCGCCCGAACAGGAAGGCGCCCGCGATGGCGACCGCGACACAGAGCATCTTCAGACTCGTACGCATGTTCTGACTCCTCACGATAGTGGACAGGTTCTTCCCAGGAAGAGGGCGATTGTACCTCCCCCGCACCGCCTGCACGGAGGCCGCTTTCGCGTAGGTGCGAGTACACTTGGCGTGCCATGCGGCCCCGCAAATCGCGCGCCGGGCAAGGCGGGCCGCCGCCCGATGGGCGGGAGTCCGTCGAGGAAGGCGTCGGAGGCATGGCCGACAGGAATGTGGCGGCCGGGGGCCCCTCCGACGGCGGACGCAGGCCCGACCTGGCCGGTCTGCGCATCCCCGGCCGGGATCGGGGCGCGCGCCGCCCCCGCGCATGGATCATCCTGCTCGCGGCCGCCTGCGTGGCTGCATTCTTGGCGCGCGAGCCGCTGCTCGGTTGGTACCGTTCCCTCGGCGCGCATGAGGTGACGGTCGTGCCGGTCCAGGCCGTTGCCGGGGGGGCCGCGCCGGCGGGCGCGCTCACCGCCAACGGGTACGTCGTGGCGCAGCGGCAGGCGGCGCTCGCGCCCAAGACGGCCGGAAAGCTGGAGGAGTTGCTCGTCGAGGAGGGGAGCTCCGTGACCGCGGGCCAGGTCCTGGCGCGGCTGGAGCACCGCGACGTGGATGCGCAGCTCCTGCGCGCCCGTGCGGAGGTGGCGCAGGCCGAGGCGAACCTGGACCGGCAGCGCGCCGCGGTCGAGCAGGCGCGGGCGAATCGGGTCGAGGCGGGCGAACTGGCGGAGGCCGCGCGCGCCGCTCGGGAGCAGGCGGAGGCCGCGCTTGTCGAAGCGGAGCGGGAAGCGGAGCGGGCGCGCAGTCTCCTCGCGGACGGATCAGGCACGAGGGCGGATTCCGAGCGCGCCGACGCGCAGCTCTCCATCGCCCTGGCGCGTGTGACGGAGACCAAGGCGCGCGAGGCGTCCGCCCGGAGTCGCGCCGGCTCGCTGGAGGCGCAGCTGCGCGGGAGCGAGGCGGCGGTGCGTTCCGTCTCCGCCGCGGCGGATGCGCGGCGCGCCGAGGTGGCGCTCCTGGAGGCCCAGCTCGAGTACCTCACCATCCGCGCCCCGTTCGACGGCGTGGTGATCCGCAAGGAGGCGGAGGTCGGCGAGATGGTAGCGCCCGTCGCGGGGGGCGCGCAGTCCCGCGTGGCGATCCTCACGATGGTCGACATGGGCTCCCTCATGGTGGAGGCGGACGTGAGCGAGGCCTACATCCGCCGGGTCAAGGAGGAGATGAAGGCGAACATCACCCTCGATTCCCTTCCCGACACCGTCTACAGGGGGCGGGTGGCGCGGATCGTCCCCACCGCCGACCGCACGAAGGCGACGGTGGAGGTGAAGGTCGCCTTCGACGCGCTCGACGACCGCATCGTGCCCGAGATGGGGGCCAAGGTCTTCTTCCTGGAGGGCGAGGCGCCGCAGGGCGAGGCGGCGCGCGCGACGCGGCTCTTCCTGCCGGAGGAGGCGTTGCAGGGGGGCGGGGGCGCGCCCTTCGTCTGGCTCGTGCGTGGGGGCCGGGTGGAGCGGCGGAGCGTCGCCGTAGGCGAGAGGGAGAGGGGCCGCGTGGAGATCCTCGGCGGGCTGAAGGCGGAGGACCGCGTGGTGTCGGGGGACGCGCGGACGCTCGAGGAGGGCATGGCGGTGCGCGAGGTCCCGGTGCGTTGAGGGCGGGGAAGGGAATCATGGCGGATCCGATCGTGTCGCTCTCCGGCGTGGACAAGATCTACGACCGGCGTGGCCAGAGCGTGCGGGTGCTCGAGAAACTCGACGTGGAGGTCGAGCGGGGCGATTTCATCGCGCTCATGGGGCCCTCGGGATCGGGCAAGACCACGCTGCTCAATCTCGTCGGGGGACTCGACGTTCCCAGCGCGGGACGCGTGACCGTGCTGGGCGAGGAGATCTCCGCGCTCGGCGCGCGGGCTCTCGCCGCGTGGCGGGCGCGCCACATCGGCTTCATCTTCCAGTTCTACCACCTGATCCCGGTCCTCACGGCCGCGCAGAACGTCGAGCTGCCCCTCCTGCTCACGCGACTCGGGCGGCGCGAACGGCGACGCCGGGCGGCCCTCGCCCTCGAGATCGTGGGGCTGGCCGACCGCGCGGGACACCGCCCCGGCGAACTCTCGGGCGGCCAGCAGCAACGCGTGGCGATCGCGCGGGCGGTCGTCTCCGACCCCGAGCTCCTCCTGGCGGACGAGCCGACCGGCGATCTGGACGCCCGATCCGCGCACGAGATCCTGGATCTCATGAAGGCGCTCAACGCCGAACACGGCAAGACGATCCTCATGGTGACCCACGATCCGCGGGCGGCCGCCGCCGCCCGCCGCGTGCTCCACCTCGACAAAGGGGTGCTGGAAGAGGGCGTACGCGTTTCGTGAGATACCTCGGCTTCGTGCTCGCCAATCTGCGGCGCAACCGCCTGCGCACCGCCCTCACGGTCCTGGGCATCGCCGTGGCGATCCTCCTCTTCTGCTCCCTGGAGGCGCTCCTCTTCGCCTTCCGAGCCGGCGCGGACGTGGCCGACGCCTCCCGCCTCGTGACGCGCAACAAGGTCTCCCTCGTCCAGCCGCTGCCGCTCGCCTACCGCGATCGCATCGCCCGCGTGGACAACGTGAAGGACCTGACCTACGCCAACTGGTTCGGTGGGGTCTACGAGGCGCGCAAGGAGGAGTTTTTCGGGCAGTTCGCCGTGGAGGCGGAGAGCTACCTGCGCATCCATCCGGAATACCGTCTCGGCGAGGAGGCGCGCGCGACTTTCCTGCGCGAGCGCAACGCCTGCCTGCTGGGGCGGAAACTGGCTGTGCGCCTGGGCAAACGCGAGGGGGACATGCTGGTCCTCAAGGGCAGCATCTTCGCCGGGCAGTGGGAGTTCGTGGTGCGCGGCGTCTTCGAGGTCCCCGCCGACGGGACCAACGAGAACCAGATGTTTTTCCACTGGGCCTATCTCGACGAGGGGCGCGACGCCGCGCGCAGGGGCCAGGTGGGCATCCTCATCACGCAACTCGCCGACCCCTCCCGCGCCGCGGCGACCAGCGCGGCGATCGACGCGCAGTTCGAGAGCAGCGCCGCTGCGACCCGGACCGAGACCGAGCGCGCCTACCGCCTCGGTTTCTTCTCCATGTACGGCAACGTCACCTTCCTCCTGCGTGCCATCGGCGCCGCGGTGGTCTTCACGATCCTCCTCGTCGGGGCCAACACGATGATGATGTCGGCCCGGGAGCGGACGGCGGAAGTGGGCACCCTCAAGACGATCGGATTCCCCGACCGCACGGTCTTCCTGCTGGCGATGGCGGAAGCCTCCTTCATCTCCCTCGTCGGGGGCGCGCTCGGCTGCGGACTTGCCCTGCAGCTCCTGGGCGGCCCCGGGAACTTCCTGGGCGGCATTTTTCCCGGCTTCCGCGTCTCCCCGGCCACCGTCCTGATCGGGATGGCGCTCTCCCTGGCCACCGGGCTGGTGAGCGGATTCGTCCCCGCCTTCAGCGCCGCCCGGCTCCGCGCGGCGGACGCGCTGCGGAGGATCTGACCGTGGCGCTGCCGCTCACCTACAACCTGCGGAGCCTGCTCCTGCGGCGCACCGCGACCCTCATGACCGGGGCGGGGATCGCCTGCGTCGTGGCCGTTTTCATCTCGGTGATGGGGCTGGCCGAGGGCTTTCGCGCGGCGGTGGCCACCACCGGCCGGGCCGACCGGGCGCTCATCCTGCGGGACGGCTCCTCCGCGGAGATCAACAGCGCCATCGACCGGGGCGCGTGGGATCTGTTGCGCACGCTGCCGCTGATCGCCGCCGGCCCGGCGGGGCAACCCCTGGCCACCGCCGACATGGTCATCGTCCTCAACCACGGGAAGCTTCCCGACGGCGCCCCGACCAACGTCACCGTGCGCGGGATGGCGGGGGGGTACCGAGCCCTTCGTGCCGAGGTGCGCCTCGCGCAGGGTGCCTGGTTCACGCCGGGCTCCGCGGAGGTGATGGTGGGGCGGGCCCTGGAAGGGCGGTTGCAGGACTGCCGGATCGGAGGAACGATCCGCCAGGCCGGGCGCGATTGGACCGTGGTGGGCGTCTTCTCGGCGGGCGGTTCCGCGTTCGAGTCCGAGATCTGGGGCGACGCGGAGGTGATGCTGGACGCCTTCGACCGGCGGGTCTTCCAGTCGGTCACCCTGGGGCTGCGCGCCCCGGGGGACGCGGATGCGCTCGCCGAGCTCTTCGCCGGGGACTTGAGGCTCAAGACGCTGGACGCGACGCGCGAGGACCGCTACTACGAGGCGCAGTCGGGCATGCTCACCGGCCTCATCCAGGGGCTCGGTATCTTCATCGGCGTCCTCATGGCGATCGGCGCCGTCGTCGGGGCGATGAACACGATGTACGCCGCCGTGGCGGGACGCCAGCGGGAGATCGCGACCCTGCTCGCGATGGGTTTCGCCCCAGGAGCGATCTTCCTCTCCTTTCTCCTGGAGAGCCTTCTTCTCTCGTTGGCCGGGTCGCTCCTTGGCTGCCTGCTCTCGCTTCCGGTGAACGGCATCGCCACCGGCACGACGAACTGGGCCACCTTCAGCGAGGTCGCCTTCGCCTTCAAGATCACGCCCTCCCTCTTCGTCTCGGGCATCCTCTTCGGGCTCGTGATGGGAGCGCTGGGAGGCGCCCTGCCGGCCCTGCGCGCCGCGCGGATGCCCGCCGCAGCCGCGCTGACCCGCCTCTAGCGCGCCCCGTACCGTAGGATGGGGCCATGCGTGCGCGGCGCATCCGCCTCGCCTCCTTGTTCTGCCTCCTCGCCACGCCGCTCGTGGGGGAGGAGGAGCGAGCCTCCGCCCAGGAGGGGTTCGAGACGCTGCGGGGATCCTTCCTGCGCCAGCGGAGCCGGCGCACGCTCTCCCTCCTTCTTCCCGGAGTCGTCGCCCCCACCGACAACGACCCGTGGGTGCATGTGGACGTCAACGTGCTGCGCCAGACTCTCGCCGAGGAGATCTCGTTGGCGGTGGTGCGCGACGTGCGGGAACGCGCCGGCGAGGCGGTGCTGCGCTTCTCGCTGCCCGGCGATAGCCTCGAGAAGGAGATTCTCCTGAGCCGCACGGCACGGGGCTGGGTCGTCACTTCCGGCCGCGCCTTCACCGTCAACGGGCCGTCCCTCGCGCGCGCCCGCGGGCCGCATCCCGCCCGGATCCGCCTGGAGGCGCGCGCCGCTCCGGACGCTTACGGCGGCTCAGGCTACTCCTTCATCCTGGTGACCGGCAGCCCCGGCGATAGCGGGAACCGGATCGACCTCTGGGCGTGCGCCAACGGCGAGCTGCACGCGACCGGCAACAATCGCATCGCGCCTCTCGGCGAGGGCTCTCTCGCCCGCGTGCGCGGCCTCCCCCTCGACCCCGCCTGGCAGGAGACGTCGGCGGTGGAGGCGGGCCGACTCTACCTCGTGCACGTGCGCACGCGCGCGGACTTCTACGTCCTGCTTCAGGTGACCGGGGCGCTTCCCGGACTGGTCGAGGCGGACTGGACGCTCTTGACCGACGGCTGGAACGCCCCGCGCTCCATCCACGAACTCCAGCGGCTTCCCATGGCGGTGCCGCCCGACCCCTGTGCCGCGCACTGCCCAGCCCGGAACTGATCCGCCGCCTCCCGACCGGGCGCGAGAGGAACCCCTCTACCGGATTCGTCGGCTCTCCAGGATCTACGGCATGGGGGAGGTGGAGGTGCGGGCGCTCGTGGATGTCGATCTCGATGTGCGGCGCGGCGAGTGCCTGGTCATTCTCGGCCCGAGCGGCTCGGGCAAGAGCACGCTGCTCCACATGATGGGCGGGATGGACCGGCCGACGGCGGGGTCCGTGGAGTTCCGGGGCGTCGACCTCGCCTTGCTCTCCGACGCCGAACTGACCCGCTTCCGCCGCACGTCGGTCGCGTTCGTCTTCCAGTTCTACAACCTCATCCCGGGGCTCACCGCCCTGGAGAACGTCGAGATGGCGGCGGAGGTGGGGGAGGCGCCGCGCGACGCCCGCGCGATGCTGGAGCAGGTCGCCCTCGCGCCGCGCGCCGACCACTTCCCCTCCCAGCTCAGCGGGGGGGAGCAGCAGCGGATCGCCATCGCGCGGGCCGCGGCGAAGGGCGCCCGCGTCCTGCTCTGCGACGAGCCCACCGGGGCCCTGGACCGGGAGAGCGGCCGTCTCGTGCTGACGTTGCTGCGCAATCTCTGCAAGGAGTACGACACCACCCTGGTGATCATCACGCACAACGCCGCCATCGGGGCGATGGGGGACCGCGTGCTGAAGATGAGCTCGGGGAGGATCGTGGAGGTGGTCGAGAATCCCAGCCCGGCCGACCCCCGGGAGATCGACTGGTGAGCCGCACGCTCGACCGCAAGCTGCGCCGGGATCTGCGTGCGATGCGCGGGCCCGCCACCGCCATCGCGCTCATCCTTGCGTGCGGGGTCGCGGTGTTCGTCTGCGTCCTCACCGCCCGCCAGGGGCTCCGGGACTCCCGCGACGCCACCTTCGCCGCCTACCGCATGGCGGACCTCTATGCCCCCGTGCGTCGCGCCCCCCGCGCCCTGACCCGGTCCCTCGAGCGGGTGGAGGGCGTGCGGCGCGTGGAGGCGCGCCTCGTCGAGGAGGTGACCGTCGACCTCCCCGGATTGGCGGCGCCCTGTTCCGCGCGGGTGGTCTCGGTGGACCTCGGCCGCGATCTCGCCATGCATGCGCTGCACCTGGTGGAGGGGGCGTGGTTCGACGGCGACGGCGACCGTCAGGTGATCGTGGCGGACCGCTTCGCCAAGCACCATGGCCTCGCCCGTGGCGATCGCCTGCTCGTGGTGCTCAACAACCGCAAGGAGGCGCTGCGTGTCGTCGGCACCGCGTTCTCGCCGGAGTACGTCTACATGCTGCGCGGCGGGGGCGAATTGCTGCCCGATCCGGAACGCTTCACGGTGCTCTGGATCGCGACGCCGTTCGCGGAATCGGTCTTCGATGCGCGGGAGGCCTGCAACGAGTTCACCGCGCTGCTCGAGCCGGGCGCCTCGCTTCCGCGCATCATCGCGGAGTTCGACCGGATCCTGGACCGCCACGGGGCGCTGGGGGCGTACGGGCGCGCCGACCAGCTCGGCACGCGCTTCCTCAACGACGAGATCGCCGGGCTGAAGGGGATGGCCACCATCGTTCCGGCGGTGTTCCTGGGCGTGGCGGCGTTCGTGCTGCGCATGCTTCTGGCGCGCCTGGTCCAGACGCAGCGGGGCCAGGTCGCGCTTTTCCGGGCCACGGGCTATGCGCCAAAGCAGATTGCGGGCCACTACCTGAAGCTGGCGCTGCTGATCGGCGGCGCGGGCGCCCTGCTCGGGGCCGGAGTCGGGCTCTGGTTCTCGCGCTGGGTGCTGCGGATGTACGGCATCTTCTACCAGTTCCCGATCCTGGAGTTCCCCGTCGATCCTTGGATCCTGCTCGGGGGGGCCGGCGCGAGCGTCGCGGCCGCGACGACGGGGGCTCTGGGGGCGGCGCTGCGGGCCGCGCACCTCCTGCCTGCGGAGGGCCTGCGGCCCGAGGCGCCGCGCGCCTTCCGACGGACGCTCCTGGAGCGGTGGCGCGCGGTCTGGACGCGCCTCGGTTTCGTCGAGCGCCTGATCCTCCGCAACGTGACGCGCCAGCGCCGGAGGACGGCGGCCACGGTGGCCGGCGTCGCCGTTGCGTGCAGCATCCTCGTGCTCGCCGACATGATGCAGGACTCCATGGAAGTGCTCCTGGACCACCAGTTCCGCCGCGTCGAGTTGCAGGACGCCCGCGTCGCGTTCGAGTCGGAGCGGGGCACGGGCTCGCTCCACGAGCTGCGGCGCCTGCCCGGCGTGCGCGACGCCGAACTGGAGCTGACGGTTCCGGTGCGGCTCGTGAGGGGACGGCGGGAGCGGCGCACCGCCATCACCGGGCTCGCCGCGGGTCAGCGGCTCCGTGCGCTCCTCGACGCGCAGGACCGCGCCGTTCCGCCGCCGCGGGACGGCCTCGTCCTTTCGAGGAATCTCGCCGAGCGGCTCGACGTCCGCCCGGGAGAGGAGCTGGAGGTCCGGTTCCTGCGGGGAGCGCGGCGGATCGCGCGCGTGACCGTCGAGCGGGTGGTGGAGGAGTATCTCGGATCGTTTGCCTATGCCGGTGCGGACGCGCTGGCGCGCTGGATGGGGGAGGGGGAGGTCGCGACGGGCGCTCTCCTGCTGGTCGACTCCGCCCGCGCGGCGGAGGTAGGCCGGGCGCTCAAGACGGTGCCCGCCGTGGCCTCGGTCGTCTTCAAGGGGCAGGTCGTCGAAAGTTTCCGAGCCACCCTCGCCGCCTCCCAGGACATCATGCTCGGCGTGATCCGACTCTTCGCCGGCATCATCGCGTTCGGCGTCATCTACAACGCCTCGCGGATCGCCTTGGCGGAGCGCGAGCGGGAACTGGGAACCCTGCGGATGCTCGGATTCCGGCGGCGGGAGGTCGCCGCCCTCCTCTTCGGGGAGAACTTGCTCCTTGCCCTGCTGGCGCTACCGTTCGGCCTCGGGCTGGGAGCGCTCTTCGGCGCCGCCCTAGTCCGCGCTTATGCCTCGGATCTCTACCGGCTTCCCTTCGCTTTCGAGCCTTCGACCGCCCTCCGGGCCTCCCTTCTCGTGCTCCTCTTCACCCTGTTGGCGGAGCTCGCGGTGCGCCGGCGGCTGTTCGGCCTCGATCTCGTCGAAACCCTGAAGACCCGGGAGTAGCCGCGTGCGCAAGCCCACCCTTCTCCTCTTGCTGGCGCTGGCCGCCCTGCTCTTCGGCGCGTGGCGCTATTCCGCGACCCGCCCCCTCGAGACGGAGCTGGCGGTCGTGGCGCGCGGCACCGCGAGATCCATGGTCGAGGAGGAGGGCCGCACGCGCGTCGCGGAGCGCTATCTCGTCGCCGCCCCCGTGGCCGGGAGGATCCTGCGTATCGAACGGCGCGAGGGCGATGCGGTCGCGCGGGGCGATCTCCTCGCGGAGGTCGATCCGCTCGCACTGCGGGCCCGCGTGGGGGAGACGGAGGCGCGGCTCCGGGCGGTCCGGGAGCAGGAGGCCGCGGTCCCGGAGCGCCGGCCCAAGCCCGTGGAGCTGGAGCGCGCCCGGGTGCTCGCGGAGCGCGCGGCCGTGGCCGCGGAAGCCGCCGCACGGGAGGCGGCGGAGGCCCTTCTCCTGGCGGAGCAGGCGGCCCGCGATGCGGCGCGTGCCCGTGCGCTGCGCGAGGAGGGCACCATCGGCGCGGAGGAGATGGAAAAAGCGGGGACGGCGGCCGAGCAGGCGCTCCTTCGCGGGCAGGCGCAGGAGGCGATGCGGCAGGTCGCCGCACTCGATGCGCGCGCGGCGGAGTTGGAGGCGGCGCTGCTCGCGGTACGGAGCGGGGATTTCGCCCACGAGGAGCAACGGTTGCGGGAGGAGGCCGCCGCCCTCGAGGCGGAGCTGGTCGTGCGGCGCGACGAGTTGGGTCGTGCGCGCGTCCTCGCGCCCGTCGCGGGAGCGGTGCTGCGCCGCTTCCACGAGAGCGAGAGGACCGTCCCGGCGGGCGAGCCGCTCTTCGAGATCGGCGACCCGGCGAGGCTGGAGGTGGAGGCGGACCTGCTTTCCGAGGATGTTGCCCTCCTGCGCGAAGGGATGGCGGTGGAGGTCTTCGGCCGCGCCCTCGGGGAGAGGATCGTGCGCGGCCGCCTCGCCCGGATCCATCCGGCCGCGTTCACGAAGGTCTCTTCCCTCGGCGTCGAGCAGCAGCGCGTGACGGTGGTCGTGGCCGTCGAAGGGCAGGAGCTGCGCCTGGGCGACCGGTTCCGCGTCGATGTGCGCATCCTCCTGGACGAGCGTCCCGGCGCTCTGCTCGTGCCGGAGGAGGCGCTCTTCCGGCATGAGGGTGCCTGGAACGTGTTTCGCATCGAAGGGGACCACGCGCGACTCGCGCGGGTCGAAACGGGGATCCGCAGCGGGCGCCACCGCGAGGTGCTCTCGGGGTTGCAGGAAGGCGACCGCGTGATGCTCCATCCGCCCCCCGAACTCGAGGAAGGGGCGCGCATCCGTCCCCGGAGAGAGCCGTGAAGCCCGGGTCGCTCTGGGAGGAGGTGCTGCCGGCCGGCGCGCAGGACGAACTCGTCGCCTCCACCGACGTTCTCATCGTGGGCGGCGGGTTTCTCGGCCTCTGGCTGGCCCGATTCCTCCGAGACGCCTCCCCGCCCCCTTCCCTCCTGCTCCTGGACCGCGAGCCCACACCTCGCGGCGCGAGCACGCGCAATGCGGGGTTCCTTACCTGCGGGCAGGTGGGCGAGATGGCGGCGGACCGTCGCATCGTGGGGGACAAGGCGGTCGTGGAGTCGTTCCTCCTGCGCCGGGAGGGGGCCGCGCGGATCCTGCGCGAATTCGGGGGGCGCATCGACCTCGATCCCTGCGGCTCCGCCGACTTCGACGGCGTGACCGGCGAGAGGGAGGAGCTGGCCGCGCTGCTCAACGGGATGCACCCGACCTTTCGCACCAGGACCCTGGAGATGGGCGGTGTCCCGCGGCGCGTCTTCGTGAACCCCGGCGACGCGGGGATCCATCCCGGCAAGCTGCTCGCCTGCCTCGAGCAGGAGGCGCGGGGCCGGGGCGCTCGCGTGGCGCGCGGCGTGGCCGTCCGGTCGCTGGGGGACGGTCGCGCCGTCGCCGCCGGCCGCACCATACGCTACGGCCACGCCTTCGTCTGCACGAACGCGTTCGCCGACGAACTCTGCCCGGCGTCGGAGGTCCTGCCGGGTCGGGGGCAGGTCCTCCTTCTGCACCCCTGCGCCGCCCGAACTGCGCCGGTCCTCGGTTTCCTGCGCGACGGCTACGACTACTTCCGCTTCGTGGAGGGACGGTTGCTCGTGGGGGGCGGCCGCGATCTGGCGGGCCAGCCCGAAACGACGCGGCTCATGGAGGGTTCGCACGAGGTCCGCGCCCACCTGGAAGCGGTGGCACGCACGATCCTCGGGAGCGAGCGCGTCGAGGTCGAGCGCCACTGGGCGGGGATCATGGGGTTTCCGGCCGGGCGCCACCTCCCCGCCTACCCCGTGCGGCGCGCGGATCGCTCCACGACGCTGGTAGCGGGGTGCGGCGGCATGGGCGTGGCGCTCGCCCCGGCCGTAGCCCAGCGCCTGGCCGCGGGGTTTCGCGCGTGAGGGCGCTCCCGCGTTTCGGCGACTTCCGCTCCATCGTCTTCTTCACGGGAGCGGGCCTCTCCGCCGAGAGCGGGATCCCCACCTATCGCGGGCGCGGCGGCGTCTGGCACGAGTACGACTACCGCGAGTTCGCCTGCCAGGCGGCCTTCGCGCGGGATCCCGACAAGGTGTGGGAGTTCCACGAGCGGCGCCGGGAGGTCGCGGCGCTGGCCGAGCCCAACGAGGGGCATCGGATCATCGCGGAGGTGCAGCGCGGAACGCCCGGCACGGCCGTGGTGACGCAAAACATCGACGGGCTGCACCAGCGCGCCGGGGCCACCCTGGTGATCGAGCTGCACGGAAGCCTCTGGCGCGTGCGCTGCGACCGCGAGGGCACGGTGCGGGAGGAGTTCACCCGCCCGCTCGCCTCGCGGCGCTGCTCCTGCGGCGCCGCCTTGCGACCCGACATCGTCTGGTTCGGCGATCTGCTCGACGCCGGGACGGTCCAGGAAGCCTCGCGCGCCATCGCGGCGTGCGATCTGTTCGTGAGCGTGGGCACCTCCGGCCTCGTCACGCCCGCCGCCGACCTCCCCGCGATCGCGGCGCGCGCCGGAGCCGTCTGCGTGGAGGTCAACCCCGAGGAGACGCCGGTCTCCGGCTGGTACCGCCACCATCTGCGCGGACCGGCCTCGGAGATGCTCCCGCTCCTGCGAGACTGACCCACCCCCTCAGCGGAGCGCGCGGCGGTGCTGGATCGCGAGCCAGACGACGAGCATGGAGCAGGCAAGCGCGAGGGTGCGGGACGCGTCGAGCCCGCGGGCCCCCCCGTAGTGGAGCGCGCACGCCCAGAGCACGCCGAGGGCGGCGGCCAACGACATCAGGAGCGGCAGCCGCCGCGCCAGCACGGAGAGCACCAGGAAGAAAACCCCCGCGCCGGCGAGGGCGGGGGGCCACTCGAAGAAGTAGGAGCGGGGGTCGGGGCCCCAAGCGTCGCGGAAGAAGGCGCCGGCGATGCAGCTCCCGGCGAGCCCCAGCAGGACCAACTGCTCCAGCATGAGCCAGAGCGTGGGAGGGGGGCGGGGGCGCTCCGGCGCGCCGTCCTTCTGCGGTTCGGCGACCGGGGCGGCGCGGGCGCGGCGCGAGGCCCGGGGGGCAGCCGCGCCGCCCTCCTCTTCGGGGGAGGCCTTGAGCCGGATCTCCGCGCTGCAGCGAGGGCAGCGCATCGTCACCCCGCCCAACTTGGGGTTAACGTTCAGGACCGCCCCGCACTCCCGGCAGTTGACCTCCAAGGCGGCCCTTACGTCTTGCGATCCCGCTTCTGCCGCGCAAGGGAGCGGTGGCGCCGGGTGGAGGGCTTGAGCCCGTACTTCTTCTTCTTGTTCTGCTTTCTCGCCATGGGAGGAGAGAGCATCAAGGGTGCGGCCCTCCGGGTCAAGCTTGTGGTTCCTTGAATCCCTCCGGGTGCGCCGGGGGGTCTAATGGGAGAGGCTTGACGGACGCGGAAGATTCCGCCCTCGTGGCGGCGTTCCGGACCGGGCGCGGGGACGCCTTCGAGGCGATCGTCCGCCGCCACCACGCGGGCCTGCTCAGGATCGCCGATCTGCGCTGTGGGGGCGGGGCGATGGCGGAGGAGGCGGTGCAGACGGCCCTGATCCGTGCCCATGGCGCCCTGCGGCGAGCAGGTGCCGTGGAGAACCTGGGAGCCTGGCTGCGGCGGGTGGTGCAGAACTGCGCCACCGATCTTCTTGCCGGACGCCGGGCGGCCCCCGCCCCCCTCCCCGAGATCGCCGCGCCGGATGCGGCTCCCCATGCGGGGCTGGAGCGAACGGAATTGCGGCGGATGGTCTCCGAGGCCATCCAGAAACTCCCCGACCTCTATCGCGAACCCCTCACGCTCCACATCCTGGAGGAGCTGGAGGCGCGGGAGATCGCCGCGCGCCTGCGGGAAAACCTTCATTCGATCAAGTCGCGCCTCGCCCGGGGCCGCCGCGAGCTGCGGCGTCGCCTCGAGGGGGTGCTTGCGAGGGCCGGCTACCGATGAGCGAAACGAGCGAGTTCTCCGATCGTCTCGAAGAGTACGTGGACGGTCTCCTCTCCGAGGAGGAGTGCCTCGCGATCGAGCGGGCGCTCTCGCGCGATGCCGGACTGCGCGAGGAGCTGGGGCGCGTGCGGCGGTTCGCGACGCTCCTCGAGGGCGTGCGCGGGGAGGCGCGGGAGGAGCGGGCGATCGCGCGGATCATGGCCGCGGCGCGGAGGCCGGAGCGCGTCGCCTCCCGGCGGCGGCTCGTCGCGGCGGCGGCGCTGCTGGCGGCGGCGGCGTTCCTCCTCGGCCGTGCGGGCAGGACCCTGCCGTCGCTCCCCTCCGATCCGACGAGCGAGGTCGCGCGCGCCGCGGCGGGGGAGTGGGTGGTGTTCGGCAAGCGGCTGGGCGCCATCGCCGCCGAGCGGCGGGCGGGCGGGGTGCCGCGCACCGGTCTCGCGGGGCTGGAAACCCCCCCGGCGAAAGCCGCGGGCGTGGTCTTCTCCGCGGCGCTCGGGGTCCTCGGGGTGCCGGTCGAGCCGGCGCGTGAAGAGCGCCTGCACGAGATGATCGTGTCCCACTTCGAGACGCTGCTGGCGCGACCGGAGGGCATCGAGCGCGAGTGCGCCCTGGCCGAATCGGCGCTGGAGCTCTACCGCAGGCTCCGGCTCCTTGCGGGGCGGGAGGTCGCGGACGCGTTCTACGACCTGTTCCGACCCGGGCTGGGCGACCCGCTCACGGCCCGGCGCATCCTCGACCCTGCGGAACTCCCCTCCAGGGCGGGCGCGGCCTACGTCCAGTCCTATGACCAGACGGTCGCACGTCTTGTGCGGCGGTACGGGCCGCAAAAGGTCGCCTGGGTGCTCGGTTCGCTCGCCCCGACGGACCCCCGCGACTTCCTGCGCGACGCGACGGAGCGGGGCATCGGCCGGGATGCGGTCTTGGTCATGAAGGCGGACCTCTACCGCGCCGCCCTCGACGCTGGCGCGGAGCGTCTCTTCGTGAGCCAGCGCTGACGCGATTTTCCCTTCGATCGCCCCCCCCTCCCCCTCCCCCCGGCGAGTGTTAGCGTCCAGACGGGTGGGGCGTGACCGGAACGACACCATGAGACACAACAGCCTGGGTGCAGCGCGGGGCGGTCGGCCTCCGGAATCCCCGGTCTGCCAGCGGCGCGGGCGCGGATTCACCCTCCTCGAAGTGGTGGTGGCGGGGTTCGTCCTCACCATCGCTTCGGTCGGCCTGGCCGTCACCCTCGCGCAGGGCGCGAGCCTGGCCAAGAACCCGCGCGACGAGATGACCGCGCGTCAAGTCGTGCAGGGGGTGCTGGCGGAGATCCAATCGACGCCGTTCCCCCAGGTCGGCGAGCTCTTCCACGAGCGCGGGTTCGCCGTGCCCGGGCTCAAGGCTGTGGAGGGGGACGGGGACGGCTTGCCGGGCGAGATCGAATTCGGCTACGGCCCCGAAGGGGACATCTCCTATTACACCGTGAAGGTGCGCATCCGGTGGCAGGCCGGCGGCGGCGAGCGCTCGATCGAGTCGATGCGCTACGTCGCCAACGTACGCGGGGACACCGGTACTCCGCGCCCTCTGGTGGGGGTCCCCCTACCCACGGGAACGAGCGGCCCCAGCGAATACCTGGTGACGGGCGACCCCTACCCGACCGAGCTGTATGAGCCGTTCGTCGCTCTCGAGCCGGATCCCGTCGTTGCGGATCCGGTGGCACAGCCGGCTTCGACCCCCACGACGGCGCCGGTCACCCAGCCTGTCGCCACGACGGTGACCACGACGGCTCCCACGGGGAACGGGAACGGGAACGGCGGAAAGAAGAAGTGACGCCATGACCACCCAACAAACCTCCTCCCGCGAGCGCGGCGTCGCCCTCGTGGCCTCGCTGCTCTTCGCCATCACGATCCTCTCCTTCTCCGCCTCGGTGATCCTGTCCGGCTTCGGCCTGGATCGGCAGCGCCGCTCGATCGTGGCGGCGCACATGGCGCAGGACGCTGCCGAATCAGGCGTGAACCTGGTTGTGGCCCGCATTTCGGGTCCCGAGGGCGCGGTGCTGCGCGCCGGGGGGGCGACGATCAACGGAAACCTCCGGGGAACGACCGAGCGGGCGCAGCGCTACGAGGTGCGGATCGAGCGCGCCGGCGGCGACGGGACCGACAACGACCTGGACGGGCTGATCGACGAAACGGACGAGGCGGACATGCTGGAACTCGTCTCGACGGGGTATGCCGATGATCTGGCCCGCACCGTGCGCGTCACCCTTCTCGCCCGCTACCAGGAGCCCGAGGTGGCCTCGGCGACCTACCTCGCGGATCCGATGGCCGACCTGAGGCTCAACGGCAACTCCTTCGTCATCTCGGGAATCGACGTGGACGAGAGCGGCGTTCCCACCGGCCTGGCCGTCCCCGGGATCGGCGTCGCCGGCGATCCCACCAACGTGAAGACCCAGATCAAGAAGCAGATCACCAACAACGTGGTCGGGCAGGGCGGTGAGCCTTCCGTCTATCAGGTCTCCGCCCTCGATCTCCGCGAGCTGATCGAGGCGGGCGCGCGCGCCGCCAACGTTCACCTGCCCAGCGGAAGCACGGTGAAGCCCGCGAAGGCCGGGGACTGGGGCACCCTCGACGCCCCCGCCATCCTCTACGGCTCCGGCCACATCCACATCTCCGGCGGCGCATCCGGCGCGGGGATCATGATCGTCGACGGGGATCTCACGATCACCGGTGGATTCGAGTGGCGCGGCCTCGCCATCGTCCGCGGCGAGTTGACCTTCTCCGGCGGCGGCGGCGGGAAGCGGCTCATGGGCGCGCTCATCGTGGAGCGGGACGTCTCGGGGAGCGCGAGCTACTCGGGCACCGAGCTGACGATCAACGGCACCATCGACATCCTCTTCTCCAAGCAGATCATCGGGCGGGTCTCCCCGGCGTTCGCCACATTCACCATCGTGAACTGGCGCGAGGGCCCCAACCCGAGACGGGACGCGCTGCCGTGAACCAGAAGGGCTTCACCATCCTCGAGGTCATCCTCGCCTCGGGCCTGTTCGCCATCATCCTCGGGACCGTCGCCCTCGCGGTGGCGAGCGACCAGGAGACCGCGCGGGTGCTCGTCGCGCACATGGGTCCGGAGATGCGCGCGCGCATGGCGCTCGAGCGGATCACCTCCGACATCCGCATGGCGGGCGACTGGGGCGAGGACCGCAATCGCAACGGCGCCATGGAGGATGGCGAGGACACCAACGGCAACGGCGTACTCGACGCCGACTGGTCCCTCGCGGACGGCACCGCGGACGCGCCCTCCCTCACCTTCAACCGCCGCATCGACGACGTCGACGCGGACGGCGAGGTCCTGGCCAGCGGCATCTACAGCCGTGCGGTGACCTACCGGCTGCAGGGCACGGAGCTCCTGCGCGAGTGAGGTCGCACCCACGAGGACGGAACCGTGGAGCCCATCCGCTCCATCGTGGCGCGCGAGGGGGTCGCGTTGCGCTTCACCCGGAAGGGGCAGCTCATCACCGTCTCCGTCGACGTGCGGATGCCCTCCCTCGTCTCGACGACCGGGATCCGCACGCTCACTACGAGCATCTGGCTCCGCAACTGACCGCGACGGAGAGCCCCGGTCGCGGTAGGATGCCGGCGTGGACTACCGCCGCCTCGGCCGCACGGGCCTCCGGGTCAGCAGCGTCGGGCTCGGCACCTGGCTCACGTTCGGGGGGCGCGTGGACGACCGTGCGGCCGCCGCCCTGGTGCGGCGGGCCGTCGCCCTGGGCGTCAACCTCTTCGACACCGCCGACGTCTACGAGGAGGGCCGCGCCGAGGAAGCGCTGGGCCGGGCCCTCGAGGGCATCCCGCGAAAGGACGTCGTCCTCGCGACGAAGTGTTTCTTCCCGACGGGGCCGGGGCCCAACGATCGCGGTCTGAGCCGCAAGCACATCGACGAGAGCTGCTACGCCTCGCTCCGCCGGCTGCGGACCGACTACATCGATCTCTTCCAGGCCCACCGCTTCGATCCGGACACCCCGCTCGAAGAGACCGTGCGCGCCATGGACGACCTCGTGCGCCAGGGCAGGATCCTCTACTGGGGGGTGAGCCACTGGAGCGCCGGCCAGATCGAGGAGGCGATCGCGATGGCTAAGGACCTGGGCGCCTACGCGCCGGTCTCCGACCAGCCGCCCTACAGCCTGCTCGAACGGACTATCGAGGCGGAGGTGCTTCCGGCCTGCGCGCGCCACGGGTTGGGGGTGCTCGCCTTCTCGCCGCTGGCGCAGGGGGCGCTCACGGGCAAGTACGGCCCGGGCCCGCCGCCCGAGGGGTCGCGCGCCGCCGACCGACAGCGCAACCAGTTCATCCAGAAACACCTGGAGGCGCCGAAGCTGGAGCGCATCGCCCGATTCAAGGCGCTCGCCGGGGAGGCGGGACTCTCGCCGGCCCGCCTGGCGCTGGCCTGGATCCTCCGGCGGCCGGAACTCTCCAGCGTCCTGGTCGGCGCCACGAAAGTCGCGCAACTCGAGGAGAACGTCTCCGCCGCGGGGCTCGCCCTCGAACCCCACCTCGAGAGATCCCTCGACGCGCTTTTTCCCGCCTAGCGATGGAGCTGAGGGAGATCGCCAGTCGGTCGATCCTGACCCGCACCGGTGGCTTTCTCTCCGGCTTCACCCACACGCTCAACCCCTACCGCGGCTGCTCGTTCGGCAAGAGCCTCTGCGGCGCCGCCTGCTACGCCCCGGCCCTCCTGCGCGGCTCGTCCGCACCCTGGGGGAGCTTCCTCGAGGTCAAGACCGATGCGGCGGAGGCCTACCGGCGCGACCTGCCCCGGGAGCGGCGGCGCGGCCCGGTGCGCATCTTCTGCTCCTCGGTGACCGATCCCTACGTGCCCCAGGAGCGGCGCTATCGCGTGACCCGCGCACTCCTGGAGGCGATGGTGGCCGACCCGCCCGACCGCCTCGCGCTCCAGACGCACACGCCGGGTCCCCTGCGCGACCTCGATCTGTTGTGCGCGCTCCGGTGCGACCTCTCGGTGCAGATCAGCGTCGAGACCGACGCCGAGGCCATTCCCGGGCTCCCGCCCCACGCCACGAGCCCGCAGGAGCGCCTTGTCGCCTTGCGCACCCTGCGCGAGGCGGGGTTGCGGGCGGTGGGCGTCGTCGCGCCGCTCCTGCCGCTCAAAGAGCCGCGTGCCTTCGCGCAGGCCCTCGATTGGGCCTGCGACTTCGTCATCGTCGACCACTACCTCGTGGGGGACGGATCGAAGGGCGGCGCGCGCACGCAGCGGCGCGGGTTCCCAGACCTCCTCATCGCCGCGGGATACGAGCGCTGGACGCGTAGCGAGGCGCTGGAGGAGACCGCGGCGCTTTTCCGCGAGGTGTTGGGCGAGGCGCGGGTCGGCGTGAGCGCGGCGGGCTTCAACCGCTGAGCGCGGCGACGATCTTCGCGCGCCGGGCGTCGCGGGAGGGGCCCCAGGCCGCGCGCGGCGGCTCCGCGCTAACCAGCAGCAGCGATCCCTCCGCGATCGGCTCGTGGAGCGCGCGCAGGAGATTGCGGGCGGAAAGCAGCCCCTTGGAGAGGACCGCCACCGCGCGCCCGCCCCCGTCGAGGGTTTCCATGAGCGCCTCCCCCGCGGCCCCGCGCACTCCCGCGACGACTCGCGCGTCTCTCTCCTCGAGGAGGCTTGCTCGCCCCGCCAGAAGCAACAGGAGGGGGGCGGGGCCCGCGCGGAGCCGTTCCGGATAGGCCTCGTCCGCGATGGTAAGCAGGGAGATCCCCTGCTCCTCGAGAGCCCGCCAATCGCGCGCCTCCCTCTCCAGGAGCGCGGGCTCGAACTCCTCGTCGCGCGGTCCCGCCCCGATCGCGAGGGCGCGCTTCTGCTCGAGCGTAAGCGGGCTGCGGAACGCGAGCGCGAGCCAGGCTGCGGGGCTTGCTTGCTTCACTTGAGCCCTTCGACATACTTCCGCACCGCGGCGTCCCAGGGCTGGAGGAGAAGGTACCGCTCGTAGGAGGCGCGCGCGGCGGCCTTGTCCGCGCGCAGCACGTGAAGCGCCGCGATCGCCTTGTGGAGCCGGGCGGCGTCCGGCCGGTGGCGCACGAAGGGCTCCAGCACCTCGAGCAGCTTCGCGATCCGTTCCGGTTGCGCGCGCAGCGCCTCGTAACGCGCGGGGTCGACGAGGGCCGCCGCCGCGGCGCGACGGAGCGTCGCGTCCTCGCTGTCGAGGAGCGGGAGGAGGGAGTCGGGATGCGTCGCCGCGATGCCGGCGATGGCGGCCCGCCGCACCATGGGGTCCCGATCCGAGAGGTGCGGCCTCAAATCGACGCCGTAGCGCGAGAGCATCCAGGCTGCGCCCGCGCGGTAGACGGGGTTCTCGTCGCGCAGGAGGGCGAGGAGCGGCTCGCGCCCGCGCGGGTCGCCGCCGCGGCCCCAAGACACGGATTGCGCCAGCTGCACCCGGTGGTTGCGTTCCTCCGCGCCCGGATACCACTCGTCGAACCGGGCGCGGTCCCACCCCGGCTCCTCGTCGAGATGACAGTCGGCGCAGGCGTTGGGGATGCCGTGGGCGCTCCGGTTGCGCGGCGACGGGATGGAGATGGTGTGGTCGCGCACGCTTCCGTGACCCCCTTCGATCATGAGGGGCGGCATGTGACAACTCACGCAGCGGCTCCCGATGCTCGTGGCGGGATGGTGCGTGTGCTCCTCGATGCGCCCGCGAAGCTGCTCGTGGCAGCGGAGGCAGCTCTCGTCGTCGAGGAGCGGGCGGCGCAGATCGCCCGGAATGCCGCGCCCGTGCGGATCGTGGCACTCCGAGCAGCGCAAGGCGGCGCCATCCTCGGTGCGGCAGCGACTCATGCGGAGCGGGATCAGGTTGTGGATGAGCTCGCGCGCGCGTCCGTCGGGGTGGAGATGCTTCTCGTCCTCCAGGCCGTTCACGTCGGTGAAGGCGAAGAGGTCGTCGCCGGGAAGAAAGCCCGGCACCACCTCCTCGCGCTCCGCGTGGCAGTAGCCGCACACCTGGTTGGCGCGCTCCGCGGGCATCTTCGACGGGTTGAGGATCGGATCGCGGCCCTTCGCGAGAGCGCGCCAGTGCTGCGCGTGGGCGGCGCCCGGCCCATGGCAGGACTCGCAGGAGATGTTGTCCTCCCGCCACGTCGTCGCGTAACTGCCGCGATCGGCGTCGTAGCCTACGTCGTAGCCGGTGTGGTGGCACTCGCCGCACCGGCTGTTGAAGTTGCGCGCGAAGACATACCAGGAGTTGGCGCTGTCCGGCGGGATGGTGAACTCCTTCGGCATGCCGAAAATGAAGTCCGCGTAGTCGAACCACTTCCGCGCGGGCACTTCCAGGAAGACCGGCAGCACCTGGATGCGGCCGTTGGGCAGCGACGTCGTGAACATCTGCACGCGGCGGAGCCCGATCACCTGCTCGACCGGAAAGCGCGCGACGGCGCCCCCTGGACCCTGCGTCTCCATGGCGGGGCCGGGTCCCAGCCGCGTCGTCAGGCCGCGGGCCTCGAACCGCTCGCCGTCGAACGGCTTCGGCACGATCTCTTGGGAGAACGGCCGGACGGAGAGGGCGTGGTTGGTGCGGCTCCAGGTGGCGTGGATCTCCGCGTGGCAGGAGGCGCAGCCGGCGCTCCCCAGCCAGGGAGAGGAGGGGGGCGGGGGAGGCTCTTCCCGGCGCGGGGGCCGCGGACGAAGCAGGAACGCTCCGGCCGCCAGCGCGGAGAGGAGGAGCGCACCGAGCAGGAGCCGCCGCACAGCGCGATTCTACGGGAGGAAGGACTTGGGGTTCTTCAGCTTCGCGGGGAGGTACTTCTCGGTGACGTAGTTCAGGTCCCACTTGGCGAAGGCCTGCTGCTCGGCGCGCACGCCCATCGCGATCTGCTGCCGGATCGCCTTTTGCCACTTGGGCTGGGCCTTGAAGAAGGGGTCGTTCTTGAGCGCGTCCTTGGCGCGCTTGACGTCGACGTCGAGCAGCTTGTGCGTGGCGTCCATCAATTTGTGGTCCACGATGTCCTGGGGCGTCACGCCGAGGAACTGCGCCTGCGGAACGCAGAAGAAGCGGCTGATGTGGGCGGCGTTGCCCGAGCCGACCTTGAGGGTCCGGTAGATGTTGGCAAAGGCGTAGGGATCGCAGTCGGTGAAGGCGTAGACGGGGATCTTTTCCTGGTCGGCCAGCCGCCGGATGAACCGGCGCGTGGCGCGGGTCGGGACGCCCCCCAGCTCGATGAGCACGCACTTCGCGGTCTTCCAGTATTTGTGGTAGTTGAGCCTTTGAAAGACGCCGCCGGTCTCGATGGCCAGGATGAACTTCGCGGAGGTCTTGAAGCCCAGGTGCTCCACGCTGGAGGGGATGGAGTAGGCGCCCGAGCCGAACTTCGTGCAGTCGATCTCCAGCTCCGCCCCGGTCTCCGGGTCGCGATCCACCACGACCAGTTCGCCCGCCACCGCGCCGCCGTGCTCCTCGGGGTAGAAGCGGAGCTCCTCCCGCGAGACGTCGTGCACCGAGAAGAGCGCCTCCACGTCGTCCATGCAGGCGTCGGATTCGGTCTGTTCGTCGAACCGCGCCTCGCCCCAGTTCTTGCTCTGGTAGTAGGCGTCCCTCTTGGTGGCGAAGTCGTTGCGCTCCACGAGCTCCTTGCTGAGCGCCATGAACCGGAGCGTCTGCGCGAAGGTTTTCACCGTGTTGACGGTGAGGGTGCGTTCCACCAGCCCCTTGCCGATCTCGAAGTAGCCCTTGCGTTCGTCGTAGGAGACGTTTCCCAGGGTGCGCGCGGGAAATCCCAGCACCGGTTTCTTGAGCTTGTCGATCGTCTGGTGCATCGACTCGGCGACCGAGGCGATCTGCCCGGCCACCAGGCTGTCGCGCAGGGCGATACCGCGGGCCCCGGCCGCCTTCGTCTTCTTCGCGCTCATGCTTGCCTCGTCTTTTCGAGGATGGTCTTGAGGTTGGCGCAGGTCTTGTCCCGCGCGGCGTCGGGGAGCTTCAGGATCTGCTGCAGCGCGATCCCGATGTGGGGGAGGTACTTCTCGATGAAGCCGCGCTTGCGCGATTCGTCGGCGTCGCGCCGCCGCTTGTTGATGAAGATGCCGACCCGGCGGCCGCACTCCTGGAGCGCCAGCCGGATCTCCTTCAGGATCTCCTCGTAGCTCGCGACGGCCTCCTTGGCCTCCGACGTGAAGGGGACCCAGACGCTCGCCATGGCGACCACGACCACCATCGGGCCGATGGGGAGCGATCCCTTGGGCTGCTGCAGGTTGTAGTTGCGCCAGGAGGTGGAGCCGACCGCCTTGGTGATGGCGCACCCGCCCGCCTGGTAGAGCAGCGGCACGCGGTTGGCGAAGCGCAGCACCTGCACCGGCTCCTCCGCCGGGAGCTTGCCGCCGTAGGCGACGGCCGCCTCGATCTGGAAGGGGTTGCCGCGGTAGACCGAGGGGGGCCGCGTCGAGGAGGTGTAGAACTCCGCCTCGAACTCCTTCCGCAGCCCGCCCTCCAGCTGCTTCTCCCCGATCGGGACCAGGCAGTCGGTCGGCGGCGCCATGATCCTGGTCTGCTGGATCGCCTCGTAGAGCTTGTCGGCCTGGTCGCGGGCGATCGTCTTGGGGTGGTACCCCTCGCTGATGCCCGCGCGTTTCAGGATCTCCGCCGCCACCTTGGGGCTCACGCGGCTGAAGTCGCTCTGCAGGAACCCCTTAACGCTCCGGCTCGGCGTGTCCTTCATCATGCGGATGAGCACGCCCAACTCCACGCCGTAGGGGTGGGGCATGATCTCCTTCGCCGGAGGCGGCAGCTCCTTGCTGGAGCGCTCGTGGACGATCTCGACACCCTGCGGGTCGCGGAAGACGAAGCGCGCGTGGGGGTTGGCCACCGCCGTCTGCCGGAGGTACTCGTCGACGCTCCGGCCGTGCTTCTGGTAGCGCGCCTCGATCTCCAGCTCGACGCGCGTGCCCTGGGCGGCGTCCCAGTCGGCCAGCTCCTCCTCCCGCTCCTCCGGCTTGTTCTTGGCGAGGTTCACCTGCACCTCGAACCGGTGCGGCTTCTTGCGCGCCCCGGTGCGGGAGGTGATCCGGACCGGCTGGCCGGTGGTGAGCTGGGCGTAGAGGCCGGCGGCGCTGATCCCGATCCCCTGCTGGCCGCGACTCTGCCTGAGCCGGTGGAACTTCGAGCCGTAGAGCAGTTTCCCGAAAACCTTGGGGACCTGGTCCCGGACGATTCCCGGGCCGTTGTCTTGGACGGCGACGCGGTAGCGTTCCGCCCCCGCGATGCCCTTCGCCGTCTTGCCGTTCCCCCCGTCCAACAGGAGTTGCGACCCCTCCCTGCGCGCCGCCACCGGCGCGATCTCCACCACGACGTCGGGCAGGATCCCCGCCTCCTCGCAGGCGTCGAGGGAATTGTCCACCGCCTCGCGTACCGTGGTCAGGAGCGCCTTGTTAGGGTTGTCGAAACCGAGCAGGTGGCGGTTCTTCGCGAAGAACTCCGCCACCGAGATCTCGCGCTGCTCGGCGGCCATCTCCTCGGCGGTCGCGTAGTCCGGCTTTCTCCGAATCATGGAACGTCGAATTCTAAGGGCGATGGGCGACGCATGCGCGCGTCGCGATGCCGGGCCCCGGGCCGGACGCGCCGCGCGCCGCGGACGGGGCCGTCCTCGCCGGGGCGTTTCCGTCGGAGGCCGAGGCGCTCGCCTTCTCGGGGCTCGCAGGCCCCTTTTGCCCGACACGCAGGAAGTTGGACCCCGGCCCGGCCTTCCGCTGGGAGCGGGTGGTCGCGGCAGGCACCCGGTGGCATCGGCGCAGCAGATTCGGAGGGACGCTCGCCTCGTTTCGTATCCTGTCCCGCGTGCGCATCGCCGGAATCTCGCGGGCGGAGGGGAGGGAAAAGGTCCGCCTGGCGGCGACGCTCCACTGGGAGGAGGCGGAGCGCGCGCCGCAGGAGGTCTGGGTCGAGACGCCGCGCGAGCATGCGGACGGCTTCGAGCCGCGCGGGGAGACCTTCCTGCTCGCCGCGCTCGTCCCCGCCATGGAGCAGGGGGAACGGCGCATTCTCCTGGAGGGGGCGCTCTGCCCGATCCTGGCGCAGGGGGTCCTGGCCGCCGGCCGCACCCTGCGCGCCTGGTTCCCTGCGATGTCGCTGCCTGCGATCGTGGCGACGAAGGGGCTGGTGGCGCGGCCCATGCCGCCCGTCGCCTGCGCCGCCTCCACGATGTCGGGCGGCGTGGACTCCCTCGCCACGATCCGCGCCAACCGCCTGGCGCTGCCCCTCGACCACCCCTCCTCCATCCGCGACGCGCTCTTCGTCTTCGGCATGAACACCTACGACTTCGCGGAGGGCGAACCCGTGGCGGCGCGCGTGCGCGACTTCGAGGAGCGGCTCGCCCGGTGGGGCCCGCTCGCCGCGGAGGCGCGGCTTCGCCTGGTGCCGGTTGCCGCCAACTTCCGCGTCCTGGCCTCCAGCTTCTCCACCTGGGCCCGGAGGACCATCGGCGCGGCGCTGGCGGGGGTGGCGCACGCGTTCGGCGGGCGGTTCACGCGCATGCTCGTGCCCTCCTCCGGCGCGCGGGACCTCTTCGCCCCCGACGGCTACCACCCGATGCTCGATCCCTTCTATTCGAGCTCCTCGCTCACCGTTCTCCACGACGGCCAGGCGATGACGCGGATCGACAAGCTGCGCCTCGTGGCGGACTGGGACGCGGCCCTGGCGGTGCTCCAGCCCTGCCAGCAGCACGAGGTGGGTCTGGAGACGATCAACTGCGGGCGATGCAACAAGTGCAACCGGACGATGGTGGAGCTGGAGGCGATCGGCCGCCTGGGCGACGCGGTCTCCTTCCCGCGCCGCGCGATCGACGCGGCGTTCGTGGAGTCGATGCAGATGAGCGGCGACTTCGACGTGGACTACCACGGCGAGTGCGTCGCGCTCCTGAGAGAGCGGGGCCGGAACGATTGCGCCCGCGCCCTCGAGGGAAGGCTCGCGCAGTTCCACCGCGCGAAACGCCCGCCGCTCTGGCGGCGGCTCCTCGGCCGGGGGGCCGCGGGGGCCTGACCATGCGCATCGTCGATCTGCGCCGCGAGCAGGCGGAGGGTGGGGCGCGCGTCCTCGCGACGGTGGTCTGGGAAGAGGCGGACCGCCCGCCGCTGGACCTCTTCTTCCAGACGGAGCCGCCCGACGACGCCGCATTGCGCCCGCGGGAGGCGGCGTTTCTCACCGCCGCCATCTGGCCCGCGTACAACGCCGGGGAAAGGCGCATCGCCATCGAGGGGACGGTCTGCCCGCGCCTGCGAGACGGGCTTGGCACCGCGTTGCGACTGCTCGCGCGCTGGTACCCTCCCCCCCGCCCCCTCCCTTCCCTCGAGCCGACGGGCGGGTTCGAACCGTCCCACCCCGCTCCCGAGCGGCGCACGGCGATGTTCCTCTCCGGCGGTTTCGACTCACTCGCACTGCTTCGTTGCAACCGCGCGACCTACCCCGCCGGTATCTGTTTACCGGGTCACGGGGCGGGTAGCGCCTGAGCGATCTCGAAGGCTTGCTTCGTCGGGGCGCAGAGCGCCTTCACGGTGAGGGCGAAGACGTCGGCCGCGCGCTGCCAGCAGGTGCGGT
>JBQTIG010000055.1:0-58953 GCA_052388375.1 Planctomycetaceae bacterium | reverse complement strand
AGCACGTGGGACGATGCTCGTCGCGATCACCATGGCCGTTCCCGGCCGGCGGGTGGTGACCCGTATGCCGTTGAAAGACCCAAACCCCCCCCCCCCCCCCCGGCTTGTCAAGTGCATTCCCGGACTCGGCGAAACCCGGCCGGAATGCCCTTCGCGCGCACGGCGCGCGGGACTCCTGCGTATCCGCCGGACCTCTCCCGCGCGCGGTTCGCCGTGGTTCGCGAATCGAGGCCCGTTCGGCCGATTCCGTGGATCGCCCTTACGTCGAGTTCGGGAATCGGCCGGAGCGTCGCATCGATTTCAGCGGCGTCGAGACGACTCTCGTCCGGGAACGCCAGCATATCGACATCCTTCGTGGTCCGAGGGCGTGCGACGAGCGAGACCGCGCTGCCGCCGATGACGGCGTGCGGCACGGACTCCGCTCCCAACCAGCCCGAGAGCGCTGGGAGCGCGTGACGCAGAGGGCCGGGGAGCGCGCGATCAGCCACAGGCGAGCCGCTCGAGGCGGACCCATCGGGCCCCGACGTCGGCGACCTCCTCCTCCCGAAGCGGGTCCTCGGAGGAGGCGGCCCAGAGCTTCCGTTCGTCGGTTTCAAAGCGGTAGCGAGGGCGCGCACGCGATCACTCGAGTCGATCTACGCGATGTGCAGCCGGACGAACCCGAGTTGCGCCATGCGGGCGAAGTCGCGATCCAGCGTCCAGACCGCGCCGCCGTGCTCGGAGGCGATGGCGCCGATGAGCAGGTCGCCGATGCCGAACCGTTCGCCGGAGTCCGCGGCCTTCTCGACCCACGTTGCGATGGTCGCCCACGTGGTTTCCGAAGGTGTGTAGAGCGGGAGCGCGGACAGGACGCGATCCAAGCGGCCCCGCTCGCTGCGCCGTGCCCCCGCGAGGAGTTCCAGCCTTACGATGATCGAGAGCGCGACCTGATCCGCGTCCAGGAGCGCGCGCAGATGGGCGGCGCGCAGAGATCGCGCCGAGCGCAACGTCTCGACCCAAACGGACGTGTCAACGAGGATCACCGCCGCCTGCGTGGACGGCGCCGCGAACGGGCCGTGTCCACGTCCAGCACGACCTTGCCGAGTATCTCTTTCAGCTCGTCGATCCGGCGGCGCCGAAGCAGTTCCCGTAGCGACTGGATGACGGTATCCGTCTTCGACTGAAAGCCGAGCACCTTGCGAGCCTCCTCCATGAGCTCGTCGGGGATGTCCAACGTTGTTCGCATGGAAACAATGATAAATCCTATGCCTGCAAATGTCGAATCTGATCTCACTTTTATGGTGCGCAACCGCTGCCGCGTAGCCCCCCCCCGGCTTGTCAAGTGCATTCCCGCACTCGGCGGAACCCGGCCGGAACGCCCTGCGCGGGGCGCAGCGCGTCGGCTTCCGCGTCGAAGCGACTCTCGTTCTCGACCCAGTGTCCGCGATGCCTGGGTGGAGCGGCGTGCTGAGCTACCGCCAGAACTGCCCGATGCGATTTAGTCCGCGGGGCGGGGCACGCTCGGACATTCCTGCATATCCTTCGCCGGAGGCGTTGCCCGACGAGTCACCTCCCGCGCGACCACTCGGGGCGCATGTAGCCCTCGTGGATCTTGCAAAGCGCGGAGTGCGCCGCATCCCGAACGGCGCTATACGGATCGTCGAGGAGCTTCTCGAGGGAGCCGGTGGCGCCGATGGCCTCCGGCCCCACATTGCCCAACGCCACGGCGCACCAGTACCTCGAGGAAAAATCAGGATTCGAGAGGCCGGCAGCCACTTCCTTGACAAGCAGCCGAGGAAATGTGCCCATCCTGGCCAAGTAGTGCGCCGCATAACTAAGGTCTAGTTCGGAGTTCTCGGCGGAAAGCGCCCACGCGAATAGCTCTGCAGCCGTGGTCTCTTCCATTGTCAGTCGCCAATGCGCGAAGGCGGCGGCCATCCTGACGTACCCATCCTCTTCATGGGCAGAGATGAGCGCACGAATCGCGGGGGAGATCCTTGCCGCTTGGCTTCGCAATACGGACAGCGCTAAGACCAGCTCCATCTTGACGCGAACGTCGGGCTCTATCGGCAACGCGATCAGGAGTGCGTGCGCGACCTCTGCCTGCCCAGGAACGGGCCCAAGGCATTGCAGCGTTTCGCTTGCACGTAGTCGTAGTCCTGCGTCGCCGTCTCCGATCAAAGTAGCCAGCTCGCGGATTGCCGACAAGCCCGCCTGTCTTAGATCCTCCACCTCGTGGAAGGGACACCGCAGGTCGAGAAAATGGTCACGAAGGGACTGGCCGCATCCCAACACGACCGCGCGTGACGCGCCGGGCGCGCAGGTCTCGCCGGAACATGCCGCCAAGAGCGCGCCCAGGGTCAGGGACCCAGCAGCGATGCATCCCGACCATCGAGGGTACGCGGGTTGCCCGGCGCCTATTCCAAGCCAGTTCATCGGCGCTTGCTATCCCAAGGCTGGGGCAGTCGCTCCTCGAGCGCCACGGGGGCCAGAAAAAGATCGGCTAGCGACTCCACGCCGCCATCCCATGTAGGTGCCCACCCCAACCGCCCTTCCGCTGTCGATTCGAGAGCCGGCGCACTCGACACCTCGATGCGGCTGCTGCTTCCGCGGAGACGATTGGCTTGTGCAGGCGCGCGAGGCAGTGCATCGAATCCGTACGACGGCAGGAAGCTGGCATTGTCCAAGCTAGGCACGGACCTCGATTCCATCGAATGGTATCCCTTGCCGCATCCTGCAAGCGGTCTGCCCCGAACCGAGGGCGGCGCGCTCGGGATGCCTCATCGCGGCCGCGGTTTGACGGCGAGGTACTGCTTCGGCCACGGCAGCGCGGCGTAGCCCTGCGCGGCGGCGGCGTGGAGCGTCCAGTAGGGGTCGCCGAGGTGGGCGCGGGCGAGGACGCAGAGGTCGGCGCGGCCGGCGAGGAGTATGGTGTTCACCTCGTCGAAGTTGGTGATGGCGCCTACCGCCATGGTCGGGATGCCCGCCTCGTTGCGGATGCGGTCGGAGAACGGGGTCTGGAAAAGGCGGCCGTAGACCGGCTCCGCGTCGGGGGTTGTCTGGCCCGACGAGACGTCGATGATGTCGCAGCCGTGCTCCTTGAGCATGCGCGCCACCTGCACGGCGTCGTCCGGCAGCAGGCCCCCCGGCGCCCAGTCGTGCGCCGAAATGCGCACGGAGATGGGCCGCTCGGCCGGCCACGCCGCGCGCACCGCGTCGAACACCTCCAGCGGGTAGCGCATCCGGTTCGCGAGCGCGCCGCCGTACGAATCCCTCCGCACGTTCGTGAGCGGCGAGAGGAAGCTCGCCAGCAGGTAGCCGTGCGCCATGTGCAGCTCGAGCATGTCGAAGCCGGCGTCCACCGCCAGGCGCGCGGCACGCACGAAGTCGTCGCGCACTGCACCCATGTCGCTCCGGTCCATCGCCTTGGGCACTTGGCTCTGGGGCAGGTAGGGAATCGACGACGCCGAGAGCAGCGGCCAGTTCCCGCCGTCGAGAGGGAGATCGATCCCGTCCCACATGAGCTTGGTGGAGCCCTTGCGCCCGGCGTGGGCCAGCTGCAGCGCGATCTTGGCGCGCGTCTGGCCATGCACGAAATCGGTGACGCGCCTCCAAGCCGCCGCGTGGCGCGGCTCGTACATCCCGGCGCAGCCCGGCGTGATGCGCCCGAGCCGCGAGACATCGGTCATCTCGGAAATGACCAGCCCCGCCCCCCCCACCGCGCGGCTCCCGAGATGGACCAGATGCCAGTCCGCCACCGTCCCCTCCTCGGCGGAGTACATGCACATGGGGGAACAGACGACGCGGTTCTCCAGGAGCAGGCCGCGCAGCCGCAGCGGCGTGAACATGGGGGGCGGGGGGGGCTCGGTCCCCGCCGCCTCGGTGCGCGAGACGAACCAGCGGTCGAGAGAAGCCACATACCCACGGTCCCGCAGCGCCAGGTTGCCGTGGGTCACCTTGCGGCTGCGCGTCATGAGCGCGAAGCCGAACTGCGCCGGCTCCATGCCGCGGTAGCGCGCGATCTCCTCGAACCACGCCTGGCTCACCCCAGCCACCCGCTGCAAGCGCTCCACCGCCGGCTTGCGCTCCTCCTCGTAGGCCGCGAGCGCGTCCGGCAGCGTGCGCCGCTCCCGGAAGCGCGCGGCCAGCGCGATGGCATCCTCCATCGCGAGCTTGGTGCCCGTTCCAATGGAGAAGTGCGCCGTGTGCGCCGCGTCGCCCATGAGCACCAGGTTGCCGTGCCGCCAGGTCTCGTTGCTCACGTTGAGGAAGTTGATCCAGCTCGCCCGGTTGGTGAGGAGCGGATGGCCGTGGAGGTCTGCGGCGAAGAGCTCTTCCAGATAGGCGACGCTCTCCTCCGTCGTCGCCGCATCGAGGCCCGCCCGGCGCCAGGACGCCTCGTCGCACTCCGCGATGAAGGTGGAGGTGTGGGCGTCGAACCGGTAGGCGTGCACCTGGAAGAGGCCGTGGCGATTCTCCGCCACCAGGAAGGTGAACGCCTCGAAGAGTCGGTTCGTGCCGAGCCAGATGTATTTCGCGCGGCCCACCCCGAGGGTCGGCCGGAAGGCGTCGGCGTGGGCGGCGCGCAGGGCGCTGTTCACGCCGTCGCAGGCCACGACGAGATCGGATCCGCGCAACGCGTCGAGGCCGGCGACCTCGCTCTTGAACCGGAGCGCGACTCCCAATCCTCTCGCCCGCGCCTGCAGGATGTTGAGCAGGTGGCGCCGCGCGATGCCGCAAAAGCCGTGGCCCCCGGAGCGCAGCACGCGCCCCTTGAACTTGATCTCCACCGCCTCCCAGCGGGCGAAGCTGCGCGTGATCTCGGCGTAGGTCTCGGCGTCGGCCTCCTCCAGGTTCTCCAGCGTCGCGTCGGAGAAGACCACCCCCCACCCGAAGGTGTCGTCGGCGGCGTTGCGCTCGTGGACGGTGATGGCGTGGCCGGGAAAAGCCTTCTTCATCAGGATGGCGAAGAAGAGGCCGGCGGGCCCGCCGCCGATGCAGTCGATGCGCACGCCAAGAGGCTAACGCAGAGCGCCTACCGCCAACAGCATCCATCCGCACCAGCGCCCGGGATCGAGGGCCGCCGCGATCATCCCGTCGAAGCGGCCGCGCGCCTCCGCCTCCGCGACCCCGAGCAGCTCCGCCAGCGTCCCGACGTACCCGTCGCGCCAGAACCGGAAGATGGCGGCGAAGGTCTCGCGGTCCTCCCCCTGGTTGTCCACCACGAAGGGGTCCACGGTGATCCTGGAGAAGCCCGCGGCGCGCAGTTGGCGAAGCGCCTTGCGCCCCTGGTGGAGGTCCGTGCCGCGCGGCAGGAAGCGGGGCGCGACGTCGCGGAGGAGCTCGGCGTCGCCGGGAACCAGGGTGTCGAAGAGGATCGCGGAATAGTCCTCGACGAGGAGGTGGATCCGGCCCCCCGGCCGCAGGATACGCCGGGCTTCCAGGAGGAAGGAGAGGGGGTCGGGGACGGCCTGGAGCATGTGGCGGTTCAGCACGAGGTCGAAGGTGGCGTCGGCGAAGGGAAGCCGCCGCGCGTCCGCCTGGGCCACGGGCGGCGCCGCGCGGCGCAGATGCCCGCGGAAGAGGTCGACGCCCACGGCCAGGCCCCCGCCCCCCTCCCCGCGGATCCGCGCCAGCGCCTCGCCGGTGCCGCAGGCCAGGTCGAGGATCCTGCGCGGCCAGGGTCCGACGCGGCGGCGCAGGATTTCGCGCTCCTTGGGCCAGACGACCGTGGCCTGCGACGCAAGCGTCCCCACCATGGAGAGGTCCTCCATGTTGCTGCGCTGGCCCCCGTAGTCCTCCTTCATGCGCGGCTCCTTCCCAAGAGGAGGACCGCCACGGCCCCCGCCGCCGCCATGCCCGATCCCCACGGGAGAATGCCCGTCTGCCCGAGCAGCCGCGGGCCGAGGAGGCAGGCGGCTGCGATCCCGGCGGGAAGGAGGGCGGCCAGGCGCGGCAGCCGTCGCGACGCGGCGAGGAAGGCGAGGCCGGCGAGGAACCCCGCCGCGCCCCCCACGAACGACCAGCGGATGCCGCGGCGCACCGCGAACATGTCCTCTTCGGGCCGTCCGTGGCGCGCGTGGAACGCGGCGAGGTCGTCGGGATCACGGCCCGCGGCGAGCTGCTCGCGCTCGAAGCGCTGCAGCGCCTCCACCCAGAGCCGCGCCTCCGCCTCCTCGGCCTCGATGATCCGCGGAGCAATGCGCGCGCCGCACGCGTCCTTGCGCCGCTCGAGGCGCGCCTTGTCGGGGTGGTCGAGCCGGCTCGCCTTGTCGAAGGCGCGGAAGGCGAGGCCGCCCTCGCCGCGGGCCAGGAGCGCCTCGCCCAGCGCCTCGAAGACCGCGGGACTGCCCGCACCCCCCTCGACGAGGGCGCAGAGCTCCTGCACCGTGCCGGGGAGGGGGGCGGGGGCCACGAGCGCGGGCCGGGGCCGCGCGGCGAGGTACTCCTCGCCGTGCTGGATGTACTTGCCCGACAGCGTCTGGGCCGGTCCCAGGAGGAGGAGGATCCAGATCGAGATCACGGCGGACCGGGCATTCTAGTCGGAACCTCGGGTTCCGATTATCCTCGTCCCGCTCCATGCGCCCGGTCATCCTCGTTTTCCTCCTCCTCTTCTGCGCTTGCGGTACGCGCATGATCCGCATCGTGGAGGAGGGGCGGGTGGCCGGCCCCGAGAGCGTGCGCGTCGCGGTGCTCCACCTCAAGTCGGAGAACAACGACCGCAGCAGCGTGGAGTCCGCCAACGCGAACCTGGACCTGAACTACGGCGCCATGGAGCGCCTCATCCGCATGGCCGCCGCCTGCGGCGCCAAGGTGATCGCCACGCCGGAGTACATCACCACCGGGATCAGCTTCAGCCGCAAGGACCGCATCCGCCTCTCGACGCCGGTGCCTGCCTCCCCCACCAAGGGCCCGCTCTGGCAGGAGCCGGACGTGGTCCTTGCGAAACACTTCATCGACTACGCCCGCTTGGCCGACGAGCTCGAGGTCTTCCTCGTGGTCAATGTCTTGGAGCGCGCGGAGGAGGACAAGACGCGCTACTACAACACCCTCGTGGCTCTCGACCCGCAGGGCCGGATGGTGGGCAAGTACCGCAAGATCAACCTCTACATCCGCGAGCACATCCTCGAAACCTCCGGGGACGAGGTCGCCTACTTCGACACGCCCTACGGCCGGTTCGGCCTGCTCTTGTGCCTGGATGTGCTCGTTCCCTGGACCTGGGGGAAGCTCAAGGGCCGCCACGAGTGCGACTTCTTCATCATGTCGTCGCTTTGGGAGCACACGCCCTTCCTCGGCTCGATGGCGATGGACCTCTTCACCTCGCTCTCCAACCGTCCGATCCTCTGGTCCAACCAGGCGCGCATGTGGCTCGCCGGAGGCGCGGGGGTCTACCGCCCCTGGCGATCGGACGTGTCGGTCGGGGTCTGGGCCTCCTCCGCCGTGGTGGTGGCCAATCTCCCGCTCCCCGAGCGCTGCCGCGCCGTCGCCGCGACGCCGGGCACCGCCGTCGCGCCCACCCGCTAGCGGCAGCGCGCGACGCGATGGTAGTGGCGGAAGTCGTGGTGGTGGCGGAACCGGAAGGAGAGGCCCCACCAGAACAGTGGCGTTCGCGAGATCCACGGCTCGCAGCGGCCGCGCACCGGCGCCCGGCAGAGGAACACCTGCTCGGCCGGCACCTCCACGAGGAGCATCCGCGGCGGCGGGCGGCCCGCCTTCTCCAGCGCCGCACGGATGCGCTCCGGGCTCCAGGTGGACTTGTAGGCGGGATCCACCATCACGCTTTTCACGTAGGAGTACGAGGGCGGGCCGTCCCCCGCGGTGGCTGCCGCCGCGAACAGGGTGAGGATCAAGATGGTTCTCATGGAGGCCTCCTCAGCGGTTGCTCGAGGCGGGACGGACCGCGACGCTGTAGCCCACGGCCCGGGTGTCGAGCGACGACGACTCGTAGATCGCGGTCGTGCCGCTCGGGAGCATGAAGTGGCGCCATTCGCCGTTACCGACGTTGTCGCGGTTCTCGTCGAGCCACTCCGTGCGGCCGATGAGGGCGAGATCCCCTCGCCGGTTGCTCGAGAGCACCACGCGCACGTGAAGCCTGCCGTCCGCGGTCCGCGCAGCGCTGTGCTTCACCAAGTGCACATGGCCGGAGAGATCGGGGTGGAGCGTGACGAGGGAACGCCCCTCGACGTCGTCCCCCTTCTCGGCGGGCTTGTACCGATGGGAGCAGGCGACGAGGAGTGCGGCTGCGGGAAGGAGGAGGCAGATGCGAAGCATGGGGGTCCTTTCGGGACACGAGGTGGGCGCAAGCGCGGTGCCGCTTCGGGCGATCCACCGCGAGGGCGCCTTAACCTGCTGGAGTCTAAGGGGTTGCATTCGATTGATGCCGCCCGGTGAGCGCGTGGATGGAGCGGCGTCCCCCGGAGCGGAAGTAGTACAGCGTGTCATTGGAATCGGTCACATCGACGGAAAAATCGCGCTGCCAGCCCGGGATGGCGTGGCCGTTCCGGTCGAGGACGCGCGCGGTGAGGGTGTGGGGTCCCGGCGGGAGGGAGAGCGGGACGGCCTGCACCTCCCCGGGAAGGAGGACCCAATGCCGCGTGTCGGCCTCGGCGTTGGTGAGGGCGGAGAGGAGGATCGCTCCGACGCCCGCCGCCGCCATTTTCCAGTCCCGCCGGCGCGCCCCCTCGTTCGCGAGGACGATGCCTCCGACTTTCGCCCCTTCCTTGAAGATCGCCTTGCCCTTCCGGACTCCGTCCAGCACGCGATCGCCCCGGGTGACGGCCTGGATGTAGAGGTCGGTGCCCGGTCCGGTGCGCCCGACGAGGCGGCCATCGAGGAGGAACTCCATGCCACCCTCCTCGATGTCGTGGGCGTAGAAGCGCGCGACCGAGCCGTTGAGCCCCTCAGCGACCTTGGTGGGTCCGCGCCCGATCTCCACCACCGCGAGCACGTTGCGCTCGCGGGGGCGTGGGTTCTTGAACGCGCGGTTCTTGGGCTGGTGGCGCGCCGCCTCCTCGAAGCTGAAACGCGCCTGCTCCGCGAGCCCGCGCCGGTCGCATACCCAGGCGAGGAGGAAGGAGAGCACGGCGAAGTCCTGCTGGTGCTCCCCCGCCTCCGACCAGCCGTCGGCCAAGAGCCCTCGCTTGAAGCAGGCGGCGGCGTTGTCGAGATCGCCGCGGCGCCAGTAGAGGATCCCCTTGTAGAGCGCGTTCATGCAGCGCTCGTGAGGATCGCCCCTCCAGGTCTTGGTCGCCTCCGCCCCGAGGATGGCGCGCGCGTTCTCCGTGGAGGTCGACTCCAAGGTGCCCATGATCGCGGAGGCGGCGTGAAGCGCGCGGAAGGCGGCCTCCTCGTCTCCCGCGCAAAGCGCCGCAGTGCCCGCTTCGCTGCGCCAGAGCGCCTCGTCCTCCGGCGCGATCCCCTTGGCCCCTTCCGCCTGGAGGAGGCGAAGCGTGCCTCCGGCGTCGCCGCGCAGGAACGGCTCATCCGGGGCGCGATAGGGCGGCCGGGAACGGCACGCCCCCGCCGCGACGAGAAAGAGCAGCAGGATGCCGGGTTTCAACGGTAGACGACGCCCGCCTTGCCGACCTTCTTCGTCTTGTACTCCTTCTCCCACACGAGCTCGCCGTTCTCGGCGTCGATGAGCCGGAAGTCGATCCAGATCGCGTTCGACTCGTAGCCACGCCCGGTCTTGCTCAGGGAGGAGGCGGTTCCGGTGAGATAGAAGTCGGCGCCGGTCTTGGTCACCTGCTTGCTCGAGGTGCGCTCGCCGGCGCGCTTCTCGGTGCGCTCGCGCTCGATGAGCGCCTCGTCCATCTGGTCGCGCGTGACGAAGGTGATCTTCCCGCTGGCCTTGTTGACGAGCTGCTGGCGGATGCGCCGAACCAGGTTCTCGGCGTCGAAATCCTGGCTGGTGTTGTTGCGCACCGGGTGGATCGCCACGGTCGGCACGCCGGTCACGTGGGGTCCGGTGAGCTGCGGCACCCCCATCAGGTCCTCGGCCAGAGCCGCGATGGACTCGATGTCCCCCGACTCGAGCCCGGTGCCCGTGATCTCGTCGTCGTCCTCGATGGCGACGCGGCGCGTCTTGCCCGATCCGCACGCGGCCAGGGAGAGAGCCAACAGGGCCGCCAGAAAAAATCGAATCATGAACTAGGACTCCTTTCGTACCCGGGCCACTCCCAGCACGAACCGTTCCGATGGGCGGCCACGAGGCGCAAGAGAGTTTACCCCTTGCGGCACAAGGAGTTGGGCATTCGCCGCGCCTCATCTCGTTCGCGCCGGGCTGTCCTCGCCGGGGGTCATGCGGGCGATTCGGGGGAGGGGGGCGGTGCGGGGGGCCTGCGCAGGAGGAGCCAGAGGGAGCAAACGCCGGCGAGGCAGGTGAGGCCCAAACGGGCGGCCCGATCCACCGGGAGCATGGGGGAGAAGAGCACTGCCGCCGTCGCCGCGGTCAGCGCCAAGGCCGACGCGACGCGCAACGCCCTGGCGCGCGTCCTCAAGGCGAGTCGCCACAGTGCGAAGGCCAGGGTCAGGCCCAGGTAGGGGCGTAGGCCCGGCCCCTCGCCGAGGCCCAAAGCCGCGGTCTCGAACCAGGCTGCGGCGGAGAAGAGGGCGGCCCCCAGCAGCGCCGCGGCGAGCCCCAAGGGGCCGCCCGCGCGCGCCGAGAGATAGGCGGCGACCAGCGCACCCGCCACGGAGGCGAGCGCGAGAGGACGGAGGGGCAGAGCGCCCACGCCGGCCTGCGGAAGCACCAGCGCGGCCAGCACGAGCAGCAAGAGCACGAGCGTGAGGAGCCGCGCGAGCATGCGGCGCAGCTCCGCCCCCGCCCCCCTCCATGGGATCGCCTCGAGCGCAACGCCAGCCGTGAGGAGGACGGCCGCTTGCTCCCCGGGCAGCGCGAGAAAGAGCCCCCCCGCGAAAAAGATCTGGAGGAGCGCAAGGGTGAGACGGCCCGTGCCGCGCGTCGCCAGCGGCCGCTCGAGCAGGACGAGGGGCGCGAGGCCGGCGGCGACCACGAGGAGGTCCCAGCGGCCCGCGGCATCGGCTCCCACCGCATGCGCCGCGGCCGCCGCTACCTGCAGCACGGCGCCGGTGCCGAGAAGGCGGGAATGGAATCGCCGACCGCTCCAGGCGAGGACCCACGCGAGGGGGAGGAAGGCGAACGGGAGCGTCGCCCGCGGGAGGAAGCGCGCCATGCTCCAGAGCAGGCCGCCGTGGACGAGAGCGCCGAGCACGAGACGAAGGCCCGCCGGGTCGAGGCCGCGCGGACGCACGAGGTAGAGCACGAGAGCCACCACACCCGCGGCGGGTCCGTAGAGCGGCGGCAGCCCTTCCGCCAGCAGGAGCCCCACCGAGCCGAGCAGGACCAGCGCCCCCGCGGCCCGCAGATAGGCGTCATAGAGAAAGAGGGCGAACAGCGCGAAGAGCAGCGCGACGAAAAGCCCCGCCGCCGCGAGGCTCTCTCCCGCGAATCCCACGGGCAGCGCGGTGAGCACGAGCACCACGGCTCCCGCCTTGAGCGCACCCCGCAGGATCTCCTCTTGGCGCCGCGCCGCGCGTCCCGCCAGGACGAGGGCGAGCACGCCCGACGCGAAGAGGGCGGCGGCCTTCCCCTCGCCGGGCAACTCCGTCGTGCGGTGGATCGCCCAGCCTTGCAACGCAAGGCTCATGAGGGCGAGCAGCCCGGCCCCGCGTGCGGCGCGCGCGCGAGGGTTGGTGAGGGGTCCGAGCACGGCGAGCGCGAGGAGCAGGAGCGCGCACAGGCTGGCGTAGAGGGAGACCTCGGTATCCGCAGCGCCGCCCGCGGCGGCACGCAGCAGGGCCGGGAGCGCCAGGAGGGCCACCGCCACGCCCGCCTGCATGGTCTTGAGGCGCAGCGCCGCGTAGGAGACGGCCGCGACCGACGCGAGAGTCTGCACGAGCAGGACGAAGGGTTCTTCCGGGGCGAGCCAGAGCGGGAGCGCCGGGACCCCCACGAGTCCCAGGAAGATCGCGAGGGGATGCGCACTCTGCACGGCGAGCCAGGCTCCGCCCGCCGCGGCCGCGACGCAGGCGCCGGCCACGATCGACTCCGGGAGCGGCGCGAGCTTTCCCAGGAGCGAGAGGGCCATTCCCTGCAGCGCCAGGGCCGCAACCCCGCTCGCGACGGCGCGCACGAGGGCCGGCCCGCGGCGCCAGAGGATGGCAAGGAGCCCAAAGAGGGCCGCACCGGTCGCAGCGCCGAGTTCCGGGAGAAAGCGCTCCCGCAAGCCGCTGGGCGAAGCGGCCAGGGCGGCGTAGACGCCCCCGCCGAGCGCGACGAGGAGGACCGCGGCGTTGAGGATGGGCGCCGCGTAGTCCCGCGTCCCTCGGCGTCCCTGCGCCAGATCGACGGAGAGCGCGCTCTCCAGATCCACCGGAGCGGGGGCGGGCGCCTCGGCCGAGGGGCGGGCCGCTGGAGCGCTGAACTCCGGCAGCGGGATGGGAGCCGGCCCCTCCGCCTGGGCGGGAGGCGGCGGTTCCTCCGGCGGCGCCTCGGAGGCCGGCGCGACCTCGCCCGGCGTCGCGAGGCCCAAGACCTCGAGGGCGCGGCTCATCGCGCGGCGGTGCTTGTCGGCAGCCTCGGGATCCGCCTCCGGAGGAGGCGGCGGCGGGGCCGTGTCGGGAAGGAGCCCCACGAGGCGCAGGGCGCGATTCACGGCATCGCGGTGGCGCCCCTTGTCGGCCCGCTTTTCGGACGGCCCGAAGGGGTCGGCCGCGGGAGGCTGGGGCTGCGGAAGCGCTGCGGCGCCGTTTCCCTCCGCCCCCTCGATCCGGTCCACGCGCCGCGCCAATTCGTCGACGCGCGCCTCCAGCGCGCGGATCGCGGCGAGAACCTCCTCGTCCCGGCGCGGCTCCATCGGTCCCGAGCCTAACCGCTGAACCGCTGGAAGACCGTCACGATATTCTGTCCCCCGAAGCCGAAGCTGTTGTTCATGGCGTACTCGACCCGCGATTCGCGGGGCTTCCCCGGCAGGTAGTCGAGGTCGCAGTCGGGGTCGGGGTTCTCGTAGTTGATCGTCGGAGGGAGCGTCTGCGTCTCCAGCGCGCGCACGCAGACGATCGCTTCGACGGCGCCTGCCGCGGCGATGAGGTGGCCGATCATGGACTTCGTGGAAGAGACCGGCGGCGCCTCCCCCTTGGGGCCGAAGATGCGCTTGATCGCTTCGCTCTCCATCTTGTCGTTCTGCGTGGTGGAAGTGCCGTGGGCGTTGATGTAGCCGATCGCGTCGGGCGCGACCCGGGCATCCTCCAGTGCGATCCGCATCGCGTTCTCCGCGCCCAAGCCGTCGGGGCGGGGATCGGTGACGCGGTGGCTGTCCGCCGTGTTTCCGTACCCGGCGACCTCCGCGCGGATGCGGGCACCGCGCCGGCGCGCGTGGGAGTACTCCTCGAGCACCAGGACCCCCGCCCCCTCCCCCAGGATGAACCCGTTCCGCTGCCGATCGAACGGGCGGGAGGCCTTGTGCGGCTCCTCGTTGCGCGCGGAGAGAGCGCCGAGCATGGTGTAGCCCGAGAGGCTCATGAGGTCGATCTGGCTGTGGGTGCCGCCCGCGAGAAGGACCTCCGCCTCGCCCTGCAGGATCGCCTCGTACGCCTCGCCGATGGCGTGGTTCCCGGCGGCGCACGCGGTGATGCAGACCCAGTTGGGGCCGGTGGCGCCGATGGCCGCGGCGAGCCGCGCGGAGGACATGGCGTAGTCCTCCTCCACCCGGCGCCCGGCCAGAAAGCTCGTCAATCCGGCGCGGAGGAACGCCGGGTAGTTCGTGGGCTGGTTTCCCGTGCGGCTCGCGCAGACCGCCTCGACGAGCCACTCCAACTCGCTGATGCCCTTGCCGGAGCCGAGAAAGACCCCGACGCGCTCGCGATCGATGCGCGCGTCGGCGAGACCCGCATCGGCCCACGCCTCGCGCCCGGCGACCAGCGCGAACCGGGAGTGGATGCCCAGGTGGGGCGCCGTCGCGTCTTCGGGCACCGCGGGAAGCGGGCTCACTTCGGCCGCGATGCGCACCTCCATCGAGGAGACGTCGAATCGGGTGATCGGTCCGACGCCCGACTCACCGCGGAGCATCCGCTCCCAGTTGACCCCGACGCCCGCGCCGAGGGGGGTGACGAGACCGATGCCGGTTACGACCACGCGGCGCCCGGTCAAGGCGCATACTCCCGAACGATCACCGCCGCGTTCTGGCCGCCGAACCCGAACGAGTTCGACAAGACGGCCTTGACGCGAAGCGTGCGCGCCGTGTTGGGCACGTAGTCGAGATCGCAATCGGGGTCGGGGGTATCGAGGTTGATCGTGGGAGGGACGATGCCGTCGCGGATCGCGAGCACCGAGACGAGGATCTCCATCGCCCCGGCCGCGCCGATGAGATGGCCGATCATCGACTTGATCGAGGAGAGGGGTATCCGCTTCGCCGCCGCGCCGAAGACGGTCTTCACCGCCAGCGTCTCCATCTTGTCGTTGAGAATGGTGGAGGTGCCGTGGGCGGAGATGTAGTCGATGTCGGACGGGGCCATCCGCGCGTCCTTCAGGGTGCGCTCCATCGCCTGGGCGGCGCCGCGCCCCTCGGGCTCCGGCTTGGTGATGCCGTACGCGTCGAAGGAGCTGCCGTAGCCGACCACCTCGGCCACGATGGAGGCGCCGCGCGCCTTGGCGTGCTCCTCCGTCTCGAGGACGAGGACCGCCGCACCTTCGCCCAGGACGAACCCGTCCCGTTGGCGGTCGAAGGGACGGCTCACCTGCCCGGGCGCCCGGTTCGCGGTCGAAACGGCGCCCAGGAGCGTGTAGGTGACGAGGGAGAGCGGGTCGATGCGGGAGTCCGATCCGCCCGCCAGCATGACATCGGCATCGCCGCGGGCGAGGATGCGAAAAGCCTCGCCGATCGCTTGGGTCGAAGCGGAGCAGGCCGTCGTGATGGTGTTGTTGGGTCCCTGCGCGTTGTGGATGATCGAGATGTGCGCCGCGACCATGTTGGGGAGATGCTTCAACAGCCAGAGGGGGAAGAGCCGTTTCTGGCCCTCCTCCCCGAAGCGGCGGATGTCGAACTTGCCGTTCGCGTCGAGGCTCGCTACCACCGCGTCCCCGATCTCCTCGATATCGGTCGGGACGATGCCCGATCCCATGGTGACGCCGAAGCGCGCCGGATCGGGCGCCTTGTCCTTCAAGCCGGAGTTCTCCATCGCCATCTGGGCGGCGGCGACGCCGAAGCGGATGTTTTTCCCCATCACCTTGAGAGACTTCGGATTGGAGACGTAGGTGCGCGCGTCGAAGCCGCGCACCTCCCCGGCCACGCGCACCGGGAAGCCGCTCGCGTCGAAGCTCTCGATCACCGCGACGCCGGATCTCCCCTCGACGGTGGACTTCCAGAAGGTCTCGGCATCGAGGCCGTTGGGGGCTACCGCCCCGAATCCGGTCACCACGACCCGACGCATCACGCTTCCTCCCCTCGGAGCGCCACCGCCTGCAGGAACCGGCTCCGGCGCGCCGCTTGGTCCGCGGTCAGTTCAGGCTCCGCCTCCGGAGGCATGAAGAGGATCAGGAACCGAGCCTTCCCGACGAGCCGCTCGCCGACGGTGGCGCGCGCCTCGCACAGGTTGCCCTCCTGGCGAGCGACGAGGATGGTCACCTCGACCTCCATCCTATCGCCGGGGAGGGCCTCGCCGGGAAACTCGGCGCTCTCCACCTTCCCGAGCATGCTCGTGCGCCGGAAATCGACGGCGGCCCGGGTGAGATGCCCGGCGGTCTGGAACATCGACTCCAGTACGAGGGCGGCGGGATAGGCGGGCAGGTCCGCGAGGAACGGCTCCCCCTTCGTCACGCACTTGATCGCGCGCGCCTTCCGTCCCACCACCAGTTCCACGAACCGGTCGACGAGGAGGTAGCGCATGGGGAGCCCTATCTCTTGAGCTTCACCTTCACATATTCGACCAGGAGGCCGACCGTGAAGAGCTCCGGTACGCGGGAGATCTGCGGATTCTCGGCGAAGGCGGTGAGGTCGGCGAAGGGAAGGCGCTCCTTCAGATAGCCGAGGCCCGCCGGGGTGACCACCCCCGCCTTTACGTAGCGCTCGTCCTGGAAGATCTTCTGGGGGAAAAGCTCGTCTTTCTGGATCGTGATCCCGAAGGCCTTCTCGAGCTGAAAGGTGATGTCGAGGTAGTCGATCGACTCCGCCTCCAGATCGCGCGACAGGACCTTGTCGAGCGTGACCTCGTCCTCGTCCTTGCCGAGCGCGGCTGCCACGCACGTCCGCACTTTCGCGATGATCTGCTGCTCGTCGACCATGCACACGCCTCCTGACGTGAACCCCATACTCTAGGGGCCCGATCCCTCCGGTCAATCAATCGGCCGGACGCCTCTCCTTCCGGCTCCTGAGCCCAAAGCGAACCCGGCATACCAACTCGTCGCCGATCAGCGCCCTGCCCCGGAACCAGGGTCTCCCCTCCTGTTCGCCATCCTTGGACGCCTCGAGCCGCAGCGTGTCGCCCGGCACGACGAATCGGCTGAATCGCATGTTCTCCACTTCATGGAGAATCCACTGGTCATGGCCGCCGGGGAGGGCGGCCAGGCAGCGGCGGGCCGCCTGGATCATACCCTCCAGGATCATCGCCCCGGGCACGACGGGTTTGCCGGGAAAGTGGTCCTGAAAGAACTCCTCGTTGAGGGCGAACGCCTTCAGGGCCGCGACGCTCTCACCGGGCACGCACTCCAGGATCCGATCCACGAACTCGTAGGCCACTGGCTAATGGTGGACGTTCTTGACGCAGCGGAAGCCGATCGCCTCGCACTTGTCCTTGGGATGGGCCTCCAGGCGGAAGTCGAGCCGGAGGAACTCGATGGGATCGTTGTAGGAGCCCCCCTTCACGACCATGAACTCGCTCGCCTTCTTGAATCGCGTGCTCGTCCAGTGCCAGATGTTCCCGCACATCTCGCGGACCCCGAACTGCGACACGTTGCGCAGGCTCTTGCCCACCGGCATCGGCGCACCTTCGATGCAGTCGAGACCGTAGCAGGCGTCGGAGGAGCCGGGAGGATCGTTGCCCCACGGGTAGGGCCGTCCGTCGGTTCCTCGTGCCGCCTTTTCCCACTGCTGCTCGGTGGGGATCTCCTTGCCCGCCCACTTCGCATACTGCTGCGCGTCGACGAAGGAGATCCCGACCACGGGCTGATCCGGCTGGTTGCGCTGCGGATCATCCATGTAGCGACCGGCGCGGTACCCCGTTTCACGCATGAACTTCGCGAACTCGGCGTTGGTCACCGGGGTGGAGTCGATATAGAAGGTGTCGAGGAACACCTCCTTGCAATCGGGGCCGAACAGGAACGTGCCGGCCGGCACGAGTTCCATGCCCTCGATGACCTCCAGGTCGGCGATGAAGGCTTCCGCCGCGTCGCGCCGTTGGCGCCTCTCATGCTCCCGCCGCCGCGCCTCTTCCTCGGCGGCCGATTCAACGGGGGGTGCGGGGGCAGGCTCGGCCACGTGGGTCGCCTGGGGCGCGGAGACGACCGGGGGCGCCTCCGCCGCGGGAGTCGCGGCTTCGACGGCCGCGGCGGGGCCCGCAGCCGGGGCGAGGGGCTCGTCCTTCGTGGCCACCGGCGGGGCGGGCTCCTCGTCACGCAGGTGCTCGTGGATGTCGGCGAGTCGGTCCTCGATGACCGTCCAATCGAACTCGCCGGTCACGCGGCGATAGAACTCGAAGATCTTCCGGCAGCGCTCGAAAAGCTCCCTTTGCACCTCGGGCCGCTCGAACGCGCGCTCGAACAACAGGATCCCCAGATAGAACTGGTCCGAACTATTGCGGTTCCCCACCTCGGAGTAATGGCCGTCCAGAACCCGGATCGCCTCGTCGTCTTGGACCGTGGTGTCGTAGTGGTCCGATCCTTCGATGTATCGGGCCCATACATAGTCCTGAATGCGCTTGATGTCGTCCTTCACGCAGTCTGCCGCTGAGGAGAGCGCGGGCGCTCCGGCGGTCCTTTCCAGTTGAGGCATGTAAGTTCCGGCGACCGGGGATCCGGTCGCTTGGCAAACCCTCGATTCTACGTAAGCCGACCGCGGATTCAAAGAGAGCCCGCACCCCCTTGCGAAGTAGGCCCCGTCGTAGCCTGGTTGCGCCCCGTAGGGCGAGGTGTAGCCCACGGTGGACACCAGCTCCCGGTGCTCCCGCGCCCACACCTGCGCCAAGACCGAGGAGTCGTGCATGGCGCATTCGCATAACTAGTTATAGCAAATTGGGTTACGCGTGGCTTGCCCAGTCGGGGCGGATTTCGCGTACCAACCACGAGAGATCAACGTCTAAACGGGTGCCCATGGTGCTCTTCGGCACGAGGATTGAACATGCGATGAGCGCCCAGGAGGGCTGACACCATGACCACCGAACGCCTCTTCACCCTCGACGAAGCCAACCGTCACCTTCCGCTCGTCCGGTCGATCACCCGGGACGCTGTCCGGCGCTACCGTGCCGTGAAAGGGGAGATCCAGGTCCTGAGCCGGCTCAAGGCCCGCCTCAGGGGCGGGGAAGTCGTAGCCGTAGAGGAGGTCCACCGTCGCGATGGTGCCATCGAGCAGAATCTGGAGGAGCTCAGGCGCCTCGTGGCGGAGCTGGAGCAGCTCGGCTGCCGGCTTCGGGACTACGAGAAGGGGGTCGTGGACTTTCCCGCTGCCACCATGGACGGTGATCAGTTCGTCTTCTACTGCTGGATGAGCGGCGAGCCGGGGGTCGATCACTGGCACCGCGAGGAGGAGGGCTTCGAGCAGCGGCGCCTCCTCGGAGCTGATACCCCCGCCTAGGACCAGCCGCACTCCCTCCGCTCTTCAGCCGGGGGGGCCGGGAACGCCGGCCCCCCCGCTCTTTTCCCCCCCTTCCCCTCCTTCCTTCGCCCTCCTTGCGTTGCGCACCCCTTCCCGTGGGCCTAGAATGCGGGGTTTCCGCCCCAGCCCAGGGAGCCCGCGTGGATCATCTCCTCAGCAAATCCAGCCTCGAGTGGCGAGAACGCGCCCGCGCGGTGGCCCGTGAAGCGGTGCTGCCGTCGGCATGGAAGTACGACCGCCTCCAGGAGTACCCCTGGCCGGTCAAGGAGGCCCTCGCAAGGGCCGGACTCATGCAGGTCTGGATCCCGCGGGAGTATGGAGGGGCCGGGGGCGGCGTCCTCGATCTCTGCGTGGTGGTCGAAGAGCTCTCCCGCTGTTGTGGCGGGACCGGCGTCCTCTTCGCCGTCAACGCGCTCGGCTCATTCCCGATCCTCGTCGCCGGGACGGACGAGCAGAAGGCGAAGTACCTGCCCCGCATCGCGAGCGGCGACAAGCTGATCGCCTTCGCGCTTTCGGAGAAGGGAGCAGGATCCGACGCGGGGGGCATGAGCTGCGCCGCGACCCAGGACGGCGACCACTGGGTCCTGAATGGCGTGAAGAAGTGGAATACCAACGGGCCGGCGGCCGACCTCAACACCGTGTTCGCGGTGACCGACCCCGAGAGCAAGAGCCGGCGCATCTCCGCCTTCCTCCTGGAGAAGGAGTTCCCCGGCTACAGGATCGGCTACGTCGAAGACAAGATGGGCATCCGATGCGTGCCGGTCGGCGAGCTCGAGCTGCATGACTGCCGCGTCCCCAACGAGCAGATCCTGGGGGGAAAGCCCGGCCTCGGCTTCAAGCACGCCATGATGACCCTGGACCGTGCGCGGCCCGGCGTCGCCGCCCAGGCGCTCGGCCTGGCGCAGGGCGCGCTCGACTTCGCGCTCCTCTACGCCACCGAGCGCGTCCAGTTCGGGGCCCCCATCTCTTCGTTCCAGATGATCCAGCAGATGCTCGCGGACATGTCGATGAAGGTCGAGGCGGCCCGCGCGCTGGTCTACGCGGCCGCCCGCGCCGTGGATCTCGACTCGCCGAGCCTCACCAAGTACGCAGCCATGTGCAAGTGCTATGCGACCGACGTGGCCATGGAAGTGACGACCCAGGCCGTGCAGATCTTCGGAGGCTACGGCTACATGCGCGACTATCCCGTCGAGAAATACATGCGTGACGCAAAGATCACCCAAATCTACGAAGGCACGAACCAGGTCCAACGGCTCGTCATCGCGCGCAACCTCATCAAGGAGGCGTCCGGGCTCGACTACTTGAAGGCCTTCATTCCCGTGCCGAAGGAGCTGCGGTGATGCGCATCCCCGTTCTCGTCTCTGTTGCATTCCTCGTCGCGTGCGCCAGCACGTCCCCTCCCTCCCCTTCGCGCCATCTCAACTACGAGCTCTTCGAGGACATCCCCGCCCCCGGTTCCGCCGTCTACCGCGACGCGAATTCGGAGAGCTTCTCCTACCGCTCCAAGACCTTCCGCTGCGCCCGCTTCACCTACGACTACCCCGGAACCGAAAGCGATGCGGCGCGCTTCTACCAGACGACGATGACCCAGACACCCTACGGCTGGTCCCTGGTCGACGAGGAGCAGACCGGGGTGGGTTCCACGCTGCTCACCTTCGTCAAGCACTCCGACCGCGTGACTGTAGCGATCGATCGCATCCAGCTGCGCGAGAGCGTGCTCATCGACATCCGCGTCAACTACCGCAAGTAAGCTCTCATGGCGAAAGCACACCCCCCCGATCCCGGCGCTTCCGCGCCTTCCGCCGCGCGCGGGCCGCGCGCGTCGCAGGCAGAGATTCCCGTGCGCGCCCGCCCGCGAAAGATCGCAACCATCGCGCTCACCGTCCTGCTCGCCTGCGTGGCGGTTGCATTGCTCGTGATCCGCCTCTGGCCGGAGGCAGCAGCGGAGGCCGGATTCCGGGAGACTTGGGCCCGCTACGCGGCGGCTCGCGTGAAACTGCAGCGCGATGCAAGCGCCTTGGCGGAGATCGAGCAGCTCGAGGCGATGGTCGGGTCGCGCAAGACCGTGCGCCAGGAGGGCTACGCGCTCTGGCTCGCCGCGCTGGCGCGCTACCGCGAGGCTTTCTTGAGCGACAAGGTGAGCGGCGAGGATCGCGCGCCGCATCTCGTGAAGGTGATCGAACACCTCGAGGCCCTCGGCGCGGAGCGGTTCGACGACGCCCTGCTCTTGACCAAAGCGCGCTGGTACTCACCCGACGCGCAACCGCCGGTGGATCGGCTCCTCGCGCGCGCTCGGGCGGACCTCGAGTGGGCGAAAGCCAACCCCTACACCGAACCCGCGCCCTCCACGGACGTGGTCGGCGTCCTTCGTACATCCCTGGGGGACATCCATCTCCACTTCTTCCCCGAGCTCGCGCCTCGCCACGTGGAGAATTTCCTAAAGCTAGCGTCCCTAGGAACTTACAACGGGACTGCGTTTCATTACCTCGCGGGCGGCCCCCTCAACCCCCTCGGTCTCATGGGAGGAGACCCCTACTCGTTCTTCTACAACGACTCGCTCAAGAAGAAGCACATCCTGCGCTGGGGATCGGGGACCGTCGGGTATGACCTTCCGCCGGAGAAGTCGAGGAATGCAATCCGTCACCGCCGCGGAGTCGTCACCTCCCAGCGCCTGAGCCCTGGAGACTGGGACAACGGCCTCCAGTTCCAGATCGTGCTGGCGCACAATCGGGAGTTGGATCACCGGCACAGCCCGTTCGCTGTCGTCGCCGAGGGGATGGACGTTCTCGAGAAGATCGTCGCGGCCGGCAAGACCGCCGGTCAGCACGCCAGCTATCGCGACGACACCGACTTCGCCCGCGTGCACACGCGGGATCTCCTCATCGATCCCGTTCGCATCTACAAGGTCATCGTCTACCGCGACGGACGCGCCGTCGAACATGCATACCGTCTCGAGGAGGGCGAGAAGAGTCTCTCTACCTTGCCGGACACCCCCGCCAAGCCCCTTGCCGAAGAGAACGGCGAGGCGTTTTGTGGGCGGCTTCTCCGCAACCCCGCGCAGGCGACCGAGATCCGTCGCGGGCTCGACATCCCGTTCCCCGCCGACGTCGATGCGACCAAGGAGAGCGAGAAGGGCGACCGGAGCGCGGTTACCGCGCCGCCGAGCACCCCGCCGAGCGTTCCACCGCCGGGCGATCCCCCCAAAGACGAAGGCGGCGACTGAGCCGGCAGCGCCCTCGGGTTGCGCCCTTCAGGGGATCGAGAAGCCGCGCTGCTCGGTTCGCAGGAGTCCCAGGAGTCGCTCGAATTCCTCGGGGGAGAAGTATTCGATGAGTATGCGCCCCCGTCCGCGACGATCCTGGATCGTCACCTTCGTGCCCAGGATGCCGCGCAATTCGGCTTCGAGTGCGGCCACCTGCGGGGTCTTGCGGGGCTGACTGCGGCGGCGGGGCTCTGCTCCCGGGATCGCCTGGACCGATGCCTCCACCGCGCGGACCGAGAGATCCTCTTTCACCACGCGCTCCGCCAGGCGGAGCTGGTCCTCTTCGTCCGGGAGCGCGAGCAGCGCCCGTGCGTGCCCCATGCTCAAGGCCCCGCCCCGCACCAGTTCCTGAACTTCCGCGGGCAGATCGAGGAGACGGATGAGGTTGGCCACCGAGGAGCGGTCCAGACCCAGGCGCTTGGCCACCTCTTCCTGAGTGGCCCCGAGGTGGTTCACGAGCCTCCGGTAGGCCTGGGCCCGGTCGATCGCATTGAGGTCCTGCCGCTGAATGTTCTCGACGAGACTCAAGATGAGCACGTCGTCGTCGCTGTATTGGCGTACCAGGGCGGGAATCTCGCTTAGGCCGGCGCTCTTGGCCGCCCGCAGCCGTCGCTCCCCCGCCACCACTTCGTAGCCGAGCGCGGAGGGGCGCACGAGGATGGGCTGGAGCACTCCGCTTTGCTTGATGGAGGCGGCCAGCTCCTGCAGCTTCGCCTCATCGAACGCCTTGCGCGGCTGATGGACCCCCCCCTTCACCTGGTCGATCGGGAGGCGCGCGACAGCCTCCCCCTCCATGGACCTCGGGGCGCCCAAGAGCGCGTCCAGTCCCCGACCGAGTTTCCGCTCTGCCATGGCTGTCTCCAATATGTAGTCGTTGTTCGGTGATTAGCCTACCAGATGTATTAGCTCGGCGGGAAGTGGGGAGACGCGCGGCGAAGCTGTTCCACGTGGAACGGCGCTCGACGATTGGGGAACTTCGCGAGGCTTGGTAAAGATGGCGCCTGCGTGAAGAGTCTCCAAAGGCGCACGGTCCACTTCAGCGGGAGAGTCCAAGGTGTGGGCTTCCGATACGCGACAGTTCGTGCGCTCGAGGGGATGGCCCTGAGCGGATATGTGAAGAACCTAGAGGACGGAACCGTCGAGCTGGTCATCGAAGCGGACCCTCGCGACCAGGACGAGGCACTACGCCGAATTCGGGCCGCGCTTGGCGCCTGCATCTCCGAGGAGCGCTGCCAGACAGGCGACGCCACAGGCACTCTCGGTCCCTTCCGCATCCTGCGATGATCCTCGCCCTCATCATCACCACCCTCCGCGAGACGCTCCGGCGCTCCCTGCCGTGGGCCATCCTGGCCGCTACGCTACTCCTGGCCGCCGCCTCGCGGGCGCTCCTTCCGCCGGCATTCGCCTCCGGCGAGGAGGAGATCCGATCGGTGGCGATATCGGCCGTGCTGCTTGCGGGACTCGCGTCGGCGATCCTCCTCGGGACGCCCCTGGTGGTGAGGGACCTGGAGCGCGGCACGCTCACCCTGATTCTCGCCAAGCCTACGGGGCACGCGACCTACCTGGTGGGTCGCACCCTCGGGCTCTTTCTCGCATGCGCTGCGATCGCAAGTTCGGCGGCCTCGCTCCTGCCTCTCCTTTTCGCATGGATAGGCGATACGTCCATCGCTTCCATTATAAAATATGACTATATAATTGGTTGTGCTGTCTCTGTCATGCTGGCGGGAGTCGTTTCGGCAGCATCCATAGCAGCATCTTGCGTGGGCTCGCGGGCCACCGCCCCGATGCTCGTGCTGATCCTGGCTCTGGCCGGAAACGCCGGCCTCCCAGAGCCGATCGCCGCGCTGCTGCCGGAATTCCGGCTCTTCGGCCTCGCCTCGCCGCAGGCCGCGACCCTGGCCCTCCTGGCGGCCTACAGCTGCGTTTTTTCGTCGCTATTCCTCACCCTGGCCTATATAGTCCTGAGCGCCCGGCCACCCATGCGAGGGCAAGGCTAGAACGGTGCGCTACGGCATCTTCGGGGATATCCACGGCAACCTGCAGGCCCTCGACGCGGTCCTGGAGGCCTACAAGGCTGAAGCCGTCGATGTCTACCTCTGCACCGGCGATCTCGTCGGCTACGGCGCCAATCCCCGGGAGTGCGTAGCGAAAGCGCGCCAGGTCTCCGCGCATGTCGTGGCGGGCAACCACGATTTCGCCGTCTGCGGAAAGCTCACCCTCGAGTTCTTCAACTCGTTCGCCAAGTCCGCGGTGCTCTGGACGCGACAGCAGCTCTCGGCAGCCGACCTGCGCTACCTCGAGAAACTCCCCATTCTCGTGGATGTCTCACCCGACATAACGCTGTCCCACGCAACCATTTACGACGCGCACGCCTTCGATTACATCCAGACGCAGTACGACGCACACCTGAGCCTCCAGGAGCAGCGCGGGCGATGCGGATTCGTCGGCCACTCCCACATCCCCATCAGCTTTTTCTTGAGCAACGGCGCGGTGAGCTGGTCCATCGACCCGGAGATCGAGCTCGAGGGTCACGAGAAGGTGCTGGTGAACGTGGGAAGCGTCGGGCAGCCACGCGACGAGAACCCTCACGCCGCCTACGCCATCTTCGACACCGAAGAGAACAAGATCTGGATCAAGAGGGTGCCCTACGATGTCGAAGGCGCGATCCAGGCCATCCGATCCAACAATCTCCCGCCGGTGCTGGGGGAGCGCCTCCGGCTCGGCAAGTAGGGTCCGCGCGGGGGCCGCTACAGGAAAGCGGCGGCCACGGCATCCGCCACACGCCACCCACGCCGCGCGAGGCGCAGCCGTCCTTCGCTCTCGACGAGGCGCTCACCGAGCAACCGCTCCACGGTGGGTCCGAACTCGCGTTCGGCATCGAGACCATGCCGCCGTGCAACCGCGCTCAGGTCCACCCCCTCCGCCGTGCGGATCGCGAGCATCACCTCTTCGCCGGCCGCCTCGCGCCCCAAGAGGCGCTCACGGGAGACGACGGCACCCCCGGTGGCGCGCACCGCGTCCGCGTACCGCGCGAGATTCCGCTCGTTGCCGAAGCGCTCGCCGTCGAGATAGCTGAAGGCGCCCGCGCCGAACCCCGCGTAGGGGAAGTTGCGCCAGTACCCGAGGTTGTGCCGGCACTCCTGGCCCGGGCGCGCGAAGTTCGACACCTCGTAGCGGAACAATCCCGCGCGCCGCAGCTTGCGTTCCGTCAGCCGGAACATGCCCAGCTCCAGCTCCTCGGGCACCGCCCGCATCTTTCCCGCGGCCCTGCGCGCGAAGAACTCAGTGCCCGGCTCGAAGATGAGCGCATAGCACGAGAGATGGTCGGGCTCGAGATCGAGGGCGGCATCGAGACTGGACGACCACTCCGCCAGCGTGAGTCCCGGAACGGCGTGGATGAGATCCAGGTTGAGGCGCGGGATCCCCGCGGCGCGCACGTGCGCAACCGCTTCCGCGATCTGCCCCACCTCGTGCACGCGGCCCAGGGCGCGCAGGTGGTGCGCGAAAAAGGACTGCGCGCCGAGGCTCACCCGGTTCACGCCATGGGCGGCCAGGATCGCCGCCTTCTCGGCGGTGAACGATCCGGGATTCGCCTCCACCGTGAACTCCCGCGCGGGATCGGGGCGCACTCGCCGCACGAGATCGCCGAGGTAGCGCTCCAGGTGCGCCGGCGAGACGACCGTGGGCGTCCCTCCTCCGACGAAGATCGTGGGGGGGTTCGGGGGCACGCCCCGCGCGTCCATCTCGCGTCGCAGCGCATCGAGGTATCCATCGACATCGCGTCCTTCCAGCGCGAAGGAGTTGAAATCGCAGTAGGGGCACTTCGTCTCGCAGAACGGGATGTGCAGGTAGAGCGAGGGCGTGTTCACCGGAGCAGGTCCCTGGCCCGCACGAGCGCCACGAACCGGCTCTCCGGGTCGAAGCGGAACCCGGGCCACTCCGGCGGCGGCTCGCCCAGGATCTCCCGCGCCGCGCCGGCCGCGGCAGCCCGGAGCGCGTCGCCGGACATGCGCGCGAAGTCCGCCTGGTCGCCCGCGGCCTTGCGCAACGCCGCGAGCGCCTCTTTCGCCCCCTGCGTCTCCGCCAGCGCCACCGCCGCCTGCACGTTGTCCGCATGGCGGATCACGGCGAGGTGGGGGAGGGCTTCGAGACCCTTCCGCGGCGTGAGCACGGCGTTCAGCGCGCGCTGCACGCCGAGGAGGAGATCGAAGAGCGCGTACTCGCCGGCGAGGTAGCGCGCATACTCCGCAGGCGGGAGATTCCCGCGCTCGTCGTTCCAGTCGCGCATCGCGAGCGCGTGGGCTCCCGCCTTGGCGGCGAGCGCGCTGCCGTCGTCCACCGCGAGGAGGAACGCCAGGACGGGCGATCCCTTGGGCGGCGCCAGGAGCGGCGTGGCGCGGGGCGGGCCGCGACGGAACAGGAGGGCGACCTCGACGTCCCAAAGGAGCAGCTCGGCGCGCACGAAATGCGCGTCGCCCTCGGTGAAGACGGCTGGCGTGGTGGCCCGCAGGACCGTACGGCGGGCGGCGGCCGGGGAGGGGGCGGGGGCGGGAGCCTCGGGGTCCCGGCGCACTTCGAGGAGTTCCACCGTGCCGCTCAGCGCGCGCAGGCGGAACACCGAGCCGGGGGCCCGGTCCCACGCCGCGGGCCCCTCCGCGCCCGCCTCCACCACGAGCGTGCGCGGGCCGGACCGGGACGCCTTGAGCACGAAAGGCTCCCCCTCCGGGGAGGAGAGCGGCTCGCGCGCCTGGAAGAAGGCGATCTCCAGATCGCCGCCCCCGGGCCCGACGTCGATCTCGAGGCGGCGGGGCGGCTCCCCGGCGGTTTCGCGCGCGACGATCCAGCCCTCCCGCGGCAGGCGGAGGGAGCCTCCCTTGGGCTCCCCAGGAGTCCCGACGTACCAGCGGAGGGGATCGAGCGGCTGGTCGAAGGAGTCGAGGAGGGAGAGGGCGAAGAGGAGCGCGAGCACCGCCCCCGAGGATAGCTAAAAAGCGTCGGAGTTCATCATGCGGTGGAGCCGGCGCAGCGCCTCCGCCTCGATCTGCCGCACCCGCTCGCGGGTGAGGCCGATGCGTTTCCCGATCTCCTTGAGGGTGAGCGGCTCCTTCACCTCGGGATCGAGGCCGAACCGGAGGCGCAGGATCATCGCCTCGCGCTCGGTCACCGAGTCGAGGAGTTCGTCGATCTTGGAGAGATCGTAGTTCTCGAAAAACATCGCTTCGGGAGTGCGCATCGCGCCGTCGACGATGGTGTCCTGGGCGGTGGGGATGGCGTCGAGGCTCACGGTCCCGGCGCCGTTGAGCGCGGCGCGAATGGCGCGTTTGAGAACCTTCACGTTTTCGGGATCGATCTCCAGCCCCACGGCCAGTTCCTTGATCGTCGGCGATCGCCCGAGCTTCTGCTCCAGCTCTTCGCTCATGTGGCGCCAGCGGGTGATCACCTCGACCAGGTAGGAGGGGATGCGCACGGTCTTGACCGTGTTCACCAGGGCGCGGCGGACCGACTGCTTGATCCACCAGGTGGCGTAGGTAGAGAAGCGCGTCTCCTCGCGGGGGTCGAACTTCTCCACCGCCCGCATCAGTCCTAGGTTGCCCTCCTCGATCAGGTCCATGAGGGTGAGCCCGCGGCCGGCGTAGTTCTTGGCGATGGAGACCACGAGGCGCAGGTTGGCGCGGATCATGTGCTCCCGGGCCTCGGGATCGCCCTCCTGCTGGATGCTCTTGGCGAGGGCGCGCTCCTGCTCGGCGGTGAGCAGCGGCACCTTGTTGATTTCCCGCAGATAGGAGTTGAGCGCCGCCCGGTCCTCGATGACTGCACCCTCCCGTTGAAGACGCCTGCTGCTGCCGGTGCCGGCCGGACCTGCCCGGCCGCACTCCATTGTCGGATCGACGGGGGGCGCAGTTGAGCGCCGGAACAGGGGAGTCTCCTCGCCCGCCTCCCAGGCGTCAGCGGGAGAGGAGTTCTCGGTAGGCGGCCTCATATGCGTCCACCCACTTGGATCGGTCGAATCGGGCCACCGCGCGCGCCCGCGCCGCCCGGGCGATGCGGCGGCGCAGGGCGCCATCCCGCAGCAGCCGCAGGGCCGCCTCGCTCATCCCCTTGACGTCCCCCGCCGGGCGAAGAAACCCGCCCACGCCATCCTCCACGACCTCCGGCAGCCCGCCGGCGCTGCTGGCGATCACGGGGACGCCGCAGGCCATCGCTTCGAGGGCCGCCAGTCCGAAGCTCTCGCTCTCCGAGGGGAGCAGGAAGAGATCGGCGCAGGGGAGCACCTGCTCGATGGCCCCGCGCTGGCCGAGGCTGTGGACGCGATCCCGGACCTCCAGCTCCTCGGCGAGCGCCTCGGCCCGGGGTAGCTCGGGCCCGTCGCCGACGAGCAGAAGGCGGCAGGGCACTTTGCGATTCGCCGCGGCGAAGATGCGTACGACGTCCTCGACCCGCTTCACCGGGCGGAAGTTGCTCACGTGCATGAGGATCTTCTCGCGCCGCGAGGCGAAGAAGGCGCGCGTCTCCCCGCATTCGCGCGGCGCGTACCGCGCGGTGTCGACGAAGTTGGAGAGCACGCGGATGTCGCATCCCGGACAGAAGACGCGGAGGGTCTCGTCGCGCAGGTGATTGCTCACCGCCGTCACCATGTCACTGCGGGTGATTCCGTAGCGGGTGGCGGTGAGGTAGCTCTTGTCCTGGCCCACCACGGTCACGTCGGTGCCGTGCAGGGTGGTCATCACCTTCACGCGTCCGCCCAGCATCTCGCGCGCAAGCACGGCGGAGATCGCGTGGGGGATGGCGTAGTGCGCGTGGATGAGGTCGATGCCGCCCGCCTCGGCAACCTCCACCATCTTGGACGCCAGGGCGAGATCGTAGGGCGGGTAGCGGAAGAGCGGGTAGGCGGTGACCTGCACTTCGTGGAAAAAGACGTTGGGGTGGAATCCCTCATCCAGCGCGAGGCGGTGGGGGGGCTCGTAGGAGAGGAAGTGGACTTCGTGGCCGCGCGCCGCCATGGCGATCCCCAACTCCGTGGCGATGACGCCGGAGCCGCCGTAGGTGGGGTAGCAGGCGACCGCGATCTTCATCAGAAATCCCGCCGCTGGATGCAGAGCGCGGCCACCGGATCGAGGAGCGCGGGCGGCCCCTCGATGGCATAGGGCTCGGCGTAGAGCGCGCCCGCCGCCAGGCCGTGGAAGCGCCAGGTGGCCTTGAGGTCCTCCTCGAAGGCGGGATCGGAGATGGGGGTCCTGGCGCCGCCCCCGCTGCGACGGAACTGGCTCGCGTGGCAGCGGATCACCTCGAGCTTCGCCTCGAGGACGTCGGTGATATCGACGACGAAGGAGGGAGCGAAGTGCGGGTGGCGTCCGTAGCGCACGAGCCGGCGCACGCGGTGGGCCTCGCCTCCGGCTTCCGCTTTCGGCAGCGCGGCCAGGAACGCGGCGCGCCGCGTGAGCGCTTCACAGACGCGGTGGTCGGGATGGCCGTCGCCGCCGTCCATCGTGAGGAGGAGCTTGGGGCGCCACTGCCGGATCGCCTCGATGAGCAGGCGGACCGCGCCCGGAGACTCCTGCAGCTGCGTGTCGGGCAGCCCCAGGCAGGCGCGACCCGCGGCCCCCAACCGGGCCGCGGCGGCCTGCGCCTCCCGCGCGCGGGTCTCGGCGTCGCCCCGCGAACCCCGTTCGCCCGCGGTGAGGTCGACGAGAGCGAAGCGGTATCCGCGGCGCCCCATGAGCAGCAGCAATCCGCCGCAGGAGAGCTCGACGTCGTCCGGGTGGGCTCCGACGGCCAGGATCTCGACGGAGTCGCCGGGCGCGGTCATGCCCGTACAAGATAGTGGCCGAACTCGAACGGGTCGAACGCTTCCCGCAACGTCGCGGCCCAGGCGGGGCCGTTTCTCGCCAGGAACGGGAAGAGGGAGTAGACCCGCTCCTGCAACGTCCCGCGCGGGCGGAGCGCCTCGAGGAGGCGTTCGTAGCGCTGGCGGCCCACCCCCTCGGCATCCGCGCGCGCCTCGTCGAGCCGCCCGGCGAGACGCGCCAGATCCTCCTCCAGGCGCGTCACCGTCCGGCGGAACGGCTTCTCCGTATTCGCGGGCAGCGGCAGTCGCCCCGCCTCGAGGGCCGAGAGGAGATCGCGCGCCTCCGTCGCCAGCCCGCTCAGCCGCACGGCCACCGGGTCGCGCTCCCGGGGAATCTCCGGCGGGGAGGTGACGCCCAAGACAACCTCCTCGAGGCTCAATCCCAGCCGGGCCGCGTCGCGGAAGGGCCCCGGCTCCACCAGAGTGGCGGCGTTGCGGGGCAGCACGGCGGGCATCGGGACCCCGAGCGCCTCGTGCGCCCCCCGGAGTTGCGCCCAGTACTGGATCTCCGAAGGGCCGCAGACCGCCATGAGCGCGGGCAGGGCGGCGTTTTGGACCAGCACGCGGGCCGTGACATCGGAGGACCACGCCTCCGGGACAGGGGCGCAGCGCGCCGCACGCCGCCGCCTCCCCTTGCCCGCGTCGAAGAGGTAGGCCCCGTCCGGGGGCTCGAGCCGGCGCGGGAACCCCGTGTCGGCCCGGAGCGAGCCGTCGATGGCCTCGGCGGAAGCGGCGATTTCTCCCGCGAACGCGCGCATCGGCTCCCGCAGGAGGTGCGGCTCGAGGAAGACCACGCCGGCCCCCTCCACCAGTCGCGCCAGGTTGCGCACGTGCCAGCGCGCGACGTTGCGCTCCGGGGCGACGAGCGCCCATGCCGCGTCGTCGCCGCCCACCTCGGCCCGAATCGCCGCGAGAAAGGGGGCGGGATCCGCTTCCACCGCGGCGACGGGGGTTCCCGGCTCGACGTCGGCATCGAGCTTGAGCCGCCGGCCGGGAAGGTCGAACCGGTTGACCTCCTCCCAGTCGTGGTCCTCGGTCTCGACCCAAAACACCGGGACCACCGGCGTACCCAGCTCCTCCTCGAGGACGCGCGCCGCGTTGATGCAGGTGAACAGCTTGTAGGTGGTGTAGGCAGGCCCGAGAAGGAGTCCCGCCTGCTGGCCGCTCACCACGCAGAGCGCGTCGTCGAGGCGCGCCGCGTTCTCCGCGGATCCGCCCACCTCGCGGTTGTACGCGGCCAAGACCGCGCCGAGCCGAGGCCGGGAACGCGCACGCTGAAGCTCCGCAAGCGGCCTCAGTCCGCGCGGATCGCGGTAGTCGCGGCCGAAGAGGGGAAGCACGCGCTCGGGCTCCACGAGGTAGGCCCGCGCCAGCGCGTTGCCCGGGTCGAGGCGTCCGTAGGGAAGCGTGGCGAGGATCAAGGCTTCCGCGCCACGAGGATGCAGCGCGGCGCGTCGCTCGTGAAATCGCCCCCGTCGAAGTCGGAGAAAAAGGCAGTCGGCACGAGTCCGCATCGACGCGCCATCCGCTCCAGGTCGTGGGGCAGGTAGAGGCGGACCGATTCGATGTAGCGGCGCGTTCCTTCGGCGGACTCGAAGGAGACCTCCTTGAGCACGCGCCCGTTCTGCACGCGGCGCCGGATGGCGAACGTTCGGCCGTTCCGCTCCTCCTGGCTCTCCGGGACCAGCGTGCGCTCGACCGTCATCGCGTTGAGATAGTCGAGGAACAGCGCGCCGCCTGAGCGCAGGGACGCGGCCATTCCGCGCATCGTGCCCTCGTTCTCCGCGTCGTCGAAGTAGCCGAACGAGGTGAAAAAGGAGGTCACCGCGTCGAGCGTCCCGGCGAAGGGCAGGGCGCGCATGTCCGCCCGAACGCGCCGGGTCCCCTCCGCTTCGGCCAGAAGCTCGCGCGAGAGGTCGACGCCGCAGACGACGTGCCCGAGCGCGGCGAGTGCGCGGGCGTGGCGGCCCGCGCCGCAGCCGAGGTCGAGGAGGCGCGCGGGGGCGCGCAGGCCGAGGGCGCGCGCCGCGAAGGACGCCTCCCGCCTCGCGGCGGCGTCGTCGCGGCGGTAGTAGAGATCGAGGTACTCCTTCCGGAACGCAGCCTCGTACCAGTTCATCGTGCTCGCGCCCTCTCGATCGCGGCATGCGCTTCGCGCGCCGCGGCTCGCACTGCGTCCTTCCAGTCCCTCCGCCCTTCCCCCGCGAAGAGGATCGCGCGGGAGGAGCTGACCAGCGCCCCCTTGCCGCGCGCGTCGAAGAGGGGCCCCACCTGCTCGCCGCCCTGCGCCCCGAACCCCGGCACCAGGAAGAGGGTGTCGGGGAGCGCCGCGCGCAGCCGCCGCGCCGCTCCCGCGTCGGTGGCGCCCACCACCGCCCCCAACCGCGGGTCCCCACGTAGCTCCCGGACCAATCTCGCCTCCCAGGCGTCCTGGAACTGCCCCGCCCCCGGATTGGAGGTGCGGAGAAGCAGGAACACCCCGCGATCCAGGGAGGCCGCCCGCGTCCGGAACGGCTCCAGAGTGTCGAGGCCGAGGCTCGGGTTGACCGTCACCGCGTCCGCGTCGAAGGGTCCTCCCAGGTAGGCGTCGGCGTACGCCTCGGCGGTCGAATCGATGTCGCCGCGCTTCACATCCGCGATCACCGGCCAGCCGCGCTCCCGCACGCCTCGCAACACCGCGGCGAACGCCTCCATGCCGGGCGGGCCGAGCCGCTCGAAAAACGCCGCGTTGGGCTTGAAGCAGCAGGCCCACTCGCCGGTCAGGTCCACCACTTCCAGACAGAAACTGCGCAGATCCTGCCCCTTGGGGAGGCGCTCCTGCACGGGATCGAGCCCCACGCAGAGGGCCGAGCCCCTCGCCTCGAAGCGGCCGCGCCACGTCATGTCTACGGGGATTCTATGAAGTTCCGCAACAAGTCGCGGCCGCAGGGCGTGAGAAAGGACTCGGGGTGGAATTGGACTCCGTGGAGCGGCCGCGCCCGGTGGCGCAGGGCCATGAGTTCGCCCGTGTCCTGGGTGCGGGCGCAGGGAATCAGCTCCTCCGGCAGCTCCACCGCCATGAGCGAATGGTACCGGGCCGCCGGGAACGGGTCGGGGAGGCCGCGAAAGAGCCCTCGGCCGTCGTGGGTGATGGGGGAGGTCTTGCCGTGCAGGATCCGCTCGGCGCGCACGATCCGGCCGCCGTACGCCGCAGCCAGGCTCTGGTGGCCGAGGCAGACCCCGAGCAGCGGCACTGTGGCCCGCCGGCAAACCTCGAGGGAGATCCCCGCCTCGGCCGGCGTGCATGGGCCCGGGGAGATGACGATGCGGTCGGCCCCCCGCGCCAGGAACCGCTCTGCGGTCTCGGCGTCGTTGCGCACCACCTCGACCCGCGCACCGAGGGAGCGCAGCGCCTGTACCAGGTTGTAGGCGAAGCTGTCGTAGTTGTCGATGAGGGCGACGCGCATCAGGCGATCGCCTCGAAGAGGCGCGCAATCTCCTCTTCGTCGTTGAACCAGTGGGTGGCGATGCGGAGAAGCCCCTCGCGCGCCGCCACGATGATCCCCCGCGCTTCCAGCGCCTCCGCCAGCACCGAGGCGTTCTCGATGCGCAGGCTCACGATCCCGGAGGCTTCGCCCTCGCACGGATCGCAGGCGAGCGCGATCCCGCGCGCGCGGGCTTGCTCGCGCGCGCGGGCGGCGAGGGCGAGCACGCGCGCCTCGATGACGTCGGGGCCCGTGTCGAGCAGGAGCCGGAGCGCCGCCAGCAGACCGTGGATCCCCGCGGTATTGGGCGTGCCGTCCTCGTAGCGGCGCGCGGTCGGATGCGGCGCGAGGTCGTAGTCGAGGAACCGCGTGGGGTGGCGCACGGAAAGCCACGAGGGCCGCGTGGGCAGGATGCGCTCGCGCGCGTCGCGACGCACGTAGAGGAGTCCCGCGCCTTCGGGACCGCAGATCCACTTGTGGCCGTCCGCGGCCAAGGCGTCGATGCCCGCCGCGGCGACATCGATGGCCAGGGCACCGAGCCCCTGGATGGCGTCGACGATGAAGAGCGCCCCGTAGGCGTGCGCCGCGGCGGCCATGGCCGCGAGGTCGGCGCGGTGGCCGTTGAGCCAGTCGACGAAGCTCACCGAAACCGCGCGGGTGCGCGCATCGATGCGCGCCGCCACCTCCTCGACCCGGAGGCGCCCCTCCCGCTTGGGGACGCGGCGCACCTCGACCCCGGGCAGCGCCAGCCAAGGGTAGACGTTGGCGGGAAACTCCGCTTCCGGAATGACGACGTTGTCGCCCCTGCCGCACCGGAGCCCCTGGGCGATCGTGCTCAACCCCGAGGAGGTGTTGGAGACGAGCGCGATCTCGTCGGCGGAGGCCCCGAGGAGGCGCGCGCCGGCATCGCGGCATGCCTGGTAGACGGCGAACCAGCGCTCGTAGTGGCGGGCGCCGTCGCGCCACTGGTCGTCCACGAGCTTCCGCATGGCATCCCGCGCCGGCGTGCTGAGAGGTCCGACGGCCGCGCAATTGAAATAGGCGCAACGACTCTTGACGGGAAACAGGCCCGGAAGATCCAACGGGTCTAGTATAGGAGGTGGCTCTCCTGGGCCGGGATGCATCCGATGCGCCGCATCTACCTCGACGCCAACGCCACGACCCCGCTCGATCCCCGCGTACGCACGGCGATGGAGCCCTTCCTCGATTGCGGCAACGGGTCGTCACCCCACGCCGAGGGGCGCGCGGCGCGCGCCGCCATCGACCGGGCGCGCGAACAGGTGGCGGCGCTCCTCGGGGCGGAGCCGCGCGAGATCGTCTTCACCTCCGGCGCCACGGAGTCCAACGCGCTCGCGCTCCTCGGCTCCATCGCCGCGCGCGGGATCGCGCGGGCGCTCTGCTCCGCGGTGGAGCATCCCTCGGTCCTGCGCACGCTCGAGGCGCTCCGGCCGCGGGTCGAGGTCCTCGTGGCGCCGGTGGACGCCGAGGGGAGCGTCGCCGCGGACCTCACGATCCCTGACGGGACCGGCCTCGTCTCGCTGATGCTCGCCAACAACGAGACCGGCGCGATCCAACCGGTCGCCGCCGTCGCGGCGCGGGCCAAGGCGAAGGGCTCGCTCGTCCACTGCGACGGGGTACAGGCCTGCGGCAAGCTCCCGGTGCGCGTTCGCGAGCTGAGCGTGGACCTCCTCTCGATGAGCGGCCACAAGATCCACGGACCGAAGGGCGTGGGCGCGCTGTTCGTGCGGCGCGGACTGCGGCTGCATCCCCTCTACCACGGGGGAGAGCACGAGCGCGGGATGCGGCCCGGAACCGAGAACGTCGCCGCCATCGTCGGACTCGGCGCCGCCGCGGAACTCTCCGAGAGCGAGCGTGCCGGCCGCTGCGCACGCTGGGAAGCCCTCACCGCCAACTTGCTCGGCCGACTGCTGGCGAGCGTGCCGGGGATCGTCCCCAACGTGCCCGCACGCCGCATCCCGAACACGCTCAACGTGACGATTCCCGGGGCGGAGGGGGAGGCGGTCCTCCTGGGACTCGACCTTCAGGGCATTGCCGTGGCGACGGGGAGCGCCTGCTCCTCGGGGGCCGCCGAACCGTCCCACGTGCTGCAGGCCATGGGACGCACGCGGGAGCAGGCGGAGCAGAGCATCCGCATCAGCCTCCACGCCCACACGTGCGAGGCCGATGTGGCGCGGCTGGCGGAGGCCCTGCCCCGGATAGTCAAGGATTTGCGCGCCCTCCACGTGTAGGCGACGAGGTGCGACGCCGGTTGACGGGGCGCGCGCGTTCTCCTAGGATGCGCCTGCGGTCGGTGAGGGTCGTGCAGTGACGAACACGCGCAGCGAAGAGAGCGCGTAGCGACGAGGATTCGAGTGCCGCTCGGGCCCCGGATCACGCGCCGGAGTTTCGGCTCCGGCGGGATCAGGAGCGCGCGCGGAACGCCGGGAGGGCAAGGCGCGGAGCCGGGCGGCTCCGAGGGTGGCCTCTTTCCGGTTCGTATGGCGTGACCGGCTTCTTCGCGCCCCGCGGCGCGTGGGAGGAGAGTGGATGTCCCGGAGCGATCCCGCGAGCAAGACGTGGGAGCAGATCGCGGCGATCCTTCGCCGCACCGTGCCGCGCCAGCAGTTCGAGACCTGGTTCCGCGGTATGCGCGTTGTGAGCCTGACGCCCGAGCGGGTGCAGCTCACGGTCCCGAACAATTTCCTGCGGGAGTGGATTCTCAAGAAGTACCGCGGGCTCCTGCGGGCCGCGCTGCGCGAGGTGCTGGGGGCCGACCCCGAAGTGGACATCGCCATCGCCGAAGATGGCGATCCTTCGCCCCCCGTGGAGGCGCCGGCTGCTGCCGCTCCCCGCGTCGACGCCCCGTCCGCCATCGAGAGCGACATCGTCCTCAACGCGCAGTACACCTTCGACAACTTCGTCCCGGGGCCGAGCAACAACTTCGCCCATGCCGCGGCGCTGGCCGTGGCCGACAGCCCCGGCAAGTCCTACAACCCGCTCTTCCTCCACGGCTCGGTGGGGCTCGGCAAGACGCACCTGCTCCAGGCGATCTGCCACCTCATGACCTCCCGCCGGCCGGACATGCGCATCCTCTACCTCTCCTGCGAGACCTTCACGAACCACTTCGTGACCGCGGTGGCCAACGGCGAGCTGGACGGTTTTCGCTTCCGGTACCGGCACGTCGACGTGCTGCTCATCGACGACATCCACTTCCTGGCCAACCGCGAACGCACGCAGGAGGAGTTCTTCCACACCTTCAACACGCTCTACAACGCGAACAAGCAGATCATCCTTTCGTCCGACTCCACCCCCGCCGAGATCCCCACCATCGAGGAGCGCCTCGTCTCGCGCTTCAAGTGGGGGATCGTGGCGCGCGTCGACCCCCCGGTCTACGAGACCCGCGTCGCCATCCTCGCGCGGAAGGTGGAGATGCACGGAATCCAGTTCCCCGACGAGGTCCTGCAGTTCCTCGCGGAGAACGTCTGTTCGAACATTCGCGAGCTCGAAGGGGCCGTGAACAAGATCGCCGGCATGGCGCGCATCTACCGCCGCCCCGTGGATCTCGAGATGGCCCGCGAGGCCCACCGGGATCTCGGAAGCCCCCAGACCACCCGCATCTCCGTGGACGGCATCATCCGCAAGGTCGCGGACCACTTCGGCGTGAAGATCAGCGACATCCAGGGAAAGCGGCGGACCAAGTCGATCGTCTTCCCCCGACAGGTCTGCATGTTCCTGGCGCGCCGTCTCACCTCCCACAGTCTCGAGGAGATCGGGGGGTACTTCGGCGGCCGGGACCACACGACCGTCATGTACGCCTTCGAAAAGATCCGGTCGCAGTCCCAGAGCGACGCGGAGCTATCCAAGGCCCTGGAGCGCCTCTCGGCGGGGGTCACGTCATGAATCCCCCCCGTCCTACCCGGTGGATAACCTGGGGGGAGCGTGCTCTTTCCCGGACGAGAACCCTCCATGCTCCGGCCTCCCCTGCGGAAGAGCGTTCACAACATCCCTCTTCTTCCCCTCCCTTCCACCGGCTTCACTTCTTCCCGCCCGCGACTCGTTCTCCCCAACCCTTGGTGCCTCCCGGGGTTCCGTCGATACCTCGCCGTTTCTCCACAATCCCGACCGCCCCATACGAACATGAATCTCTTTATCTATAAGAGAGAGGAGTAGGGAATGCGTTTCACCTGCAAGCGAGCGCGTCTCGCGGAAGTCGCGGCTCTCGTCGGCCAGGCGGTGTCGACGAAGACGACCAAGCGCATTCTCGAGTGCCTGCGTCTGACGGCGAAGAAAGGGGGGGGGCTGGAGGCTAGCGGGACCGATCTCGAGGTCGCGATGCGCTATCGGATCGACGAGGTCGACGTCGGCGAGGAGGGAGAGGCGGTCGTGCCCGCGGCGCTCTTCTCGGGCGTGTTGAGGGAGATCGCGGACGAGAGCGTGGAGATTTCGGTCGTTCGCAGGAAGATGTCGATCGAGACGGACGGAGGGAAGTTCGAGATCCAGTGCGAAGAGGTCGACGACTACCCTCTCATCCCCGCGTTCCCGGCGAGGCCGGACGGTTCGGTGACGGCGGAGGATCTCCGCGCCCTCGTGCGAAAGACGGCGTTTGCTGCGGGGAAGGAGGCGGCACGCTATACCCTGAACGGGATCCGCATCCTGGCGGGGAAGGACACCGTCCGTTTCGTGGCGACCGACGGGAGGAGACTGGCGACCCTGGCGCGACCGCTCACGGAGTCCGTGAACCGGGACCGGGACGTGAGGGCCGCCATCGTCCCGGTGAGGGCGCTCCAGCACGTCGATCGCGTAGCCGCGGAGTCGGGCGGGGCCATCGAGTTCTCCCTCGAAGAGAAATTCGTGGCGTTCCGGAGCGGACGCGCCGAGGTGAGCTCCAGAGTCCTCGACGGCATTTTCCCGAACTACGAGGAGATCCTTCCCAAGGAGTGCAAGCTGAAGGCCTCGATTCCCGTGGGCCCGTTCCTCTCGCGCCTTCGGCAGGTGGAGCAGTTCGCTGCCGTCGAATCGAAGGCGGTCGCCATCCAGGCAGCCGCCGGGGAGATGACGATCTCGGCTGCGGGAGGCGAGGGGAGCGCCGAGGTGAAGCTGGGCATCGACTTCGATGGCGACCCGATCCGCGTCGGCTTCAATCCGGCGTTCCTGCTCGACGCCCTGAAGGTCGTGGACGGGGAAAACGTCACGCTCGGCATGAACAACTCCAACGCCGCAGCGCAACTCTCGGACGGGAGCGGGCTCCTCTACGTGATCATGCCCGTGCTGATCGATTGACGAAGCGCCCGTACCGCGAGCCCGAGCCGATCGCGGACATCCTGGGAGGGGTGCTCCAGGGGATGCGCCCGCGGACGGCGGGCGCGCTGCGGAAACTCAGAGAGGCGTGGCCCGCCATCGCCGGGGCGGACGTCGCGGCGAAGGCGAGACTGGCCTCCCTGGAGGGGGGGGTGCTGCGGCTCCAACTCGCCTCGGCGGCGCTCCGTCACCACCTCGCCACCTTCCGCTCCACCGAACTCTTGGCCCGGCTCCGGGAGGTTGCTCCCGAGGCGCACCTGCGCTCCTTGCGGTTCGAGCTCTCCGACCAACTCTGAACGTGGGCGAAGCCGCCCCCCTCGGTTAGAATGCATGGCTTCCGGATGAGGCGACGCTCCTAGCACGTGCGTCGCCGGAAGACCTTGTGGCCAGGGGGTTTATGGCGATCCGACTGGGAGGGGCATGAACGAAGAGTCGAGAGTCGGGCCTTCCGATTACACGGCGGACAGCATCCAGGTGCTCGAGGGCCTCGATCACGTCCGGAAGCGCCCGGCAATGTACATCGGGGGGACGGGGCTCGACGGACTCCACCATTTGGTCTACGAGGTCGTGGACAACTCCGTCGACGAGGCCCTCCAGGGGACCTGCACCGAGATCCAGGTGAAGCTCCACGCCGACGGATCGGTTTCCGTCCTCGACGACGGCCGCGGCATCCCGGTCGACATCCACAAGGATCTGGGTCTGCCCGCCGTGACGGTCATCATGACCAAGCTCCACAGCGGCGGGAAGTTCGACCGCAAGTCCTACAAGGTCTCGGGAGGCCTGCACGGCGTGGGCGTCTCGGTGGTGAACGCGCTCTCGGAGCGGCTCGTCGTAGATGTCTACCTGGGCGGCAAGGTCTACCGCCAGACGTTCGTCCGGGGAAACCCAGCGAGCGAACTCTCCTCCATGGGCACGACGGAGCGGCGCGGGACCCGGGTCACGTTCAAGGCGGACAGCGAGATCTTCCCCGACACCACGTTCCACTACGACACCATTGCGCGACGCCTGCGCGAGCTCGCCTTCCTGAATCGCGGCCTCAAGATCTCGATCCGCGATGAGCGGGGCGAGACCCCGCGCGAGGAGAGCTTCCGCTACGAGGGCGGGATCGCGGAATTCGTCTCCGAGTTGAATCGCGGCCGAGAGGTGCTCCACCCCGACGTCCTGCTCATCGAGGGCGAGCAGGAGGGCGTCGATGTCCAGATCGCGATGCAGTACACGGGTTCCTATGACGAGCGGGTCTTCTGCTACTGCAACAACATCAGCACGCGGGAAGGGGGCACGCACCTCAGCGGCTTCCGTGCCGCGCTGACCCGCACCCTCAACAACTACGGCAAGCGCGAGAACATGCTCAAGAAGGACCAGACGCCTTCCGGCGAGGACTTTCGCGAAGGGGTCACGGCGGTGGTGAGCATCAAGGTTCCCGAGCCGCAGTTCGAGGGCCAGACGAAGATGAAGCTGGGCAACTCCGAGGTGCAATCCGCCGTGGAACAAGTTGTGGGGTTGAAGCTGGGCGAGTATCTCGAGGAGCACCCGAAGGAGGCGCGCTCCTGGGTCGAAAAGGCGGTCAACGCCTACGCCGCGCGCGAGGCGGCGCGCCACGCGCGCGACCTCGTGCGGCGGAAGAGCGCCCTGGCGGGCGGAGGACTCCCCGGGAAGTTGGCCGACTGCACGAGCCGCAACCGGGAAGAGACCGAGCTCTACCTCGTGGAGGGCGATTCGGCGGGCGGCTCCGCCAAGCAGGGGCGCGACCGCGCGTTCCAGGCGATCCTTCCCCTGCGCGGCAAGATCCTCAACGTCGAGAGGGCGCGCATCGACAAGATGCTGGCGCACGACGAGATCCGGACCATCATCACGGCGGTCGGCACCGGAATCGGACAGGACGACTTCGATCCGGAGCGACTGCGCTACGGGAAGATCATCATCATGACCGACGCGGACGTGGACGGATCCCACATCCGCACCCTCCTGCTCACCTTCTTCTTCCGGCACATGCCTCAGCTGGTGGAGGCGGGGCGGATTTACGTGGCGCAGCCTCCGCTCTTCCGCATCCAGAAGGGAAAGTGGCACGAGTACGTCTTCGACGAGGCGCAGTTGGCCACCCGTCTCACCGAGATCGGCCTCGAGGGATGCAGGCTCGAGGACGCCGGTGCCAGCGCCGGCGCCAGCCTTCGCTTCGAAGGGGAAGCGCTCAAGGAGCTTGTCGACCTCCTGGGCGGGATGGAGTCCTCCTGCCGGAGCCTGGAGCGCCGCGGCGTCGCGTTGCGGACGTTTTTCGCCCATCGCGACGCCGCCACCGGCGCGCTCCCCGTGACCCGATCGATCCAGGGGTCGGATGAGCGCTGGTGGCCGGAAGGGCGGCGAGCGGAGTTCGACGCCTACGAAAGGGATCTTGCGACGCGGCTTGGGCGCGATGTGGCGGTCGCCTTCGAAGGCGACGCGGAGGCCGCGGTCGGAAAGGCCGACCTCTACGTGCAGGACCTCCCCGAGGGCCGGAAGATGTCGCGCCACGCGCGCCGGCTCATGGAGATGGGCCTGGACCCGAGCCGCTTCCTGGAGTCCGAAGGGCTCGCCGTTCAGCGCACGGACTCCGTGAAGCAGGTGCGCTCGCTGCGCGAGGCGCTGGAGGCCATCCGCAAGTTCGGCCAGGAAGAGCTCAACCTCCAGCGCTACAAGGGGCTGGGGGAGATGAACCCCTCCCAGCTCTGGGAGACCACCATGCAGCCCGGGAACCGGACGCTTCTCCGCATCTGCCTCGAGGACGCGGTGAAGGCGGACGAGATGTTCACCATTCTCATGGGAGATGTCGTGGAGGACCGTCGGCGCTTCATCGAGGAGAACGCCCTCGAGGTGCGCGACCTCGACATCTAGGGCGCCCGTTGCGCGGGCGGGCGGCCGCGAGGGGGGCGGGGAGACCCGCCTCAATTCCGAGCCCAAAGGGGCCGATACCTCTTCCGGCGGACATGACACACTACGACCGGTTGAAGAGGACGCGCCTGGGCGACATGCTGGTGGATGAGGGCATGGTCCCCAAGGAGGGGATCATCGAGGCGCTGCGCGAGCAGCAGCGCACCCATCGGACGCTTTCCGACATCCTTATCGAGAGCCAGCAGGTCGCGGAAGTCGACATCGCGCGGATCCTGGTCCAGGAGCAGCAGCTCCCGTTCCTCGATCTGTCGGGCTACACCCTCCACAAGGAACTCGTGAGCCAATTCCCGGCCGATCTGCTCCACCGCGCCGGCGTCCTACCGCTGGACAAGTTCGGGGAGCAGGTCGCGTTCGCCTGTCAGGAGGTTCCCACGGGCCAGGTCGCCGAGGAGCTGAGGGCGCACGCGCCGGGCGGCTTCTTCGTGTTCATCGCGCTGGCGACCGAGATTCGCCGGCTGCTCGGGGAGCACGCCCCCATGTCGAGCGACGGCACGCCTTGGGCCGACAGCCAGAACCCCTCCGCGGACGGCAAGTGGAAGAACCTGTTCGACAGCGCCAACGATGCCGTGATGGCCGACATCGGGCCCGGCACTGAAGAGTAGGCCTCGGCACTACCCCGGACCGGGGCAGTCTCCCCCGCCCGGAGGCGGCTTCCACCCTTCCGGGGGCTTTTCCGCCTCGCGCTCCGCCTCCCGCACCTCGCGTTCGATCTTGCGCGCCTCCTCGGACATTCCGCGCCGGAACTCACTGAGCGAGCGGCCCGCCTTGCGCGCCACGTCCGGCAGCCGCCCCCCGAAAAAGAGGAGCGCCACGAGGAGGATCACGGCGATCTCAGCGGGACTCAGGTTGAACATCGTCGGCCTTCTTGGAGATCTCGAGATTGAAGCACTCGAGATCGCTGACGCCATCTTTCGTGAGGACCAGCTCGATCCGGGCGAATCGCGCCTGCGGGGCGATGCCCTTGGCCGCCGCCCGCGCGGACCCCTGCAGCACCACACGTGCAGACTTGGGCTCGAAGGAGAGCCGCTGGGCCTCGATCTCCACCGGCCCACGGTTGCCGGTCGTGGACTGGATCGCGACCCCGCGCGACGCTTCCAGCCGCACCGGCGCGATCTTCCCCTCGCTGCGCTCCAGCCGCAGGAGGACTTCGCGCGCCTTTCCCGCGACGAGGGTCTTGCCGGCGGCATCGAGGGCGCGAAGCGTCGCGCCGCCCGGAACGCGCACGAAGAGCTCGCGGAATTCGGCGGGTCCCTCGAGCGAGACCCGCCAGACATGGATGGAGCCGATCGCGCCCTCGGCGGCCGGTTCGGGGAAGTAGGCCAATTCCCCCTTGCCGTCGGTTCGCGCCGCCTTGAGGTCGCCCTTTCCCGCGTCGACGGTCAGGAGGAACGCAGGCGCCTCGATCCAGCCTCGCCCGCCGAGGATCAGCCGCGCAGGCTCGCCGGTGAGCGTGGCGGTCTCCTCGCGGGCATCGTAGACGAGGCGCGCCCCCTCGATCCGATCGCCGCCGGGGCCCTCGGCCACCACCGCGCCCTCGGCCGCGAGGCGAATCACCGCGCCGCCGGGATCGGTGGCGCCGTCGGCGTGGGCGCAGCGGATCCTCCAGACTCCGGCCTGCTCCGCAGGGCGCAGGGCGGTCTCGAGGCAGACCTCCCCTTCCGCGCGAAACTCCCGCGTCGATTCGTGATAGGCGAGCGCCGCGGCGCTCACGGTTCGGCGCCCGCCCTTGTCGCCGGGAAGCGTTAGACGCGCCGGGCTGCCCTCCACCCGAGCGCTGCCCGTGGCACGGACGTAGCTCAGGCTGCTGCCGGAAATCACGCTTCGCCGCGCCGCGTCGGCCAACACGACCTCCTCCTCCGCCGTGACTTCGGCGAGGTCGCTCCCGCGAAGCGTCGCCCGGAGCGTGCGGGCGGAGAGGCGCGAGGTCTCGTGACCTCCGTCATCGAGCAGGATCGCCTGCACCCCGCCCCCGGCGGTCAAGGTCCGCGCCGCGTCGTCGCCCTCCGCCTCGACGAGGCCCTCGCAGGCGATCCGCACGGTTCGCTCCTCGTCGCCGCCCCCCGGCCCCCCCTTCGATCGGAACTCGAGCCGCTCGACGCCTTCGAGGCGCGCCTTGAACCGGCCCTCGCCGAACTCCTCGATGCGCACCCGGGCCGCCTCGAGGCTCCCGAGGGTCACGCGCGCGCGGACGCTGCCCTCCGCCTCGACGAGGTCGGCGCCCAGGCGAGCCGCGTCGGCCCCAAAGGCCCCCCCTCCGGCGGAGTCCTCCGCGGTCACGCCGCCCCGCAGGATCGCCTCTCCGGAATCGAGATCGACCTCCGCCGCCGCGGCGGCGATCTCCACGCTGCGTTCGCCGGGACCGAACGACGGGAACGGACCCTCGCGCCGCGCCCGGACCGGGCCCTCGAGGGTGACGATGTGGCCGTCCCACAGGAGCCGGTGAGCGTGCGCGGCGAGTCGACCGTCGGGGCTGCGCAGGCAGACGTTGCCGTACGCCACGGCGAGGGCGGGGGCAAACCCTCCCTTGCGCTCCCCCCGGCGCGCGTTCAGCGCGTAGACTTCGAGGCGATCGCATTCGATGCGCCCCTTGGGGTGATCGAAGCGGACCGCGCCCTCCGCCTCGAGCAGCAGCGCCCCCTCAAGCGTGCGCACCCCCAGGGGCCCATCGCAGCGGAGCGTGGCGACGCCCTCGCCGGCGGGGAGAGTCAGGATCACGGCGATGTCGCGGAAGAGGCGCGCCTGCTTCAGGAGCGCGTCGCCGCCCATGCCGGTGCCCGTGATCGTCACGCCCTCCTCGGGCTGCGCCAGCTCGACCGGTTCGCCGGTCCAGAGACGCTGGGCCGCGAAGTCGAGGAAGAGCTGGTCCGGAACGCGCAGGAGGAGTCTCCCCTGCGCATCGCGCGCCTCGACGCCTCCGCTGAAGGAGGCGAGCAGCGGATCGTCCCGGCGCGCGTGGACGAACTCCGCGGGGTCTCCGTCCAGGTAGGGCGAACGGATCTCGGCGCGCAGGACGCCGGTGCCCGCCTCGGTCTTCTCGTAGGTGCGGCACCAGACGCCGCGCGCGCGGGGCTGTCCCTCTTCGCGCACCAGCTCCGCAAACCCCGCCTCGCAGTACACGTAGCCCTGCTTCACGGCGCGGACCGCCAGCCCTTCGAGCCAGAGGAGCCTTCCGGGCAGCGGCGACTGGCCGTGGCCGTTGGCGAGCTCCTTGCCGGAAAGCACCGACGGGCCGCCCTCCGCGCCGGGCTGCTCGGGGAGGCCGTAGGGAAAGATCTCCCCGCGGCTCCCCAGGACCAGGAGCCCGCAAAGCGGCAGGAACAGCGCAAGAGAGAGTGCGGCGAATCTCACCGGAGTAGGCGCGCCATCACGAGATCCCAGGAGCCGCGCGCCTTGAGGAGGTACTCGCAGAACTCGCGCGCCGCCCCTCTTCCGCCGTTGGAACCGGCGACCCAGGTTGCCGCCTCGCGCGCCTCGGGACGCGCGTCGGCGGGCGCCGCCGAGCAGCCCGCCCACCGCATCGCCGGAATGTCGATCAGATCGTCTCCCATGTAGGCGGTTTCGATCCGGTTCGCGCCGGCCGCCGACGCAATCTCCACGAGCGCCTCGAGCTTGTCGGCGCGCCCCTGGACTAGGCCGTCGATGCCGAGATCCTTGGCGCGGCGCGCGACGATGTGCGAGGTGCGCGCCGTGAGGAACCAGACCGCGATGGACGCCTCCCGAAGGAGCTGGAGACCGAGCCCGTCGTGCACGTGGAACGCGCGCAGCTCCGTCTCCTCGCCGCCGGGCACGAAGGTGCCGTCGGTCAAGACGCCATCCACGTCGAAGACTGCCAACCGGATGACGGAGCCGGTCACGCGCCCCCCGTGATGCCCGCCTCGAGCAGATCCTGCACGTCGAGGAGGCCCGCGTAGCGCCCGCGCGCGTCCACCACGGGAAGCTCGTCGAAGTTGCGCTCGCGCATCGTCTTCCACGCTTCCGCGGCCAGATGGTCCTCCCTGACCGTCGCCGGGTTGCGGGTCATGAGCTCCTCGATGGGTCGCGCGAGGAGCGACGGATCCCTGAGGACGAGCCTGCGGACATCCCCGTCGGTCAAGAGCCCCAGGAGCACCCCGGCCGAGTCGACTACCGGGAGCGCCCCCGGTTTTCGTCCAAGCCCCCCCGCCTGGATGAGAGCCTGCCTGGCGGGCTGCCCCGCGACGGCCGGCGGACAGTCGCGCGCGCTGCGCATCAGGTCGGCCACCTTCAGGAGCGTCCGTCCCAGCTCCCCCCCCGGATGATAGAGAGCGAACTCCTCACGCGTGAACTTGCGCCGCTTCGCCACCGTCATGGCGAGGGCGTCCCCGAGAGCGAGCTGCGCGGTGGTGGAGGTGGTAGGCGCGAGGCCGATGGGGCACGCTTCCGGCGCGCTGGCGAGGAGCAGGACGCAGTCGGCATGACGCGCCAGATCGGATTCCCGGCCGGCCGTGAGCGCCAGGAGGGGAGCGCCCATGCGCTTCACCGCGGGGATGAGCCTGCGGATCTCCTCGGTCTCGCCGGAGCGCGAGATCGCGATGAGCAGATCTTCGCCCGTGACGCGACCCAGGTCGCCGTGGATCGCCTCGGCGGGGTGCAGGAAGAAGGAGGGCGTCCCGGTGGAGGCGAGGGTGGCGCTCAGCTTCTGGGCGATGATCCCGGACTTCCCCATGCCGGTGGCGACGACGTGGCCGCGGCAGGCGAGGACGAGCTCCACGGCGCGCCCGAAGCTCTCGTCGATGAGCGGTTCCTGGGCGTGGAGGACGGCGGCCTCCAGCCGGAGGATCGTGCGGGCGAACTCGATGTCCTCGCGCAGGTCCGCCATCATATGCGGGCCTGGGCCAGAGGGAGGTTCCGGATGAGCAGCCAGGCCGCCAGGAACATGAGCACCACCTCGTCCAGGAAGAACCCGGCGGCCATCCCCCCCGCCGCGACGAACACACCCAGCCGCGCGGTGGCGCGGATCGCGCGAGGGGCGGGCAGCCTCGCCTCCAGCGCCGCCGCCATGGCCTGGCCGCCGTCGAGGGGAAGAATGGGCGCGAGATTGAGAAGCGGCCAGTAGAGGTTGATCCAGAGCATGTGCTCGAGGAGGATCGCCAGGAGGGGGGCGGGGGAGGGGAGCGTCTTCTTGGCCAGGAGCAGGAGGCCGAAGAGCGCCAGTTGGAACGCCGGCCCCATGAGCGAGATCGCGATCCGCTTCCCGCGATGCGGCGTCGCCGGGTGGAAGCAGAGTCCCCCCAGACCCCAGAGAAGCACGACGCTGGGCGCCTTCATCGTCCATCGCACGGCGAAGACGTGGCCGAATTCGTGAACGAGCAGCGACACGAGGAGCGCCACGCCGAGCAACGCTCCCACCGCGGGATCTTTCTGCAGGAGCAGGATCACGCCGAGCAGCAGGAGGAACCCCCCCGACGCGTAGATGTCGGTGCCGAAGAGACGGCCGAGCTGGAAGCCGGGCGGTCGCAGGCGGAGGCCTTCGGACATGGAGACCAGTATCCCCCAGATTCCCCGCGAGCCCGACGAATCGGCCCCGCCCCCGCGTATACTGCATCGATGCCCGCGGGCGCGGATTACAGGGTCGATCTCTCCATCTACCAGGGCCCGATGGATCTCCTGCTCCACCTGATCCGCGAGCGGGAGCTCGACATCCACGACATCCCCATCGCGGGGATCACCGAGCAGTTCCTGGCGCATCTGGAGGTGATCCGCGCCATCGACGTGGATCGGGCCGGGGATTTCCTCCTCATGGCCGCCACGCTCATGGTGATCAAGAGCCGCATGCTCCTTCCCCGCGGGGAGGCGAGCGAGGATGAGTCGGCCGACGACCTCGATCCGCGCACCGACCTCGTCCAGCAGCTGCTCGAGTACAAGCGCTACAAGGATCTCAGCCGCGGTCTCGCGGGCGCCGAGCAGGAGCGCGAGCTCCGCTTCACCGGGGGGCTGAGGCCGCCCGAGCTGGCGCACATCGATCCGGGCAAGCTGCTCGAGGAGGTGGGCGTCAACGATCTGCTCCTTGCCTACGAGAGGCTCATGCGCGAGACGCTGGCGGGTCTCGACCACGAGGTGGGCGTCGACGACATCCCGCTCAGCGAGGTGTCCGACCGGATCCGCCGGCGGCTCCAAGCGGCGCCGGAGGGCGTGCTCTTCCGCGAGTTCTTCGAGGAGCGGCGGGACCGGCACTTCATCGTGGCCGTCTTCCTCAGCCTGCTGGAGCTGCTGCGGCAGCGCCGGATCGCGCTGGACCCGGGTGATGATGTCGCCGAGTTGCGCGTACGCGGCATCGAACCCGGCGAGCCGCCCATCTCGGAGCGGAATCGGATCGCCGAGCGCGAGGCGGAGGACCGGCCGAGCGTCCCGTGAAGCTGGTCTTTCTGGGGACCGCGGAGTTCGCGCGGGAGAGCCTCGAGGCGCTCCTGCGCGCGCGCTTCCCGCCTGCCCTCGTCGTGACGCCACCGCCGCGACGCAGGAAGCGGGGCGCGGCGCCGGAGCCGACGCCGGTACAGCTTCGCGCCGCCGAGGCGGGGATCGAGGTCTTCCCGGTCGAGGACGTGAACCTGCCGGATTCGCTTGCGCGTCTCTGCGCGGCGCGGGCGGATCTCTTCGCGGTGGCGGAGTTCGGCCAGATCCTCTCGGAAGAGCTGCTCGCGATTCCTCGCGCGGGGGCCATCAACGTCCACGCCTCGCTCCTCCCGCGCCACCGCGGGGCGACGCCGGTGGCCGCGGCCATCCTCGCGGGCGACGCGGAGACCGGGGTCACCATCCAGCGCGTCGTGAAGCGGCTCGACGCGGGGCCCGTACTCTCCCGGCGCGCCGTCGCGATCACGGAAGAGGAGGATGCAGGGCAACTCCTCTCCCGCCTCGCGCGGCTGGGGGGGGAACTCCTCGTGGAGGTGGTTGCCGCCTTCGCCGCGGGAAGACCTCCCGTCGCCATGGCGCAGGAGGAGGCGGAAGCCACCTTCTGCCGTCGCTTCTCCTCCGCGGACGCGATCCTGGACTGGAGCCTTCCGGCGCTCGACCTGGCCCGGAGGGTTCGGGCGCTTTCGCCGAAGCCGGGCGTTCGCACGCACCTGCTGCGGGAGCCGCCCCTCGCCCTGGGAATTCGCCGTTGTCGCGTGGTGGGGGGGACGGGACCGCCGGGTCAGGTAATGGCGGTGTCGCGCGACCAGTTGGATGTCGGGACGGGCGCAGGGCTCCTGCGAATCCTGGAGCTGCTGCCCGCGGGGCGCCGCCTGCTCTCGGCCGCGGAGTTTCTCAATGGATGGCAGGTGAGGCCGGGCGAGAGATTCGGCGTGGCGAACTAGGGTCTGTCTGAATACTCCATCTGGCTTCGCCGCTCGTCCATCGCCGTATTTGGGGTCAATACGGCTTCGGACTCGCGGCTCGCCAGCAGCCCGCTCGCTCGGGCTCGGGCCGACGATGGAGTATTCAGACAGGCCCAAGTCCGGCGTCAGTTCGCGGCCGAGGGGGGGCGGGGGAGGAACTGCTTGGGTTCCAGGATCCGCTTCAGGTTTTCCGCCAGCCGCCGCCGCTGCTCCTCGTCGAGCCGGCCCACCCACTGCGGTGCCCGAGCTTCCTTCGGGGGCCGCCGCGAACGCAACCAATTGTGCATCAATCCGAATTTTATCCACATTCCTTGTGGATACCAGGGGGATAACCGCCTCGGGGGCGCATCGCTACAATCCCCGCGTGCCGCGCTTGGCGCTGGGAGCGATCCTCTTCCTTTCCGCCTGCGCCTCCCTCGAGCGCCCCATCTCCCCCTGGCGCCTGGATGGGTTTCCGGGAGCGTCCATCGAGACCGGCCTCTTCCCGATCGAGGCCGGGATCGCGTGGGAGTTCCGCGATCGGCTTGAGGCCGGGGCCCCGCCGCTCCGCCTGAATCTCGTGCGGGAGGGGGAACTCCTGCTCCTGAGGGGGGGTGAGGGGGGGAGCGCCGGCGTGGAGGTCTCCGCGGAACAGGGCTACCTCACCCTATCCCTGCAGGGGCGAGTCGTGGATCGTCCCTTGGCCCTCGCGGGGAGCGTCGGCGACAGTTGGGACTCCGGCCCGCGCAGGGCCACGGCCTTCGGCTACGACCGCCTCAGGGTCCTTGGGCGCGAGGTGCGCGCCCTCGTAGTCGCAGTGGACGGGATCGAGGGCACCGCCCGCGTCCGCAGCCTCTACTGGTTTGCGCGCGACCTCGGTTGGGTGCGCATCCGCACCGAGAGGGAGGGGCGGGCGATCAAAGATGCCATCCTGGTCGCCTTCACTCCGGCCCCTTCGGCGGATTGACGGACCCCCGCGCGGCAGGTAGCCTGTCGGGCTCCCCATGAAACTGCACATCCGGAACTCGAACAAGAAGCGCCGCCGGCTCGGCTTCCGGGCCCGGATGAAGACGGCCGACGGGCGAAAGATCGTAAACGCCCGCCGCCGGCTCCGCGGCACCTTCCCGTAGCTCGCCCCAGCCGCCGACGCCAATGGGTGTAATTGACGCCAATTGGCGATAATCTGGCCGGTGTGGCGGCGCCCCAGCTGACCTCCCCGATCCTGGGTCGCTTCGAGATCATCAGAGAGCTGGGGCGTGGGGCTGCCGGGACCCTCTTGCTGGTGAAGGATCTGCTTCGGGGAGGCGAGCTCTGCGCCCTCAAGCTCCTCGCGCCGCGCTTTCGCGATCCCCAGCTGGAGCCGCTCTTTCGCAGCGAGTTCCTCCTCCTCTCCTCGATCCGCCACAAGGGGATCGTGGCCGTGCGGGACTTCGGGGTCCTCGAGAACGGCCAGCCCTTTTTCACCATGCAGTTCGTCCCGGGCGAGACCTGCCGGGAATACATCATCGAGGATCGGCTGGACGCAAACGGCCTCCTCGACCTCGCGGCGCGCCTCCTCCATGCGGTCGCCCACATCCACGCGCGCGGCGTCCTCCACCGAGACATCAAGCCGGAGAACGTCATCCTCTCCGGGGAGGGCGAGGGCCTGAATCCAGTCCTCGTCGACTTCGGCCTCGCGCTCAGCGCGGCAGCCGCGAGGCCCGGGGAAGCGACCGGGACGGTGCCCTACATCGCTCCCGAAGTGCTCGCGGGCTCCGCACCGGATGCGCGCGCGGACCTCTTCTCTCTCGGATTCCTTCTCTACGAGACCGCGACGGGCCGCCAGCCGGCCGCCTCCGACGAGATGCTCAGGAATCCGGCGGCGATGTTCGCGTCCGACCGCCTGAAGAAGTCGATGCGCCAGCACGGGCGCTCCACGGTGCCGAGCGGGTTCGAGGAGTTCGTCCTCCACCTGCTCGCTCCCTCCCCGCAGGGGCGCTATCCGACGGCCGCCGATGCCCTCACGGCGCTGGCGGCGCTCTACCCCGACCGCGTGGCGGCGGTCGACCTGGAGCGGTCCCTGGTGCCCATCGCCAGCGATCCGCCCCTCGTGGGGAGGAGGCCCGCCTTGGAGGCGCTCCTGGGCCGGGTGGAGGCGCTGCGCGAGGGGGATCTGCTCGACGGTCTCGCGGTCGTCGCGGGCTCGGCGGGCGCCGGCGTCTCCCGCCTTCTGGCGGCGCTGCGCAACCATGCGGCCGCACGCGGGTGCACCGTCTTCTTCGGATCCTCTCTGCGGCCTTTCGCGAGGGAGATCCTCGCCAGCCCCCTGCTTGGCCCGCCGCAGGAGCATCTGGGAGAGGATCCCCCCTCCATCCTCTTCCAGATCGATACTCGATTGCGCGACGCTCCCGCAGCCGCGTTCCCGGTGCTCCTCCTCGACGATCTGCACGCATGGAGCGGCGAAGAGTGCGCGGCGTTGCGCGGGTGGATCGGCTCTCTCGAGCAGCAGCCCGAGCGCGCGAGATACCTGCTCGTCCTGGGCGGACGCACGGAGGGGGCCGGGGACGGGGCGCTCATCCTTCGCACCGCGGGCCGCTCGGTTCCCGTGGATCTGCGCTCCCTGCCTCCCCTTGAGGCGACGGACGTGCGCGCGGCGCTCTCCGTCATCCTGGAGGAGACGCGTCCTCCGGCAACCCTCGCCCAGGCCCTCTTCGGGGCGAGCAAGGGGCACCCGCGCCTTCTTGCCGGTCTCCTCCGCGTGCTGGCGGCGGAGCGCGTGATCGAATACGAGGCGGGGCGCCCCGTCTTCCGCGAGGAGCGACTGCGCGGCCTACGGCTGCCCGACGACGTGGCCGACGTGTTCCGCCTCCGCGCCGGCAAGCTCGCTGCGAAAGAGCAGGGCCTTCTCGCGCGCTGCGCGCTGGTTCCCGGCCCGGTTGGGTACGCAGCGGGCCTGGCGATCGCCCGCGAGTCGCTCGCGCCCTTCCTCGTCGAGGGGCTCCTGGTGCGGGACGGCGGGAAAGTGCGGTTTCCGGACGAGCTCTCGCGGGCGGGCGCCGACACCCTCAAGGGCGCGCAGCGGCGCAAGGCGCTCCGCGAGCTGGCGCGGAGCATCGAGGCGGAGGAGCCGGCCGCGGCCGCGAGGATGCTCCTGGAATCGGGCGACTTGGCCGGGGCCAGGCCTCCAGGCTTGCGGGCGATCGCGGCGCTCCGGGCGGAGCGCCGGCTGGATGAGGCGCTGCTCCTGGCCCAGCGGCTCGACGGCGAGCCCTACGATCCCGCCTTCGCGCGCGCCCACGCGGATCTCTTGGCGGCGATGGGGCGCTGGGAGGATGCCTCCCGCGTCACCCTCGCGCTTCTCGAGCAGGAGGGCGATGCGCCCGAGCCGGATGATCTCTTCGCCGCCGCGCGCGCGCTGCGCAACTGCGGCCGGGCGGAGACGGCTCTCGGCCTTCTTTCGGAGCGCGGGAAGCGGCTGCCACGGGAGCACGCTGCGCGGCTGCACAACGCCATGGCCGCGCTCCTCGAAAGCGTCGATCGGCTCGAGGATGCGATGGCGGAATCGCGCGCCGCGGAAGCGGCGGCGGGTTCTCTTCTCGCCCTGAACGGCGGGATCGTCCAGGCGCGCGCCATGATCCTGAGGCGCATGGGCCGACGCAACGCATGCATCCGGCTCGAATCGCAGATCGTGGAGGCGGATCCGGATGCGGTCGTTCCCGCGGTTCGTGCCCGCGCAGCCCTGAACCGCGCCGTCCTCTACATGCACGCGGGGCGCCTGGGAGAGGCGCTCAGGGAACTCCGCAGGACGCGGCTTGCCGCGCGCGCGAGCGGGCTCGTGGTGCAGGAGGCGCTGGCGCTCCTCAACCTCGGAGGGCTGTTCGAATCCGTCGGCCGGAGCGCGAGGGCCCTCAAGCTGAACGAGCGCTGTCGCGTCCTGTTCGAACGGAGCGCCAGGATGCAGGACGTGGCGCGGGCCCTGGCACGGGAGGCCAAGGCCCTCGTCGAGCTGGGCCGTCCGGCGGAAGCGGAGTTGCGGATGGCGAAGGCGCTCCGCATCCCCGGGGCGGGATCGCACATCGGGCCCGGACAGTCGGGAGGGGTTGCGAGTGTCCTACTCCGCACCTACGCGGGGGATGCGGCGGAAGCCGTTCGTCCTCTCGAGCGCGAGCTCACCCGGATCGAGGAGGCAGGTGAGGCGAGCCCCCTCGACGCCGAGCACTGGGCGGACTGCCTGGCGCGGCACTCCGATGCCTCATCGATGGAGGCGCAGTGGAGGCGAGTCTTGCGGCACGCCGCCCGGGCGCGCGTGCGCGCCCAGTTCTCCCTTAGCCGGCTCGGCCTCGCGGAGGCCGCCGCGCTCCAGGGCGCCTGGAATCGCGCGGAGGTCTTCGTCCGGCGGCTCAAGGGCCCGGTGATGGAGTGGAAGACGCCGGTCCGCGCCCGGGCCCATGTCATCCTGGCCTACGCCGCGCTCCAGCGGGGGGACGCCCCGGCCGCCGGCCGCCACATCGAAACGGCGGTGGCCGGGGCGAACCGTGCCGACCACGTCGTGACGCGGGCCGTCGTCTATGTCGCGGCCGCGTCGCTCCTCCAGGACGTGGAGATGCAAAAGCTCCTGCGCCGGCCCACGGAGGAGGCGGCCGGCGCGCTCCTCCATGGGGCGCGAGCCATCTGGGCCCTCTTCGGGAACCAATCCATGCTGAGAAAGATCGATCTCCATCTGGCCGAGCTTCCGCGCGCGGGGGCCGGCCTCGGCGGCTCCTCGGACGCCGACCGCCTCGTCAAGATCCTGCACGTCGTGCGCGAGATGAACCGCGAGTTCGAGCGCGACCGGCTCCTGGCGCTCATCCTCGACCGCGCCGTCGAGTTGACCGGAGCCGAGCGCGGCTTCGTGGTGCTCCTCAAGGAAGGGCAGGAGGTGGTCCACATGGCGCGCAACATCGACCGCGAGGCGGTAGGCGAGCCGGACCAAAAGATCTCCTCCCACATCGTCAAGGAGGTGATCCGGTCGGGGCGCACGGTATTGGCGCAGAACGCCGAGGCGGACAGCCGGTTCTCGGAGTTCTTCTCGGTCCGCAACCTGCGGCTCCGTTCGGTGATCGCCCTCCCCTTCCGCTCCAAGGGGAAGGTGATCGGGGCGCTCTACCTCGACAACCGGTTCCATCCCGGGAACTTCAGCGAGCGGGAGGAGCACCTGCTGGAGCTCTTTTCGGACCAGGCCGTCGCGGCCATCGAGAAGGCGCAGCTCATCAAGGAGCTGGAGCAGCAGCGCGAGGAGATCTCCGACCTGAACCGCCAGCTCAAGGCGAAGCTCAAGAGCCAGGATGTGGAGCTGCGCCACGCGCGAAGCGAGATCCGCACGCACCGGAAGGAGCGCGGATGGGGGTTCGATCGCATCGTGGCGAGGAGCGCCGCCATGCAGGCGGTGGTGCGGGAGGCCAAGCGGTTCGCCGGCTCCGAGCTGCCAGTGCTCTTGACCGGAGAGAACGGGACCGGCAAGGAGCTGCTCGCCCGGGCGACCCACTACGCCAGCTCCCGCCAGGGGCGCGCCTTCGTCGCCGTGAACTGCGCCGCCTTCACGGAGGGGCTGCTCGAATCGGAACTCTTCGGCCACGTACGAGGTTCGTTCACCGGGGCGGACAAGGATCGCGCCGGCCTCTTCGAGGAGGCGGACGGGGGGACGCTCTTCCTCGACGAAGTGGGGGACATGGCGCCCTCCATGCAGGTGAGGCTGCTGCGCGCCCTGGAGCTGGGGGAGATCCGGCGGGTCGGCGACTCCACGACCCGCGCGGTGGACGTGAGGATCATCGCGGCCACGAACGCCGACCTCGACGGGGCCCGCAGCCGCGGCACGTTCCGCGAGGACCTCTACTATCGTCTTTCCGGCTGCATCCTCCGCGTGCCCCCCCTGCGCGAGCGACTCGAGGACGTGGAGCCCCTCGCCTATGCGTTCCTCGATGAGGCGGCGAGGCGCGAGGGCCGGCAGGGACTCTCCCTCGGCAGTGCGGCCATCGCCAAGCTGGAGTCCTACGACTGGCCCGGCAACGTGCGAGAGCTGCGCAACGTCATCCTCCGCCTCCTGGTCACCGCCTCGGGCAGCGTGGTCGGCCCCCAGGAGATCGCCTTCGACGCCCGGGCGGGGCTGGCGCCCCCCGGCGTAGATCCGGTCCGCCTGGACCGGATGCTTGAGGAGGTGGACGCCGCGGGCCACTCGCTCAACGAGAGGCAGAAGACCGGCATCAGCCGGGTCCTCGCGAAGGGGAAGCTCGCGTTCAGCGAGTACGCCAACCTCTTCCGCATCTCGAAGTCCACGGCCGCGCGGGACCTGGAGGAGCTGGTGGAGATGGGGCTTCTGGAGAAGCGGGGGAAAACCCGTGCGGTTCTCTATCTCCCAGGCGCGTGGCTGCGCGATCTCGCCAAGCTCGCGTCAGCCGAACGCGACCAATGACGCCAATTGCGACCAAACGGTGCGTTTGGTCGCGCTGTCGGCGCGCGCGTAACCGCTTACTCCATGGTCAGTTGCGCGATTGCGGCCCACTTCGAGACCGACGGGACCGACTCTTGTTTGCTCCTTCCTCCGTCAGTGGTCGGATGCTCTCGGAAACCACAGGAAGGAAAAGAAGATGAGAAACAAAAGATTCCTCAGGGCCGGTGTCACCTCCATGGCGCTGCTCCTCGTGCTGGCGGGGGCCGCCTACGCCCTCCAGACGCAGACCGCCCCGCTCCCCATCGGGAGCAATTTCGCGGTCGCAACGGAGCTCGTGCCCGGCACGGGCGGCGACGGCTCCATCGTCTGCGGCGGGGGCACGCCCCTCGAATTCGACGATGACTTGGAGCTCAACATCCGGTTCGGCGCCGACGGCGAGGTGATCATCAACGGGGAAGAGGGTCCCTCCTTCATCCCCGGGAATCGCCATCGGGCGGACCTGAATTTCAGGAAGGTGGACGGTATCTACCGCGCCGACATCCTGATTCGCGATCTCGACACTGCCCAGACGATCTACAGCGCCATGGGCGTCGACGTCAGTGGAACCCCTTCGGTGGAGAACCAAGTGGTCGTCTCCGGCGACGCGGTGACTCTGCTGAGCGTCGTGTTGCGGTAGCATTCTGGCCAGCGGCTCCAGTCTTGGGGAGGCCGCCCGGGGAACGGGCGGCCTCCCCCGTTCATGGGCGGGAGCGCCCGGGCGTTGCGTAGACTGGGCCCCTTGGCCACGATCTCCGTCTGCCTCATCGCCCAGGACGTCGAGCCGCTCCTGCCGCGCTGGCTGGCCAACGTCGCCCCGGTGGCTCACGAGATCGTCGCGGTGGACGGCGGCTCCCGGGACGCGACGCCGCGCCTGCTCGAGTCGCACCCCAAGGTGCGCCTGTTCCATCGCCCCTTCGACGGCCATGGTCCCCAGCGCAACTTCGCGATCGACCAGGCGCGGGGCGACTGGATCCTGAGCGTCGATGCGGACGAGCTCCTGGGGGACCGGCTGCGCCACATCCTGCCGCGGCTGGCACGGATCCCCTGCGTGAGCTGGGCCAAGGTGCCGCGCTACTGGGTGGCGTCGCTGGATCCTCTTTGTCACGTGCACGCGGCGCTCCTCTATCCCGACCGCCAGCTCCGGCTCTTCCGCAACCAGCCGCGATTCCGCTACCTTCCCGAACCGCGCGTGCACGAGCGACTCCCCGAGAATGGGCTGGGACGAGGCCTGCGGCTCCGGGGGGCGCACCTCTTCCACCTCGCCTTCCTCCTCCAGGGGCGCGAGGAGCGCGAGCGAAAGGTGAAGGACTACCTCGATCTCGACCCCTCCACCGCGGCGATCACCGATCAGTACCTCTACGAAGGGCTCACGCACCGCCTCGAGCCCTGCGTGGAGGGATGCAGGGAGCTCGCCCCCTGATCAGGCCGCGAGGGAGAGGACCACGGCGGCACCCGCGTGGGTCGCGGTCAACTGAAGGTACATGAGCCCCCAGGCGGGATGCGGGCTTCCGTCCGCGGGGCCCATGGGATCGCGCAGGAGCAGGCGCGCCGCCGCCGCGCCCAAGCCTGCGAGGAGCAGGCCCAGGATCGACCAAGCGGCCAGACCGCCGCTCAACCAACCGGCCGCGGCGGCTAGGGGGTAGACCAGGAAGGGGATCACGAGGAAGGGCGCCACGAATCGCGCTGCGCGGCCGGCCCCCCAGAGGATGGGGAGGGTGACGCATCCGGTGGCCCGATCGCCCTCCACGTCCGCGAAGTCCTTGGTCGTGGAGGCGCCGAAGACGTAGAGGAACGCCACCGCCCCCAGGATCCATGCGTCCTGGCGCCAGATGCCGCCGCCGGCCGCCCAACCCGCGAGCACGAGGAGGAGCCCGCGGGGGGTCGCGATCACGGCGCCCGCAACGAACGGAAGACGCTTGAATCGGAGTGGGCGGAGCGAGTAGGAGGCGGTGACGGGAAGCGTGATCGCGACGCAGGCGAAGTAGGGGAGATTCACCAAGGCCGCAAGCGCGAAGGCGGCGACGGACTGGAGCGCCGTGAAGACCCACGCCGCGCGCACCGAGAGATGCCCCGCCGGAATGGGGCGGTCCGGCCGGTTGATGCGGTCCGTTTCGAGGTCGGCGATCTGGTTGATCGCATTGCTCGCGGCGGTGAGGCAGACCGCGCTCGCCACCGCCGCAAGGAGCTTGCCCGGATACGGAACGCCGCCGCCGGTGGCCGCGAGCGCCCCCCCGATGACGCCGGCGACGGGCGCGGGCAGGGTCACGGGGCGGGAGAGCCGGACGAAAGCGGAGAGCGCCACGCAGGGCTATTCCGGGGACGGGTACTTCATCCGCACGAAATTGAGGATGAGGTGCTGCATTCCGGCGATGCCGTCGGCGTGGTCGGTCTTCTGGTGGAAGTGGCCCACGAGGTGGGCGCCCCGACCGCCGCTCGAGGTGGTGTAGGTGAACGCGATCACTGACACGCCGTACTTCTCCTCCAGCTGGCTGCTCTTGACGAGGGCCTGGGCCGCGCTATTGCGCTGGAAGGTGAAGAGCGTGCTGCTCTTCTCGAGCCACCAGGGCGCGCGGGGCCTTCCGGCGAAGATGTCCTTCACCAGCGGACTCCCGTCGGCGCCATCGCAAAACTCAGCATCGACCACGACGTCGGGCTGGTAGCGCGTGAGCTTCTTCAAGACCACACCCACCTCGCGGGCGAACCCCTCCGTCACGTAGGGCTCGATGGCCCAGTCGCTCGTCAGGAGCCAGCCGCCGCGCTGGACGAAGGCGCGCACCCTCTCGACGTAGGGCCGTTGCTCGCTCTCCGCCGGGGGGATGCCGCAGTTGATGAACAGGATCTGGTCGGCGCGCAGGGGACGTTTCAACAGCTCGGACCGCTCGATGAGTTGGTGGGGCAGGCCGAAGGCGAGCAGGACCAGCTCGATGTTGTCGTACTCTCCCTTCACCACCAGCAACTGATCGGGACGGAGCTGCCCGCGGATCCGTCCCACCTCCCCTCCGAGGCGGGCCTCCACGGCGCGCGCCGCGTCCGACTGCGCCCGGTCCGAAGTTTTCGGGACGACCGGCGCGCCGGGGCCCGTCTTTTTCGGATTGAACGGCTGCATCTTGGGGAAGCGATGCTTGAGCCAGTCGGCGCCCGCTCCGATCGCGCTCCGATCCTCCGTGGGCGCCGGCTCCTCCGGGCTGCCCCCTTCGATCTCCGGCGGGTTCGTGGGGGGCACGAGATCCGCCATCGGGTCTTCGATGTCGGGGGCGAGAGGTTCCGGCGCCGCGGGGGGCTCGGCCAGGGAGGGCCGCTCGTCGGGGGCGGCATCCTTCTCGCGCCCCGCCGAGGTGTTCAGGACCCGTGTACCCGGGGGCTGGCTCGGATCGATGGTGAGGAGGGAGAGCAAGAATAGAAGCAAGCCGTGCGCGACCAAAGAGACCATCCACCAGGGCGCCTGCCTCACCAGCAGGCGAATCTCCCGTTCGAAGTCCGAGGAGGCGGCGGCCCTCGTGCGCTGCACGGCGCGCGGGCCGGGCGGCGACAAGTGCACCCACCAGCCCAGCCGCGCCGCATAAAAAAAGGCGTGGATGAGGATAGGCTTGGATCCGA
>JBQTIG010000054.1:0-2102 GCA_052388375.1 Planctomycetaceae bacterium | reverse complement strand
ATCTCGACGTCGCGTCCTGGCCCAGAACGAGTGGCCGGAACGGTCGAACGTGGCTCTTGCCGAGCAGCACTACGCTGGTTCGGCCGACTCGTGGCCGATTCGCGCGATCCTCATGAACAATGCGGGCTAGCGCAACAAGCTGGCTGCACGCGCGAGCATCGCAAGCTTGCGATACGCCGTCTCCGCCGTGGCCACGGGCCTCTCGGCGAACGTGCCGAAGCCGCAGTCGGGGTTGAGGAAGACGCCATCCTGCCCCAAGACCTCCGCAGCCTCTCGCGCCTTTGCCACGATGCTCTCGGCCGACTCGATCTCGGCCGTTCGCGGATTCACCGCGCCAAGGCCGAGTTGCGCCCCCGCCGGCAGCCCGCGAAGCGCCTGCAGCGAGCCCGCCCTCGGCGTCGCGTACTCGAGCACGAACTGATGGATCTTCATGCGTGCGAGATAGGGGATGAGCGGGTCGTAGGATCCCTCGAGGAGAACCTCCTCGTTCCTGCTCCAATTCCCGCGGCAGACATGCAACGCCAGGAGCGGACCCGAGACCCCATCCACCACGCGATTCACAAGATCCACCGCGAAATCCAATTCGCCGTCCGGATTGGCGCTTGCGGCCAGAGCGGCGCACATGAAGGTCCGCGTGGCCGACTTGCCGGCAAAGACCAGCTCGGTGAGCACAGGCTCGTCGAGCTGAATCATCTCGGCGCCCGCGCGGGCGAGATCCAGCAACTCTTCCCGCAGGATCTTCACGATGTCGTCGGCGAGCGCCTCCCGAGTCGGATAGGCGCCTTGCGACAGGCTTTTCACCCACAGGGAACGGCTGAGCAGATAGGGTCCGGGCAGCGTGATCTTGACCGGATTGCGCGTGTGGGCGCGAAGGAAGCGGTAGTCGTCCAGGGCGAGGGGGGCGCGGGGGGAGAGGCGCCCCACCACGGTGGGATTCTTGATCGCGTAAGCCGGGACATCCAGCGCGTCGAGAAGGTCTTCGAAACCCGCCTTGTCCTCCACGTGGTCGAGGAGCTCGGCCATGCTCATGAGGCGCAGCCCTTCCCATCGGCCGCAGATGAAGGAGTAGAAATTGTCGCGTCGCTGCTCGCCGTCGGAGACGATGTCGACCCCCGCGTCTTCCTGGTACTTGATCGCCAGGAGGGTCGCCTCGTCCTGCAGCGCCGCAAGATCGGGAGCACCACGCTTCATCGCGGCGAGCAGCCAAGCAGGGCGCGGCCAGCTCCCCACGACGGTCACGGGAAATCGAGGCCAGGCCGCCATCACGCCCTCCTCGCCTCGATGGCCAAGGGGGTACCCCGCAGGAGCGTCTGCGCCACCGGACACCCCGCCACGGTTTCCCGCCAGAGCTCGTCGACGAGCGCAGCGTCGCCGTCGGCATCCAGGAAGAGCTTGCCCTGCACGGCCGCGAGGCCGGGATGCCCGGTCTCTTCCAAGCCCAAGAACACCAGGATGTTGTCGGCCCTCGCTTGCAGCGAAATCTCCAAGTGGCGTACGGTCACGCCGCGGCGCGACGCACGCCACTGGAAGCCGACGACCAGCGCGCCGCCGAGCGCCCCCAGCAGGTACTCCACGCCCCCCGGAGCCGGGTCGGCGGTGTCGAAGCTGGCGGGCTGGCCGACGGCAAAGGTGTGATTGCGCACGTAGGCCCGCGCCTGCATTCCCTCGGTCCAGCGCACCCGCGCCTTCCAAGGGAATCGTCGTGCCTCCTCGAGGTCGTCGCGGAGCGTGCGGTCCTCATCCTTCTTCCTGAGGAAGTAGCTGGTGCTGCCGCCCGCGCCGGGGACGCTCGCGAGGATCGTGTGCCCTACCATGCGGCACCAAGCGGGAAGATCCTCGCGGACGGAGAGCTCGCGGCTCCGCACCTCCAAGACGCCGCCCCCCTCCAGCGGCTCCATCGCCTTGCGAATGATGAGCAGCAGCCCGCTCCCGCAGTCCAGATCGCCCCCGTCGCAAACGGCATCCGCCGACTGCATACCTAGAGCCTATCCGAAAACCCGGCGTCAACACCGAGGCCGAGCGAGCGGGCCGAGCGCGAGCCGCGACGACGAAGCCGTAGTGGCGAACTACGGCGATGGAGGAGAGGCGAAGCGATCGGCCCG
>JBQTIG010000053.1:0-40310 GCA_052388375.1 Planctomycetaceae bacterium | reverse complement strand
CGCCTCTCCTCCATCGCCGTAGTTCTCCAATACGGCTTCGTCGTCGCGGCTCGCGCTCGGCCCGCTCGCTCGGCCTCGGTGTTGACGCCGGGTTTTCGGATAGGCTCTTAGCCCGCTTCCGATGCGTCGGGCCGCGTGGCGGTGACGACGAACGCGCGACCGCTCGGAAAGGCCACGCCGCGGAATCCGGCCCGCCGCAATGCGCGCGCGATCCCCCTGCGAGTCTGGAAGGACTCATGGCCTCTGCGCCCGAAGCGGATCTCGAGTCCGAGCGTGTTGAGGAGAAGGCCGTTGGCCAGCACGTAGAGGCGGTGGAGCGCCCCCTTGAGCTGGAGCCGCCTCAGGTGGCGGAAGAGTTCGCGCCACGCCATGGAGGCGGGGTGGAGGACCATCCAGACCGTGCCTCCCGGACTGAGGACGCGACAGCACTCGGCAAGCGCGCTCCGGATGTGCATGTAGGGGAGCGCTACGCGCGCGACCAGGAAGTCGAAGCTCATAGCGGCGAAAGGGAGCGCCTCCCCCCTCGCTCGCGCGAAGCGCAGGCCGTGCCCCCAGCTCCGGCCGAGGGCCAGCGCGTCCCGGTCCGGATCCACACCCACGCCGAGCACGCCGGGCCCAAGTTCCGCGGCGATCAGCGTCTGGCCCGCGCCGCAGCCCACATCGAGGATGCGCCGGCGGCCGGCGCCGATGGGCGGAGCGGCGTGGCGGGGGTCGTTCGCATCCCGCGCGATCTTCAGCTCTTCGAGATGGTAGGCGTCGTCCGACATGCGGCTGCGCGCCGGGCGTGGGCCAGGCGGCGACAGGATACGGGCTGGGTCCCCCTGCGTCGTCCGCGGGCTCGCGGCGCCTGGGAGACGGCGGGGCGCGGGAGCCGAGCGGCGGACCGGGCCCGCCCGCGGAGGCGCGATCGCCGCACCGGGCCTGGGGCCTGTCTGAATACTCCATCGTCGGCCCGAGCCCCAGCGAGCGGGCTGCTGGCGAGCCGCGAGTCCGAAGCCGTATTGACCCAAGATACGGCGACGGACGAGCGGCGAAGCCAGCGGCCCGCGCAGCCGGGCGAAGCCAGATGAAGTATTCAGACAGACCCTTGGCGTGCATCGCAGGCGACTCGTTTCCGGCGGTCTTGCCCTGGCACCGTACGTCCCCGTCATTCGCGCACGCAGACGCCGTCGTGGTCGCGGGCAAGGTCGTCGAGGAAGCCCTTCCAGGCCTTGGAGAGGCCCTCCTCGGCGCCGGCCTGCACGCAGTTGATCTGCACGAGCCGGAAGCGGTTGAGGAAGGCGATCTCGTCCAGGATGGAGCGGCGGGCGGTCTCGGCGCCGCGGCTCGGGACGCCGTCGGTCAGGAGGTAGATCGCATCCACCTCGTCGTCGGCGAGCGCGAGGGCGAGGGCGTCAAAGAGGTTCGTCCAGCCCGAGGGCTTGGCCTCCCCGATCCAGTCCCGGCAGGCGACGCGGCTTCCCCGGGTCGCCCGTTCGAGGCGCGGCTTCCACGCCTCGACTTCCGTGCGGAAGAGCACGACATTGAAGCGCGCATCCTCGGGCAGCCGGTCCAGCACGCCCGCGAGCTCCGCGCAGGAGAGATCCCAGCGGCTCCTTCCCTTCGCGCGCGGCGCGATCTCCAGCATCGAACGGCTCGCGTCCAGCACGAAGCAGGCGCGACGGGAGACGACGGGGATGTCGTGGAACCTGATCGTGACGCGGCTGGTGCTCTCCCCTTCCGCGTGCGGCGCGGCGACCGGGGCGGCGGCGGCTTCGGGAAAGGCGTAGCCGGCCCCGCGCTTCTCCCAGAACCGCCGCCACTGGGCCGCGTCCTCGCCGAACGGCGCGCGGGTGAGCGCCTCCAGGGCGGAGGCTGCGGCCGCGCGCACGCGCCCAGGCTCGCCCGCCACCAACGCGATCAGCGCGGGCACGGTCTCCGGACTGCGGATCCGTTCCGCCGCGCGGATGGCGGCCAGCCGCGCGCGCCAGGAGCGGTCCGCCAGGAGCGCCTGGACCTCGGCGGCCCCGCGGGCGACCCGCGCCGCGGCGATCCGCACCTCCTCCGCCCCGTCGCGCACCGCCAGGGCGGCGAGATCGGCGTCCCCGAGCCCCTCCAGCGCCAGCGCCCGCGTGCGCCCGTCGCGGTGGCGCCACGCTTCGCGCAGGAGCGGCGCCGGCACCCGGCCCGAGGCGAGCGCCCGGGCGCGCACGTCGTCGTCCCGGTCGGCGGCGAAGAGGGAAGGATCCTCCTTGCGATCCAGCAGCGCGCGCAGCCCCTCGAGCCGGGCTCGCGGCGACGCGAGGGCGGCGATCTCCTTGGCCAGGTCGGGGCCTTCCTCCTGCGGGCGCAGGCCCAGCTCCGCGCGCGCCGCGGCGCGCACGCCCACGTGGGGATCGCCGAGGAGGGTGAGAAGGGCGGCCCGCGAATCCCGGCCCACGGCGCCCCGAAGCGAGCGCAGCGCCTGGATGCGCAGCTCGGGCGCAGGGGACTTGTGCCACTGGCGAAAGACCGCCAGGGCATCCTCGACGGGAGGAAACCAGGGAAGTAGGGAGAGGCACAGGAGCTGTAGGTTGGGCATGTCGTTTCGCGTTCGGGGGCGGGCCGCCCCTACCCTTACGACGGAGGCGGTGTCAAAACGCGAGGGAGGCGCGCGGCGCGCCCCCCGCCCGACCTAGAATTGGAACGAGAGGCCCGCGAAGAAGCCGCTCAGCGTGACGTCGATGGAGAACTCGTCGGCGTGCGCGTCCAGGAGGAGATGGCGGTAGCCCACCCGCACCGCCACCACCTTGAACACGATGAATCCCAACGAGGCCTGGGCGTCGAGGAAGGTGGCGCCGATGTCCCCGAAGTCGATGGTGAATCCCGCGATGTCCGCTTCGAGGAGGAAGCGCCCGATCTTGGCCTGCAGGACCACGCCCCCCATGGGCAGGGGCAGGCTGGCGGAGTCGCTCGCCCTGCCGGTCGTCGCGCCGGTGACGGTCCCCTCCACATGGAAGAAGGAGATGCCTCCCTGGAGCGCGAGGGTGAAGAAGTCCGTGCGGACGATGGGGTAGAAGCTCAGGAGCCGGTAGTTGTCGATCCGCACCTCCGAGGTGACCTCTTCGCTCACCGGGAAGCTGATGCCGCCGAAAGTGAACGTGCGATCGATGCGGCCCGACCCCTCGAATCGCGCGAAGAACGCGCTGAAGCGGAATCCGAGGGAGCCGAGCGAGACCTGGAGCTGCGGCATCACCGTCAGCTCGCCCTCGTCGAGCCCGAGGTCGTCGCGGAAGTCGACGCGCTCGCCGTCCCCGGTATCCATGTCGCCCTTCAGGAAGGGGAACCAGACGTAGACCTGCGGGATGATCCAGCCGAAGAGCCCCCCGGTGGCGGGGGCATAGGAAGGGTGCTCCTGCGGGAACGAGACGAGGTAGTCCTCCACCGCGGCGTGCAGGGATGAATCGAGGGAGGGGGGCGGGGGAGGCGCGAGGAGGACGGCCTCGGCGCGCGGGGCGGGGAGCGACGCGAGGGCTCCCCGGGCCGCGCACCCGACCGGCAGCAGCGCGGAGAGCGCGGAGAGCGCGAAGAGGGCCGTGCGAAGGGGCGCCTTGGTCGTCATGTCCAACTCCTTCTTTTGCCGATGGTCGGGAAGTGAGGCTCCCCTGTTCGGGCTGCGGGCTGACCAAGCCCCGCATCACCCTCCATCGATTGGGCCATCGGCTCTTCTGCCGCCCCTGCTTGATAGGAAAACCGCAGCAGCCGTCTCACGGCGGCACCCCCCCGCGCCCCCCCGAACCCCAGGAGTGGGCGGCGTTTCGCCGCTTCTCCGCCCTGTTCACCTGGGCGGGGCTCGCGGCCAAGGCCGGTTTCTACGTGCTGCTCTTCTTCTGGGCCGCCCGCAGCGCCACGGGGAACGCCGCGCTGAACGGCATCGTGGCGGCCGACCTGGTCACCTTCGCCGGGATGGCGCTCCTGGAGTGGAACCTGCGCGGCTTCCGCGTGAGCGCCAGCGCGGCGCTGCAGGCGCTCATCCTGGCGGTCTTCCTCGCGCGAGGCGAGTTGTTCCGCCCCCCCGAGGCGACGGAGGATGTGGGCGTGGCGTTCCTCTTCTTCCTGCTCTTCGCGTCGCTCAAGGGCGCGCTTCACTACTCCGAGATCGTTCTCGAGACCTCCGGCGTCACCCACAGCGAGCCCTTGTCGCCGTGACGGCCCAGACCGCGGCGGCCCCGCGCCGGCGCAGGGCACGGGTGCAGGCCGCGAGGGTGGCGCCGGTCGTCAAGACATCGTCGACCAGGAGCACCTCGGTCCCGCGCGCCGCGGGGATCGCCCGAAACGCCCCGCGGGCCGCGCGCCACCGCCCGCTCGCGGAGCGATAGACGGTCTCTCCCGCGGGCCGCACGCGCATCAGAAGGCGCGGGACGAACCGCAGCCGCAGTGCCGCGGCGGCCACCCTGGCGATCTCCCCCGCGTGGTTGAAGCGCCTCCGCCGTCGCGCGCTCCGGTGTTGGGGAACCGGCGCCACGATCGCCGCAGCCCCCCAGGGCAGCGCGCGCGCGGCGGCTGCCACCAGCGCCCCGAGGGGGCGCGCCGCCTCCATCCGCCCCGCGATCTTGAGGGCGTGCACGAGCTCCCGCGCCGTCCCGCGATGCGGCGCCGCGGCACGCGCCCCGCGGAGCAGCTTGGGCCAGTCGGGGCAATGGGCGCAGAGCGGCGCCTCCAGCGGCCGCGGGGCGCCGCAGCGCAGGCAGCAGGGACCTGCGGCCAGATCGAGGCCGCGGGCGCAGGGCGCGCAGAGCCAGGGGAGCGGGCCCGGCGGGCCGCGGCAGAGGCAGCAGAGGGGCGGCGCAAGGGCATCGAGGAGCGCGTGAAGGAGTCCCACACTCCTACGACGGGGAAGGTGTCACGGCAGGCTCGGCGACGCCGCCCGCCCGCGCTGCCTACGCGGCGCCGCGACCCGCGGGGCGCGACCCGAGGCGTCTCCAGGCGGCCGCGCCGAGATGCAGGCAGGACCCGGCCACTCCCAGCGCCATGTCGAGCAGCGTGTCGTGCAGGCCCCCCTGCGCGTGCGTCCCGAACCATCGGTCCGAGAGGAACTCCGCGAACTCCCAGAAGAGCGCGGCGCTCGCCGTGGCGAAGAAGGCAAGCAGGAACGGCACGCGGGGAGCGGGGCTCCCCAGAAGCCCCCGCCGGGTCGCCTCTTCGGCCGCTCCGAGCGCGAACAGGCTGAAGGCCGCGCCCCCGAGGAGATGCACGGCCAGGTCCAGATCGGGGTAGGCCGTGTAGCCGCCAGCGACGCGCGACAGGAACATGTGAAGGCCGAAGACGAGGCTGGGCGCCCAGGCAACGCGCTTCGCGACGGCGCCCACCCAACCGAGGATCGGGCCACGCATCCCCATACGCGGCGGTCCTTCAGCGCAGGAAGATGCGCTTGAGGTCGGCGAAGCCGCGCAGAGCGTCGATGTCCAGCAGCTCGCCCAGCGCCGCAGCCAGGAACAGGACCCCCCACGCCGCGAGGAGCAGCATCCCAAGCGTGCGGAGAACGGGGGTCTTGGCGGCCACGCCTGGAATTCTACGCGCGCCTAGAACTCGACGCCCGACTTGATCAGGACTTCGATGATCTCGCTCTCGGGGATGCCCGCGCGTTCGACCAGCTTCGCGACGAGGCGGCACAGGAGGTTGACGCGTTGCGGCAGCTGCTGGGCGTCGGCCGGGGCCCCCAGCAGCTCGCCGAGATCCAGCGCCCCGCTCTTGGCGGCAGCCGGCGCTTGCGCGCCTGACGAGGGCGCGGGCTTCTGCGGCATCGGCGTGATGAGGATCTCGGGGATCACCATGGGGGGCGCTTCCGAGGGGAGGGGCGGGAGGGTGCCGCCGCGCTCGTACTGCGTCTCGACGCCGCGGAAGAAGTCGACGAAGGCTTCCGTGACCGGCTCGTTGGCGGGAGCGGGCCCCGGCGCCTCGAAGACCTCCTCGAGGGCGTCGCGGATCTCCTCCACCTTGTCCTCGCTGATGCCGGTGCCGACCTTGGAGAAGTAGTTCGCTCCGGCGCTTCCGCCGGCGTCGAAGAACTCCTCCATCTCCTCCTTGAGCCGCTGGGTCACCTCGGGGTCTTCCTGGGCGAGGACCAGCTCCTCACCCGCCGCGTCGCCGCCCTCTTCGGCTTGGACGTCGACGCCCCCGGCGCGGTAGCGCTGTTGCAGCTGCTCTACCTTCTTTTTGCGAAGGTACTCTTCGAAGGGATCGACGGCCTTCGTCATCACTGTCTCCTGGAGGGGCACGGGGCCCGGTGTCCTATCGACTTTCCGGCCTTCCGGCTGTAAGGTGCTGGGAAGAGACGCTAAGTCCTTATGCACCGTGCCGTTAAGCTCCTTCTGGCACTTGCTCTCCTGGGCCTCGGGGGGCTCCTGGTGCGGGATTTCGCACTTCCCGCGCTGCGGGAAAAATCCCGCGGATCCCCTCCCCCGCCCCCCTCCCCGATCGAGCCGGCGCTCCCGAGCGGCTTGGCGGAGCGGGTTGCCGCCGCCCCCGACCTGGAGGCCCCCGCGATCCTGCGGGAGGAGATGGAGCGCCAGCGGGACAGCTCTCCCACCTCCCCCCTTCGCCTGCTGCTCGACAAGCGAGGCGAGACGGCGACCGCGGCCCTGGAGCGGGCCGTGGAGGCGCACCTGCACCAGTTCCGCTACAGGCAGGCCGCCGAGATCGCGGAGGAGTATCGCCGAGCCTGGCGCGGGACGCGCGCCGAGGCGGCCATCACGACGCTGCTCGACGAAGTGCGCGCGCTCGAGTCGGACCTCCTCTTGCGGCGGAAGGCGGAGGCCGAGGCGCTCCTGGACGAGGGCCGGATCGAAGGGGCGCGCGAGGCGCTGGTCACCAACTGGGAGCTCGAGCCGGAGTACCGCAAACGGCTCGAGGAGATCGCCCTCGAGATCGAGCGGCGCATCGCACGCATCACCTTCTCGCCCGCCGATCCGCTGGTGCGCGAGCCGGTCCGCCCGCCCGACCGGTCCGTTCGCGACCCCGCCCCCCCGCCGCCGCTCCCCGGCCCGCCCCACCCCGACGTGAAGCGCCTCAAGGAGGCGCGAGCGTTGCTCGTGCGGGGGCGCATGCTCTACGCGGGCGGCAAGCATGAACCGGCGGAGAAGGCCCTCAAGGAGCTAACGGATTCCTACGGGGATCTTGCCTTCGTCCGGAGCCGCGGCGAGGCGCTCGACGCACTCCGCTCGCTGGCCGCGTTCGGCCGGGGCGGGGGCGACGCGCTCTTCCATGCCACATCCGCGACGCGGCGCGGAAGGGTCGTGAAGCTCCAGTACCTCTTCGCGAGCGCGCGGGAGATGGCCGACTGGGAGGCCCTCAAGACCATCCCCCACAAGGAGGAGGGCACGTTCCAGGCCGTGCGCGGGGGGGTGCAGGGGAGCGGGGTGATGACGCTCTGCCTTCGCGCGGCGTTCGAGAACGACGTGACGATCCGCGCCATCGCCGAGCCGGCGCGCCTCAAGACCCATGGCCTCGCCTTCTGCCAGACCGGGGACGAGGCGCGGCAGATCATGCTGCTGGTGACCAACCACTGGTTCGTGGAGGGCGAGAACTACGTCCTGGAGCGGCCGGGCCACAGCCTGATCATGATCGGCAAGGGGACGAACAACGACGTGCCGATCGACTCGCCCGACATCGGCTTCATCTTCCGCGTCACCAGCGAGAAGCCCGAAGTGCGGCCGGGGGGCCCGGCGAACCTGCGCTTCCGCCTCGACGGGGAGACGATGGAAGCGACGGTGGAGGCGGGCGGGAAGGACGCCACGATCCGCGGGCGCGCGGTGGGCGACGACGGACGCGGCATGGAGCGGGTGCGGCCCTCCCTCTTCGTCCTCGAGAACAGCGTCGTCTTCCGCGAAGTGGTCGTGGAGGGGACCCTGCACGCCTCCTTCGAGAAGGAGCGCGTGCGGGAGCTCTTGGACCTCGCGTCGCGCCTCGACCGCTGAACGCCGCCGCCGGGAGTGGAATCGCCGGGCGCGCGGGGCGCCGGTGGGCGAGCCTCCCCTGAGGAGGTCCATCGTCACGAGCGGCGCGGCGGGGAGCGCGTCTTCGAGCCGCACGGCGGGGCCCGTCCCACTACCGCTCCCGCTTCGCCCGGATGCGCGGGCTCGGGCCGACGATGGATGGACCAACCAGGCGGACCCAAGGGCCTGTCTGAATAATCCATCGTCGGCCCGAGCCCGAGCGAGCGGGCTGCTGGCGAGCCGCGAGTCCGAAGCCGTATTGACCCCAAAATCGGCGATGGACGAGCGGCGACGCCAGCGGCCCGTGCAGCCGGGCGAATCCAGATGGAGTATTCAGACAGACCCTAGCCGGACGCCCCGCCGCCCGCATCCCTCAGGGCGGCGAAGTGCTCGCGGAGGGCATCCACCTCCTTGAGAAACGCCTTGCGCATGAGCTCGATCCGATGCAGCACCTTCTCGCTGTTGCCCTGGATGGTTCGGGTCAGCGTCTCGACCTCCCCAAACCCCTCCGCCCGCTTCTCGATCTCCAGGACCGCCCTCTCGATCGCTTCGAAGTCGGCAGCGCGGTTTTCGCGGGCGCTTCTCCCGCGCGTGCAGAGGGCGCGCGCCACGGTGAGCCCGGCTTCGAACCAGAGATCGGTAGCGGGTTCCTCGGCGTCCCAGATGACGAACACGTCGGAGGCGATGCGCCGCAGACTGCCCATGCCCGCGGGGGCGTTCTTGCGGGAGTAGACGAAGAGGCCGACTTCGGCGCCGCGGTTCTTGCGCGCCTCCTCGATGTAGGCCCGCGCCGCGTCGAGCGGGAAGCGGTCCACCTCCTTCGCCTCGACCACGATCTTCGCCCCGGGCAGGCAGCTCTCCGGGCCGAGCTCCACGACGCAATCGCCCTTCTTGCAGTTCTTGATGAGCCCGACGCTGTCGCCGACGTGGAGCGGGATGTCCCCCTCCCGTTGGGCCCAGGTCGCGACGAAGTGGGCCACCTGCACCTCGAAGTCGTCGCCATGCCGCGTGGAGCGCTCCGCCTCGCGGCGGCGGCTGACGATGGACGCCAGTGCCGTCTTGACCTCCTCCTGGAAGTCGCGCGCCGCCTTGGCGTGGGTTTCGAGCACCCCCAGCAGATCCCGGCGCATGCGCGCCAGCGCGGACCCCTCCTCGTTGAGCGAGAACTCCTGGCTGATGGTCTTTTGCGCCCTCTCGACCCGGCTCACAAGGCGGCTCAGGGCGGAGTCCTCCTGGTCGAGGGAGAACTCCTTCACCACGCCCCCCAGCGCCCCCTGGATCTCCTCGTTGAGCTTGCCGTGCCGCTCGCCCAGTTCGCGCACGAGGCGGCTCAGCGCGCTCTCCGGCGTGTCGAGGGAAAACTCCCGGAGGATGCGCTCCCGCTGCAGCTGGAGCGCTTCCCCCACGGTATCCCCGAGCGATCGCAGCAGGCCCTCCGACTCGGTGGGGCTCAGGAGCTTCATGAGCGGGCTCTGCTCGCCGAAGTGCGCCGCGAGCGTCCGGCAGAGCTCCGACTCGTCTCCGCCGATCTGCCGGCGGAGCAGGGTTTCCAACTCGCCGTCCCGGCGCACGAGCCGCTGCACCCGCTCCTCGAACCGCCCGCTCTCCGGATCGAAGTACTCGCGCAACGAGCCGGTGAGCTGGCTCTGCACCGCCTCGCTGTGCGCGTCGAGCCTCCCCTGGAGCCCGACCAGCATCCGCTCGCTCTCGCGACGGATGGCGTCCACATCCACCTGCCCGCGCGCCTGACGGAGCGCCAGGAGCCCGATGCGAAGCGCGGTGAGCGCGAATTCCGTGCGCGACCTGCCCTCCCGGATCGCCGAGAGGTCGCCGATCATCTCGGGATCGCGCACCACCAACGACAGCTCGAGGAGCGAGGGCGTTTCGGCGAAGAGGGAGGGCTCGGTGACGGTGCGCAGCGACTCTTCCATGACCTTCAAAACGATAGCACGGCCCACCCCTGCGACGGCCGAGGGCGCGGTCGGGGGCGGGTCTTCCGCCTCTCGGCGTTCGCGGCCGGCGCGGAGAGGGGGGCCCCCCGCCCGCGCGCACTCCGCGTCGCGCGGGTCCCGGAGGCGCGCGCTCGATTCCGACCTCGCAGCCGGGCGAAGCCGGAGCGGGTGGTCGGACGGACCCTAGCTCCCTGCCGCGCTGATCTCCTTGTGGAGGGGGACGTTTTGCACCATCGCGGCTCGGCACTCCTCGGGTGCGTGGTCGAGCAGGTGCTGGTGGAGGCGCCGGGCTTCCGCGAGGTGCTCCGGCTTCCGCGTCGCGCGCCACAGCTCGAAGTGCGCCTCCATCCGGTCGCGCACGCGCATCCTCGGGCCGTGCGACTGGAGCGCTGCCTCCGCCGCCCCGCCGCCGCCGAGATAGACGGCGCTCAGCACGAACTCATCCGGCCGGTCGATCTCGCGCGCGATCTTCTGGGCCTCCTGGAGGATGGGATCCGCCTCCTTGCCCTGCCCTTTTCGCAGGCGACCGAGTGCCAGGAGCGACTCGGCGACGCCGCTCGGATAGGCGATCTCGCGCCGCAGCGACAGCGCTTGTTCGTAGGAGCGCTCGGCCTCCGCGAACCGTCCCATCTGGGCGGCCACGTCGCCGAGCCGGTGGATGGCGTACCCCTCCGGGCGGCGCTGGCCCATGGCGTGGAGTTCCGCGCGCGCCCCCTCGATCGTGGCGCGCGCCCTCTCGGGATCGCCGAGCGCCGCCTGCATCCGGCCGACGTTGAGCAGCGCGAGCGGCCGCCCCGCGGTGTCGTACTCCCCCTTCACGGCCTCCTCGTAGCAGGCAAGCGCCTCGCTGTACCGGCCGAGGTACTGGTAGCAGAGTCCCCGGTTGTTCGGGCTGGGCTGCTCGAGCTTCAGCGCCGCCTCCTGGTGACCCAGCGTCGAGAGGACGCTGGCGAGTCGCCCGGAGAGCCGCTTGCGCTGCGCCTCGTCCTGCACGATGCCGAGGGCCTCCTCGAAAACGGCTCTCGCCTCGGCGTACTGCGCGAGCGACCAGAGGTGCCATCCGAGCTGGCCGCGCGCGTCGCAGCGCAGCTTCGTCTCCCCGATCCGGTCGGCGATCGTCACGGCCTCCTGGATGGCGGCGCCCTGCTCGGGAAGCCGTCCCAGGTGGCCCTGCTTCGTCCCCAGCTGGATCAGGATCTCGCAGCGCTCGCGGTCGTCGAGAAGGCCGGGTGTTCCCAGCGCCAGCGCGCAGAGCCCGACGTGGGCGTCATTCCGGTACTCGTTGTCGACGTGGGCGAGCGCCCCCTTCAGGTATCGCTTCGCCGCCGCCGGGTTCGTGCCGCGCAGGCTGTGGAAGGCCATGAAATAGGCCGCCGCGCCCCCCGGGGACTCCTGATCCGCCAGCTTCTCGCGCGCCGCGAGCGCGTCGGCGGTCAGGGTGTGGTAGTTCGCGCGGAGGGCGGCCGCCTGCCCGGAGTAGAGCACCTCCTGGATCTGGTGGTGGTCGAACCGGTAGCCGGAGCCGTGGGCGTGCACGACCCCCGAGCGCCGCTCCAGCGCGGCGAGCCTCTGCAGGACCTGGATCGGCTTCACCTCCAGGGCGCGGGCGACGAGGTCGGGGTCGAACGTGAAACCCTGCACGGCGGCGGCGTCGAGCAGGTTGCGGTCGTCGTCGGAGAGCCCCTTCAGGCGCGCGCCGATGAGGTCGCGCACCGCGGAGGGAACCTCGATGGAGGTGATCTCCTCGGCCGACTTCTCCGTGAGCCCGCGCACGATCTCGAGCACGAACAGCGGCACGCCGTCGGACTTCTCGGCGATCTGCGCGCCCAGCCGAGCCACGAGCGCCTCGGACCGCAGCGTCTCGGACAGCATCGCGGCGACTTCGTGCGGCGCGAGGCGGCCCAGCTCGTGGCGGCGGAACCGGTCGACCCGCGCCAGGTGCTCGGTGATGCGGTCCATCTCGCCGGTCCGCGCGGTCAGCACGAGCAGGGTGCGCTGCGTCGCGATCGAACGGGCGAGCGCCACGAGGAAGTGGAGGCTCTCCTCCGGCGCGAAGTGCAGGTCGTCGATCTCCCAGAGCGCCGGCTTGTCGGCCGCGAGGTTGCGGAAGAGATGGCAGCCGACGGTGTGCAGCGCGTCGCGCTGCAGGGGCGCGGCGCCGGACGGGGGACTTTCGTGCGTCACGAGGGCGGCGAAGGAGGGGACGAGGGTCGGCGTCTCCGGGACATAGGGGGCGAGCCCCTCGGCGAGGTTGACGGCGCCGAACTTGCCGAGGATCGCCTCCGAAAGGCCGCCGAGCCCGCCCCCCGGGGTGTAGGCGCCGTAGAGGATGTGCACGTCGTCGGCCGCGGCCTCCCGGGCGAACTCGTCCAGCAGGCGGGTCTTGCCGATGCCCGCTTCGCCCTCGAAGAGCAGCACCCCGCCCTCCCCGAGCTTGGCGCGCTCCCACGCCTCGCGAAGCGATCGCAGCTCCTTGTCGCGGCCGAGGAGCGCGCAGGCGCGGCGCACCCGGATCACGGGGAGAGCGGCGGTCTCCTTGCGGAACGCCTTTTCGCGCTCCCGCCACCAGTCGGCGAGCTCGCCCTCGTCGAGGACGCGGTTCAGGGCGGCGGCGGAGGCGAAGCGATCGGCCGGGTTCTTGGCGAGGAGCGTGTGCACCACCTCCGCGAAGAACGGCGAGATCTCCGGCGCTCGGACGCGCAGCGGCGGGGGCGGCTCCTCCCGGTGCTTCGCCAGGATGGCGGCGAACCTGTCCGCCCGGAAGGGGTTGTCCGCGGAGGCGAGCTCGTAGAGCAGGACGCCGAGGGCGTAGAGGTCGGCGGAGGGGCCGACCTCCGCCCCCTTTTCGAACTGCTCGGGCGCGGCGTAGAGGCAGGAGCCTGCGAACTGCCCGCCGAGGGTGAGCGCGACCGACGCCTCCTGCATCTTCGCCACGCCGAGGTCCATGATGCGGACCGTCTGGTCGGCGCTGATCAGCACGTTCTCCGGCTTGAGGTCGCGGTGGATGATGCCCGCGGCGTGGATGGCGGAGAGCCCGGCGGAGAGTTGGAGCGCGATCTCGCGCAAGAGCGTCTCGGGCACCGTGCCCAGCTCCTGGAGGAGCTTGCGGAGGCTCTTGCCCTTCACGTACTCCATCACCATGTAGTTGATCTGCTTGCCGTCGATGGTGAGGGCGTCCACATCGAGGGTGCGGATGACGTTCTCGTGCTGGACCCTGCGGCCGATCTCCCCCTCCAGGAGGAAGCGCTTGAAGAATCCGGGCGTACGGACGAGGTGGGGGTGGACGACCTTCAGCGCCACGCTGCGTCCGCTCGGCATGACGGCGAGGTAGACCGTTCCCAGGCCCCCGGTCCCCAGTTCCGAGACGATGGTGTAGCGGTTGAGCCTCGTGCCGATCATGCCGCGCCTCCAGGTTCGCGCGAAGCGGCGGGAGGGATTCGAGCATCGACCTTGGGCCCTCCTCCGGCGCGGGGGCGCGGCCGCGCCTGAGCGGCTCGTGCGCGGCGCGCGAGCGGGCTGCCTCCGTTCGCCGTCGCAAGCAGGGCCCGCTCCTCCATCGAGACGGAGGAGGACGGGCGATTCTCATGCGCTTCGAGAAGGGCCTGGCTCCCTGCCGCGCCTCTCTCCCGCGCCCACGCGCCCAAAGCGCCTGCCGAGACCACGGATCGGGGAGCGCGGATCCCGACTGAGGGCCGGACCCCTGCGCGGGACCCTCGCGCGCCCGCGTGGCGCTTCCCTCGCCCGTCCGAAGACGCCTCCGCGGCCTCAGCGGCTCGGCAACGCCGCGCGCGCAGCCGACTCCGCGCCTCGGACCCGGCACGTTCGCGCAGGACTCCTACCCTCCCGACCACAACCACGTACCGAATTGTATCGCGCGGAAGGCCGGGAGGGACCATGCAGCACCGAGCTCAGGGGGTCGCAACGGACCGGCCGGAGGTCGTCGCGGGCGTCGCCGTTCCGGGCGCCCCCTCGATCGCCCTCCGACGGCCCGTAGCGCGCGGCGGGCTCAGGTCGACGGTCTCCCTACCCGCGCCTCGCCTCGAGGTGACCGAGGACCCCGCGCGGCATCCGCGCCAGGAGGGGCGGCGCTCTCCCGCGAGCTCCGATCCCGCGACGCGCCCCTGAAGCCGACGGCCCTCGGCGAGAGCGGCGGGGAGCGCCTGCGCGCCTTCCTCCGTGCTGCGGCGGCGGCTCCAGGCGCGGGCGAATCGTCGAAGGGAAAGAGGAACGCGTCGAACGGATCATAGCCAATGGACTTCGAACACGAGCCCATCGGCGAACTCGATCACGAGGGTGGCGTCGTACTCCCTCCCAGGCACGACGACTTTGTAGTGAAACGTCGGGCCGCCCGCGTCACGGACGATCTGGCCGGGGCGACCCAGTTCGCGCAGCACGTCGGAATAGGTCTTGAACAGGAATCGCTCTGCAGATCGCGCCATGAACCCCTGGAAGGTCTCCGCACCGGCGGCGTAGGCGTCGGAGTACTCGATCGCGAGGCGGTCGAGAAGCGTGGCGCTCGCCGCAGTCTGCGCCACGGCAACGAGCGATTCGTCCGGCTTGCGAGGCGCCGCGGCGGGTTCGCCGGTCGCCTCGCGGGACGGAGCGGGAGCCGCTTCCGCATCTCCACCAGGCGAGCTCGGAACGCGGTTCTCTGCGGCTCGCAGGAGAGCCTCGAGTTCGTGCAGCTTTCGCTCCAGCTCGACGACGCGCCTATCCGCACGCTGTCCGGCCGCCTCGGAGTCCCCCTTCCCCTGGAATCCGACGAGAAGCCCGACAAGCAGCGCGCCCAGCGCGACGACAACGCTCTGCATCCCGGCTCGCATCGGCCCAACGTACCACTCCCGAGGCGTCTGGGTCACCCGCCCGGCCTGCGGGTCCCCCGGCCCCCTCCACGATCCACGCCTCGCCGCCCAGGCGTGCGCCGCGCGGAATTCGCGGCTCCGCGCCCGCAGGCTCTCCCCGGTTGCGGAGGCGCGTTGCGATGCAACCGGCCTAGGGGCATCCGACCCCGTTCGCGACGCAGACCGGGCGGAACTCGCAGTGGCGGCAGAGCGGGCCGGGCGCCGGCGGGAAGGAGCCGTCGCCGCGATGCGCATCCCGGAACGCCTCGACGAGCGGCTCCAGGGGCTGCGCCCCGACCTCGACCACTTCGCGTGCGGCGACGTAGACGAGCTGCGCCGTGGGGGGCGCGGGCAGATCGAGGCTTTTCAGCGCCGCGAGATAGACCGCCATCTGCACCGCGTACTCGCCCGGCTCGGCGCGTCGCGAGGTCTTGTAGTCGAGGAGGAGCGGCAGCCCCGGCGCGTAGAGATCCATCACCCCGCGCACCGCCAGCCCGGCGATGCGCGTGAGGAACAGCATCTCCCGCTCGTGGGGACCCGCCGCCGCCTGCCGGATGCAGTCGAGCCCGGCGAGATAGGAGCACCATCCCCGGATCTGCTCCCGATCGGCGCGCGTCGCCTCCGGAAATCGCTCCACGATCTCCTCGTCGCCGGGCTCCGCCCCCGGCCCGAACCGCGCCAGGAGATCGTGGAGCACCGTGCCGAGGGTCCGGCGCGCGTGCTCGCCCCCGCCCCCCTCTTCCGCCTCGACCTCCAGGGCGGACTCGACCTGCAGGCCCCACATCCGCCCCAAGCGGTAGCGCCGCGGGCAGCGCGCGAACTCCAGCAGGTCGGCGGCCGCCGTCACGTAGGGGGTCGCGTCCCGCTTCGGCGGAGCGAGCGCGTCCACACGCGCGACGAGCGCCCGCGCCCCCTCTCCGTCCCGCGGCACCGAGACCGGCAGCGCAGCCGCCCGGCGCAATGCGCCCCGCACCGACGCCGCCGCGCGAGCGGCCAGGCGGAGCGGCTTCGCCTCCGCCGGCGACTGCACGACGACGTCCGGGGGAAGCGCGTCGAAGAGGCTCCGGTCCGCCCGTGGCGTCAGCGCCCCCGAGAGAATGAGATGCTCCTCGGCGCGGGTGAGCGCGACGTAGAGAAGGCGATGCCGCTCCGCCGCCTCCTCCGCCTTTTCCCACGCCTTCAGTCGGTCGAGGCCCGGCGGCTCGATGCGTTCCGGCTCCGCCTGGATCTTGAACCCGAACGCGCCATCGGGATGGAGGATCGTGCCGTCCCCGCCGCGCTTGCCCGCGGTGAGATCGGCCACCGCCACCAGCGGGAACTCGAGCCCCTTGGCCGCGTGCACGGTCATCACCTTCACGACGTCGTCCGCCTCCCCGGCGATGGGCGCCTCGCTCTCGCGCAGTTCCCGCTCGCGGAACTCGAGGAGTTCGCGGGCGAAGGACTCCGGGTCGAGGGTGGAGGCGCGGGCTCGCCGGAGCGCCTTGGCGAGATTGGCGTGGCGGCGGCGGCCGTCGGGCTCCACGAGGAGAAGGTCGCCGAAGCGCGTCTCGAGGAGGATCGTCTCGACGAGGTCGCCGGTTTCGAGGCGCCCCGCGAGGTCGCGCCACCGCTGGAAGCGGCGCGCGAATTCCTGCAGGCGGCTCCAGCGTTCGGGAGCGATCAGGGGGGGGGCGGGGGCCGCCAGGGCGCGCGAGGGGAGCGGGCCTTCACCGGGAAGACGGAGCAGATCGCCGTCGGTGGCGCCGCAGAGGAGTGAGGTCATCACCACCACCGCGCGGAAGTCGTCGCCGGGATCGTGCAGCAGGAGGAGGAGGTGCGCCAGCTCGACCACCTCGCGTGCGGCGTAGTAGCCGCGTCCCTTGACGACGACGTAGGGGACGCCGGCGTCCGCGAGGGCGCGTTCGTAGACGCCGAGGTGCGTCGTGGCGCGCACGAGGAGCGCGCAGTCGCCGTAGCGAAGCGGCCCCTCAGCGCGCTCGGCGCGCGTGATCGGGAGCTCCTTGCGCTCCACGATTTCGCGCAGGCGGCGCGCGAGCAGGATCGCCTCGCGCCGGCGCCCCTCCGCCGCGTGGGACGCGAGCGGAGCGAGCACCTCCACGCAGGCAGGCTCTTTCGGTCGCCAGGCCGCCTCGGCGCGCAGATCCTGCGGCGCCACGTTCGACCCGCGGAAGAGCCTGCCGAAGAGCGCGTTGGTGAAGGCGAGCAGCTCGGGCCGCGTGCGGAACGAACCGGCCAGGGGAAAGGTCGCGGAGCGATCCTGGATGGAGGCGAACACCGCGGCGTCGGCGTAGCGGAACCGGTAGATGGATTGCTTGGCGTCCCCCACGGCGAAGAGCTCGCGGCCCACGGCGAGGAGATCCAGGATCGCCTCCTGGATCCGGCTCGTGTCCTGGAACTCGTCCACCAGGAGATGGTCGTACGCGGCGGCGATGGCGGGACCGGCCGGCCCCTGGAGGAGCTTCAGGCCGAGGCGCTCGAGATCGGCGAAGTCGAGCAGGCCGAGCGCGCTCTTGTCCTGGGCGTAGCGAGCGTCCAAGTCCGCCAGCGCCTCCACCGTCGCGGCGGCCACCGCACGCGCCTGCTCCCGATGGCGCAGCGGCGCGAACTCCTTCGCGAGCTCCTTCCCCTCCCGGAAGAGCTCGCCTTGGGCGGGCGCGACGCTTCCCTTCACCGCGGCCTGGAACTCCTCGGCCGCCGTGGCGTCGAACGCGAGGAGGCGGGTTCGCAGCGTCCCGAGTGCGGCGAGCTTGCTCTTCGTGCCGGCGGCGGTGGCGCTCTCGTTCGCGCAGCGATCGAGGAAGGCGCCGAGCCGGCGGCCCAGCCCCTCGGTGTCCGGCTCCACGCCGCGCAAGTCGCCCATGGCGTGGGGCGTCGCGCGCGCCGCGAGGTAGAGCGAGCGGAGCGCCTCCTCCGCCCCCGCGAGCCCGGCGAGGAGCTCCCGCCGCTCCTGCGGGAGCGCATCCACCGTGGCCGCCAGCGCCTCCTCGAGCATCCGCTCCGCGGTCATCTCGTCGGCCAGCGCGAAGCGCGGGTCGATGCCGGCGTCCAGCGCGCGTTCGCGCAGCGTGCGCGCCAGGAAGGCGTGGATCGTCGAGATGGGGGCGAATTCCGCCGCCCGCGCCAGATCCTCCCGCCCCGCCGCGCCCAGCGCCGTCCGGATGCGGTCCTTCATCTGGCGAGCCGCCTTTTCGGTGAAGGTGACGGCGAGGATGCGCGCCGGGGGCACCCCGCGCACCTGCACCAGATGGACGTAGCGCGCGGTGATGACCCGCGTCTTTCCGGTGCCCGCGCCGGCGGCCACCGCCACGGACGCCTGCCGGGCGTGCGCGGCGGCTGCCTGCTCGGGGGTCAGCGGGATCACGGAGTCTGCTCCCGCGCGCGACGGGCGAAGATGCGCGCGCGATGGACGCGGCAGAGGTCGTAGCCGTCGCATTCGCCGCGCGTGCAGCTCTCGGGATCGGCGGGATCCACCGCGAGCCGCCCCGCCGCCGCCGCCGCCGCGATCCGCCGCACCAGCGCCCGGGTGCGCTCGCGGCGCGCCTCCATCTCCTCCGGCGTGAGCAGCACGAACTCCCCCTCCACTTCGCCGCCCGCCGAGGCGAGGAGGAGTCCCGTCGCGTCCCCCGTGCGCAGCCGCTCGAAGAGGGCGCCGGCGGGATCGGGCAGGGCGAGGAGGTAGACGTCGAGCTGCGCGTCGCGCCCCGCGAGCGTCTCCTTGAGATCGACCGTGCCCGATTTGTAGTCACGGATGAGCGCGCCGGCGGCGAGCCGATCGATGCGGTCGATCCGGCCCCGCAGCGTCACCTCCCCCACCGCCACCGCAAACTCCCGCTCCACGCTCTCGACGGGCGCGGCGCGCAACGACTCGGCGGCGCGCAGGAAGCAGGCGCGCATCCAGCGGCGCGCGGCCTCGTCGCCGAGCAGGAGGCGGAAGGGGCCGGTGGACTCGGCCCAGATCGCGTCGAAGAGGAGGCCGGGGTGGGCGGGCCGCCCCTCCTTCACGAACCGCTCGAGCGCCCGGTGCAGGATCTCCCCGCGCAACGCCGGGTCGAGCCCCGCTTTCCGCGGGGGCTCCACGCGGTGCACGCGGCGGGCCAGGAACAGGTAGGGGCAACGCAGGAAGTCGTTGATCCCCGAGGCGCTGAGCCGCTCGGCGGGATGGCGGGGGAGCGCGCCGATCGGCCGCAGGCGGGCCAGCTCCAGCCGCCGCGGGTAGGCGAGCGCTCCGCGGTCCACACAGCCGAGGTCGTGGAGCGCCGCGGCGAGCGCGGCCTCCTCCGCCCGCGCCCGCCCGGAGGCAAGCCGCCCGAGGCCGTCGGCGACCAGCGGAAGAAGATCCCGGCGCGCGATCGCATCCCGCTCCTGCACGTACTGCTCGGCCAAGGGCACCGCCCGCGCCGGGATTCCCGGCAGGCGGCTCACCGCCTCCTCCAGGTAGGGCGACGCCGGCTGCGGCGTCCCCTCCTCGTCGAAGGCGGCCCAGGAGAGGACCAGGCGCTCCCGCGCCCGCGTCAGGACGACGTAGAAGAGGTAGCGCTCCTCCTCCTCCCGCAGCGCGCGCAGCGGAAGGCGCACGCCGCGCTCCGCGGCGAAGCCCGCCCGCTCCGCGTCGCGCAGGAAGAGATCCTGCCGCACGGGCCGCGGAAACGACGCGCTCGAGAGCCCGCAGGCGAAGACGACGGGCTTCTGCCATTGCCGCGCGTCGAGGGCCTCCACCGCGTAGACGCAGTCGTGCCGCCGGTCCCCGCCTCCGGCCGTGAGGAGGGGCAGCCGCACGATCAGGCGCCGCGCCGCCTCCTCGAAGGGCAGGCCGGCGAGCGCCTCCGCTTCACGACGCAGCGCGAGCATGAGCCGCCCCGCGCGCGCAAGATCCTCGGCCCCGTCCGGCGCCGCCGCGAGCGCGTCGCGCAGGCCGAGATGGCGGTCGAGGAAGGCGGCCACGCTCCCCGCCCGCTTGCGAAGCGCCTCCCGCCGCGCGGCCGTGTCGGGAAAGGGGGACCAGTCCGCGACCGAGCCCTCCGCGCGCAGCCTCGCGGCGATCGCGTCGAGCTCCTTGCGCGGCGGCGCATCGAGGAGAAAGGGCGAGCGCAGCAGCGCGGGCAGCTCCGCTTCCTGGATCTCCCCCGCCGCCGCGCGCAGGAGAAGCAAGGCGGCCCTTCCCGCGGCGGAGGGCAGGAGCGGCTCCCCTCCGAAGAACCGGAGCGGCACGCCGTGGCGGCGGAAGGCGGCGCGGTAGGTCGCGTGCAGTCCCGAGAAACTGCGCCGGACGATGAGGAAGTCGGCGAAGGGGCGCCGCGACGCGACGACGAGGCGTGCGAGACGATCCGCCTCGTCCTCCTCGGAGGCGCAGGCGAGGAGTTCGATGCCTTCGAGGGGGGCGGGGGGCTTCCCGGCGGGGGCGCCCGCGAGCGCCGCCTCGGCATGCCGGAGGGCGGGGGTCCGGGCGCGGTAGTTGTGCGACAGGCTCTCGCGCGCGAAGCCGGGGAAGTGTGCGGCCGTGCGCGCGGAGGAGGCGAAGACGGGAGAGGCGGGGCGTTCGGCATCCATGGGGAGCGTAAGGACCGTCTCCCCGGCCCCGGCGGCGAGCCGCTGCAGGATCTGCAGTTCGATCCCCGTGAAGTCGTGAAAGCCGTCCACGAGGAGGAGGTCGAGGGGGTAGCCCCGCTGCGCGAGGCGGTCCCGGGCCCTTCCCAGCAGGTCTTCGTGGTCCGGACGCGGTAGAAGAGAGACGTAGCGCGCGATGCAAAGAAACAGCCTGTGCTCCCGGCTTCCCTCGGGGAAGTAGGCGCGGGCGTGGGCCAGCGCCTCCTCCAGCGGCGCCCCGGTCTCCTTGATCTCCTTCACCGACGCGAGAAACTCCGCGCGAAAGCCCGGTCTCAGGGCCGCGTCCGGGAACTGGGGAGCCAGCGCGTCCGCGGCGACGCGATCGCACTCCCCGGGATGCGCGAGGGCCCCGAGGCGAAGTCCGGTCAGCTCCTCGGCGAGGGAGGAGAAAGTCTCGACCACGCGCGCGCGAAGGCCGCCGCGGCGGTCGAGCAGGAGGGATCGGACATGCTCCGCCTGGTCCAAGGTCGGCACCAGGAGGCAGGCCTTGCGTTCGAACGCGAGGGCCGGTTCCAGAAGATCCAGGCAGGCATGGGTCTTCCCCGCGCCCGCCCGGCCGAGCAGCAGTCGGCGGGACACGCGGCCGAGTCTAGTCGCCCTACCCGACAATTGCCCCTCCCAATGGGGCTGCGTATAGTGGGGGCTCCCCCCTCCCCCCGGCATGCGAGCGCCCCTCAATCGATCCGTCGTCGTCTTGGGCACGGGTTCCTACCTGCCCGGGCGCCGGATCTCCAACGTGGCCCTGCGCGACTTGGTGAGCAACTACGACGAGGCGCACTCGGGGGACTTCTCCACCTGGGTGGATCGGGTCACCCACATCCACGAGCGGCGCTACATCGCGGACGGCGAGACCACGGCAACGATGGGCGCCGAAGCGGCCCGCCGAGCGCTCGACATGGCCGGCGTGAAGCCTACGGAACTGGACCTGATCATCCATGCCAGCTTCACCCCCACCTCTGCCGTCCCGGGCGACCACTCCCTCATGGCCGCCGCCATCGGGGCGAAGAGCACCGCCTCCTTCCAGCTCATGGGCGCGTGCGCCGGGTCGGTTTTCGGCATGGGGCTGGCGTACGGAATGCTCGCGTCCAGAACCATGCGGCGCATCCTGGTGGTCGGCGCCGAGACGATCACTCCCACCCTCGACTTCTCCGACCCGCTCACGGCGATCCTCTTCGGAGACGGCGCAGGTGCCGTCGTGCTGGGAGCGGTCACCGACAGCGAAGGGGGAATGCTCCCCCCCTTCTCCGGCTTCGACTCCAACCCCGAGAACATCACCCTCGAGAACCTGCACCAGCTGCCCGCGCCCCGGACCGCGGGGGGGCGAGAGGTGACGATCCGGAAGTCCTTCCTCAAGATGCTGGGAGGCCCGAGCGTCCTGCGCAACGCCGTGAACGCCATGGCCCTCTGCGTCCGCCGGGTCCTGGGACACGGGGAGGAGGAGGAAGCGGCGCTCGCCGAGGACCTGGCCCACGCCCGACTCATCCCGCACCAGGCCAATGGACGGATCGTGGACGGGCTCGCCAAGAAGCTCGGTATGGACGAGACACGCGTCACGAAGACGCTCTACAAGACCGGAAACATCTCGGCGGCCTCGAACCTCATCGGCCTCGACTACGCCGTCCGCCACGGCTCCATGCGGGTGGACCGCGAGGAGGGGACCGAGCGGATCCTCGAGGTCCACGAGGTGCGCAACCCGATCCGGCGCGGGGACCTCGTCGTGCTCCCTACCATAGGCGCCGGATACGTGTTCGGAGCCGCGGCGTTCGTGCATACCATCTAACCCTCTCCCCCGAAAGTGCACCCATGAAAGCGCTTCGCGTGGTACTCGGCTTGGCTGGCGTCGCCGTCCTGCTCGTCTATTTCCTGGGCTCCGGCCACGGCACGAAGCTCCGGTTCAAGCAGGGGGAGCTCTACTACAAGCCGCCGGTGACCGAGGCGCAGGCCGAAGCGGTCGGGGCGCACCTCGAGGCTCAGGGCTACTTCGATGACGAGGCGGAGCGTTCGGTCCAGTTGCTCAAGGAGGGCGAGGTCTTCCAGATCCGCTTCGTCGTGAAGCCGCAGGCCATTTCCGGGACGGAGTATGACGCGGGCTTTCTCGAGGTTGCGGCGGGCATCGCCCGCGAGGCCCTGGCCGGCGCCGCGGTGGAAGTCCATCTCTGCGACGACGCGCTCAAGTCGCGCCGCAAGCTCGTTCCCCCGGGCGGCGGCTAAGAGCCTATCCGAAAACCCGGCGTCAACACCGAGGCCGAGCGAGCGGGCCGAGCGCAAGTCGCGACGACGAAGCCGTATTGGCGAACTACGGCGATGGAGGAGAGGCGAAGCGCTCGGCCCGCGCAGCCGGCCGAATGGTGCCGGGTTTTCGGATAGGCTCTATCCCTAGGGCGTCTTCAGCTCGACCGTCTGCGCCCGCCGGAACACGACCGCCCTGGCCGCGTCGCCCTGCTTGCGGTCCTTGAGGGCGGCCGCCATGTCCTCGCGGCTGGCGAGCTCGACGCCGTTGAGGCTCACGAGGACGTCGTAGATCCTCAGGCCGAGGGACTCCGCCAAGCTGCCGGGCACGACCGCACGAACGACGAGCCCCTTTCCCTTCAGATCAAGCTGCGCATCCAGGACCGGATCCGCCTTCGTCACCTGCGCGCCCAGGAGGGATGAGGAGCGGGCGTCGCGGGCCAGAGGATCGCTGCTCTCCGGCTTCTCCACCACCCAGCGCCGCAGGAACTCCTCCCGCCAGCGCTCCATGCGCTCCATGTCCTGCCGCATCTCCGCCTCGGCCAGCCTCCACCAATCGGAATCGAAGCCCTGGTCCCACTGCTTCCAGAAGTCGTCCATGTCGAACGGATCGGTGGAGGTGTGGACCTGGAAACCCGGGAGGATCCGCTCCAGCTCCGGGTGATCCCGCTTGAGCTGCTCCAACGACTCTCCCTCGTACGCCTGCTCCTTCTCCTGGCCGTTCTCCAACGTCTTCACCCGCACCTTCACCCTGCCGTCGCGCATCTCGATGGAGAACGAGGAACGGCCCGGCTCCACGCGCCGCGTCGGATCGGCGGCAGGCGGCTTCGGCCGCCCCTCGGTCCCGTCGCGCTCCTTCCGCTCCTGGATGGCGCGCAGCGCGCGGCCCGCGCGCAGGCTCACCTCGAGGTCGTCCGACTGCACGGCACCTTTGAGCGCGGGAAGCGCACGCTCCCCCATCGCGATGAGCTCCTGGGTGGCCTTCTCGCGTACCTCGTACTTGGGGTCGCCGAGCTGTTTCACGAGCTCCTCGGGGGAACCGGCCTCTTGAGCGAGACCGGCGGCCGCGAGGAGGAGGGGGAGGAGGAAGAAGACCGATCGCATCGCTTTGCTCCCGTGGGAAAAAAAGGAAACCGACTCCTACTACGCTCGAAGCGGGCTCCAGCGCTAAGAGCCTATCCGAAAACCCGGCACCATTCGGCCGGCTGCGCGGGCCGAGCGCTTCGCCTCTCCTCCATCGCCGCAGTTCGCCACTACGGCTTCGTCGTCGCGGCTCGCGCTCGGCCCGCTCGCTCGGCCCCGGTGTTGACGCCGGGTTTTCGGAAAGGCTCTAACTGCCTTCCGCAAGCAGGCCGAAGGCGCGGATGCGGCGGTACCGCCGCTCCAGCAGTTCCGCGACCTCGATGCGCGCCAACTGGTCCAGGCAGGCGGAAACCCGCTCCCGCAGGGCGGCGACCATCTCCTCCGGGGCTCGGTGGGCCCCCCCGAGGGGCTCCGGCACCACCTCGTCCACCACGCCCAGCCGCAGCAGGTCGCCGCTGGTCAGGCGCAGCGCCGCGGCCGCCTCGGGCGCCCGCTCCCCGTCCTTCCAGAGAATCGCGGCGCACCCCTCCGGGGAGATGACGGAGTAGTAGGCGTACTCCAGCATCAGGACGCGGTCGCCCACGCCGATGCCCAGTGCGCCCCCCGATCCCCCCTCGCCGATCACGACGCAGACGATCGGCACCTTCAGCTGGGACATCGCCAGGATGTTCTCCGCGATCGCCCAGGCCTGCCCGCGCTCTTCCGCTCCGACCCCCGGATAGGCCCCCGGCGTGTTGATGAGGGTCACCACCGGAAGCCGGAATTTCTCCGCGAGGCGCATCTTCTGGAGCGCCTTGCGGTAGCCCTCCGGATGGGCGCATCCCCAGTTGCAGGCGATGTTCTCCTTCGTCTCCTTGCCCTTCCTGTGCCCAATGAAGAGGAATCGGCGCTCGCCGATCCTGCCGAATCCCGTGGTGATCGCGCGGTCGTCGCCGAATTTCCGGTCGCCGTGCAGTTCCAGGTACTCGTCCAGCATTCCGGCGATGTAGTCGGAGGTCTGGGGGCGCAGAGGGTGGCGCGCGATCTGGACGATGTCGTAAGGACGAAGGCCCTGGTAGATCTCCCGGGTCATCCGGGCGAGCTTTTCCTGGAGCGGCTTCAACTCGCCGTTCAGGTTCATCCCCGTCGACTCGGACAAGCTCTTGAGCTCGTTGATGCGCAGCTCGAGCTCGACGATCGGCCGCTCGAAGGCGAGACCGATGCGGGAGGCTTCCTTGAGGTTCTTGCGTTCGGGCATCGATCCTTCGGGAAAGGGGCAAGGTAGCCCGGGCTTTGGAGCGCGGCAAGTCCAAACGGCGCTTGCAAGAGGGGGGGTCCGCTGCTACCTTCGACGCAAGCTTAGTAATACCAGATACTTATAGCCGAATAGGGCCAGATTATGACCGGCAGCTCGAGATGGTCGCGCATCGAAGTGGCCGTCCTCCCCACGCTTCCCGATGCGGCGGGAGAGGCGGCGCTCCACGCCCTTCGGCTGGCAGGGCTGCAGGCCCGGCGGGCCCGGGTCCATCAGGTCACCTGGATCGAGGCGGAAGGGGGTGCGGGGGAGACCGCACGGCGGCTCCTGGTCGATCCGGTGACGGAGGAGGGCTCCCTGGGGCAGCCCCTCCCTGGGCAGGGCACCGCCGTCTCGGTTTGGAAGAGGCCTGGCGTGATGGATCCCGCCGAGGCGTCCATCCTGCGTGCCCTTGCGACGCTCAGGGTCGCCGCAACCCGCGCGGTTACGGGCAAGACCTACTGGATCGAGGCGGACGCACCGGAGGCGGCGATCGTCGCGGCGGTGGGCCGTTCCCTGGCCAACGAGGTGATCGAGGAGATCGGCCCTGGGCTGGTGCCGCAGCCCAAGGCGCTGCCGGCCGGCGCCCCGGCCCGCGCCGCCCCGCTCGTGCCCCTCGACGGGCTCCCCGACGCGGATCTCCTGGCGGTCTCGCGCCGCTACCGGCTCGCCCTCGACGTCGCGGAGATGCGCGCGGTTGCGCAGCACTTCCGCGGACTGGGGCGCGCGCCGCGGCTCGGCGAGCTGGAGACGATCGCCCAGACCTGGTCGGAGCACTGCAAGCACAAGACGCTCACCGGCCCGATCGACTACGAGGAGGGAGGGCGCACCGAGCGGATCGGCAATCTCCTCAAGGAGACGATCTTCCGCTCCACGCAGACCCTCGCGCGCCCCTGGTGCGTCTCCGTCTTCAAGGACAACGCGGGCATCATTCGATTCGACGAGGAGCATGACGTCTGCTTCAAGGTGGAGACCCACAACCACCCCTCCGCCCTCGAACCCTACGGCGGCGCCGGAACCGGCGTGGGGGGCGTCATCCGCGACATCTTGGGCACCGGACTGGGTGCGCGTCCCATCGCCAATACCGACGTCTTCTGTTTCGGCGACCTCGATGAGAAAGAGCTCCCCAAGGGGGTGCTGCACCCGCTCCGGGTGCTGCGCGGCGTGGTGGCCGGGGTGCGGGACTACGGAAACAGGATGGGGATCCCCACCGTCAACGGCGCGGTGGTCTTCGACCGGCGCTATCTGGGCAACCCGCTCGTCTACTGCGGAACCGTCGGGATCCTTCCGAGGGGAATGCACGAGAAGGCCGCCCGGCCCGGAGACCGCATCGTCTGCGCGGGCGGGCGCACCGGGCGGGACGGGATCCATGGGGCGACCTTTTCCAGCGAGACGCTGCACGACGCCTCCGACCGCCTCTCCGGCGGGGCGGTGCAGATCGGGAACGCCATCGAGGAGAAACGACTGCTCGACACGCTGCTGGCGGCCCGCGATCGCCGCCTCTTCACCGCCGTGACCGACTGCGGGGCGGGAGGACTCTCCAGCGCCGTGGGCGAGATGGGGGCGGAAATCGGCGCGCGGGTCCAACTCGAACGCGTGCCCCTCAAGTACCAGGGCCTCGACCCGGTCGAGATCTGGATCTCCGAGGCCCAGGAACGGATGGTTCTGGCGGTCCCCCCCGAGAAGGAGGCGGAGCTCCTGGCGCTCTTCGCCTCCGAGGATGTCGAGGCGACGGTGCTCGGGGAGTTCACCGGCGACGGCAGGCTCCTCGTGACGCAGGCGGGGCAGACCGTCGTCGATCTCTCCATGGAGTTCCTCCACGAGGGGCTCCCCAAGCGGCCGCGCGCGGCCTCCTGGAGCCCCCCGCCCCCCACCCCGGCCTCCCCGCCCGCCCCGGTTTCCGCCGCGGATCTCCTCGCGCTGCTCTCCCATGGAAACGTCTGCAGCAAGGAGTGGATCGTGCGCCAGTACGACCACGAGGTGCAGGCGGGCTCGGCGATCAAGCCCCTGGTCGGGCCCGAGGGACGCGGTCCCGGCGACGCCGCGGTCGTGGTCCCGCTGCTCGGTTCCCGCCGCGGCGTCGTCATCGCGAACGGCATCTGTCCGCGCTTCGGCGATCTCGACCCCTACGCGATGGCGCAGTGCGCCGTGGACGAGGCGCACCGCAACGCCGTCTGCGTCGGCGCCGACCCGGAGCGCATCGCGCTGCTCGACAATTTCTCCTGGGGCGACTGCACGCGGCCGGAGGTCCTGGGAGCCATGGTGCGTGCGGCGCGCGGATGCCACGACGCCGCGCTGCTCTTCGGGTCGCCGTTCATCTCGGGCAAGGACTCGCTCAACAACGAGTTCCGCACCGACACGGGGTCCATCCGGATCCCGCACACGCTGCTCATCTCGGCCCTGGGACGGATCGAGGACGTCACGAAGGCCGTGACCTCCGATCTGAAGAGGCCGGGATCGCGCCTGGTGCTGGTCGGATCGAGCTACGACGAATCGGGCGGCGCCCTGTTCCGCGGCGGGGGTGGACGCGTGCCTCGCGTGCGCGCCACGGCGCCCGCCGTCCTGCGCGCCGTGGCCGCCGCCATCGCGTCCGGTCGCGTCCTCGCCTGTCACGACCTGTCGGACGGCGGGCTCGCGGTCGCCGCCGCCGAGATGGCCATCGGCGGCGGGCTTGGGTTTCGGCTGGATCCGCGCCGCGCGCCGCGGGGCGAGCCCTTCGAGGATCTGGGGTCGCTCCTGTTCGGCGAGTCGCCGACCCGCTTCCTCCTCGAAATGGCGCAGGAGCCGCGCTTCGACGTGCCGCACGCGGTCGTCGGCCGCGTGCTGGACGAGCCCCGCCTCGAGTTCGAGGGCGCCTTCTCCGTCCCGCTCGCCGAGGCGCGCGCGGCCTTCTTCGCGTGGGAGCGGTTGCTGTGAAGCCTTCGGTCCTCGTTCTCCGCGCGGCGGGCACCAACTGCGACCGCGAGACCGCCCACGCGTTCCTCCGCGCGGGGGGCGCGCCCGAGTCGCTGCATGTGAACGCGCTCCTGGCGAGGCCCGAGCTCCTCCTGCGCCGGCGCATCCTGGTGCTGCCCGGCGGCTTCTCCTACGGGGACGACATCGCCGCGGGGCGCGTCCTCGCCACGGAGCTGCGCGAGCGCGTCGTTCCCGTGCTGGGCCGCTTCCTCGAAGCCGGCGGCCTCGTGCTCGGCATCTGCAACGGCTTCCAGGTTCTGGTGAAGACCGGCCTCCTGCCGGGACCTGCCCCGGCCGGGCAGACCGCCTCCCTCGTCCACAACGCCACCCACCGGTACGAGGACCGCTGGGTGGAGCTCGAGGCCGGCGCCACGCGTTGCCCGCTGGTGCGGGCCGGGGAACGGTTCTTCTTTCCCATTGCGCATGCCGAGGGGCGCTTCGTCGCGCGGGACGAGACGCTCGATGCGCTGGAGCGGGCGGGCCAAGTGGTGCTCCGCTACCGCAGCAATCCCAACGGGTCGTTCCGCTCCATCGCGGGGGTCTGCGACGCCAGCGGCCGCGTGATCGGGCTCATGCCCCACCCCGAGCGGCATCTGGAGCCGTGGCACCACCCCTTCTGGACGCGGGCGGGGCTCGCCGAGGAGACCGACGGCATGCGGTTTTTCCGGCGCGCCGTCGACGCGGCGAGCTGAAGGCTCAGCCCGCGGTCTTGCGGGCGCCCGCGATCGAGGCGGCGATGCGGTCGAGGGAGCGGAACGACTCGATGTCGAGGCTCTCGATCGCCACGGGGTGGCCGAACTCGGACTCGAGGTGGAGCAGGAGATCGACGAGAGTCAGGGAATCGAGGATCCCGGCCTCCAGAAGGTCGGTCGCGGGGGACGGCACGTCGATCAGGAGCTTCTCGCGAAACATCGCCGTGAGCCGCTCGATGAGGTGATTGGCGCTCACGGCCTCACCAGCTCCCCGGGCAGGAAATCGTAGTGGATGCGGTCGCAAGCCTCGCCATCTACCACGTGGCATCGGCGCTGCCGCCCGATCTTCATGAATCCGCACTTCTCGAGAACGCGCTGCGAGGAGACGTTGCGGTCCACGGCCCAGGCGTTCACCGCCTGGAGCCCGAGCGGCCCGAACGCCTCGGCGAGGAAGGCCGCCACCGCCCGCGTGGTGATCCCGCGGCGGGCGTACCGCTTGTCCCCCAGCACGTACCAGAGGGCGGCCGTCCCGAACTTCGGGTCGATCGAAACCAGGCCAGCCACGCCGGCCGGGCAGGACGGGTCGTCGCCGAAGAAGAGCCGGAACTGGTGCGATCCCCGCTGCTGCATCACCCGGATCGCGAGGGCGCTCAGCGACTGGAAACCCCCGCCGAAGTCGAGCCACTTGCGGTTGGCCTCCTCCGCCAGCCAGCCCGCGACGGTTTCGACGGAGGCGGGATCGAGCGGTTCAATCCGCATCGGCGAGGAACCTCTCGCGCAGCTTGGGGCGGTCGATCTTCCCGTTGGCGTTCTTGGGGAGCACGGGGAGCGCGAGCCAGCGGGCGGGGAGCATGTAGGAGGGCAGGAGACGGGAGAGTTGCTTCTTGAGCTCGAGGGGACTGGCGCCCGCGCCCTCGAGGGGCGCGAAGGCGCAGCAGAGGAGCGCCCCCTCGAACCCCCCCTGTTCCACCGCGATCACGGCGGACTCCTTGAGCGTGGGGAGGGTCTGGAGCGCGCTCTCGATCTCGCCCAGCTCGATCCGGTAGCCGCGGCTCTTGATCTGGGTGTCGGCGCGGCCATGGAAGCGCACGAGACCGTCCGCCCCGATGCTCGCCAAGTCGCCCGTGCGGTAGATCCGCTCCCCAGGTTCGGTCGGATGGGGCAGGAACGCCGCGGCCGTCTTCTCGGGATCGCGCCAATATCCTGGACTGAGCCCGGCGCCCTGGATGTAGAGATCCCCCGTCACGCCTTCCGGCACCGCGCGGCGTTCGGCGTCGAGGACCAGGAGCTTTTCTCCGCCGCAGGCGCGCCCGATCGGAATCGGGGCGCGCGGATCCTCGGGGCAGCGCTCCAGCGTGTAGTAGCTGCTCGCGATGGTGGCCTCGGTGGGCCCGTAGAGGTTCGTGAAGGAGGCGTGGGGCAGGCGCTCCATCCAGTAGATGAGGGTGGGGGTGGGGAGGACTTCGCCGCACCAAAGGACACGCTTCAAGGAGGGAAAGTCGTTCGGCTCGATGGCGTCGAACTTCGCCATGTAGTTGAAGATCGAAGGCACCGAGAACCACTGCGTGAGCCGTGACTCGCGGAGGAACGCGCCGAGTCGCTTGGGCATCATGCCCAGTTCCGGCGGCACGATATGCAGCTCCGCGCCCGCGTGCATCGCGCCATGGATGTCGTAGCTGGAGAGGTCGAAGTGGATTGGGGTCTGCCCGGACCAGCGCTCCCCCGGCGCGGCGCCGAAGTAGGCATTCGCCCAGTCCAGAAAGGCGAGCACGTTGGCGTGGGTGATCACCACGCCCTTCGGGGCGCCGGTGGATCCCGAGGTGAAGAGGATGTGGGCCGGGTCCGACGGACCGTTCCGCCGAGGCGCTGCCCCGCCCTCGGCGGCGGCGAGATCGGCGGCGCAAAACCGCGTGCGGAATCCGTCCCCCTCGAGCGGCGCGGGTTCGAGGGTCGCCAGGGCTACCGGCGGCGCGCTTCCGGACCGGAGGAGCTCTTCGGCGAGGCCCAGAGCCGCCCGCGACACGAACAGGAGGCGTGGCTCGCACGAGGCGAGGATGCGCGCGACGCGCGACGCGGGCCCCGCCGGATCGATCGGCACGTAGGCGCAGTCGGCCTTGAGCGTCCCGAACATGGCGACGATCGCCTCGGGGGATTTCGGCATGAGGAGGCAGACGCGATCTCCCCGGCGGCAGCCCTGGTCCCGGAGAAGCCGCGCGAGCCGGCTCGACGCGTCCTCGAGCTGGGCGTACGTGAGGAGCGTCCCCCCCGACGCGAGCGCCACCGAAGCGGGATGCCCGCGCGCCGCACCCGCCAGGCCGTCCTGGAGCAGCCGCGTCATAGGCCTGCGCTCCGGCAGGCGCGGGCGACGGTGTGCATCGTGTGCCGCAAGTCCTCCTCCGCGGGAGGAATGTCGAGCACGAGGGTGCGGAATCCCGCCGTGAGATACCCTGCGAGCTCCTGCGCGACCCGCGCGTGGCTCCCGACCAGGTAGGGGCAGAAGGTGCTGTAGTTGTGGAACGGCCCGAGCCAGTAGGGGCTGTCGCCGTTCGCCCTCGGAGTGCGCGCGGCGAGTTGCTTGTGCCAGTGGGAGTCCGTGACCTTCATGGCGAGTTGCTGCGTGATCTGTCCCTTGCGATCCTCGGGGAAGCGCTCGAGAGCCACGCGCCACGCCTCTTCCTCGTCATCCCGCGCGATGATCCCGACGCGGAAACCGCACTCGATCCCCGCCTGGGTCGGGGTCTCCTGCTCCTCGTCGGGCGGCTTGGGGTATTTGATCGCGACGCCGCCGATCGCCCGCGCCGCCTCCACCCCGGCGGGCGAGGAGCCGGAGATGAGGATTCCCGGGAAGAGGGCGGGGTCGAGCGGCGGGGTCATGCGGCAGTTCCGCACCGTGTAGTACTTGCCCTCGAAGGTGACGGGGCCGGGCGACTCGAGCAGCTTCCGGAGGATGAGGGTGTACTCGGTCGTGCGCAGGTAGCGATCGTCGTGGGGCGTCGTGTCCCCCAGGGCCACGAGGTCGTTCTTGAACCCCCCCGCCAGCATGTTGAGGTAGACGCGGCGGCGGTGCAGGTAGCCGTAGGTCGCGACCATCTTCGCCGCCGTGTAGGGATGCATGTAGAGAGGCTGGACCGCGATGAGCGGACAGAGCCTCGTCGTCTGCTGGAGGATGAGTTGGGCGACCAGCCAGGGATCGACGATCCCGTGGTCGGTGTAGACGAGCATCCCCTCGCACCCCGCCGCGTCGCTCCAGCGTGCGGCCTCGATGACGCTGCGCACGTAGTCGGGGTAGAGATTCCCCCGGGACTGCGGGCAGGTGGTGAACAGCCGAAGCGCCGCGTTCGATCCTGTCAACTCGATGCCTCAAGGTAGAGGATCGGGCCTGCGGGCGGGAACTTGAGGCGCGGGGCCCAACGGGGGCGGGGCGCGGGGCGGAGACCGGCCCCGTGGCGGGACCCCCAAGGCTCGACTTTCCCACCCAAGTTCCGATGATGACCAGAGCCCGTGCCTGACGCGAACATGACCAGGATCCGAGAACTCCGCCGCGAGGACCTCGCAGCCGTCACCCGCCTCTACACGAAGGTGTTTCTGGGGAGTGAGATCACCGCTTCGGAAGCGCTCCGCGAGTGGTTTCGCGAGGTCTTTCTCGACCACCCCTGGCCCGCTCTCCCGGTCCGCTCCCTGGTCTGCGAAGGCACGGATGGCCGCATCCTCGGAATGCTGGGCGCGGTCCCGCGCCCGATGCGGTACCAGGGGCGCCCCATCGTCGCGGCCATTTCGACCCACTTCATGGTCGACCCGGACGCGGGGCTGCCCACGCTGGCGCTCAGGCTCACCAAGGCCCTCTTCGACGGTCCCCAGGAGCTGAGCATCGCCGACGAGTGCGTCGACCGCTCCCGCGCGCTCTGGAACGCCATAGGCGGAACCTCCTCCCTGATCCACAGCCTCCGCTGGACGCGCCTCCTGCGACCGCTCCGCTACTTCCTGGGACGCGGCGGCGGCGCGCGGCCGGGCCTTCCCCGCCGTGCGTTCACTGCCCTCGCGGCCGCGCCGGGCGACGCCCTCCTGCGCCGGCTCCCCGGGCCCTTCCGCCTGCGCCCCAGCTCCCTCGAGTCGCAGGATCTCGGCACGCGCGAGGCGCTCGAGTTCATGGTCGAGTCCGCGGGAGCCTGCCCCTTGCGATTCGACTACGACGAGGCGACCCTTGCCAGGCAGCTCTCGCTCACGGATCGGAAGCGCGGCCAGGGTCGCGAGATCCGACGCCTTCTCCTCAGGGACGGCCGCCGTGTAGGCTGCTACCTCCTGTTCGCGAGGAAGGGTGCGACCGCCCAGGTGGCGTTCTTCCACGCGCTCAAGGAGTCGGCGCACGACGTCCTCGAACACATGTTCGGCGAGGCGGGCCGGGAGGGGGCCGCGGCGGTATCGGGCCGCGTGGACCCGCGCTATCTCGCGGCGCTGTCCGACACCCAGTGTCTCCTGAACCGAGCCTACGGATGGGTGCAGATCCACTCACGCGATGCATCGCTGCTCGCGACGATCCAGCGGGGGGACGCGATCCTGACGCGCTTCGACGGCGAGTGGTGGCTCGGGGTCCAGGGGGAGGCTTTCGCGTCGACGCCTGGGAACGCGCTCCCGGTCGCCCCTGGGGTCCAGGCGTCGTGAACCGCTCGAGCCCCTCCGACCTCGCCGCGACCTACGCCGATGCCTCCGCGTTCGATGGGCTGCGCGCGGAGTGGCACGCGCTCTGGGTCGCCTCGCGCAGCCGCACCGTCTTCCTGACCTGGGAGTGGCTCCACTCCTGGTGGAGCCAGTGGGGTGAGGGGAAGGTGTTGCGGCTCATCCTGGTACGCGACGCCGGCGGCACGCTCGTCGGGGTGGCGCCGTTCTGCATCCAGCGACGCGGCGCTCCCTGGAATCTCCGGGTCCTCTCCCTTCTTGGCACCGAGGCGGTGAGTTCGGACTACCTGGACATCCTCGCCCACGACGACCACGAGGAGGGGGTGGCCGCGGCCGTCCTCGCGCTCCTCCTGCGGGACCGGGGGTCCTGGGACCTGATGGAGCTGAGCGACCTGCTGGAGAGCTCCGTGGTCCTCTCCCGCTTCGCGCGGTGCGCGGAGGGGGCGGGGTTGATCGCGCGTCGAAAGCCCGATCAGGTCTGCCCCTTCCTGAGCCTCCCGGAAGCCGTGGGGCAGCTCGTCGACGTGCTCGGGGAGCGGACGCGGCGCTATCTGCTCAAGAAACGGCGCCGGCTGCTCCACAAGGAAATCGCGATCCGCCTGATCGATAGGCCCGATCAGATCGACGCCGCGCTGCAACGCCTGTTCGAGATCCACGAGCAGCGGTGGAGCCTGAAGGGCCTTCCGGGAAACTTCCGGCAGGACCGGGTCCGCTCCTTTCACGCCTCGGTGGCGCCTCTCTTCCTCGAACGCGGGTGGCTGAAGCTCTTCGAAGCCGTGCAGAACGGGGTCACGGTCGCGGTCCTCTACGCGTTCCAGGACGATCGGTGCTTCACCTACTACCAGTCCGGCTTCTCTCCGGAAGTCGCGAAACTGAGCCCGGGGGGGGTCCTGCTCGGCGTCGGGATGGAGCACGCCATCGAGAACGGGCGCGGCCTGTTCGACTTCTTGCGCGGACCCGAGCCTTACAAGTGGGAGTGGACTTCCGAGCACCGCCACACGCACCGGCTGACGCTCGTGCGGAGGCGGGACCTGCCGACGCGCTTCCGCCACTGGCTGAGCCTGGTCGGAAGCAAGGGGAAGCGCCTCGCCAAGGCCATCCTGCGGCGCTCGTCCCGCGAGAAGCCGGTCGCCGAGCGGGACGCCGCGGAGGACGCCGAGAGCCGCGACAAGGCATCCGCCGAGGCACTCTAGGTCGCCCCCTCGCCGGACCGCGGAACCGGGCGGGGCGGTTGCGAGCCGGAAAGGAGACTGGGGCGGACGCCCGCCCGGCGCGAATCCCCGGCGTGCGAAGATGGCGCCCATGGCCGGGATCCCGTGTCGCGGGGAGGGAAGTTGAGTGGCCGCCTGGTTTCGGAAGCGCCGCGGACCGCGGGCGGCCGAACTCTGGGACCTCTGGTTTCGGCCTGTCGTGCCGGAGGGTCACCCCTCCCTGGATGCGTTCGAGGCGCTGCTCACGACCGAGGAGTGCGAGCGACTCCCCAAGACCCTCGCCAAGCTCGCGGCGGAAGGGGCGGAGCGGATCCACCGGGTGCGCAGGCACGATCTCGATCCCGATCGGGGCGGGCTGGCCTATCTTGACGAGCTTTGCGGGCCGGCGCTCCTGCAGAACCTCACGGCCGGCCAGGACCCCGCCGACCCGCGCAATCTCCTCCGGGTCGTGACCACGGAGTTCGGGTGCGTCCTGGGCGAGATCTACGTGCGCACGGGGCGAGGCTCCTGGCGTTGTGCGCGCGCGCCGAATCTCTGGCGCTCGGGCGTCCTCTCGCCGTCCGGCCGGGTGTACGATCCATTCCGGGCGGTCCTGCGCCAGATGAGCGAGGAGCGGGAGCCCGCCGCCCTCGTGCATCACTATGATGCGTTTCTCTAGCACCATTTCGGTCCTCCTCCTGATCGCGGCCTGCGGCGACGAGCCGCGCGAGGCGAAGCTCCCGGGCTTCGACGCCGTGGCGACGCCGGAAAGCGCCGTGACCCTGCGCGCCAAGAGCCTATCCGAAAACCCGGCTACCTTCGGCCGGCTGCGCGGGCCGATCGCTTCGCCTCTCCTCCATCGCCGTAGTTCGCCAATACGGCTTCGTCGTCGCGGCTCGCGCTCGGCCCGCTCGCTCGGCCTCGGTGTTGACGCCGGGTTTTCGGATAAGCTCTAAGCTGGAGCGCCCGGGCGCCCTGGGGCTCCGCCCGGACGTACACGGGGCCGAGCTGGTCTTCCTCGAGAGAAACAAGGAGGTAGGGCGCGCGCGCACCGGCCGCGACGGCCTCGCCTACCTGGAGTGGCGCCCCGGCCCCGGCGTGCACGAACTCACCGTGGAGCTGCCGGCCGACCGCCTCTGGCGAGGAGCGAGGGCGCCGCTGCGCGTCTTCGTCCGGGACGCCACCCGCCCGGTCTTGGTCGTCGACCTGGACGGGACGATCTGTCTCGGCTCGAGCCGGGAGGTCCTCTCCTCCCCGCCCGAGAAGGTCCCGGCGTTTCCCGGCGCCCGGGAGGCACGGGAGACCCCGGCCCGCAGCTACGATCTCCTCTATCTCACGGCGCGCGACGATGCGCTGATGGCATCCTCGCGGGCGTGGCTCGACCACCACCGCTTCCCCCAGGGCCCCCCGCTGGTCCGCGATCTCACGCTCTTCACGCTCTCGGCGGAGCGGCACAAGCGCGAGATCCTGCTGCAGCTCAAGAAGTCCTTCCGCCTCGCGGCGGGAGTCGGGGACCGGGACGAGGACGCCGCGGCCTACATGGCCGCCGGGATGGTCGCCATTCTCATCGGGGACGGAACGACGGTGCCCCGCGGCGCGCGCAAGCTGGTGACGTGGGACGAGGTGGCGAAGCTCTTGGCCCTCGAGTGATCCCCGGGGCGCCCCGGCGCCTTTTTCCGTAGAGTGGGTCGACGCAAATGGCTATGGACGACGCGTTCCTCGCGGAGGGCCAGCAGATTGGCAGTCTCCGGGTCCTGAAGGAGTTGGGCCGGGGGGCCTTCGGGCGCGTCTACCTTGCCGAGGACACGCTCATCGGAAGGCGGGTGGCCTTGAAGGTCGTGCCGGTCCCGCCCGGCGAGTCGCCGCGCCCCTCCGACGAGGCGGTCCTGCGCGAGGCGCGCGCAGTCGGCCGTCTGAGCGACCCCGGCATCGTCACGCTCTTCCGGGTCCACGCTCCCGGGGAACGCTCCTCCTGGATGTTCGAGATGGAGTTCGTCGAAGGAGGTGCGCTCAAGGTGCTGCTCGAGCAGGAGCGCGTGCTCGCCCCGGCCCGCGCCCTCGCCGTCGCGCGCGGCATCGCCTCCGCCGTGGATGCCGCGCACGCCGCCGGAGTCGTGCATGGCGATCTCAAGCCGGAGAACGTGCTCCTCAGGCTGGACGGCGGCGTCAAGCTGGCCGATTTCGGCCTGTCGCGCATCCTCGCGGACCGGACCTCCTCGCTCAGCTCGGCGCGAGTGCTCGCGGGCACCCCCCTCTACATGGCGCCCGAGGTGATCGTGGGGGAACGTGCCTCCGCCGCCTCCGACATCTGGAGTTTCGGAGTGCTCTGCTACCGGATGCTCTCGGGGGACTTCCCCTTCCGAGGCGACACGCTCCCCGTGCTCTTCTACGCGATCCAGGCGGGAGAGCCCGTACCCCTCGCCGCGGGATGGCCGCCGGAGTTCGAGGGGGTGGAGGCGTGCCTCGCCAAGGACCCCGCGCAGCGGCCACGCTCCCTCGCGGCACTCGTGGGCGACGCGCCCAGGGCCAGGCAGCGCGCCGATCCGCCGCCCGCGGTGACGCCGCCCCCGCGAGCCCGGGCCGAGACGCTCGCGGGCCGGGAGAAGGAGCTCGCGAGCCTGGAAGGCGCCTGGCGCGCGGTCGCGCCCGGGCGCGGGCTCCTGGCCCTCGTGAGCGGCGAGGCGGGAATCGGCAAGAGCGCGCTGCTTCGCGCGTTTCGTGCCGCCGTGAAGTCGGAGGATCCGCTCTGGGTGGAGTCCGCGGTGACGCCCTTCCGCGGCCTCGGCCTCGCGCTCTTGGACGCGTTGCGCGACCAGCTCGCGCGGCGCAACTGCGCGCTCGACCTGTCGGGCAGCTCCGGCGCGGCCGCCGCCCTCGCGCGCCAGATCCTCGATGACACCTTGGGATTGAGCCAGCAGAACCGGGTGCAGGCGGTCAGCCTTCTCGATCAGCTGCTCCATGCGGCGACGCGGCGCTTCCGCATCGCGGTCTGCGTGGAGGACGCGCACTTGGCGGACGAGGAGGACACGCATGTGCTCCTCCATCTCGCGCGGCGCCTTCCCGCCGCGGGCGGTTCGCTCCTCGTCGCGGGCCGCACCCTGGAGGGCGCGCACCGCGAGGGGACGCGCCGCCGGTCTCCCGTCGTCGGCGAGATCGCGACCCTGGACGGAGTCTTCCACCTGGAGGTCGGCCCGCTCGCGAAGGTGGCCTGCTTCGCCGCCCTCGAAGCCGCGTCCGGCGGCGGGCGCCTCGATCCCCTCGTCGCCGACAGGATCTACTCCTGCACGCAAGGGAACCCCTTGTTCGCGCTGGAGCTGTTGCGCCACCTCGAGGGGACGAGCAAGGTCCGGCCGAAGGAGGGCACGCCGTCGGGCTCCGCGGCGTGGGGAGCCGCGACGCTTCCCCGCCGGTTCCACGATGTCGTCGCGCTGCGACTGGGGGGCCTCGGGGATGAGGATCGCGCCATGCTCGATGCCGCGGCCGTGGACGGCCGCACCTTCGACGGGGATGCGCTGGCGGCGGTCCTGGATCAACCGCTGCTCTCCCTGTTGCGTCAGCTGCAGCGGGTGAGTCGCGAGAGCGGCCTGATCGCCCCGTCCGAGGAGGGCTACCGCTTCACGAGCGCGCTCATCCAGGAGGTCATCTACAACGAGCTTGCGCCCGAGCTGCGCAAGGCGCTGCACCGCGCCCTCGCTCTCCATCTGGAGGGGCGCCCGCCCGAGGCGCGCCCGCGCCCGGAGCGGCTCGGGTTGCATTGGATTGGGGCCGGGGAGCAGCTGCGCGCGCGGCCGCACCTGTTGCGGGCCGCCCGCGCCGCCGCCTCGCGCCAGGAGCTCCGCCGCTGCATCGATCTCTGCACGCGTGCGGGATTCCTCCCCGATCGGATCGACGCGGCGGAGGCGCTGCGGGAGTACGACCTCGTGCGGGCGCTCATCTTCGTCTACCACGACTCGGGCCAGCGCGCCCAGGCCTACGAGGCCGCCGACAAGCTGCTCGAGGCGGCGCGCCACTCCGGGGAATCCGCGCTGATCCTGCGCGCCCAGGTAGCCTCCGCGGAGCTGCGTTACTTCTCGGAGGGCGCCGCGGCGGCCGACGAGACGAACCTGCGGCGCGCCGCGGCGGAGCTGCCTCACTGCAACGACCTGGGCATGGCGCAGTACCTGCTCGGCGTTCTTTCCAAGTACCGGGGCCGTCTCGCCGAGGCCGAGGGCTGGTTGCGAGGCGCCGACGCCGTCTTCCGGGAACTCGGCAACCAGGCCCGCCACTCCTCTGCCCTGGATCAGCTCGCCTCCGTCGCCTTGCGGGGAGGTCGCGTGAGCGAGGCGGAGAGTCTCTACCGGGAAGCGGCGCGTATCTCCGCCGAAGTGGGGCGCAAGGTCAACGCGGCCACGAGCGAGGTGAATCGCGTGCTCGCGGCGTTGGGCCGCGGGGCGCTCGACGGTCTCGAGGAGCCGCTCATGGCCGCGATCCACACCCTGCAGTTGGAGGGGGCGCGCAACCTCGCGGCGCACGCCACCGTCTGCCTTGCGACGCTGCGGTACGCGCAGGGGGATGCAGCCGCAGCGTATCGCACGGTGACCGAGGCGCTCTCCGTGGTGAACGAGGCGCGCTACCTGCCCGGCATCGCCTCGGCGGGTCTCGAGGCGGCGCAGCTGGCGATCGCCCTGGGCCTGCTGGACGAGGCTCGTTGCCATCTCGACAGCTGCCGCGATGCCGCCAGGCGCGCGGAAGACTCCGAGAACCTCGCCCTCGCCTGGGCCTGCGAGGCACAGCTGCTCCTGTGCGGCGGGGACGCAGCGGGCGCGGCGCAGGCCGCGCGCGAGGCCGTCTCCCTCGCCGTGGAGAGCGCCGAGTCCAGGCTCGTTCCCGACTTGGCGCTCTGGCTGGCGGAGACCTCCTTGCTCGGGCTGCCCGCGGCCGCGGAGGAGGCGGCGCGCCTGCTCGCGAACACATCCCCCCCGGCTCCCGCGCCGCGGGACGCGCTCGCCGCGGCCACGGTCCTGGGTGCCCGCGCCTGGGCCGAACCGGGTGGCTCCGTCGGGGCCCTCCGCGCGGCTGCCGCGGCGCTCCGCGGCCCCGAGGTCGCGGAGCGGCGCGCGATGCTGCGGGTCTGCGCCGATCTTCTCGAGGCGGAAGCGGAGGCTCGGGAAGGGGACGGCAAGAAAGCCGAAGCGGCGGCAAGGCGCGGCCTCCACGCGGCGCAACTCCTGGGCAACGTCTGGCTTCGTGCAGCCCTTCTGCGCTTCCTGCGGCGCACCGGCGCGGCGCGCGCCGCCGCCGCCGAGATGGACGCCCTTCTCGAACCCGTGCTGGCGCGCATCCCCGACCCGGAGCGGCGTCGCCTCGCCGGCGACGCCTGGCTCCGACGGGGTTAGCCCGATTAATTCAAGAGGCTCGCGGTTCTGGGCCGTCCGCGACGTCGATCTCTGCGTCGCTCGTCGTCGCAGTGGCCCTGGGCCACAGCTTCCTCCTCGCTCCTGGATCTCGACGTCGCGTCCTGGCCCAGAACGAGTGGCCGGAACGGTCGAACGTGGCTCTTACCGAGCAGCACTACGCTGGTTCGGCCGACTCGTGGCCGATTCGCGCGATCCTCATGAACAATGCGGGCTAGAGCCTATCCGAAAACCCCGCACCATTCGGCCGGCTGCGCGGGCCCCGAGCCGAGCCCCCACCCCCAACCCCCCGGGCGGCCCCACCGGCTCCGCGTCGCGGCGGCCGCCCCGCCCCCCCCCACCGCCGCCGACGCCTCCGAGTTCGAGTGGGTCGTCGGCTTCGAGCGGCGGAAGCCGCCGACCATGCCCGTGACCCAGGCGATCCGCGAGCCCGCGCTGCTGGCGTCGGCGCACCTGGCCCGATGCGCGGTGC
>JBQTIG010000052.1:0-18053 GCA_052388375.1 Planctomycetaceae bacterium | reverse complement strand
ACCGCTGCGGCGACGAGGCGCCGGGTGGGGGGGGTAGGGCGCGCCGGCCGGCGCGCAGAGCGGAGTCCGCTAGGCCCAAGCGGGGGGCGGGGGGCGGCGCGAGCGGGACCTCGGCCGGTCCTTCTCGCGGCTTGTGGAACTCGCTCCTGCAGGGCGGCGCGCCGCCGTCGACGCCGGGGCGCTCGCACTTCACGTCCGGCGTGCGCAGGATCAGGCCGCGCTCGCCCGGGGGCGTGCGCTTCGGGGCGCTCTCCTCGCCGTTCGCGGGGGGACCGGGAACGACGTCGTTTCCGGCGGGGGCCCGCGGCGTCACGGCCCCCTCCCCGGGCTCGCACCAAGCCGTGCCCGCGGGGGCGGCGGCGACGAGGACGCCCAGGAGAGTCGCGAGGAGCGGGCGCCGCTGGGTCACGCGCTAGCCCTTCGTCCCACTCTTCCTTGCGTCCGCCGCCTCCGCCTTCCCGTCCGGGGGCGGACGGTCGATGCTGTGGATGGCGCTCCGCAGGAAGCGCAGCCGGACGTCGCGCGCCACTTCGAGGGTGACGGTCTCGTCGTCGAGCATCGCTACGGTTCCGAGCATCCCGCCCGTGGTGACGACTTTGTCGTGCTTGGAGAGGGCCTTGAGCATCTCGCGACGCGCCTTCTCCTTCCTATTCGCGGGTCGGATCAGGAAGAGGTAGAAGACCGCCACCAAGAGGAGAATCGGTCCGAAGGAGGTCCAGAAGCCGCCGCCCCCGGGCGGCGGCGCAGGATCCGCCGGCGCCTCGCGCGGGAGGCCCCGTAGTGCGGTGAAGGTAGGAAGTCCCATGGAAGAAACGCGGAATTATAATCCCTGAAGAAAGTCCCCGTGAAGCTCTTCGTCGCCATGTCGGGAGGGGTAGACTCCTCCGTCGCCGCCCTCCTCCTCCGACGCGCGGGCCACGAGGTCGTGGGAATCCACCTCCGGACGGGGGTCAAGGGGGGTCCGGAAGACCCCGGCTCCCGACCCCGCTGCTGCGGGGCGGACGAGGCCGAGGACGCCCGGCGCACCGCCGCCATGCTGGGCATTCCCTTCTTCGTGCAGAACGGGGAGGGAGCGTTCGCGGGGCTGATCGACGCGTTCGCCGACGCCTACGCGCGCGGGGAGACCCCCAACCCCTGCGTGGCCTGCAACAGCGGCATCAAGTTCGGCACGTTGCTGCGGCGCGCCAGGGCGCTGGGGGCCGACGCCGTGGCCACCGGCCACTACGCGCGCAGGGTCCGTGTGGAAGGGCGCTGGGCCGTGGCCCGCGCCGAGGACTCGGGCAAGGACCAGTCCTACGTGCTTTGCGGCCTCGGCCAGGAGGTGCTCGAGCAGTCCCGCTTCCCCCTCGGCGACCTTCGTAAGACGGAGGTCCGCGCGCTCGCTCGCGAGGCAGGGATTCCCGTGGCCGAGAAGCCGGAAAGCCAGGAGCTCTGCTTCGTGCCGAAGGGGAACTACCGCGAGGTCGTCCGTGCGCTCCAGCCGGGTGCCTTTCTCCCGGGCGAGATCGTGGACGCGGAGGGCAGGAGGCTGGCTGGCCACGCGGGGATCGGCGGCTTCACCGTGGGGCAGCGGCGGGGCCTCGGCATCCCCTCCCCGGAGCCGCTCTACGTCCTGGACATCGAGGGTGGAACGCGGCGCGTGACCGTCGGGCCCCGCGCCGCGCTCGGCGTGCGGGAGGCGCGCCTGGGCGAAATGAACTGGACGGGAATCGCGCCGCCGGGCGGTCCCCTCGAGGTGAGCGCGGTCCTGCGCTACCGCGCGCGGCCGGTAGCCGCTTGCGTGCAACCGCTCGCTGGGGGCGGTGCGAAGCTGCGCTTCCACGAGTCCGCGTGGCCGGTCACCCCAGGCCAGGTCGCGGTACTCTATCGCGGCGATTGGATTGCGGGCAGCGGGCGGATCAGACGCGGTTCTTCAGATCCTGGCCCGGCTTGAAGGTGACGGTCTTGCTGGCGGGAATCTGCATCGGCTCCTTGGTCTGCGGATTCCTTCCCATGCGCGCCTTCCGCGTCTTGACGGTGAAGGTGCCGAAGCCCTGGATGAGCACCTTGTCGTCCGTCGTGAGGCCCGCAGCGATCGCTTCGAGTACGGTTTCGATGTGCCGCTGCGCCTCCGTGCGCGAAAGGCTCAAGACCTCCGAAACCTTGTCCACCAGCTCGGTCTTCGTCACAGCCGCCTCCTTCAAAAACGCCGATCCTGCGTTGGACCACTCCGGCGCCGGCTTCGCAAACTCCGGCCCGCATGCGCCACGCCGCGCCCTGCGGGCGTGGCAGGTGGCGGAGAGTAGCAACGGCGGTGGGTTGCGTCAATGAAGCGGGGAAGCGCGCCGCGGGCGACCCTGCCGCTTCTGGCGGCGCTCCTGGCCGCCGCCGGCGCTCTCCTGCCGGGGAAGGGCGGAGGCCGGTGGGACGGGCCCGTCACGATCCTGCTCGACACTTCGCTCTCGTGCGCCGCGCCGTTCCCCGAGCCGGAGGGTGCGCACCGCTTCGCCGACAGCGACCTGGGGTCGGCGCTGCGCGGGGCGCGCATCCCGGGGCGCGCCCGCCTTCTCACCGACGGCTGCGATCCTGCGGGCGTCGCCCCCGCCCCCCCTGCCGGCCTCGTCGTGGATGTCCATCTCCTCGAGCGGCGCGACCACGTGGGCATCCAGGGTCTCGCGCTTCCCGCGCGCGTTGCGGCCGGGGAGCCCTTCTCCCTGGAGGTGGAGGTGGGGCGCACCGAGGGGGCCCAGGCGGCAGAGCGGGTGCTCTGGGTTGCCCTCGAACGCGACGGCGCAGCCGTTGGCGCGCCCCAGGCGTTCCGGCTCGACCGCGGCGGGCGTGCACGGGCCCGGTTCTGGGACCGCGTCGATCGCGAGGGTGTCGTGCGCTTTCGCGCGAGGCTGGGGCCCGGGCCGGGCGGAAGCGCGGAGGACGAGCGGGAGGCGACGCTTCGGGTCGGGGACCGTCCCCTTGCCCTCGTCATCGGGGGATCCGTGACCGGGGGAACCCTCGAGACGATCGTGCTGCGGCCTGACGAGGTCGCCTCGCGCCTCGCGGATCGCGCGTTCGCGGCGCGCCTCGACGCCATCCTGCTCGGCCCTAGCGTCCTGCCCCTCTCCGCCCAGGATGCGATCGCGGCCCTGGTGGACGGCGGGGCGGGCCTCTGCGTTGTGGGGGCGGGCGCCCGCGAGGGCGAGCCGCTTGCGCGCCTGCTCCCGCTGACAGCCACGCCGCCGGGGGGGCGCTCCGTCGTGCTCGCCCTCGACTATTCCGGCAGCATGACGGACCGCACCGACGCTCTCGTGGACTCGGTGCGCGCTCTCCTGGCGCTGCTCGATCCCGCAGACCGCGTCGCCTACGTGCTGTTCCGGGGCTCCGTGGAGAGCGCCGCCCGGTGGGAGAGCGTGGGCGATCCCGCCGAGGCGCTGCGCGCGATCGTACCGCGCGGCAACACCCGGCTCCTGCCCGCGCTGGAGGCAGCGGCCCGCCTCTTCGAGCAGGCCGCGGGCAGGCAGCTTCGCTTCTACGTGGTGAGCGACGGCGCCTGGCTCGATCCATCGCGCGACGCGCTTCGCGAGCGGATCCTGGCCCTCGAAGCGGCGGGCGCGTCCAGTACGGCGATCCTGGTGGGGGAGGGGCAGCTGCCCGTGGACCTGTTCCGCCGCTCCTTCCGGGCGGCGGACGCGGAAGCGTTGCAGGAGGCCCTCGCGCGTGCGGAGGCGGAGCACCCCGAGCGGAGGATCGCGGGGCCCCTGCGCTCCGGTTCCGCCGCGTCTCCCCAGTGGTTGGCCGGAGCGGCGCTCGAGGGAGGCGAGTTCCGGGAGATCGAACGCCTCTACCCCAAGGGGATGGGGGAGCGCATCGTCCTGACCGCCGGCGAGGTGCCGCTGGTCGGGGCATGGGCCTCCGCCCCCCGTGTCGTGCAACTCGCGGCCGATCCCTCAGCCAACCCTTCCTTGGCCTCCGCACTTCCCGCGGTTCTCGCGGCTTGCGCGCGACCCACGCCCAGCGGCCGCGTGAGCCTGACCGCCACGCGGGACGGCGCGGCCCTCCTCCTCGAGGCTCGTTCCGCGGTGCGTGCGGCGTTTGATGTATCCGGCGTACCGATCGTCGCCCGCCCGGCCGGGCCGGGGCGGTTTCGCGCACGACAGGAGAATCCCGAGCGGGGTGCGCTGCGCGTCTCCTACCTCGATGCGGAGGTCGTGGTCCCGCCCGCCGAAGCGCAGGAGCTCTTCGGCCTCTCGCCCTGTCGCGGAATCGCCGCCAGCATCGCGCTCTCCAGCGGCGGGCGATTCTCGGAGGGTCCCTCCTTGCCCCGTCGGGAGGTGGGATCGCGGAGCGGCCCGGGACCACAGACCTGCCTGCTCGGCGCGCTGCTCTGCCTCGTCTGTGGCGCCTGGCGGAGGAGGCGCGCGTGAAGCGCCTCCCGCTGCTGCTTCTCCTGGGCGCCTGCGCTACGCCGCGGCCTGCGCCGGACGATGAGGTGGGCAGGCCCATCCCGCTCCCGCGCGAGGATCCCCTCGCGGGGTTCACCGTGCGCGGGCGGCCGGAGGTGGTGCCCGCCTTCCTCGAGGGCGAAACCGCGTGGCGCTTCCTCGTCTCGCGCGTGACCTCGGCGAGGGCGGATAGCCATGCCCTGGGCGAGAAACTCCTCCTCACCTTCGAGGCCGAGGCGTTCCATGTGACGCGTCAGAACGGCAGCCGTAGAAGCTGGCTCCTCCCCGGCGGCATGCGCCTCCTGCGGGTGCCGACCGAACTGCTTCTCCTGCCGGATCTCTCCAGCCGGGTCTACCGGGAGGGCCGGGCCGACGAGGGGGAGGGGGGGGAGGTGACCGTGGTGTCGGCCCGCCTGGATGGCCCCCCCCCGCAGGAATTCCGGCTTGTCGTTAAAGATGGACGTACGTTTCGGTCGATAGCAACTCCCGGATAGAGCCGCTTGTTCCGCGGCCACCTGGAGGGTTTGCCGATGTCGATCCGAATGGTCGTCCTGATCGCAGCCGCGCTCCTCGGAGCCTGCTCTTCGAGTTCCAACAGCCGGTCCGAGGAGGGGTCGAATCCCCCGGGCGCCGAGAGCAATCCGGTCACCCGCGCGCGCCTGGAAGCGCGTGTCCAAAACATCAAGTACCAGACCGGGACCACGCTGATCTCCAACCTGGAGCGCATCGCCGCCTACGGCGAACAGGCCGTGCCCGTGGTCGTCGGGGGACTCAAGGATGCCGATCCGATGACGCGGATGGGCTGCTGCTACGTCCTCGGGCGGATCGGAAACACCAAGACGGTGCCGAGCCTCGTCCCGGTGCTGAACGACGAGGTTGCCTTCGTGCGGTACGAGGCGGCCGCCGCCTTGGGCGCGATGGGTTCCCGCGCCGGCTACCCCGTGCTGGTCTCCGGCCTCTCGGACGAACGCATCCAGTACCGCTTCAAGTGCATCGAGGCGCTGCAGGATTTCACGGGCCAGAACTTCGGCTACCAGCACAACGCCGCGCCCGAGGCGCGCGCGGAAGCTGTGCAGCAGTGGGAGGCCTGGTTGGCGCGGATCCGCTCGGAAGAGATGTAGAGCGGAGCCGCCGGTGGAGGGAAACGCGCGGGCCCACGTGGCCCGCGCGTCATTTCACGAGGCCGGCCCGCCCTGGGAGCGTCGCACCTTTTCGACGACCGCCGGGAAGCCGGGCTCGGAGCGCAGCGCCGCGAGATCCTCGTCCTGGAGCAGGAGCTCCAGATCGGCGAATCCCAGGCCGTGCGCCTCGCTCAGGGTCTCTAGCGCCTCCGCCAAGCGCCCCGTGAGCGCAAGGCTGCAGGCCAGGTTGTAGCGCACGCGCGGGTCGCCCGGCAGCAGCTCCGTCAGCCGGCGGTCGGCGCGCAGCCCATCCTCCAGACGTCCGACGAGGGTGTACGCGTGCGCCAGGAACCGCAGCAGATCAGCATCGCGCGGGCGCAGGGTGAGGGCTTCCTCCGCCACGGCGATCTGGAATCGAAGTCCCGCCCTCTCGAGCTGCGTCATCTCGGGCCGCGCCATCCCCACGATGGTAGAAGCCCGGGGCGCTCCTGTCAGCAGTGGGGATGGACCCCTTAGGATGGGGAGCATGCTCCGCGCGGCCGGCTTGCTGGCGCTCCTCCTGCTCACCGCCTGCGCGAGCGTGCCGCGATCGGGCTATGTCCCCGGAGGCTCCGACCTTCCCCCCGCCGTCCGGGCCGCGTACGGGGAGGCGCTCGCGCTCAGCCGCTCCGGCGAGGGGGAGGAGGCGCTGCGGATCCTCGACGAGTTGTGCGGCCGGTATCCTCTCCGCCTGGGACTCCATCTCGCGCGGCTCCGCATCGCCACCGCCACCCGGGGGCCGGAGGCCGCGGTGGCACGCTATCAGCCGCCGCCGGCCGGTTTCTCGCCGGATCAGGCCGGGATCCTCATCGCCCTCGCGACTCTGGAAACGGACGACCTCGCGGGACTCAGGGGTGTGCTGGAGTTCGCCGCGGATCGGGAACCCGAGCAGCCGCTCTGGTGGCTCGCCCTCGCCGACGTCGAACTGCGCGCCTGCGACCTGGTCGTGGAGCGGTCCCACGAGGAGCGGGAGCTCGGCAGCTTCGACGCGGCGACGCGCGGGTACGAGGAGGCGCGCGCCATCCTCGTGCGCGCCCGCGAGGAGGCGGAACGCGCGCGTTCCCTCGATCCGCGCTGCGCCGAGGCCCACCTGACGCTCGGCTACATCCTCAGCCGTCGCGCGGACCTGGCGGAGGACTACGCCGATCGGGACGAGCTGCGCAAGGAGGCGGGCGTCGCGTACGAGGCGGCCCTCGACATCGATCCCGCTTCGGTCCCCTCCCTGGTGAACCTCGCCGAGAACCACCTCTATTTCGGGCGCCACGACCGCGCCATCCGCGCGTTGCGGGACGCCTCCCGGCTGGCTCCGGGGGAGGCTGCGGTCTGGACCAATCTGGGCGTCGCCTACTGGGCCACCGGCGAGGTTGTCGCCGCGTCGAACTCCTACAGCAAGGCTCTCGCTCTTGCGCCCGGGAACGCCCGTGTGCGCGTCGCCCTCGCCGACTGCCTCCAGCACGAGGGGAAACGGGAGCAGGCGAAAGTCGAGCTTGCGCGCGCGCGCACGGAGGCCGCGGGCGAACGTCCGCTGCTCGCGCTGATCGCCTACAAGTTGGCGGCGATCCACGAATTCGAGGGGGAGTACGCTCCCGCGGTGGAGGAGTACCGCGAGCACATCCGCCTCGGCGGCCCCGACTCGGCCAAGGCGGAGTCGCGGATCCGGTTCATCTTCGAGGGCCGCGCGGCGCGGTAGGGTCGAGGCGACGACCCCAGCCGGCCTCTCCCGGCCGCGCGGGCGCGCGCCGACGAGGGAGGGCTCAGCCGGTCCCGGTTTCGCCTGCCGGCGCCGCGGCGTCGCTTTCGCCAGGGCGGTAGAGGGCCCCGCGGCGCCTGCCCTGGCGCAGGAGCAGGCCGCGCTGGACCAGCCCGTCCAGCTCGCGGAGAGCGGTCCGCGGGGAAACGCCCTCGAGGGCCACGACATCGTTGTTGGCGATGGCCCCGGAGAGCCGCGCGCGAGCCAGGATGCGCTCCTGACGCGGCGTGAGGCCGCCCACGACGGGGGAGGGGTGCGGGGGCGTGGAGACGGCGGCAAGCGCCAGATGCTGCCGCTCCACCGTCGGTCCCGCCGCGACGAGCATCGCGCGCTCCAGCGCGTTCCGCAGCTCGCGCACGTTTCCCGGCCAGGCGTGCGCGTAGAGGGCGTCGAGCGCCTCGGGGGAGAAGGCGGCGACCTGGAGACCGTGGCGCCGGTTGAACTCCTGCCGGAAGTGCTCCACGAAATGCGGGATCTCCTCCCGGCGCTCGCGGAGCGGGGGCACCCGCACCTCGATGACATGGATCCGGTAGTAGAGATCTTCGCGGAAGGTGCCTTGCCGGATCGCCTGCTCCAGGCTGCGGTTCGTAGCGGCGAGGAGGCGCAGGTCGACCTCCACCGACTCGCTCCCGCCCACCCGCGTGATGCGCTTTTCCTGGAGTACCCGCAGGAGTTTGCCCTGCACGGCGAGCGGCAGTTCCCCCACTTCGTCGAGCAGCAGCGTGCCGCCGTGCGCCTCCTCGAAACGGCCGATGCGCCTGCGCTCCGCGCCGGTGAACGCTCCACGCTCGTGCCCGAACAGCTCCGCTTCGAGGAGGCCCTCCGGGATCGCGGCGCAGTTCACCTTGACGTAGGGCTTTTCCCGGCGGTCGCTGTTGCATTGGATGAGGTCGGCGAGGACCTCCTTTCCCGTTCCGGTCTCGCCACTCAGGAGGACCGTCGCCCGCGTCGGCGCCACGCGCGCGATGACCTCCAGGGCGGGACGCAGGCTCGGGCTGCGCGCCACGATCACGCCGTAGCGCGCGGGAACGGAGAGCTCCACCGCGCGGGCGGCGTCGACGGCGATCCGGGTCGCGGCGCCGCGGCGGAGCGCGTCGAGGAGGATGCGCGCGGAGGCGCCGTCGGCGGGGTAGCTCACCGTGGTGAACGCGAATTCGGGCCGCGGACCGCCCGCCGGAAGATGGGAGCGCAACTCCTCCAGGGCGACCGCGAGTGCGTCGGCGGCTGCGCGTGCCGCGGTCTCGTCCCCCTCCACGAGGAGCACTTCCAGTTCCCCTTCGTCGCGGAGGGCGATGACGTTGCGGCGGGGGAGGGCTCGCTTGGCCAGAGCCGCCGCTTCGGCGACGAGGCGGGCGCAGCCCTCCTGTCCCAGGGAGGCCGTGAGCGTGGCGAGGTTCTCGATCCCCACGCGCACGAGGCTGAGCGGGCGGCTGCCCGCGGCAGCGCGGTCCACCTCCTCGCGGAGTCGTCGCACGAAGAACTCGTGCGTGTAGAGACCGGTCAGCTCGTCGGTGACCGCGACCTGGTAGAGGCGCGCGTTCTCGAGGGCGATGCCGATCTGGCGCCCGAGCGAATCGAGGAACTTCAAGTCGGGAAGGAGCGTGGCGCCGAATCCCGAGCAGTGGGCGAGCCCAACGATGCGCGCGGCCGCGACCAGGGGGATGCAGGCCTCCCCGTTGTCGGAAGCGGGTCCCCGCGCATCCACCGCCCTGCGCAGCAACCCGGTCTCGGGAACGCGGGGAGGGAGCGCCGGGGGCTCGCCGCGCCGCGCGAGGAGCTCGATCCTCCCGGTGGCCACGTCCATCGCGGCGACCGCCACCGAGCACGCGCCGGTGGACCGCTCCAGCAGGGCGACCGCGGTAGCCGCCACCTCGCGCCGGTCCAGAGCGCCCGTTAGCGCCTGGAGTCCCGTGTGGAGCTCGGTGAGCTGCCGCACTCGGGTGTCGAGGGAATCGGCCATGGTGTTGAACGAGATGGCCAGGCGGCTGATCTCGTCGGACGCCTCGACCGGCACCCGGAGGGAGAGATCCCCTTCGGCCAGCGTGCGCGCCGCGTACGTCACGCGCCGGAGGCGCGCGCTCACGCGGTCGGCGAGGCTCCCTCCCACCACGATGACGAGGAGGACGGCGGCCATGCCGGCTCCGAACACCGTGCGCACCAGGACGCTCTTGGCGCTCTCCGTCGCGGCTCGTGAGCGGTAGACCCCCAGCATGCCGACGACGCGCCCTCGATCCCGCACGAGATCGTGCGCGCATGCGACCGTCTCGTCGCGCAGGCGGGTGCGCTCCTCGTAGAGCGCGTTCTCGAGACGCATGAGGGTTCCGCGACGCTGCGTGGCGCCGCCCAGGAGCTCGCCCGCGGCGAACTCCGGACCCAGATCGCCGGAGGCGGCCAAGGCCTCGCCGTCGGGCCCGAAGAGGACCAGGGAGACGTCGGGCGAGGGCGACTCCCCGATGATGGAGGCGGAGGGGAGGCCGACGATGTAGCGTCGAAAGCGCGGAGCCCGCTCGAGTCCGAAGGCGACGAGCCCGTCCCAGGGGGAATAGTAGAGCCCTGGCCGCGAGAGGGCGTCGAAGAAGGAGGCGTTCCCCAATCGGGACGGGGAGGAGGCATCCACATCGGGGATGCGGAGGAACGCCCCCGCGGCCTCGATCTCCCCGCGGACGCTGCGCAGGAGATGCTCGTGAGCGGGCGTACCCGCCTCGCCGGCGATTTCGAGCATGTCGCGTGCGCGCGCGGCGAGGGCTCGCGCCTGAGCCGGGGCCCGCTGGATGCGTTCCAGGATCGTGCGCAGGTCCGCGAGGGTCACTTCCCGGAGCGTGCGCTCCTCGTGCGCACCGATGAGGCGGGCGAGCGCCAACAGAAGGAACGCGAGGGGAATGAGCGTGGCGGACCCGAGGGCGGCGAGCATCTTCACGCGCAGATGTCGCGCCCGGCGGAGCAGGTCGGCGCCCAGGACGACAAGCGCCGCCGAAAGGAGCACGGCGCCGCCGCCCTTCCACAGCTCGTCCCCCTCGAGGATGGCATGGACCCACGGGGAACGTCGGAGGCGCAGATCGATCGCGCCCTCTTCCCCGGAGCCGAACGTGAGGGGGATGGAGGCGCTGAATCCGGGGAACTCGGTGCGCGACCCGATCACGCGATCCGGGGTGCGCACCGACAGAGGCCGGCCTGCGATCCTCGATGCGGTCTCGGGCCGGAGCCCCAAGAGGTCCTCCTGGAGCACGAGCCCACTCGCGGGCGGCGGCGCGGCGTTCGACCGTTCCCCCAAGGTGACCGCGGCGATGCGCAGCGAACTCACCACCCCGAGATCGGAGAGTTCCACGCTCTCCACGCGGCGACGTGGATCGAGAGGGAGGGAGTAAAGCGTGAAGTGCGCGGGGGAGGGATCCTGGGGGCTCGCCTCCAGGAACACCACTTCCGGCTCTCCCGCGAGCTGGGCATAGATCAGTTGCTGGTCCTGGATGTCTCTCCCGTTCTGAAGGAGCGACTCCGCGGGGGCTAGTCCGTCGGCGTAGCGCACGACGATGCGCGCCGCATCCTGGCCGTAGGCGGAGTGGGGGTAGGCTCCCTGCGCGGCGACGGCGAGCCAAAGCCGGTGCCCCGCCCGGTCGATCCCCTTCAGTGCGTGGGTGCCCCGGGGGGCAAGCGCCACGAGACGCTGCTCCCCCGCTCCGCGGCCCAAATCGAGGGGGACGCCGGAGCGAGAGGGGAGGGGGAGGGGCCAGCTGGAGATGCGGCCGGCGTCGTCCCGGGAGTAGAGCGCCTCGACGAGCATGGGACTCTGGGCGAGGAGGCTCCTCACGCGCAGTTGACGCAACGGCGCGCCGACACGCTCGGAGGGAACCTCGAGATAGGCCACGACGCTTGCTTCGCGGAGCGGCCGAAGCAGGATCGGCGGCCCCTCCGCGAATTCGAGACGGATCTCGGAGGCCGGCGCGGCGCCTTCCCGATAGATCGGGGGCACGATGGAGAGATCGAGGCGGAACTCGGGAGGAGCGGGCGCACCCTCCAGGGGAAACGCCAGCTCCCCTCCCGGTTCGATGCGCACGGAGTACTTCTGGGGCCCGGGCTCTCTCCAGGAGGGCGGCACGGCGCGGGCGTCCGGCCGGAGCGGCAAGAACGAGTAGCGATAGCGGGGTCGGATGCGCACCCGCCCGTCGCGGAAAAGCGCGTGCAGACGCTCCCCCTGCCCTCCCTGCTGCTCCCCGGCGGCGTCGTCCACCGCGAAGAACCCCTGGGCGGCAGCTTCGGCGGCCGCGAGGGCATCCTTGGCCGCGCTTCGCACGTTCCCCTCGTCGATCCAGCGAGCGCCCGGCGGCACCGCCGCCGAGAGGGCGGCGGCCGTAGCGAGGCAAAGCGCCAGGACGCGCGTCCTGCTCCTGCGGCTGGGCGCGAGTCGTTTCGTCATGCGCCCGAGGATCCACGCCAGGAACACGACCGCGAGCAACGTCGCTCCCACGCCGAACCAGGTCAGGTAGCGCTCCGCCTCGAGGGCCGGGGGCAGGGGGCGGGGGGGCCGGGCCCCGAGTCGGAGGCGGGCGAAGTTCGCCGGCACGCTGAACAGATCGAACCGCCCGGAGAGCGTCAGGTAGGACTCGGGGCGCGAATCCCCGGGGCGATCCACGTCGTTGATCGCCAGATCGAATCCGATCCTTCCCTCGGCGTCGGGGACGAGCGGCTCGAGATTGAGCAGCGGGATCTTGCACTCGAGGGTGTAGCCCTCGCCGCGCACCTGACGTTCGATCCGCACGCCACGGAGTCCTCCGTCGGGGGAGCGCGCGGTCACGGCGCGGGCGACGACGCCCCAGCGTTGGCCCTGATGGAACGGGGTCAGGAACAGTTGGAAGTCGTCGCTGCTGTACTGGCTGTCGTCGTCCCCCGGCTCCAGACTGGTGTCGAAAAAGAGCTCGACGGAGTCCCCGACCCACCAGGGGCGACCGCTCTCGTGCAGGTGGACATCGTCGGTGACGTCGATGCCGAGATAGAGGTCAAGGCCGGTGATCAGGGCGCGAACCGTCGCCGAAAGGTCGGCAGGCCCGCTCCAATCGGCGGCGTAGGCCGGGTGGAGGTGGGCCTTGGTTCCGACGCTCAGCGCGCTTGCCTGGGCCCAGTCGGCCTCGTCCAGGCGCCCGTCGATGCGAGGAGCGGTGGCCGTGCGTCTGCAGACCACCTCGACACTCGCGTCCTCAGCCCTGGCGGCGAGCGATGCCGACAAGAAGAAAACGCCAATCCGCCACACGCACACCCAAGTATCGTGAAAGAAACGAGATGCGCAAGCGGCGCATTGTGGCGGAATTGCCGCTGGGGGGGAGTCCACCGCGTAGCCAGGGGCCCGGGATTGGGTTAGCATCCTCACGCATGCGCTCCCTCGGAAGGGGCCTTCAAGCGGCCGCCCTCATCGTATTGCTGGTGGGTCTGCTGCTTGGCATGCAGGGGGGCAGGGATGCCATGTCGTGGGAGCTGGGCTTGCTGATCGGGGGCGTCGCGATCTTCCTCGTGGGGCTCCAGCTGCAGCGGAAGGGGTGAGCTCGGCGGAGCCTCCTCGCCTTCGCAGCACGGGAGGGTGCCGGAGATCAGGCTCCCGCAGGCTGCGGAGTCTTCTCGGCGGTGAGGAAGTGCAATTCGATGGCGTTCTTGATGCAGACGCTGGTGCAGAGGTGGTCGCACCCCATGCACTTGTCCTGGTCGACCACCGCCACCATGTTGACCCCGGGGGAAGAGTCGTAATCGACCATGGCGAGGGCATCGTAGGGGCAGACGTCCACGCAAAACACGCAACCGGTGCAAAGATCGGGGTCCACCTTGGCCTTGCGCAGCTCCTTGGGCTTGAGGCGGACCGCGATCTCGCCCCGGTCATCCAGGATGGCGTTGACCGGGCAGACATAGCCGCAGAGGCCGCAATCCACGCAAAGCGTGGGGTCGATGATGTGCAGCTCTTTGCGAGTCCCCGCGATGCACTCCACGGGGCACTTCTTCGAGCACGCCGTGCAACCGATGCAGGTCTCGATGATCCGGTAGGCCATGGGTGAATGTCGTTGGGCGAGTCTGTAAGATACTTCGGAATTCTAGCTCCAAACCATGGAGTGCCAAACATTTAGCGGATTCCGGGGCGGTTTCCGTGGGCCCTCGCCACGGGGGTCGGGCCGCCCCGCGGAAGGAGAGGCGTGTCCAGAACGGCGAGCGTGTTCCTCCTGGCCCTGGTCCTCCTGGTGCTGGCGGTCTATTTCCTGGTGAAGCCGCCCCCGGGCTTCGGGGACAACCTCGCGCACCACCTGGCGATCCCCTTCGTCCTGATCGCGACGGCCTTGGGGCTCATCGAGGGGGTGCGCACGCGCGCGCACATCGGTCAGCTGGTCGGCGCGCTACGGGCCCTCACCGGTCGGGCGGGAAAGGCGGTGAGGCCGGAGGTGAAGGTGGAGGCGATCGGGATCTTGATCCATGCCCTTCGCGGCGAGAACGAAACGGCGCGGCGAACGGCGGCCGGGCAGCTCGAGCACCTCACGGGGCAGAAGTTCGGGGAGGACCGGGCGCGTTGGGAGCAGTGGTGGCGCGAGAATCGCGAGCAAATCACCCGGTCCGAATCGTGAGGGCGGTCACGTTCGTCGGCCCTTCCGGAGCCGGCAAGACGACCCTCATCGAGTCCCTCTGCCCGATCCTGCGCCGCGCGCGGCGTTCGGTCGGCTTCCTCAAGAGCGACGCCCACTCCTTCGAGATGGATCACGAGGGCAAGGACACCGACCGGGTTTTCCGCGCCGGGGCGGAGCGGGTCGCGATCGCGTCGGCGACGGAGGGCGCGCTGCGCTTCCGCCTCGACCGCAAGGACCCGATGCGCCTCCTCGAGGAGCTCTTCCCCGCGTGCGACCTCGTGCTGGTGGAGGGGTTCAAGGCCTCGCCGCTCCCCAAGATCGAGGTGCGGCGCGACGCCGCGGTCCCCCCGGTGATCTCCGCTTCCGATGCGACGCTCCTCGCCGTCGTGAGCCCGTTCCCCGACCCCCGCCCCCCTCCTCGCTTCGATCCGGGAGACGTCGAAGGGATCGCCAGGTTTCTGCTGGCGTGGGCCCGGGAATCGGTGGGCCGCCGCCCCGCGAACCGGTAGGATGGGTCGCCGCATGGTGACCGGAACCGCCGCCGCGCTCGAAGCCGTGCTGGCCCCGATCCGGGACGATCTGGAAGGAGTCGAGGTGGAACTGGCCCGCATGCTCCGCTCGCGGGCGGAGCCCCTCGAGGCGCTCATCGCCCACGTCTCGCGCTTCTCCGGCAAGCGGCTCCGGCCGGCGCTCACCCTCCTCGCCGCCCGGATGTTCGGCGACCTGAGGCCCGAACAGAGGACCGTGGGCGCCATCGTGGAGTTGATCCACACCGCCACCCTGGTCCACGACGACATCCTGGACGAATCGTTCCTTCGACGTCGCGTCGAGACCATCAACCGGCGGTGCGGGAACGAGACCGCGGTTCTCCTGGGAGATTACCTCTTCGCCACGGCGTTCAAGGAGGCGGCTGCACTCAAGGACCGCTTTCCCGCCCGATACCTCTCGGACATCGTCACCGTCGTCTGCCGGGGCGAGATCCTCCAGGTGCATCACAGAAACGACCCGGAGCTCTCCGAGGAGACCTACTTCCGCATCATCGAGGACAAGACGGCGGCCCTCTACGCAGCGGCCCTGCGCTGCGGCGCCGTCCTGGCCGGGGCGCCGCCCGCCCAGGCGGAGCTCCTGGAGGCCTTCGGGTTGCGGATCGGCTGCGCCTTCCAGATCATCGACGACATCCTCGACCTGACCGGCGAGGAGTCCGCGGTGGGCAAGTCGCTCGGAACCGATCTCGACAAGGCGAAGATGACGCTCCCGCTCCTCCGGCTCCGCGCCAAGGCTTCCGCGGGCGACCGCGCGCGCCTGCGCGAGGCGATCCGCGCCGGGACGCGGGAGGCGCGGGAGGCGCTCCGACCGCTTCTGCAGGAGTACGACGCCCTGGGGTCGGCGCGCGCCACCGCGGAAGCGCTGGTCGACGAGGCGCGCGTGCTGCTGGAGAATCTGCCCGACACCCCCGAGCGCGCGGCGCTCCGCCAGGCGGCGGAGTACGTCCTCGCCCGCGACCGCTAGGAGTCTGCGCCACGGGTCGCCAGACGGCAAGGAAGTGGCGGAGAAGTGCGCTTCCTGGATCAGCGAGCGGCCGGCCGAGGTACGAAGTCGGAGGAAGGTCCCTCGGGGGCGGTCTCGCCGACCAGCGCCAGGGACCATTCGGCGCGTCGCTCTGCTCTGGCGGCGTCCTCGAGCGACGCTTCCCCGCCTATCGCCACGCGATCATCCCGTTCATCCGTCGCAGGTTGCCTGCCAGGCACACGAGATTCCACTCGCCCCGGACCTTCTCCAGGCCCCGGAGCGAGAAGGATCGAAAGCCTAGGATCCGTTTGATCCAGCCGCTGGGCGGCTCGGCAACCGTCTTGCGTCGCTTGTAGCGTTTCGACCGGTCTCCGTCGCGAGGCGTCGCTTCATGCGTGCCGTGGCGGGCTGGGTCGAAGGGACGCCCTCCGGAGCCGTCTCGCCTTTCCGCAGGGCCACGTATCCCCTGGTCCCTCGTTGCTCGAGCGCACGGAGGTTGTCCTCCGATTTGTAGCCCGCATCGGCCAGCACCTGCTTCGCCTTCAGCGCCGTGTTGCGCTCCGCAGCCTCCACCATCGGGACCAGCTGGTCGACGTCGGCCGCGCAGGCCGTCACGTCCGCCGCCACGACGATCTTCTGCTTCGCATCCACCGCGATCTCGCCGTTGTAGCACTGCTCGAAGCTCTTCGAGGCCGTCTTCGTGATGGCGCTTTCCGGATCGGTGAAATTGGCCTGCGCCTTGTCCGGAGGCACGCCGTTGGGCCGTTTCAGCTTCGGCCCGCGATCTCCCTTTCCCCTCCCCGAATCGCCGTCCTCCTCGTCCTGCTTCTTCTCGAGGCGCCTCATCGCCTCCTTGATCTTCGCCAGCCGGGCCTTCCGCGACCGCAGTTCCTCCGGGAGCTCGTCCCCCCGGAAGTCCGGCCCGAATTGCTCGTCCTCGGCCTTGTCCGTCGCCTGCGCCAGACGGGTGATCTTCCGGATTTCCTGGCGAAGCTTCTTCGAGGCGGCCTGCATCCGGCCGTAGCTCATCGCCTTGTGCTTCGACGCGTTCCCCTTCACCCGCGTCCCGTCCACCGCCAAGGTCCCCAGCGTGATCAGGTTGCTCTCCCGGGCGACCTCCACCACCTGGGCGAAGACCGAATTGAAGTGCCCGTGGTTCTGCTCGCGGAAGCGGGCGATGGTCCGGTGGTTCGGGGCGTTCCCCGCCGCCAGGTACCGCAGCGGCACCAGCTCCTCGATCGCCCCCGCGATCTTGCGGGAGGACACGATCCCGACGCAGTAGCCGTAGATCAGCACCTTCAGCAGCATCCGGGGGTGATAGGGCTTCTCCCCCTTCTCGTGCTCTCGCTTCAGGTACCGCTCGTAGAAGGCGGCCAGGTCCAGCTGATCCACCGTGTCCGAGATGAAATGCGCCAGGTGCCCCTCGGGAAGCCACTCCCGCGGCGAGCCGGGCATCAAAAGCGCCTGGTCCGGCTTCATACGTCCGAAAAATCGACTCCATGCGCCCGTACTATTTGCAACCACCCCCACGATCCGGGATGGCACCCGTGACGCAGACTCCTAGCGAGAGGCGCTGCGCAGGGTGTTGGCGAGAAGCATGGCGATCGTCATCGGGCCGACGCCGCCGGGAACCGGCGTGATTGCGCCCGCGACCTCGAGGGCGCCCTCGAAGTCCACGTCGCCGACGGTGCGCTTGCCGCTGGTGCGCGTCGGGTCGGGGATCGTGTTCACGCCGACATCGATCACGGTGGCCCCGGGCCGGATCATGTCGCCCTTCACGAAGCGCGGCCGCCCGATGGCGGCCACGAGGATGTCCGCCTGGCGGGTGATCGAGGCGAGGTCGCGCGTGCGCGAATGGCAGACGGTGACGGTGGCGTTGCGCTGGAGGAGGAGGAGCGCCACGGGCAGCCCCACGATGTTCGAGCGCCCGAGGACGACCGCGTGGGCTCCGTCGATCGGCGTTTTCGTGCGCAGGAGCAGTTCGACCACGCCGTTGGGGGTGCAGGGGACGAACTCCGGCTCGCGCCCCTTCATGGCCAACGCGCCGATGTTGAGCGGGTGGAACCCGTCCACGTCCTTGGCGAGCGGGACGGCGTCGAGCACGGCCCGTTCGTCGATCCCGGCCGGAAGCGGCAACTGCACGAGGATGCCGTGCACCGCGGCGTCGGTTCCGAGACGGCGCACCAGCGCGAGGACCTCCGCTTGCGACGCGGCCGCGGGGAGCTCGTTGGGGAAGCTGGCGATCCCCGACTCCGCGCAGGCCTTGCGCTTCATGGAGACATAGAGCGCGCTGGCGGTATTGCTCCCCACGAGGACCGTGGCGAGCCCGGGGGTGACGCCGCGCGCCCGGCGTAGCGCTTCCGCGCCCGCCTTCACCTCCCGCCGGATCTCTTGCGCGATCGCGTTGCCGTCGATGCGTCGTGCCGTCATGCCGGCGCGATCCTACCGCGCGCCCGCCCGCGCGGACAACCCTCGTGTCGCATCGGCGGGGGACGCGCCGCGCTAGCCCAACTTGAACAGTTGAAGGCAAAAACAGGCCGTTTCCGGGCGTCCGTCGTGCGTGGAACGCAGCGCCGCGGCGAATCTCGGGGTTCTGCGTTTCCGGAGGCGATGTAGTGCCAACCTACCC
>JBQTIG010000051.1:0-1762 GCA_052388375.1 Planctomycetaceae bacterium | reverse complement strand
CCGTCTTCCGCTTGCGGCGCGGGTCCTTCACGATCACGACCTTCACCGCGCAGGAGAGCGGCTCCCAGAACCCGACGACCTCTCGGAGCAGCAGCGTCACGGTCTTCCCGTAGATCGTGACCGCCTTTCTCTCGAAGCAGGCGTCGCTCCGCGCGAGCGCGGAGAGCCTGGGCATCGGAAGCCCGTGCGTCCGGTTGCGCCCCCGCTTCCCCTTCTCCTTCCGCGGCGGGACGAGCTCCTCGAGCCGCGCGTCCGTCCGGATCCGGCTCACCACGGCCATCGCGAGCTCGTTGGCGGTGCCGACGAGCGAGCCGTTGGTGTACGCGCCGTCCGCCAAGAGCAGGACCGGGCCCGAAAACCACTCCTGGACGCGTCGCAGAGCCTCCCCCGCGATCTCGTGCCGCGTGCGGAACTCCCCCTTCGCGCAGGACCTCTCCGGCCGGTAGAGCGCGATCCAGAACGGCAGCGCGACCCACCCAGCGGGACCCAGCGGCACCACCACCGCCAGCACGAGCCAGTTGTGCCCCCAGACGTAGCCCGGGCGCGGGCGCGCCACGTGGTCGAAGAAGGTCCCCGTCCCGAAAATGCCGCGTCCCCACTTCGGACAGAGCGTGTCGTCCAAGACGAGAGTCACGTGGGAGAGGCCGAAGGCGGTCACGACCAGCTGGAACAGGCAGCGCCAGAGCAGATCGAGCCGCCACTTGCCCTCGGAGAGGAAGCGGTAGTAGGCTGAAGCACTCCTGGGGTGCGCCCCCAGGGAGGCCAGTCGGCTGACGCAGCGCTGCCCGGCGCAGAGAAGCCACGGGAGCGCGGTGGCGAGGACGAAGGGCCAAGAGCGCTTCGAAAACGCGATGCGGCAGGTGCAGGCGATCTCGAAAAACGCCGATCTCTTCCGGAAACGGATCACGGCTCGACCTCCGAACCAACCGATTCTCACAATTCAGTTGGATCGGCTGGTCGGGCCGTGTCTCTTTCATCCCCGGTTACCCCCTCCGGCACGTCGGGTCAGCTCCCGGCGCGGACCCCCGAAAACCCGCGAAAGGCCAGCTGTGTTCTAAGTTCGTTGGATGCGAGTATAGTGCTAAGTCCGAGGATCACCTCCGGTGTCGCGAGGCCTTCAAATGCGAGCGCGAGCGCTGCGTCGCTGCGTATGCGGGAGTCGTGATGTCGAAGGAAGGGCTCGAAGTGAGGGAACGCGATTGGACCTAGCGAAGCGAGTCGCGCAAGGGCGTCTGCTCGGGCGTCCCGCAATCGTGTTACCATTGCTCGTAGAAGTTCTCTCGCTCGGGCGCGAACAGCGCCATCGTCCAACGTTGGCGCGGATGCAGAATTCGCGTGGGATGGCCGCGGGTCTGGCAGAAGGCGAGACGTGCGGGTCGCGGAGGGATCGTCCCGACCGGTCATGACGAGCAGAAAGGCAACCATTGCGGCTGCGGCAACGCAGGCCAGTCCGAATCGGCCACGCACGATGAGACATCATACCATCTACCTGGCCTTTCGCGGGTTCTCATGCGGCGGAAGTGGCCCGGCTGAAGAGGGTTCCGAGAGCCTTCGCATTTCGGCGTGAGCCCTGCGTGCGAGGGCCCGAGGCGAAAACCATCTCCGTGACGAACTCCTCCCGCAGAGCGGCGAGTTGCGCCGCGAACGACATTTTCCGCAGCGTCCTCCGGAAGAGTTGCACCCACACGCCGACCCACGTCGCGAGCGCGATGCAGAGCGCGGCGTGACGGCGCACGGAGGTCTCCGTGCGCACCTCCGCGGA
>JBQTIG010000050.1:0-8583 GCA_052388375.1 Planctomycetaceae bacterium | reverse complement strand
GGATGAACCGCTTCCGTCGGATCCTGGTGCGCTGGGAGAAGCTGGCGGAGACCTACATCGCAATGTTGCACTTCGCCCTGGGGATCATCACCTGGCGCGCGGTACGCCTACTGGTATAGGCCCTAAGGCTCCTCGTGCCGTTTCGCGAGCACGTCGGCCAGAAGGCGGGCGACGGTCTCTCGGTGCTTGGGCTCGACGAAATCGAGGTTGCGCTGGCGATCGGTGACCTCCCAGAAGGCGGGCTCGGTGGTCTCGAGGATGTTGCGGCGGGCGCGACGGATCTGCGCGGGATCGCTTGCATAGAGGCGGTCGGCGACCAGGGCGGCCTCCTCCCGGAGGCCGGCGTCGAGGAGATAGCCCGCCAGGAGCGCGCGCGCGCTGGTCATGCGGAGGGTGGTGTCCTCGGCGTCGAAGGAGAGGAAGATGTCCAGAACCTCGCGGCGCGCGGAGGACTGGACGCCGTATGCGCACTCCACCACGCTGGAGAGGTCGGAGGCGGCCAGTTCGTAGACGAAGGGCACCTTCTCGTGGCGCGCGAACTCGGCGTAGTACTTGAAGTAGCGGGCGATCGAGAGCGCGACGGAGGGGTGGCTGGCGAGGAGATCGCGGGCGAGCAGCTTGTACTGGTAGAAGACGTCGTAGATGGCGTGGACGTCGCGCTTGCGCACGGCCGATCGCAGGTAGGTGTTGAAGAACCGCACGCAGAGTTCGAGCGCCTGCACGTCGCCCCGCGCCCGGGCGTGCAGCGCGACGCAGCGGTTCACGTCCGAGATCGCGCTGATGGCGTCCTGCATTTGCGTCAGCGCGGCTTGGTAAGCGAGGAGGAGTTGGCTCAGGAAGCGGTGCTCCACCCAGGTCCGGTCGCGCGCCAGCAATTCGAGCGCCTCCTCGGAGAGGCCGACGAAGAGACGGGGGTCGATCTCGAACCAGGCGGGGGGGAGGCCCGGCTTGGTGTCGAGATAGAGCTCCACGGCGCGGCGCAGCGCGGCGATGGAGCTCAGCGACACGTCGCGGTCGGAGCGGTCGAGGGCGCGCAGGATCACGTTGCCGAGGTGCAGGATTCGGTTGTTGAGCCGCCGCCGGGCCGGATCCAGCGGGCCATGCTGGCGCGCGATGGGACCGTACTCCGCCGTGATGCGCTGGGTGACGCGCTGAATGATGCGATCGGGGTCGAGAAAGCTCAGCACGTAGAGGTAATAGGGGATGAGGAGGGCAAATCCAAGCACGCCGCTCGTCCATGCGATGCCGAACTGCACCATCGGCGTCCACTGTTCGAACGCCATCGCCTGCGCGAAGATCCCGTGCGCCCCCATGATCGCGAAGAAGAGCAGCGCGGCGATGTTCACCCGGTCGCTGACGAAGATCTCGATCAGCTTGGGGGTGTACATGTTGGCGGTGATCGGGATGGCGAGGGCGATGAACGCCAGCACCATCGTCATGAGGTTGTTGAAGGCGCGCGAGACGGTGGAGGCGAGCCCCTGTACCTGCCGCGGGCTGAGCTGGAGTTCCGTGAACGTGACACCGGAGCGCCAAAGGTCGTAGGCGAGCTCGAGGCCGAAGATCGCCGTGAGCAGGAGGAAGGTCCAAATCAGCAGGCGGACGGCGAGCTGCGGCAGCGTGCGATCGGGCGAGACCATGGGGCGCGCGGGATTGTAAACTGGGAGCCATGAAGCTCCCGCACGCGGGTCTCCTCCTCCTCGCCGCCCTCGCCGCCGCCGAGGAGGCTTCGCCGCCCGCGGTCCAGCTCCCGCGCGCGGCCCACGCCGTCGACCCGGCCCGCGACGGACTCGAGCTCACGCTCACCGCGACCGGCGAGATCTTCCGGGACGGGAGGCGCGTCTCCCTCGACGCGCTCGCGGCGGCGCTCACCAAGGCGGTGGCCGCGGGAAAGCTCGAGGAGGAGGCTCCCCGCGTCTCGCTTCTTCGATTGCGGCTTCGCATCGACGAGCGCGCGCCCTGGCGCCACGTGCAGTGGCTCTTGATCGCCGCCGCGGAGGCGAAGATCTACCGCACGGAGTTCGGGATCGTACGGGAGGGGGGCGGGGAGGGCGCGCTCCCGGCGTGGCTTCCGTTGGACCGCGGCGTCGCCGCGAAGAGCGGGCCGCCGCCCGAGACGGGCCGCGTCCGCATCCGGATCGTCGCCGAAGGCGAGCGTGAAGCGAAGTTCGGACCCGCGTCCGAGCAGGAGCCGGTCCGGGAGCCGGCGGAGATCGCGTTCCTCATCGGGGAGGAGCGCACCAAGGACCCGGGTGAGCTGATCGCGTGGATCATGGAAGAGATCGCAACCACGCAGTGCGGCGGAACCGCCATCGAGTGGGAGATCGCCGCGGAGTCGCGCATCCCCACCGGCGCGGTGGCCCGCCTCGTGGATGCGCTGCGGGGCCTCGGCGTGGACGCCCCCTCCTTCCAGGGGACCGCCCCCCCCTCCAAGGAAGAGCGCGCGCGCGACCACCTCCCCTACCCCACGCCCTGAGTGCGCGCGCGGCCGCCTCCCGGCCGCTCAGCCGCCCACTTGGTACATCTCGATGCGGGGGCGAGGCTGGAACTCGGTTCGGGAGGAGCGCTCCTCGGAGTAGCGGTCGGACCGGCGGGTCCAGACCCCATCGATGAGGGCGCCCAGTTCGCTGTCAGAGGCGCCCGAGCGCAGCGGGCCGCGCAGATCGGCACCGCCGGCGGCGAAGAGGCAGGTGACAAGGCGGCCGTCGGTCGTGAGGCGCGCGCGGGTGCAGGTGGCGCAGAAGGGAGCGCTCACCGAAGTGATGATTCCGATCTCCCCGCCCCCGTCCCGATACTTCCAGCGCGTCGCCACCTCGCCCGCGTAATTGGGCGCGATGCGCTCCAGGGGCAGGCTCGCGCCGATGCGGGCGGCGATCTCCTCGCCGGTCACGACCTGCTCGAGGTTCCAGCCGTTGCGCGTGCCGACGTCCATGTACTCGATGAAGCGCACGATGTGGCCGGTCCCGTGGAAGCGCCGCGCCAGCTCGACGAGGGTCGCGTCGTTGGTGCCGCGCACGACGACGCAGTTGATCTTGAGCGGCGCGAGCCCCGCCGCCTCCGCCGCGGCGATCCCCTCCAGCACGCGCTCCGGCGCGTGGCCCCTCCCGTTCATCGCGGCGAAAACCGCGGGATCCAGGCTGTCGAGGCTCACGGTGACGCGCCGCAAGCCCGCCGAGGCCAGCTCGCGCGCCAGGCCCGCCAGGTGGACGCCGTTGGTGGTGAGGCTCACGTCCTCCACGCCGGGCATCCGCGCCAGCATCGCCACGAGGCGCGGAAGCTCCTGTCGCAGGAGCGGCTCCCCTCCGGTGAGCCGCAGCTTGCGAACCCCGCGGTCCAGGAAGAGCCGCGCCAGCCGCGCGATCTCCTCGAACGTCAGGATCTGATCGCGCGGCAGGAATTCGTAGCTCTCGCCGAAGATCTCCGACGGCATGCAGTAGGGACAGCGGAAGTTGCAGCGGTCGGTGACCGAGATGCGCAGGTCGCGCATCAGGCGGCCGAGCTTGTCGGCGAGGGTCGCGGGCCCCGGCATGTGCCCCCTAGGGGACCGCCAGCATGCGGTCGAGCGCCAGGCGCGCGTCCCGCCGTACGTCCTCGGCGAGCCGCATCGGCTCGCGCTCCTCGAGGGTGCGCGCCAAGTCGTAGAGGTTGTAGAGATTGATCCGGTACATGTTGGGGCAGAGCGAGCGACTGAGCGCGTGCACTCCCTTGTCGGGGTGGTCGAAGGCGAGGCGGTGGGTCATGTTGATCTCGGTCCCTATGGCGAAGACCGAACCGGGGGGCGCCGTCTCCACGATCCGGCACATGGCCGACGTGGAGCCGCCGAAGTCCGCCGCCGCCACGACCTCTTCCGTGCACTCCAGGTGGACCAGCACCTGCACGCCGGGCCAGCGTTCGCGCGCACGCTCGATGTCTTTCACCGTGAAGTGCGTGTGGACGTGGCAGTAGCCCTTCCAGAGCAGCACCCGCGAACGCCGGAACTGCTCCTCGGTGAGCCCGCCCAGGGGCAGGCGCGGGTCCCAGACGTGCATCCGCTCCTTCTCGATCCCTTTGCGGTTGGCGATGTTGCGGCCGAGGTGCTCGTCGGGATAGAAGATGATCCGCTCCCCGCGCGCGAAGGCCCAGTCGTAGACCCTCTCCGCGTTGGAGGAGGTGCAGACGATCCCGCCATTGCGTCCCGTGAACGCCTTCAGGTCGACGTCGCTGTTCATGTAGGTGACGGGAACGGTGCCTTTGGCGAGACCGCGCGCCTCCAGCTCCTCCCACGCCTGCTCCACCAGATCGCGGTTGGCCATGTCCGCCATCGGGCAGCCAGCGCGCTCGTTGGGGTGGTAGACCCGCTGGTCCGGGCGCGCGAGCACGCAGGCCGACTCCACCATGAATCGCACGCCGCAAAAGACGATGAACTCCGCCTCCTCCTGCCGGCTGGCGGCCCGCGACAGCTCGAAGCTGTCGCCCTTGAAGTCGGCCAGATGAATGATCTCCCGGCGCTGGTAGTGGTGTCCCAGGATGACCATGCGCCGGCCGTACCGCGCCTTGAGCCCGCGGATGCGCTCGACGAGTTCCGCCTCCTCGAGATCGTGGGGGGTGGTGGGCGCGAGCGCCGCGGGCGGTGCGGTGGCGATGGGGTTCATGGCTAGTAAGTGTATTTTCGACACTTATTATATCCCTCGGAACGGCCCGTGCGTAGCAAAAATCCCGGGGCCTCGGGCTCGCGTGATCCAGGAGGTGCCGTGGGGAGAGCGCCCGGCCGCCGCAGGGACCCCCGTCGCGCGACACGACGCGGACATTGTCGAGCTCGACCCGACCGAGCCGCCATCCCGCCGGCGACGGAACGGCATCCGCCACGAAGGAGGCGCCGCGCGCTGCGCCCCCGGGACGATGCCCGCCGCCAGCTCCACGACGAGGCCGCGCGCCGCGCGCCGCGGGAAGCCCGCGAGCATGCGGTCCTCATCCGCGGGCCCGCGTCACACGGCGCCCAGCGTCAACCAATAGAGCGTCCAATCCTCCGCCGGGAGCTGGAGGAGCCGCGCCGACGTGGCGTCGAGGAACCCCCCGATGCCGCACGCCCCGGCGTTCCGCGCCGCCGCCGCGACCTGGAGCCGCTCCCCCACGTGACCCGCGTCGATGTGCAGGTAGCGGTAGGCGCGGTCGCCGTAGCGCGCGACGGACTCCATCCCGGGCGCGCAGAGCGCGATCGCGGCGGCGCAGGTGCGCGCGATCTCCTGTCCGAGGGAGATCTCGAAGAACTGCTCCTGCAGGGCGCCCGCGGCGAGGCGGGCGAGGCAGCTGCCCGCCCCCTCGATCTCGTAGAGGCCGGGCTCGAGGCCCTCGATCCGGAACGCGAGGAGCCGGGCGTCGAGGAGCCCCGCCTCGCGGGTCGCGAACCGCACCGGGCCCCCTTCGCCGAATTCATCCCCGCGCCCCAGGGCGTAGCCGAGCACCGCGCCCAAGAGCGCCAGGGAGCATGGGTCGCCGTTGTAGGCGCGCGCCGATCTCCGCTTGAGAATGGCCTGGGGGATGGCCGCATCGAGTTCGGCGTCCCGCTCGAGCGGAATCGTCTTCCGCGGGATCGCCTCCCGCGCCCCGCCCCCCTCCGACCGCTTCTCACACCCCTCGCACGACGAGCCCTTGTGCAGCGCGAACGTCGCGCTGCGGGCGATGTCTTCCGGCGACGCGATGGCGACCGCCTTCAAGCGGCCCGCGCGGGTGGGGCGCGAGGCGAGAAGGGGTTCGGGGATCGACGCCGCCACCTCGGGGAGCAACGCTGCGCAGAGGAGCGCCGCCTCGGTCTGCACGTCGAGGAAGAGGAGCCCGTTCAGTGCCGAGTCGGCGAAGGCGGCCGCCGGCACGACGCAGCAGCGCTCGGCGGGGGCGTAGGCGACGAGATTCCCCAGCACGTGTCCGGTGTCGAGAAGGACGCGACGGTATCCGCGCTCCTGGTAGCGCCACGCCGACCGCCAGAAAACGCCGGTCAGGAGGAAGAAAACGGCGCAGTCCGCGAAGGCGGCGGGCTCGCCGCATGCTCGGCGGATGTCCGGCGTGAAGTCCCCGTCCCAGAGGGCCACCAGCTCATGCTCCCGCGCGAGATAGGCGTAGATGCCCGGCTCCAGCTCCGGAAGATCGCGCACCGCCACGTAGATCTCGGTGGGGTAGAGCGCGCCCGCCGAGGGCGCCGCCCGGAGCGCTTGGCCGCCGCCGCCTTCGAAACGCACGGCCCCCGTGATGCCGTTGGCGAAGTAGAGGAGACGCGAAAGCTCCGCCAGCCCCGGCGGGGGGCCGAGCGGCGGGGGCGGAGCCTCGATGGGCTCGCCCGTGAAGGGGTCGCGCGGAAACGGGAGGTGGGCGCGGAGGGGGAAGCGGCGCTGCGAGACGATCTCCTTGAAGGGGGGAGGCTGCTGCGCCCAGTCCAGCGTCGGCCCGCGCCGCACGTTCTCGGCCGTGTAGTTGGTGAGACGGTGGTAGGCCTCGGCGATGGAGCGGGCGGGGGGCATCCCGCCGGATTATCCGCCCACCCCCCCGGGTTTGGCAGAAGGAGACGCTCAGGCGCGCTCGACCAGCGCGAGGAGCGCGGTCAGGACCGCCGGAGGGAGGTTCTCCTTCATGGCCACGTCCATGCCTTGGGTCGTTCCCGAGATCCGGTAGGCGGCGCTCCAGGGAGAGGCCGTTCCCAGCCCCAGGGAACGGTCGAACCATACGAATCCCCGCCGGACTCCGCCGGCGAGATGCCGGAAGGGCGTCATGGCGATGGGATCGACCCCGATCTCCTTGACGGACCCCTCCCCCAGGTGATCCGCGGGAGAGCGTCGCTCCCGTGCGGACCCCTCCCCGGGGAGGATCTCCAGTTGGATCTGCGCCTCGACACCCGCCGCGATGAGTCGCGCGGTGCCCGCGTCGATCTGGTAGGTGCGGTGGACATCGAAGAGGATCCCGCGTACGCGGCGCGGTCGCGTGACCTCCCTGGACTCGGGCGGCTCCACCAGCAACGGGTCGGCGCAGGTGTGGTAGGTGATCGACACGCAGAAGCAGCTGCCCGCGAGTTCCGCGCGAGGGTAGTGACGCACCAGGACGCGGAGCGGGGGAAGGCCCAGGGGACCGCGCGCGATGGAGAGGAGCGTGCGCCACTCCGTGTCGAGATCGGCGGCCACCTCCTGGATAAGCTGATCGTCCGCCTCGCCCGCGACCGGAAGGGGAGCGAGCGCCTCGATCCAGGGGCGGATCACGGAGTAGTCCCCCGCGCCGCTCCGCAGTTCGAGCGAGGGGGGGCCCTCGGGGGCGAGCTGATCGTCCTCGCGAGGCGAGACGATGGTGAAGGCCAGGCCGGGCGCAGCGATCCCGCCCTTGCGGATCGTCTCGAAGAAGCGGCCCCGCCCCGGAATCTCCGCTTCCGTCGCCCCTGCGGGCTCGCGCGCGCCACCGGGGGTAGGCTCCTCTTGCTTCTCCTCCCCTCCGCTCCTCCCCATGGCGACGAGGGCGCCCGCGACCCCCCCGGCTACGGCGGCGATGAGGAGGGCGATGGTGATGATCGCGGTGCGGCTCACGGGCGGTCTCTTCCCCCTCAACGTCTCGCGGCCCCCGGGTGTTCGGACTGAGGTGAGCCGCAAAGGGCTCGCTAGAACCGGTTGGTCACGCCGTTTCCAAGCTCCCTCACCGCGCGGGCCGGTAGAGAAGGGCGCCGTAGACGACGCCCGGCTGTCGGTCGAGGCGAATCCCGACATGCACGAGGACGCCGCCCGACGCGTCGATTGCGATCGCCTCGCGCGGCTCGTAGAGGAAGGACTCGATGGTCGCACCCGCGAGCCCGGTGAGCCGGGCCTCCAGAGTGAGCAGGCGCTCGGTGGCGCCGTCCGCCCCGTGGAGGAAGAGGCCGCGCGCCCTCTCCGCCCCGCCGTCGAAGACCCGCGCGAAGGAGATGACTCGCCCGCCCGCGCCCGCCACGAGTTGCCGCTCGTCGAGGGCGATGACTCCGGGGAGATCCCCGGCGGGCATGCCCGTCGCTGCGACGAGGCGCGCCGCCTCTCCGACGGACGCCGCGAACGCCGCCGCCGCGATCCCGGGATCGCCTTCCACGGCTGCGCCGAAGATCGCCTCGGCGCTCGTCCCCGAGGCGGGCGCGATGGATGCGTACCGGCCGGCGGTTCCCGGCGCGGGCGCGCCGCACAGGGCGATGGGATCGAGGGAGGCGCCCGCGCGCAAGAGCGCCTCCGGGCGCTGCGGATCGTCGGTGAGGGCGTGGAGCACGATCTCCCCTTCCCCGGTCACCCACGCCCCGGGGACCGCCGTCACCGCGCCCGCCGTTCCCGGCACCGGGTCGCCGCGCCGCGCGAGCGGCGTGAGAGCGCCCGTCGGCGTGACCGCGTAGGCTCCGTCCGCACGCCGCACCACCAGCCGCTCGCCGTCGCTGGAAAACCCCGGCAGGCAGTCGGCGCAGAGCAGCTCGGGTGGTTGGCCCGGCGGCACGCGCAGGAGCGACGTCGCCCCCGCCTCGCTCACCTCGACGACGCCCGCGCCGGCCCGCGCGCCGGGCGCGTTGCGTAACGCGCCCTCCTGCGCGCGGGCGCCGTGGCGCGGCGCGCCCCCCGCGCGGGG
>JBQTIG010000049.1:0-11905 GCA_052388375.1 Planctomycetaceae bacterium | reverse complement strand
TCCGTCACCCCGCAGCACCTCCTCCAGGCCCCCATGCCGCACTGCCCGGCGCCTCCACCCCCCCCCCCCCCCCCCCCCCCTCTCTACCCCCCGCCGGCCCCGCGACCTCTCCTCGGTTGATTTTTGGGGTAGGGAATCCGTAGGATTTCGGCCGGAGGTCATGCATGCAAAAGGCAATGCTCAAATGGTGCGTCGCTGCGTGCGCGTTGTGCGCGGCGACGGTGCGGGCGGGTGACGACGGAGATCTGCGCGAAGAGGTCCGACAGCTCCGCGAGGAGATGAAGGAAAATCGCGCGCAGATGAAGGCGCAGCAGGAGGAGATCGCCTCGTTGCGTGAGCAGCGGGCGACGCTCCTTCGCGAGGAGGTCTCAGCCTATCTTCAGGAAAGCGGACCGTGGCAGTCTTCGGAGGGCGCGGAACGCGGCCTGCTCGACCGCTTGCGGATCCCGATCACGTTCGTCTCGGTGCTGCAGGCCACGCTCGGCAACGAGCCGGCGGATCGCCTCATCGGCGACGGGAACGTGCGCATCGACTTCGAGATGCAGATCACCGACAAGCTGTCGGGGTTCGTCCACATCGTGGCGAACACCGGCCCGAGCGGGAATCCGACGGCCTTCGGAAGCATCTTCCCCGCCAACGGGACCGGGCCCTTCGGGCCGATCGGCGCGCCCACGGCGACCGGCCTCTTCGACGGCATCGACGTAGACGGCACGCAGTCCTTCAACGCGTCGCCCATCGACGTCTACCAGGCGGGCATCCGCTATCAGTTCATGGTCGGCGACACCGCCGTCCACTACGAGGTGGGCGGCCTCGATCCGCGCCTGCGCAACTCGCAGAACGCGTTCGCCGACGACGAGCTGACGCAGTTCCTCAACAACAGCTTCGACGATGCGCCTGCGATCAGCTGGATCACCACCGGCCCGCGCGGCACGTCGGTCTTCGGGCTCCACATGTGGGTGGAGCTCGGCGCCGAGAAGCAGTTCACCGTGAGCTGGGGCTGGTACAACTCCGTCGCCCAGATCTTCAACAACGGGCAGCTCTACTTCCAGTTCGCCTGGGCCGGCGACGTGAACGGCCGCCGCATGAACGTGCGGCTCCTGGCGCTCATCGACTCCTACACCGAGGCTTCGGCGGGTGAGGATGTCTTTGGCGGAGGCATCTCCTGGGACTGGATGGCCACCGACAAGGTCGGGCTCTTCGTGCGCATCAACGCCAACGGCGGCGACTTCAATCCCGTCGACATGGATGCGTCGATCGGCGCGGTCTTCCTGGGCTTGATCGAGAGCCGGCCCGACGACACGATCGGCGTCGCCATCGGCTTCATTTCGCTCCAGACCGTGACGGTCGGCCCCCTCGCGGGCTTCGCTCCCCCCGAGGACACCGAACTGACCATCGAGGTCTACTACCGGCTGGTGAGCGAGGGCGGCAAGTTCCAGGTGACGCCCCACCTGATGTTCATCTCTGATCCCGCGGGCGGGGTCGGCTGGACCGAGGACACGCTGTTCATCCTCGGCGTCCGTCTCTTCGTTCCCTTCTAACGTCGGTTCGCATCCCCGCCGCCCCCCCACGGGGGCGGCGGGGCGTTTCTCGCGACCGCGGGGCCCCGAACCGGGTCCGCCCCTGATACGTTTCGTCCTGCATGCGGGTCGCTCTCCTCGCGCTCCCCACCGCCCTCGCGCTCTTGGCCCTGCATGGGCTCCGCGAGGAGGAGGCGCAGGTCAGGGGGCGGGGGCGGGGGCGGGCGGAGGCAGCTGTGCAGCCCGCCCTCTTGGCCGCGCCACTGCAGGAATCGGATCCTCTCGCGGCGGCCCCGGCCGCCCGGCCGGAGTCTCCCGCCCACGTTTGGCAACTCCTGGTTCTCGATGGCCAGGATGTCCCGATCCGCTGCGCGCCCGTGGCGTGGGGAGCCAAACGCGAGACGCGCACGGATGAGCAGGGGCGGGCCGCCCTGGAGGCCCCTGAAAGCGCGGCCCCGCTCGGCGTCTCTGTTCTTGGACAGGAGTTCGCGCTCGTTTCGTCGCCAGCAGTCGTGCGGATCGTGGGCGCGATGCCGGTCGAGGCGGTGGTCGTCGACGTCGCCAACGGCGCCGAGATTCCGGGCGCGAGAGTCGAATTCCTCTCTCCCTCGCACATCCTGCCCGGCGCGTCGATCGTCGCCCGACTCCGGGTCTCCCCCCCGGACGGCCGGGGCTTCCAGGCACCGTTCAGCCATGACCTGTGGCCCGAGGTAAGCGCGCTCGCGGATCGCGTGCGTGCGGTCGTGCCGGTGCGGCGGGAGAAGGTCCTCGCCCTGCACGTTCTGGAGTTCGACGGTCGGGCGGCGTTCGGTGCAGGGGTCCAGCGCGTGCTCATGGGCGGTGCGCCGCCGAATTTCCTCTCTCGCGAGGCCACGGAATTCCCGGAACTCGAGGTGGTCGAGGATGCCGGCGGACGCGCGCCGCTCCCCTTCCTCGCCGCCACCGCCGCCGACGACGGATGGATCACCCTGCGCGGCGTTCCGTTCCTCCAGGGCGAGACTGTCCATGTGATCGTCGAGGACTCCAAGGGCGAGCGACTCACTGCCGCCACCTTTCGCCTGGGGGAGCGCGTCGCCCCCGCCTTCGTGACCCTGCCCTCCGAGCCGTGCGGGGAGGTCTTCGAGTGCTCGACCTCCTGCAGTTGGGGGTGAGGGAGCGGTAGAGCGAACCGGGTCGGTACCGCATCCCTCTGCGTACTCCTGCTCCGGCGCGACGGTCGGCCGGCCGCGGGCGCACGCGCCCGGCTGAGTGGTCCTGCGTCGCGGCAGCGTCGCGCCGGCCCTGACGGACGCGTGGAGTTCGTCGATCTGCCGAAGGGCGCCTTCGACGTGGAGACACGGGAGCCGGGGCTCGTGCACGCCTCGGCCTCCGTGCTTCTCGACGAAGGGGCAGCCGCGAGCCTCGACCTTCGGGAGCCCCTCGGCTGGACCGGGACCGTGACCCTCCTCGACGAAGAGGGCCGCCCCGTCCCGTTCGCGACGCTCGAGATCGAACAGGAGTGCGGCGCCCCCTACGCGGTGCTGGAGGGGGATCTTCAGCTGGTCGGTCTCTTCACCGGGCCGGGGGGCGGCGCGATCCTGCGCGACCTTTCGGCCGGGCGCGCCACCGTCACGGCCCGCTTCGGCTCGCGGTCCGCGCGGGGGTCGTTGGAGCTGCGGACGCCCCACGCCCTCCTCCGCCTCGGCGTCATGGAGTGAAGGGAGAGACCGGTCCGCGTCGTCCCACTTGCGGGGCGCACCCCGCCCCCGTACAACCATTCCCCCATGGGCGGACGCCTCCTCGTCACCGGCGGAGCTGGCCTCATCGGATCCGCGCTCTGCGAGCGCGCGCTTGCCGCCGGCGAAAGCGTCACCGTGCTGGACAACCTCTCCAGCGGACGCCGGGAAAACCTGCCCGACCACCCGCGCCTACAGGTGATCGTCGGGGATGTCTGCGACGACGCGCTGGTCGGCTCTCTCGTGCGCCGCTGCGCCAGGGTGGCGCACCTGGCCGCCGCGGTGGGGGTGGCCAACGTCCTCGCGCGCCCCACGGGTACGCTGCGCCAGAGCCTCTTGGGCACCGAGAACGTACTGCGCCACGCCGCGGCCGCGCGCCGCGCGGTCTTTTTCGCCTCCTCTTCCGAGGTCTATGGCGACGCCGGCGCAGAGCCGCTCCACGAGGGGCTCGACCTCGGGTTCGGCTCCCCCGAAACGCTCCGGTTCGGCTACGCCGCCGGCAAGGCGGCGGGGGAGGCTCTCGCGCTGGCCTACGCCCGCGAGTACGCACTCCCGGTCGCGGTGGGGCGCTTTTTCAACGTGACCGGACCGCGGCAGAGTGCCTCCCAGGGGGTCATCCCGCGGCTGGTGGAGCAGGCGCGCGCGGGGGGGCCGCTCACCGTGCACGGTGACGGACAGCAGACGCGTTCCTTTCTCGACGCGAGCGATGCCGGCGAGTACGTCGCGCGCCTCCTGGACCTCGCCCGGCCGGGCGGGATCCTCGCCAACGTCGGCCGGGACGAGCCGATCACGATCCTCGCCCTCGCGCAGAAGGTCCGGGCGCTCATCGACCCCGCCCTCTCCGTCGCCATGACCGAACCTGGCTACGGCCCCGGCTTCGCCGCGATCCGCCACCGCCGCCCCGACACGCACCGTCTCTTCGCGCTCACCGGCTACGCCGCGCGGGTGCCGCTCGACGCTACCCTTCGGGCCTGTTGCGCGGCGCGCCCGGCGGCTCCGGCGGTGCCGTGACCGCGGCCAGCCAGCGCAGGTAGTCGGGCGCGCCGGACTCCACGGCGAACGAGAGCAGCTCGAACACTTCGTAGGGGTGGAGTTCACGCAGCGCGGCCTCCACCCCGGGGACGAGGTCGGCGCGCGTCTTGAGCAGAAGGAGCGTCTCCTCCGCCGATTCCAGGGCGCCCTTCCACCAGAAGCGGCTCTGCACGCCGTCGATGCGGTTGACGCAGGCGACGAGCTTGCGCTCGAGAAGGGCGCCCGCGATGGCGTCCGCGCTCTCGCGCGGGCAGGTCGTCAGGAGGAGGCGGGGTTCGCGGGACATCGGGTCGCGTCTCCTCGTCACGCGCCGCCCTGCGCCGTGGAGCCGCGCCGCCGTCGCCCGCCGCGCCGCCGCCTCCTCCTCCGCCGGGGCTCCCGCGGGGCCTCCCCCTCCCCGCGCCCCGCCGCCCGTCGCGGCCCCTCGCGATGAGCGCGCTCGCTCCGCTCCAGCTCCTCCCAGAGCGGGAGCGGGTCGTTCTCCACGGCGTGCACCGGTCCCAGCAGCCTCCGCAACTCGAGAGCGAGGGGAAAGAGGTCGCGGCGTGCGAAACGCGCGGCGCCGCGGCTCTCGGGAGGCTCGAGGAAACGGACCTGCGCCGCCAGGAGGATCCGCAGCAGCGCATGGTCGCGACGCGACACGGTGAGGCGGACCGCGGGGCCGTGGATCCGCTCGCGCACGAACTCCTCCGGATCGCGCCCCTCCAGAGCGGCGAGCCCGGGCATGACCGCCGGCGCGAAGAGGACCGCGAGCAGGAGCGCCTGGTCGGCGCCGTCGCGCGCGCCCCCGGTCAGATGCTCGAGACGCTCCAGCGCGGGGAAGAAGGCCGGGGGAAGCGGCAGGATCTCGGGAAGGAGCGTGGAGAGCACGCCCAACTCGTCCAGAATGCGGAAGCTCCCGGAGGATCCGCGGTTGGCGAGAAGGCGGAACCACTCCTCCAGAACCCTCGGCGGCGCGCTCTTCTTCAGATCTTCGACATGGCGCGCCGCGGCCCGGCGCAGTTGTGGGTCGAGCTGAAAGCCGAGGCGGCCCGCGAACTTGGCCGCGCGCAGGATGCGCACAGGGTCCTCGCGGATGCGCGTCTCGGCATCGCCGATGGTGCGGAGCACACGTGCATCGAGATCGGCGAGGCCCCCCACATGATCGATGAGCCGGTCGTTCACCGGGTCGTAGAAGAGCGCGTTGATCGTGAAGTCGCGCCGGAAGGCGTCGTCGGTCTCGGTGCCGAAGACGTTGTCCCGGTCGAGGAGGGGGTCGACGCCCTCCTCCCGATCCGGAGGGGCGCGGAAGGTCGCCACCTCCACGACGTGCGCTCCGAAGTGGACATGGACCAGCCGGAACCGGCGCCCGATGATGCGGCTGTTGCGAAAGACCCGCTTCACCTGGCGCGGGCTGGCGGCGGTGGCGATGTCGAAGTCCTTGGGGCGGATCCCCAGGAGGAGATCGCGCACGCAGCCGCCCACGACGTAGGTGACGAAGCCCTCCCGCGCCAGCCGCCCCACGACGCGGTAGGCGTCCGGATCGAGGGAGGCGGGGGAGATGGGGCGGCGAGCGGCCGAAGGGGCGGAATCTGCTTCCATCGAAGTCGGTTTCGCGGCCGGCCTCCGCGCGGTCGGTCGGCACCGTACCCTATGGGGGGAGGAACGTCAAAGGTGCGGATCTTTTCGGGACGGGAACTCTCGGCTGGGGAATTCGTGCTCATCGCCGGGGGCTGTTCCGTGGTGGCGGCGCTGTTGGGAAGCCTCCTCGCCGGGTGGGCGGGACGCTTCCGCCTGGTCTCGCGCCATCGGCGCGAGCGGTTCGGTGTAGGGCGCGTGCCGCTCACGGGGGGACCGGGGCTGCTCTGCGGGATGCTCGCTCCGGTGGCGGCGCTCGGGCTCCCGCTCGCTCCGGGGGAGTGGGTGGGACTCGGGGGCTTCTTCCTCGTCGGGCTCATCGACGATGCCCGGGAGCTGCGTCCGCTCGCGAAGGGGCTGCTCCAGCTGACCGTCGCCTGCACCGCATCCTGGCTCCTCGTGCCTTCGCTCCTCCACTTCGGCGTCGCCGTCCTCCTCTTCCTCTTCCTGGTGAACGCCTCCAACTATCTCGACAACATGGATGCGCTCCTCCCGGGAGTCGCCCTGGCGCAGGCCACCGTGCTCGCGCTCCTCGGCACGCGCGCCGGCGTCGGGGCGACCCTGCTCCTCTGGAGCCTTCCCGGCATCCTCCTGCTCAATCTCCCGCCGGCGCGGGTGTTCCTGGGGGATTCCGGCAGCCATCTCGTAGGGGCGCTCTTCGCGATCGACGCCATCGCGCTCCTCCTCCCCGCCGAGGGGGCGCGCCCGCGCTTCCTGCTCCCCCTGGCGCTTCTCTTCGCCGTGCCCATCGCGGATGCGGCCACCGTGACCCTCTCGCGCCTGCGCCGCGGCCGCCCCCTGTTTCGCGGCGGCACGGACCATCTGAGCCACCGCCTCGCGCGGCTCGGCTTCCCCGTGCCGCGCGCGGTGCTTCTGCTGGTGCTGGCGGCGGCGGTCTGCGGCGCCGCGGCGCTGCTCGTGGCGCATGCATGAACGGCCGCGGCGCTCCCCGTGCTAGCATTCGCGCCGTGCCCGCGCGCCTCCTCCTCGCGGCGTTCTGCTGCGCCTGCGCCGCCTCGCGCCCCGTCCTGGAAGTGCCGGAGAGCCCTCTCCAACTCTCGCCGGCGCCCCCGCCGCGGGAGGCGCCGCCCGATTCCGGTCCCTCCGATGCCGCCGAGGCGCGAAGGATCGATCTGCTGGTCGCCTGCGGGCCCGAGGCGGTCACTCTTTCGGGTTGGTGCCGCGTGGGAGTCTGGACCACCCTCGAGCAGACGCGGGCGGAGCCCTTCGTCGTTCGGGAATCCTGGGGCCGGCTGGGAGTCCGGGCGCCCCGCCTGCTGGCGCGCCTCACCGACGACCTGATCTCGGGGGCCGTCGCGAGGCTGCGGCCCGAGGCGGGCGGCGCCCTGACCTTCCGCATCGAAGTCGCGCAGGGGAGGATCGACGCCCCGGCCCCTTGCGGGACGTTCGAAGGGCGCACCATTCTCCTGCCCCGCCCCCGCCGGCACGGGTACCGCTTCTCCGGCACGGTCCCGCCCCGCCATGCCGGGCGGATCGCGGTCTGGTCGCCGGGCGTGGAGGTGTTCCTGCTCGGTCCCGGGGAGGAGACGGCGTCGATCCTCCAGTTCGAGGCGACGGGGGGTGTGGGGCTCGTGGCGGGTGAGGCGAGCGGAGCCGAAGCGTTCCTGGAGGAGTGGCGGCCCCTGCCCCCCCAGTGGATCGATGCGGAGGGGGTGCGGCGTGGCGACTTCCGCCTCGAACGCCGCCGCAGCGCGGCGGGGTTTCGTCCCGGTCCCGGCGGCGCGCCGGAGAGCTACGGCGGCGCGCAGGCGGCCTTTCGTTTCGCGAGGTCTCCCGGATGATGATGCTGCTGCTCGCTCTTTGGGCCGGGGAGTTGCGCACGCCGGTGGAGGAGGCGCTCGTCGAGCTCGCCGCCGCGCAGCGGGAGGGCGACCAGGTCGGCGCGGCGCGCCTGCTCGCCGAATTGGGAGAGCTCTATCCCTTCGCGGCCTCGGACGAGGAGCGCCATGCCCTCGTAGCCGCGCTTGGGGAGGGCGCCAAATCCCGCGACCGCGCCGCGGCGACGGCCGCGGTGCGAGGACTGGGAGCCACGGGCTCCGACGAGGCGGTCGCGCACGTCGAGCCGTTCCTCCGCTCGCTCGCGGTGGTTGCCGAGGAGCTTCCCCTCCGGATCGAGGCGGTGCGCGCCGCGGGCGCGCTGCATGCGCCGGCCCTCCTCATGCCGCTGCTCCATCTCGCGCGCAAGTGCGAGGAGACCACCCTCGCGGAGCAGGCCTTTTTCGCGCTGGGCGACTACTGCCGGGCCCCGGCCCAGCTTCGCGCGCAGGCGGTCGCGAGGGTGCTCGAGGCGGGGACCGCACTCGAACGCCCCTCCGGCCGCGAGGCGGCGCGCGCCCGCCGGCTGCGGGCGCCGATGCTTCGCGCCCTGCAGCGGCTCGTCGGCCGCCCGCTCAACACCGTCGAGCAGTTCGCGGACTGGTGGGCCGCGGTCAAGGAGAAGAAGGACCCCTTCGAACCGAGTTAGGCGCTCCGCCGGGCGTGGCGGCGCCAAGCGGCGGTCCCCAGGGCCACTGCGAGCAGCGCCAGGGTCCCGGGTTCGGGCGTCGGCAGGACGGCGGTCTGCAGCGTGAGCTTGATTCCGTCGTTCCAGTAGTGGCAGTCGGGGTCGAAGCCGAGGGCGAAGTCGCCGCCGGCGGCGATGTAAGCGTTGAGGGCGGCGATCTGGGCCGTGTTGAAGGCGAACTCGAAGTTGACCGCCGTCGTGGTGAAGGACTGCGCGAAGAGGAACAGGTCGGCGGTGCCCGGCGCCACCAGCCAAGGCGATGCGGCGCCGCGTGCGTCGGTGCCGCCGTGGTAGCGGGGGTCGGCGAAGTCGTCGGTGATGTCGGTCACCGGCACGTTGCTGGGGTCGTCGTCAAGAAAGCCGCGCACCCCTGCGTAGACCGCCGTATCGAGCAGGTGGACGAAGAGCGTGTTGGGGTTGGCGTCCCAGTTTCGGATGTTTCGAATGCTCAAGGTCGCCCCGGTGACGGATTGGCCGCCGAGGTGGACGCCGCTGAAACGCACCGTGTAGAGCTTGTGGTGGTCCAGGTCGTAGAGGTCGGCAGGGGACGGGGTGTAGACGATGGTGTCCGCGTTGGCGGCTTGGGCCAGACCGAGCAGGGGCAACAGGCATGCGAGGAATCGAACCAACACCTTCTTCATGAAGCACCCTGGCACGGAAACGGCATGCCATGCAGCGGGGGAGCCCGGGAGGCCGGGGGTTGGCGGGGATGTCGCGCCGCCTGAACGTCCTGGCGTCTCGGCTAGCGACGCTGCAACAGCAGCCGCAGGTTTCCCGTTGCGGAAAGCCCGTCGAGGGTCATGGGGTGGAATCCACGCGCCTGGACTCGCACGCGCGCGCTTCGCCCGCCGATTCCGTCGAGAGTGAAGAGTCCGTCCCTCCCGGTCAGCACGCTGATCGGGAGGAATCGGCCCTGGTCGTCGGGCAGCCCCATGGCGATCACCTCGGCCCCCTCGATCGGGAGCGCCGCCGGGTCCACCACCCGACCCGCGAGCCGGAACCCAGCCTCGAGCTCGATCTCGATGGGCCCTTCGCCAGGAACGACCCGCGGAACGTGCGTCGCGGCGCAGCCCGGGGCGCGGACCTCCACCGCGTAGTCGCCGTCGCAAAAGCCGCTGGCCGCGAAGGAGCCGTCTTCCCCGGCGACCACGCGAAGTCCAGGGAGCGGGACCGGAAAGTCCTCGCCGAGCAGGGGACGGAAGAGAAGGCTCGCGCCCCTGGCAGGCGCGCCGCCCGGGCCCAGGACCCTTCCGCGCGCCTCGACGCGGCGCGGCAGCGCGATCTCCCCCGGACCGAGGCGGACCGGGAGCCCTTCGAACAGGGCATAGGCGCGCGCGCCTGCCGCGAGCTCGCCCTGGAATGAGCCGTCCGGGTCGGTGGTCCAGTCCACGACGCCGAGCACCGGTTCGTCGCGCCCGGGGCAGGAAATCGGCACGATGATACGGAGGAGGGCTCCCCCCGCGCCGACGAGCCTGCCCCGTACCTGCGCGCCGGGCTCCAGGAAGAGATCCCCTTCTCGCGCCGACGAGGGAGCCCCCTCCTTCGCGAAGGCGCAGATCGAGACGGCGCGCGGGTGGTCCTCCATGTCGTAGCGTCCGTCCGCGTCGGTGGTGGACTCGCTGAGGATCTCTCCCGTGACGTCGAGCAGGCGCACGATCGCGCGCACCGGCGCGCCCGCGGGGCCGCGTACCCTACCGGTGCGTCGCGGTGCGGCCTCTACCGCGAGGAGAAGGCTTTCATCGGCCCGGGGATCCACCCATCGCGCCGCGGCGCGCCCCGCCGCGCTCGCCTCGACGCGGACCGCCCCGCCGCCGAGCCCCTCCAGCCGCGCCTCGCCCCGGGGATCGCTGCGTGCCCTCCCCTCGCCTCCCCCCAGCCCCTCCACCTCGACGATGGCGCCCTCCACCGGCTCGCCACTATCCGCCCGCACGACGACGACCCGAAGCGTGCCCGGCCGGGGTGCCGTCCCCGCCGCGGGCACGCTCTGCCGCCTCCCCCCCCCCGGCAATACGCCCGCAAGAAACCTGCTGAGCGGGAGGAGGGCGCAGAGGAGCAGCAGGAGGAGCAGCAGCCCCAGGGAGCGCTTGCTGCGGCGTTTGCGGTTTGTGCCGGTCATGTCGTGCGGGGGGGTCGAGGAGACCCCGCTATAATCCACGCATCGGCATCCGAGGAACATCCATGAAACTGCTCATCGCGATCGCGCTCTTGTTTCTGCCGGCCCCGGCACCTGCCGAGGAGGAGGGGGGGTGCGGGGAGGAGGGGTGCGGCGAGGAGGGGTGCAGCGAGATGGAGGCGAGCAAGGCCGAACCCAAGCCTCCTCCGGATCCGGCCAAGCTGCTCGCCGAGCTGGAGGCCGCGGTAGAGGCCAAGGAGACCTCCAAGATCGGAGCGCTCCTCCCCGGGATCACCGAAGTGGCCCGTACCTCCAAGACCGAGAGCGAAATCGATGGACTCGCCTCCCTGCTCGTAAAAGGGCTTACGCTGGCGAAGGATGCCGACGACCACGACCTCCAGCGAAAGGTGATCGATTGCATCGGCGAGCTGCGTTCCAAGAAGTCCGCGGCGACCCTCAAGCGGCTCGCGTTCGCCAAGAAGACCAAGGACGAGAAGGAGGATGAGCTCAAGGCGCGGGCGATCCACGCCGTCGGCGCACTCCGCGACGTCGGCCTCTGCGACGACATCGCCGAGCAGATGAAGGACCGCAGCGTCCTGGTCGCCAAGGCGGCCTGCGAGGCCCTCAAGCACTACGACACCGCCAAGGGCAGCCTGCGTCTCAAGGTCGCCGAGCTGGTCATGAAGCGCCTCGACGCGGAGTACCCCGCCGCGGGGCAGAGCGGGAAGGTGAGCGAGGAGCAGCGCAAGCGCTGGAACGAGCTATCCCCCGCGATGCTGGCGACGATGCAGGCCATCTGCCGCCAGCCCACCATCGTGGAGATCGAGAATTGGCGGGAATGGTGGAAGGAGAACAAGAAGAGCCCGAAGGCCTGGAAGGACGGGACCCCCTAGGGTCGATCCGGATCCTCCACCCTCGGCCCGAGCGAGGGCTCCGGGCGACCCGCGAGCCCGAAGCCGTAGCGCCCAGGGATGCGGCGATCGAGGGGCCGCGCGGGGCGCGGACTACGCGGCGGGGTGAAGCGCGATGCGGTGGTCATCCAGGCCCTGGCGCCGTCTAAGAGCCTATCCGAAAACCCGGCTACATTCGGCCGGCTGCGCGGGCCGATCGCTTCGCCTCTCCTGCATCGCCGTATTTCATCGCCGTATTTCGCCAATACGGCTTCGTCGTCGCGGCTCGCGTTCGGCCCGCTCGCTCGGCCTCGGTGTTGACGCCGCGTTCTCGTATAGGCTCTTTGTGGGTATGTCCTTGACTCCAGTGGACCCCGCCGGTAGGGGTTGGGTGCCTGGAGGACTATCCGCGGACCCTTCCGGAGCTGGAGCGGCACTTCGCGAGCGAGGAGGCTTGCCGCGAGTACCTCGCTGGCCTGCGATGGCCGGGTGGCTGG
>JBQTIG010000048.1:0-10591 GCA_052388375.1 Planctomycetaceae bacterium | reverse complement strand
CGATCGGCCCGCGCAGCCGGCCGAATGCAGCCGGGTTTTCGGATAGGCTCCTCGGGCCTGTCTGAAAACTCCATCGTCGGCCCGAGCCCGAGCGAGCGGGCTGCTGGCGAGCCGCGAGTCCGAAGCCGGATTGACCCCAGATACGGCGATGGACGAGCGGCGAAGCCAGCGGCCCGGGCAGCCGGGCGAAGCCAGATGGAGTATTCAGACAGACCCTAGCGCCGCGTGGGGTGCTCGAAGGGGAAGGGCTCGATCAGCGCGAGCCAGTGGTCGACGTCCTCGATGCCCAGTTGATCGGCGGGGAGCATGAGCCGTTCCACGCGGCGGAGCGCGCGGCGACGCGAGGCCAGGCCGGCAAGGGCCACCGCGAGGACGAGACAGGCGAGAAACAACACCGCCCTAACAACGGCCCCGCGGGGCGGGAAGTTACGATCCGGGGGGTGTGGCCCCGGACCTACCATGCGGCGGTGCGACTCCAGGAGCGGCTGCGAGGGCAACTGAAGCTCTCGGGAGGGCCGCGGCGCGTGCGCCTCGTGGCCGGGGCCGATCTGAGCTGCGCCAAGGGGAGCGACCGGCTCTTCGCCGCCGTGGTGGTCGTGGCCTTCCCCTCCCTCGACCTGGTCGAAGAGGTGGGGGCCGCGGGGACGAGCCCGTTTCCCTACATCCCGGGGCTCCTGTCGTTTCGCGAGGGCCCGCTTCTATTGCGCGCATTCAGAAAGCTCGCCTGTCGCCCCGATCTCCTCTTCTTCGACGGGCACGGCATCGCCCATCCGCGCGGATTGGGGATCGCCGCGCATCTGGGGCTCTTGCTCGACACCCCGTCGCTCGGCTGCGGTAAGACGCGGCTCGTGGGCGAGCACGCCGAACCGGGCGAGGCTGCCGGATCCGTGACGCCGCTTCGATTCCAGGGCCGGCGCGTCGGCACGGTGGTGCGCACCAAGACCCGCACCAAGCCGCTCTTCGTCTCGCCCGGCCACCTGCTCGGGCACGCCGCCGCGGTGCGCTGGGCGCTGCGGCTCTGCGACGGATACCGTCTTCCGGTGCCGGTGCGCCTCGCGCACCTCGCGTCCAACGCGCTGCGTCTTCGTTGCTAGACTGGCATCGGTGCGTCCCCTCCTCGGGCTCCTCCTGCTTGCCTGCGCGGACGGCGACGCGGCTCGGGTGGAGACGTTGAAGCGGCTCTTCCTCGAGGACCGGATCACCCCCGAGCAGGTGAAAGAGGGGCGGGCGCTGCTCGAGGCTCCCGAGGAGGGGATGGGGGAGGCCGAGCGCAAGCGGCGCAAGATCTACGTCGACCTCGCCGATGGACGGCTCCCTGCCGAGTATCTCGACGCGGTCCTCAGGCACCTCGCGGCGTCCCCACCCGCTCAAAGTGCGCGCGTCCTGGAGCTCTTGGCGCTCGCACGCGCCAAGCATCGCCCGGAGTCCGCCGGCGAGGCGCTGGCGGCGCTCGCGGAGCTGCTGGCTCTCGATCCCACCCACGAGGAGGCGATCACGCTCTCCCTCGAGCTCCGCGCTTACGCTCAGGCGAGCGATCCCTCCTGGTGGATCGACCGCGCCCTCGGGGAGGCGCGGTCCATGGATCCGGGCGAGGCCAGGGATCTCGCCCTTGCGTGGGCCGCGGGGCTGAAAGCGCGCGCGGGCGACCCCGCCGCGGGAGATGGGATCGCGACGGAGATCGCGCTCCGCGGACCTGCCGCGTCGGCGCGCCGGACGATCGCTCTCGCGCTCGCCCGCTCCGGCGACGAGGAGGGCGCCCGCGCCTACGCCCTGCGCGTGGCCGATCCGGCGGAGCGCGCGCAGACCCTCCTGGCGCTGGCCGGCGAGGGTGCCGCGTTTCGACAGATGCAGGAGGCGGCGGAGGCGTTGGCCGCCGGCGAGGGGTTCCGGCAGGGCCGCTTCCTCGTGGACCTCGCGCTTGCGAAGGCCGCGTCGGGCGATGCGGCAGGGGCCCGGGGCACCATCGGCGAGCTCGCGGACGGCGCGCTGCGCGCCGAGGCCTACGCGGGCGCGGCGATCGCCCTCGCGCGGCGCGGCGACCTCGCTGCCGCGAAGGCGTTCATCAATCTGCCCTCGGACGCCAACTGGAGGTATCTGGCCTACGCGGTCCTTGCGGCGGAGCAGGCGCGTGCGGGGGATCGCTCCGGCGCGCTGGCGACGGCGGAGAGCATCGTGCCCTCCGACCACCAGGTCTCGGCGTTCCTCGGCATCGCGCGCGCGCGGATCGACGCGGGGGACGCTGCCGGCGCGCGGGACTCGCTCACCCGCCTGGAGAAGGGCATCGGGCACATGCGCGTTGCCCGGCAGGCGGTGGCGGCCTACGCGGCGCTCGCCGAGGCGCGCGCCGCCCTGGGCGACCTGGCGGCGGCGCGGGACGCCTGGGAGCGGGGCAGCTCCGTCGCCGCGAGTTTGACCGGCGAAGCGGCGGACGGTGCGCGGATCGTCCTGGCGCAGGGGAGGGCGGCGCTGGGCGATGCCGAAGCCGCGATCGCCATGCTCGGGTCGGTGAACGATCCGCTCGCCAACCTCTTGGCCTACCGCGGCCTGGGCGGCGCCCTCGCGCGCTCCGGCAAGCGCGCCGCCGCCGTCGCCTGGGTCGCCGCGCTCTCCTCTCCCGGCGCGCGCGCCGGCCTCGCCCTCGGCATCGCCTCCGCGTCGCTCGAGGAACCGGCGCGCTAGCCGTCGCTCGTTTCCGCCTCCTCCCACCGCTTGCCGATGTTCTCGCGCAACCAGGCGTCCCACGCCTGGGCGGAATCGAGCTCCTCGCCCCCGCTGAAGGCCTTGAGGGTCTCGTTCATCGCGGGCCTCAAGGCGTTGTAGAGCTTGAGCTCGCGGCTCTCCGGCGCCTTCCCCGACGTTTCGTTGGTCGCCTTGAGGTAGAGGTCGACGAGCCTGCGCATCGCCGCCTTGCGCTTCTCATGCTTGATCTTGGCGTGGGCGGCGCAACCGGTCACCGCGGCGGCGGCCACCCCCGGTTCGGCGTCGAAGCTCATCTGCAACAGAAGATCGAGCGCCTCCTCGTTGCCGCAGCGGCCCAGCGCGCCGGCCGCCGCCGTGCGCAGTTCGGGGCGCTTGCTCGACGCCTTCACGCGGTTGCGGAGCGTGTTGATGCCGCCACGGCCGCACCCCGCCAGGATCTCGCAGAGCACCGCGCAGAAGGCGTCGCTCTTGCCGTACTTGGGCTCGAAGCCGCGGTCGATCTGGCGCAGCACGCTCTTTTGGGTGTCGGGGGAAGCCGCGGCGAAGTTGGCCACGAGGCGGTCGCGCACCGATTCGATGCCGCCCTCCCCCGCCCCCGGACCCAGCATCGCGTAGTACTCCCGCATCGCCCCGGCCACGGCCAGATCGGCGCCGCGGTCGGCCACCGCGGCGGCCGCGAGAGGCAGCAGGACGAGCAGCCTCATGACCCCCCCTGGGCGGGCAGCAACTCGTCGTCCGCGCCCGCGGCGTAGAAGTACCACCGGCTTCCCACCGGCACGACCGTGACCCAGCGTTCGCTCTTGCCCGCGGTCGTCTGCTCCTTGAGCAGCGCCCGCGCCCAGAGGTCATGGTGCTCGATCGCGCCCACCTCGAACGCCTTCACCAGCGCGCCCAGCGCCGCGGGATCGCGCTGCGCGCGGACGTGGAAGGCGCGGATCGCCTCGAGCGCACCGGGCGTGTCGCGCAGGAGCGGCGAGAAGCAGGTCCAGAAGCCGCGGCGGAAGTGGTGCAGGTTGAGCTGCACCCCCGAGCCGGCGCATTCGGGGCAGGGACCGCCGTCGGGCGCCTTGCCCTTCCCGCCGCAGGGCACATGCTTGAAGAGAAGGTTGTTGGCTCGGCGCGCATCGCAGTAGTTGCGCAGGAGCTGGCGGATGGCCGCCTCGTCGCGCAGCTTGCGCCGGACGGTGTCGCCGTCCCCTGCGGGCGGGGCGTAAGCGGTCAACGAGGCGTCCACCGGCGTCGCGGGCGGCTCGCCTTCCGCGAAGGCGCGGGAGGGGGGCGGGGAGGCCTCCTCGGGCGGCTCGCGCGGCGGCTCCTCCGAGGGCTCTGTCGCTGGCGCGGTGGGCGTCGGGGTCGGCTCAGGCGGCTTGGGAGGCGCGCGTCGACGCTGCTCACGAAGGAAGAGCCACATCTTCACCTTCTGGAGCCTGCGCACCGTGACGGTGAGGAGGTGGTTGACTCCGCTGTCGTACTGCAGCTCCAGCGCCTCGGACAAGAGGTCGCACCCGTTTCCGTAGAGGTCGGCCATGCGCACCGCTTCCGCCTCGATTGCATCTTCCGGGATCTGGTCCAGGAACCAGGGACGGAAGATCGCGTCCGCCTGTTCGATGAGCCCGCGCCCCTCGTCGACCAGTTTTCGGGCCTTCCCGCCCTTGATCTCCCCGTCCACCTCCTCCCCCGCAATCGCCGGTGGCGCGAGGAGGAGGAGGAGGAGGAGGAGCGGTCTCATCGGTTGCTCTGGAGCGTCTGCATCAGCATCGCGCAGGTGCCGACCAGTTGCTGGCGCTGGGCGGGCTCCATCTTGCCCGACTTCACCACGCCCTGCAGGAACTTGCGGAAGAGCCCGCCCATCTGCGCCTCCATGTCGCTCATGCCGAGTGCCTCCTTCTTCGCGAGGAGCTGGCCCACGATGAGTTCCATGGAAGCCGCCTCCTCGACGCGGCTGACCGGATCCTTCGCGAAGCGCGGGCGGGGCGCCGCGAGCATGGCGCGGGTCGCGGCGGAGATGTAGTCCGCCTCGCGGCCGAGCTTGGCGAAATCGAGGCGGTCGGCGGTGTCGCTAGGGAGGTGGTAGTCGCCGAACTCCCCGGCGCTGAAGAAGACGAAGGGGACCTCCCTGTCCCGGAAACCCGCGAAGTCGGAGCGGTCGCCCACGATGTCGGCGCCCGCGTAGGCCGGCTTCAGGCCCTCGCCGGGCTGCACTCTCACGAGGGTCTCGAAGAGCCCCTCGGACCGCTCGAGGCCTACGCAGAAGAGGATCCCTTCCGTGGCGTCCACCAAGTCGCGTCCCAAGATGTCCATCGTGAGGAAGAAGGCGCACTCCGCGAGGGGGCGTACCGGCGCTTGGCAGTAGCGCCTCGAGCCCCAGAGCCCCCACTCCTCGAGATCGAAGGCGATGAAGAGGAGATCGCGACCAGGCGGCGGCTCCAGCACCCGCGCCAGTTCCAGCAGCGTCGCCACCCCCGCCGCGTTGTCCCCCGCCCCCGGATGCAGCTTCCCGTTGCGGTACCCCAGATGGTCGTAGTGCGCCGAAACGATGGCGTGCTCGGGCGCCGGCTCCTTGCCCGCTTGCCGGATGCCGATCACGTTGCGGCAGGGCATGTTGCCCAGAGCCTTCGTCTCCTCGATGCGCACGGTGAGCCCCGCCGCGCGGAACGCATCCGCCACGTAGGTCTCCGCCTTGCGCGCCCCGGGGCCGAGGCGGCCCTGGAACTCCTCCGAGGCAAGCGCGCGGACATGCTTCTCGAGGAGCGCGCGGTCGACGTCGCCCGCCGCGGCGAGAGTGCAGGCGAGGAGGAGTGCGAGGAGGAGTTTCACGGCGCGGGTCGCAGAAGGATCGGGCCCTGGCTGGCCACGCCGCCCACGGTGAGGATCACGAAGGCGTCGCGGCCGGCAAACGCTGCCTTGCCCGTGGCCGCCTCGCTGCCTCCGCGGATCGCGAGGTCGATGGTGCCGGAGAGGAAGAGCGCTCCCAGCGGGCGCTCGGGCAGGTCGGCTACGGTGCGCGCCCAGAGATCGTCGAAGGAGGCATCCACTTCGCAGCCATCGTAGCTGCCGAGGAGCGTCCCCGCGGCGCGGATGCCTCCCGCGGCGTCGCGCAGGAGATCCACAAGCCCCTCGGCGCGGACCCTCGGCCCTTCGATGGTCGCGAAGATGGAGGCCCCTTCGGTCGTGGGCCGGACTTCGGCGCGGACCGTGGCAGGTCCGCCGCGCAGGTCGAGCGCTTCGAAGCGCAGGACATGGGGGTCCCCAGGCAGGGCGGCGAGCTGCAATTCGGCACCCTCGAGGAGGGCGAGCAGGCTCAACGCGGTCTCGTCGGCGGCTTCCGCGAGCGGGGCGAGACGGTCCCCCAGCTCCTGGAGGAGGTCGAGGGCGCTTCCGACGCAGCCCTCGCGTAAGGCGTCGGCGCTCAGGAAGGGTTGGGACCCGGACGAGCCGCAGCCCGCCAAGAAAAGAATGAGTAGGAAGAGGCGCCTCATGGTTTCCGGTCTTTTCCGGGGCGGAATGTTGCGTGGAATGCACGCGCAATGCAACCCCCTCGGGAAGACACACGCGGGATGCCAACCCGCGCTGCCTCCGGGTCGATGCGTCCTAACCTAGCGTGGGACAAGGAGTTGAGTCTTACCTAGCCTTGCGGCGTGACCGAGTCGTGGTGTTTGCCCCTCCCCCGGTTTAGGCTCGCGGCCTTGGCCGCCTTGCCCCGCAGGATCCTGCTCGTGGTCCCACACCCCTTGGAAGACCCGCGGGGGAATTCCCGCGCCGCGCTCCGGCTGATCCGGCTCCTGGAGGCGCGGGGGGTGGCGGTGGAGGTCTGGAACCCCTTCGTGCATGGGGCGCCGCCCGGCAACGGCCGGCCCGACCTCGTCCATGCGTTCCACCTGCGAAAGGGGGGGCCTCCCGCTGTAGAGGTCGCGGCCCGGCTGGGCGTGCCGCTCGTGCTCTCCGCTCGCGGCACCGACATCGACCACGACGGAGCGGCGCCCGCGGTACGACACGCCGCGTTGGTGCTCGTTCTCACCGAGGCGCAGCGAGAGGATCTCCTGCGCCACTACCCGGGCACCGCCACCGAGCTGGTCCCGCAGGGGGTTGAGGAGTGCCGAGGGGAGCGACACGAGGAGGGTGAACTGGTGGTGCAGGTGGCCGGGCTCCGCAAGGTCAAGGGTATGCTCGAGTCGCTCCCGGCCCTCGACCGCGTCGCCGCCCGGCGGCCGGAGTTTCGCTTCGAGCTCGCGGGACCCTCCCTGGAGGCGGACTACGCTGGGAGCTACCTGCGAGAGCTCGGCCACCGGCCCTGGGCCCGCTTCCTGGGCGAGATCGAGCCGCGGGAAGTGCCGCGTCTCTATGCGCGCGCCCGCATCGCTCTCAACACCTCGGTCGCGGAGGGGCTCTCCAACGCGGTGCTCGAGGCGTTCGCCTGCGGCTGTCCGGTGGTCGCTTGCGACGTGCCGGGCAACCGCGCGGTGGTCGAGGAGGGGGTGACGGGCCTGCTCTACGGGGACCTGGCCGCCTGCATCGAACGTCTTCTCGACGACCGGGCCCTGGCTTCCCGCCTCGCCGGCGCGGCCAGGCGCCGGGTGCGCGAGCGATTCGGGCCGGGCCACGAGGCCGAGGCCTACGTGCGCGCCTACGGCCGCGTGATCGGCGCCGGAGCGTGAGCTCGCGCAGGGCGCTCATCCTCGTCTTGCGGTGAGTCGCGCGCCTGCCGGATTCCGCGGGCCAGGCCCCCGCACCCGGGCGCGCGCCAGACCCGAAGCGACTTCGCGTCAGCCGAGGGGACATCCTGAGGATGTCCCCTCGGGGTTGTCGCGTGCCCAACACGCGGTCGCTGCCCGCCTGGCTAGACCTCGCGGCAAGGCCCCCGCACCCCCCTAACCTGCGGCCCCCTCCCGCGCCGATAGGGGGGTGGGGGGTCTCATGCCCGTACGCCATCTCGTTCTAGCCGCCGCTCTGCTCGCGGCCGCCGCCCCTGCGCGCGCCGCGGACCCGCCGCGCTCGCTGAGCGACGTGGTGCTTCTCCTCGACGTCTCGGGGAGCATGATCGACAACCGCGCCTTCGATCGCGCCAAGAGACTCCTCATCGACGTCCTCGACCGCGTGGTGCACCCGGGCGCGCAGGTGGCCATCGTGCCGTTCGGGGACGGCGTGAAGGGCGTCACGCGGTTCGAAATGCCCGTGAATCCGCGGGAAGCCGGCCTCGCGCGCGCCCGGGTCCGCGCGGCCATCGAGGAGCTCCGCGCGAGGGACAGCTTCACCTATCTCTACCGCGCCATCGAGAGCGGGCTCGAGACGCTGTGCGAATTCAAGGAGCGCGCGCCGGACCACGCGCGGCACGTCATCCTGATCTCGGACGGCAAGGACCTGACGCGGGATGGCGTGAAGAGCCGCACCCTCGACCAGATCATCGAGACGCTCGAGGCGAAGGGGTTCAACCGCGGGGACGACTGGTTCATCTGGTACGCGCACTTCGGCGAGGCGGACGACCGGCTGCGCGAGGCGCTCGAACGGACGGGGGCGGGGTCCACGATCCGCCTCGACGAGCTGCCCTCCCTCAGCTGGAGTTTCTCCCGCCTCGAGCCGGGTGCGGTGGACCTGGGCCGCGTGCGGCCGGGGGACTGGTCGCGCACCATCCGTCTCGCGCTGCGCAGCGACGCCGTGGGCCAACGGCTCCTCCTCACGCTGCTGCCTGGGGATCTGCCCCAGGGCATGCAGTTGTCGCTCGCGCCGGTAGTGGTCGAGATCGCCGGGGCGGAGACCGTGGTGGAGGCGCAGCTCTCGTGCCGCGACGGCATGGCGGGCGACTTCGATCAGGCGCAGATCCTGGTCGAAGCGGAAAAGGGATCGCTGCACTGGGTCGAGACGCCGCGCATCGGCGTCGCGTTCCGTGTCGCGCAGCCGCGCGTCGCTCTGGGCGAGGAGGTCCTGGCGCTGGGACCGATCGCGCCGGGCGCCACCGAGACGCACAGCCTCGCGCTCGTGCCCAACGCGGACGCCGCGGATTCGGGAGCGCGGATCGAGGCGCGGGTGGAGGATCCGGAGGGCGTGACGATCCGGGTCGAGCCGCGCTCCATCGAGATGTTTGGGCCCACCCAGATCGAGATCCTGGTGGAGGTGGCGCGCGACGCCGTCCCCGGCGCGCGCACCGGCAAGCTGCGCTTCTGGGGAAGCGACGTCGCGATCGAGCCCGCCGAGGTGGAAATCCGCTTCGAGGTGCCCCAGCCGGCGCCGGTGGACCTGCCCGCCCTGGTCGATCTGGGCGAGGTCTTCGCGTCGCGCGCGGGCCTCATCCCAGTGCGCCTCGAGCTTGCGGCGCGGCGTGACGCGACCCTGGAGTTCACCGCGTCCGACGCCGCCTTCGCCCTCGAGCCGCGGGTGGCGGCGCTGCGCAGCGGCCCGAACGCGCTCTCCTTCCGGCTGCGCGCGGGCGATGCGTCCCTGGGGGAGCACGCGGCGCGGTTCTCGGCGGCGCTCGCGGATGGCGGGGCCGCCGGGACGGTGGAGTTCCGCTGGCGGGTGCGGCCGTCGCACCTGCGCGTGCAGGACTGGAGACCGGCGCTCGGCTGGGACGGCGCGCAGGCGACCGCTTCGCTGCTTCTCGACGCCAGCCCCGACCTGAAGGGTCGCAAGCTGCGGCTGGCCGTGGCGATGGACCGGCTCGCGCTCCTGCTCGCTCCCGCCGAGATCACCCTCGAGGGCGGTCTGCAGAGCGTGCCGCTCTCGATGGTCGTGAGGGGGGCGGGGGCCGGCGGCTACGAGGGTTCGCTGCGGCTGGCGCTGGTCGAAGCCGTGGAAGGGGTTGCGCCCCTCGAACCGCTTCCGCTGCGCCTGGAAATCGCGACCGCGGTGACGACCGTCGTGCCGGCGACGCCGGTGACCGCTCCGCCCGCTCCCGCGCGTGCCACCGGGCTCCCGCTGTGGGCGTGGCTCGGGCTGGCGGCGGCGCTCGCGGCGGTGGTCGCGCTGCTTTGGCGTCTGCGGTCGGCCGCGCAGCCGGAGGTGGTTCGGATTTCGGTGCCGCCGCCGGCGGAGGCGGAGAAGACCGAGCCTGCTCCCACGGACGACGACCTGATCATCCTGGAGTGAGTGACCCTCAGCCATGGCCCCGTTCGCAAGTTGTGCGGGCGCGGGTGGTTAGGGCCGTCGCGTGCGGCAGCGGTGCCGCAGTGGGGGTCGGGGCTGTCCGGGAGAAACGGAAAAGGACGGCCTGGCGGCCGTCCTTCCAGCGAGTGGTCGGGGCGACTGGATTTGAACCAGCGACCTCTGCGTCCCGAACGCAGCGCTCTACCATGCTGAGCCACGCCCCGGTGGTGCGAGGAACAATCGTACGACGGAACCGGGCTGCGGCAAGAACGTAGTTGAGGAGCAGGGTGCCGGGGCGGGGGGGGTGGTTCGTGCGGGCCAGGCGGGCTGGCCGCGGGTGCGAGCCATCTCAGGACGGGCAGGTCGCCTGGCTGTGTGCCAGGGGGCGGGCCTCAGCGCGTGGGGTCCTGAGGGGCCCCGCCGCCGTGCCACTGGCACGTCGGCGGCTGTCGAAGGTTCGCGCGGCTGAGGTCAGGACCCTCATGCTGAGCCACGCCCCGGTGGTGCGAGGAACAATCGTACGACGGAACCGGGCTGCGGCAAGAACGTAGTTGAAGAGCAGGGTGCCGGGGCGGGGGGGGTGGTTCGTGCGGGCCAGGAGGGCTGCCCGCGGGTGCGAGCCATCTCAGGACGGGCAGGTCGCCGGGCTGTGTGCCAGGGGGCGGGCCTCAGCGCGTGGGGTCCTGAGGGGCCCCGGCCCCCGGGCCCAAGGCACGGGGGCGGGGGGGGAAGGGAGGGCGGGGGGGGGGGGGGGCCCGGGGCCCCAGACACCCGGCGGCGGGCGGGGGGGGGGGGGGGGGGGCCCCCCCCCCGC
>JBQTIG010000047.1:0-18607 GCA_052388375.1 Planctomycetaceae bacterium | reverse complement strand
GAGGTACTCGCGGCAAGCCTCCTCGCTCGCGAAGTGCCGCTCCAGCTCCGGAAGGGTCCGCGGATAGTCCTCCAGGCACCCAACCCCTACCGGCGGGGTCCACTGGAGTCAAGGACATACCCACATGGGGTCAATACGGCTTCGGACTCGCGGCTCGCCAGCAGCCCGCTCGCTCGGGCTCGGGCCGACGATGGAGGATTCAGACAGGCCCTAGCCCCCACGGCCCGTCGTTACAATGATGCCCGCGATCGGAGGAGTTCCCATGCGTGCGCTTCTGCTTTGCGTGCTTGGTCTGGTCTGCGTCCCCTGCGCGCTCCCGGGGAGGGCCGCGGCGGGGGCGACCGAGGACTACCTCGCCGGGCTCGACGCCCTCGAGCGGGGCGAGTTCGACGCGGCGGTGAAGGCGCTCGAAGCGGCGCTCGAAGCCGACGAGGAGAACGCGGACGTCCACTTCGCCCTCGGCGTCGCCTGCACCTTCGCCGAACGATTCGAGCCCGCCTTCCGCCACCTCGACCGGGCCGACCGGCTGTCCGGAGGCCGCAAGGAGCTGCGCCTCTGGAAAGCGGTCGTCGTGGCTATGCGCGGCGAATTGTTCGCCGACACGGAGATCTTCCCGGCCGCCACCCGCGACCCCTACGAGTCCGCGCTGCGCGCGATGTCGCGGCGCTATGGCGACCCGGCGTTTCGCGAGAAGCGGCTGAACGAACGCGTACCCAAGGCCGACGCGGTGCGCGCGGCGGAACGCGCCCGCTTCAAGGAGCTCGCGAAGGGGTTCGTGGAAAAGATCAAGCCGGCGCGCACGGATCTCTCCGGCGCCCTGCGCGAACGGGGGATCGCGTGGTTTCACAAGGGGGAATTCGCCGCCGCCTATGCCGACCTGCGTCACGTCCTGGCCGCGGCCCCCGACGATCTCGAGGCGCTCTTCTTCCTCGCGGGCTGCAAGCTCGAACTCGGCTGCCCCGAGGGCGCGCGCGCCGACTACACGCGCTGCCTCACCGCGCGCCACGACTGGCGCGAGGCATACCTCGGCCGCGCCCTGGCGCAGGCCTCCTTGGGCCGTCCCGATCAGGCGCGCGCCGACCTCGCCGTCGCGCGGCGCCAGGGGGAGGTGGGCGATGCCGATGCCGCCGTGGCGAAGCGCCTCGCCGCCCTCCCCCGCACCCCCACCGCCACCCTCGAGGGACTCTTCGCCGCCGCGCAGCGGGGCGAGGAGCTCGGCGACCTCGCCGCCTCCCTCGTGCTCGGCACGGAAGCGCGGCGCCTGCGCGGCGACGAGAGCTACCAGGATCGCCTCCGCGCCCTGCGCGAGGGGAACGATCTCGCCGCACTCGGCGCCTTCCTCTACACCCATGCCACCACGACGCTCACCGAGTGGGTGGAGCCGCGCTCGCAGCCGAAGCCGCTGCGACCCCAGGATCCCGCGCGCGAGCTCGCCGAGGCGGAGGCGGTGCTCGACCGCGCGCTCGAGCGCGACGCCGGCGACGTGAAGGCGCTGGCCTTCAAGGCGGCCTGCCTCATCGCGAGGCGGGATTGGGAGGGGGCGCGGGGGAAGCTGGAAGCGGCCCTCGAGCGCGCCCCGGACGACCCCGTCGTCCTGGGTCTCGTCTCCCAGGTGATCGAGCACGCGGCGCAGGTGAACGCGGCGGCCGCCGCCGACCTGCGCTCCACCAAGAGCTGGTCGGACTACTGGTACATCTACTACCGCTGGCCGACGCAGGCGGAGCTGCAGCAGGCGGCGGCGTACGCGGCCGAGGCGCGCCGGCTCTGGGAGAAGGCGCGCGCGGCGCTCGTGGCCGCGGCGGAGGCGCAAAAGGGCAAGCCCCGCGGGCCCTATTACGCGGCCCGCGTGGCGTCCTGGGACGGGGACCTCGCGGGGGCGCGCGCCCTCCTGGAGGAGGCGGTGCGCCACGATCCGCGGTTCCTGGAGGCGTGGCAGGAGCTGGCCGTGCTGCGGGGGCGGCTCGGCGACTCCAAGGGCTCCTACGCCGCGCAGTTCGAGGCGGCGAACCTCACGCATACCACCGCCACCCCGATGCTCAAGCTCGCCTGGATCGAGATCACGCGGACCGCCTTCAAGAGCGCCCTCGAGGCGCTCGATCGCGCGGCCCTCGACCCGGCGGACTACCGGGTCGCGGCCTACCGCGGCGTGCTGGCGGCAGCGAAGGGGGAGGCGGGGACGGCCTGGACCTGGTACGCCGTCGCGGCGGCCGTGTACGGAGAGGCCGCGCGGCTCCGCGGCGTGTTCCTTTCGGGAAGCGACGCGCCGCTCTCGGCCGAGGAGGCGGCGCCCGCGGTCGCGCTGGCGCACCGCGCCGGGAAGCTGCGCCTGCAGGAGGATCCCGCCCACGCGGCACGCATCCTCGCCGCGCCGGCTCCACTCCTCGACCGCGTCCCCGTGGAGCACCGCTACCGGCCCGTTCCCGCCGGCATGCTGCCCGGCGTTCCCGCCGATCCCACGCTCCTCCCGGAGGCCTTCGACCTCGAGACGATCGCCGCGGGACTTCGTCTCCGCCTGGGAGACGCGCTCTTCCGCCTCGGGCGCATCGACGAGGCGGCGGCCGAGTTCGAGTGGGTCGTCGGCTTCGAGCGGCGGAAGCCGCCGACCATGCCCGTGACCCAGGCGATCCGCGAGCCCGCGCTGCTGGCGTCGGCGCACCTGGCCCGATGCGCGGTGCGGCGCGGCGACTGGGAGGCGGCCGACCGGCTCTACAAGGGCATCGGGCGCCCGCGCAATCTCCCGGAATCCTCCGCGCAGGAGCTGGAGGCGATCCGCGAGGAGGTGGGCCGCGCCCTGCAGGAGCGTCGCGACGGGGGCGGCGACGACGGCGATGCGGACGGCGGGCGGCGGGAGGCGCTCCTGGCGCAGCGCGAGCAGATCCTGGCGCGCAGGCAGGCGCTCGAGGCGCGGCTCACCGCCGCCGACGCCTCCGAGTTCGAGAAGCGGCGTGCGCGACAGATGATCGCGCAGCTGGACGAGCAGCTGGCGGAGGTCGACGAGCAGCTCTCCGGATCGAACCGCTAGGCCGCATTCTTCATGAGGATCGCGCGAATCGGCCACGAGTCGGCCGAACCAGCGTAGTGCTGCTCGGCAAGAGCCACGTTCGACCGTTCCGGCCACTCGTTCTGGGCCAAGACGCCACGTCGAGATCCAGGAGCGAGGAGGAAGCTGTGGCCAAGGGCCACTGCGACGACGAGCGACGCAGAGATCGACGTCGCGGACGGCCCAGAACCGCGAGCCACTTGAATGATTCGGGCTAGGCCGCGTCACGCCCCGGGCAGCACCAGGAAGCCCTGCGCGTCCTCGGCGATCTCGCCCCGGGCGCGCAGCCCCGCCACCGCCGCCTCGAGGGCGGCGGAGAGCTTCGGCCCGGTGCGCGCGAACCCCATGAGCCGGACGACGCGCGCTACCAGCGCGTCGGGCGGCAGCCCGAACTCCCGGCGCAGGACCAGGAGCAAGGCGTGCGCGTACTCCTCGGGCGGAATGAGTCCGGGATCGGTCACGGGACAACCTTCTCCCCGATGGCGGACGCGGGGGGAGGGGGCGGGGAGGGGCCAGAGGAAATCCCCGCGGCGCTCCAGGCGCCCTTGCGCGAGCGCCCTGGCCAGTCCGCCCTCGAAGGCCGCGCGCGACTGCTTGCTCGCCCGCGTCGCGAAGCGCGAGGCGAGGGCACGAAGCGCCTCGTCGAGGTGGATCGGGCCTTCCGCCGCGACGACATTCTCGATCCGCGCGGCGAGCTGCGCCTCCTTCAGACCGAGGAGCGCGGCCTGGTCGCCGAGCAGCGCCACGTCGCGCCTGGGGTAGGGCACCACCTCCTCCGGGACGAGCACCGGCTCCGCCACCGGCAGCGGTTCCCGCACCTCTTCCGCAAGGGGCGGCGCGCTCCCCCCGCCCCCCCTCGCCCCCTCGAGCCGCGCCTGGAGGCGCTCGAGCACCGCCTCCCGCCGCAGGAACCAGTCGGTGGACCAGACGCGCTCGATGCGCCAACCCATTCCCTCCAGCACCTCCTGCCGGAGGCGGTCGCGATCGCGCGCCGTGTGCGTCGAGTGGTAGGTCGCGCCGTCGCACTCGATGCCCGCGCGATAGAGGCCGGGACGATCCGGATCGACGACGGCCAGGTCGATGCTGAATCCCGCGACGCCGATCTGCGCGTGCACCTCCCACCCGCGAGCGCGCAGCGCCTCCGCGACCGACGCCTCCAGCGGCGACGCGTGCTCCCCGGACGGCACGGGGGCGGCGGCGAATCGGCCGTGCTCGGCGAGATGGAGGTACTCCTTGAGCGCGACGACGCCGCGGGGCGTCCCCTCGCCCAGCCGCATCTCCTCGGCGCGGATGGAGCTGAACACTTCGCAGCGCCGGCGCGCACGGGTCACCAGGACGTTGAGGCGGCGCCATCCGCCGTCGCGGTTGAGCGGGCCGAAGTTCATGGAGAGGCGCCCCTCGGGATCGCGCCCGTACCCCACGCTCAGGAGGATCACGTCCCGCTCGTCCCCCTGGATCGTCTCGAGGTTTTTCACGAAGAAGGGCTCGGCGGCGCCGGGATCGAAGAAGCGGTCGAGCGCCTCGTCCCGCTCGCCGCGCAGGATCCGTTCCAACTCGTCTTCGATGGCTCGCTGCTGCGCCACGCTGAACGCTCCCACGCCGAGGGAGAGGTGCGGCTGCGCGCGCGCGTGGGCCACGACCGCCTCCGCCACCCGCTCCGCTTCGACGGGATTGGTGCGCGAAGTCCCGCGCAGGTAGACGCTGTCGGCGACGGGCCGGAAGAGGAGCCCCAGTTCCTCGCGGCCGGTGTGCGGACTCGGGAAGATGCGCAGCATGGAATCGTAGAACTGCCGGTTCGAGAATTCGATGAGGCTCTGGTGGCGGCTGCGGTAGTGCCAGCGCAGCGTCCGCAGATTGCGCCGGGGGAACCGCACGGCGCCCAGGGAGAGGATGCTCTCCAGATCGCCCGCCTCGGCGGGGCCCTCCGCCTCGCCGTCGCCCTCCCCTTCGAGCTTTTCGAAGAAGCGCGTGGGCGGAAGCTGCTTTTCGTCCCCGATGAGCACCGTCTGGGTCGCGCGCGCCACGGCGCCGAAGGCGTCGGCCGGCTCCACCTGACTCGCCTCGTCGAAGAGGACGGTGTCGAAGCGCAGGTTCCCGGGCGTCAGGTACTGCGCCACCGAGATCGGGCTCATCAGGAAGCAGGGCTTGATGGTCTGCACCACGTCCCCGGCGAGGACGAAGAGCCGGCGCAGCGGCATGTGCCGCCGCTTCTTCTTCATCTCCCCCTTCACGATCCCGAGCTTGCTCTGGCGGTGCGCCTCCTGGGCGGGATCAGGCCGCCGATCGAGGAGCCGCGCCGCCACCCGGGCGCGCGTCGCCTCGATCCAGGCGCGGTCGGCCGCGCGGAATCTCGCCACGATCTCGCCGTGATCGGTCCCCCGGAACCCGCGCAGCGCCTCGCGCTCTTCGAGGGCCCGGTCCGCCCAGAGGCGGTAGAACTGGCGCAGGAAGATCGGTTCCAGGCCTCCCCGCGCCGTAGCCCTGCCTGGCCCGAGCGCCCACGCGAAGAAGGGGGCGAGCCGGCCGGAGCGGCCCGCGCGGAGGGCTGCGCTGTAGTCGATCCAGTCCTGCAGCCGTTCCGTCCGCGGCGGCAACGCCTCGAGCCGCGCGAGCAGGCTTGCATAGGGCGCCTCGCGCCACGGTCCGTCGAACCAGTCCACCTCGGCGGCTTGGAGGAAGGCGAGAAAGGTCGCGACGGCGATGTCGGCGGCCGCGAGCGCTTCCCGCGCGGCGTCCGCATCCGCTTCGAGAGCACGCCGGTCGCTCGACGACGCCCATCCGGCGGTCTCCGCGGCCCCGGCCCCCCCCCGCGCAACGAGCGCCTGCAGCGCGATCGCCGCCTCGAAACAACGGCGGATGCGGCCGAAATCGTCGCCGCACCCGGCGAACGGTTCGCGCCGCTCCCCCTCGCCCTCCGCCAGGCGCTCGCGCAACGAGGCGCTCTCGTGCAGCGCCTCCAGGAGCCGCACCTGCTCGCGCGCGCCGGGCAGCCGGGGCGCCCGCAGGAGCCCACGCAGGGCGCGGGTGTCGCGGTGCCAGGAGGGCTTGAGCCACCGCAGCAGCGAACCCGCGTCCGCGCGGCGGCGCCGCAAGAGCGGCTCGCAGGGTTCCCGCTCCGCCGCGTCGTGAAAGACCGGCGTCCAGAGCGCGCGCAGCGCTTCCTGGCGCTCGCCCGCGGCGATCCACGCCTCGGCCGCGGGATCGCGTACGGCGAACCGCTCGTCGGCGAGGGCGGCGGCGGGCAGGACCGGCGCCGCGAGGATCGTCGCGCCGTCGCGCAGCATCGACTCCAGCCCCGCGGCGACCGCGGGGGGCGGAGCGCCGAGTCGCCCCGCCAGCGTCGCGCCGCGCACGCGGGCCTCCTCCACCGCCTCCGCGAGGCGCCGCACCGCCGGCGCGAGCTTCTGGCGCAGTTCGAGGGGAGCCGCGGCCAGGCCGGAGCCGCGCCAGGGATGCTCGGCGGGGTTTCCCACCCGCTCCAGGCGACGCTCGAAGGTGCGGAGCTCGTCGGTGGCCGCCTCCAGCATCTCCCGGCTCCACTCGAAGTGCCCGGGCAGCGCGAAGGCCGCCTCCGGAACGCCGTCCAACGCCACCGCCCGCGCCATCGCCTCGAAGGGGGAGAGCCCGAGCGCGCCCAGCGGCGCGTGCAGGTCGTGCGCGTAGGCATTGAGCCGCCTGCGTGTCTCCTCCACCGCCGCCGGGTCGGCCCCGACGGCGCGGCCGCGGGCTTCCGCGCGGGCGAGGGAGCGCTGCAACTCCTCCAGCACCGCGCGCTTGCTGGCGCGACGGCTGTGCATCTCGAGAACGAAGTCCCCGAGCCCCGCCTTCTCCAGGCGCCGCTTCACCACCTCGAGGGCGGCCGCCTTCTCCGCCACGAAGAGCACCGTCCGCCCGGCGGCGAGGCACTCGGCGATGATGTTGGTGATCGTCTGCGACTTGCCGGTGCCGGGGGGCCCCTCCACCACGAGATCGAGGCCTGCCTTGGCGGCGAGGATCACCGCCTGCTGGCTCGAGTCGGCGTCCACCACGGAGAAGCACTCCTGCGGAGGGACGGCGTCGTCGAGTTGCGAGGGATCGGGCAGGTCGGGGGCGGGGCCCTCCTCCATCGCCTCGCCCATGAGCCGCCGCACCACCGGGTGCGCGTGCAGCGGCGCGCCCTCCGGCCAATTCGCGGGATCGAGATCGCGGACCATGGCCAGCTTGGCGAAGCTGAAGAGCCCGAGGTGGATCTCCGGCGTGAACTCCCAGCCCGGCACGGCCCGCAGCGCGCCGCGCACCGCCTCGAAGTAGGCGCCCGGGTCGAAGGCTTCGTCGACGGCAGCCTCGGGCAGCTCGAACCGGAAGTGGCGGCGGGCCAGCTCCACCAGGGAAGGGTTGGTGAGGATCTCCTCGTCGGCGAGCCGCAGCGCGTGCCGGCTGCGCACGTTCTTGCGCTCGAGTTCCACCGGGACGAAGAGGAGGGGGGCGAGGGAGGTCGCCTCGGTCTGCCCGGGCTCGCTCCAGCGCACGGCGCCGAGCGTGAGGAAGAGGACGCTGCACCCCTGCTCCTCCAGCGCGCTGCGCGCCTCCCGCGCGAGGTGCACCAGGCGCGACTGCAGCGCTTCGCCCTCCAGCTGCGTCTGGAGCCGCCGGTCGAGGTGCCTCTCGGTGGGCGCCGTCTCCTCCGCGAGGGGAGCGAGCGGGAGCGCTTCCCCGCCGCCGCCCTCGGGCGCGCGGATTTTTTTCTCCGCACCCTGGCCGGACGGATCCGCCTCGGGGACCGCACCTTCGAGGGAGCGGCTCCCGTCACCCTCCCACGCCTCCTCGCGGGCGATCGGCGAATCCACCGGCGCCTCCTCCCGCGCCAGGAACTGCAGCGTCCTGGCCTCCTCCACGAGGCGCGCCCAGACATACTCGGGCAGCTCGTCCACGATGGGGAGGCAGGAGCGCGCCTGCGGCCGCAGATTCAGGAGCCGGCTGCGTCGCGTCAGGTCGAGGAGGTTTCGCCGCAGCGCTTCGAACTTGGAGGGGAGATCCGGCGTCACAGGGCGGCCATTCTACTGAGGGGTGCGTGGCCCTCGCCCCCGCAGGCCGATTCCTGTGCCCTGGCGGCGCCATTTCCTATGCTGCGGGGATGGCCCAATGGATCGAATGCGTTCCCAACATTTCCGAAGGGCGGCGGCCCGAGGTGATCGAGGCGGTCGCGGCGGCGGTGCGCGGCGTCCCGGGCATCGTGCTCCTCTCGGTGGAGAGCGACAAGGACCACAATCGCACGGTGATCACCTTCGCCGGCCCGCCGGGCGCGGTGGCCGAGGCCGCGGTGCGCTGCGCCGCCGAGGCGAAGGCGCGCATCGACCTGACCCGCCACGAGGGGGCGCACCCCCGCATGGGGGCCTGCGACGTCATTCCGTTCGTGCCGCTCGCGGGCGCAACGATGGAGGACTGCGTCGCCCTGGCGCGCCGGGTGGGCGAGCGGGTGGCGCGCGAGCTGGAGATTCCCACCTACCTGTATGGGGAGGCCGCCGCGAGGCCGGAGAGGCGCCTCTTGGCGAACGTGCGCAAGGGGCAGTTCGAGGGGATGCGCGAGGCGGTAGGGAGCGACCCCGCGCGCGACCCGGATTTCGGGCCCCGCGCGGTCCATCCCACCGCCGGCGCCACCGCCGTCGGCGCCCGCTTCTTCCTCATCGCCTACAACGTCAACCTGAAGACGGAGGACGTCGCGGTCGCGAAGGAGATCGCCACGAGGGTGCGCGAGAAGGACGGCGGAATGCCCGGCGTCCAGGGGATGGGGTTTCCCCTCGGCGAGAAGCGGTGCGTCCAGGTCTCCATGAACCTCCTCGACTACCGCAAGACCTCGCCGCAGGCGGCCTTCGATGCCGTGCGCCGGCTCGCGGCGGAGCGGGGCGTGGAGGTGCTGGAGAGCGAGATGATCGGCCTCCTGCCGCGCGACGCCGTGGATGCCTGCTTCAAGGAGGCGACGCTTTGCGCCAATTTCACCTCAGACGCGGTGATCGAGGCGCGCATCGAGAAGAGCCGCACGGCGCTCGAAGCCCCGGCGGAGTTCCTCGACGCGCTGGCGGGCAAGGAGCCGGCGCCCGGGGGCGGGAGCGCGGCAGCGCTGGCGGGCGCGATGGGCGCTTCCCTGGTTGCGATGATCGCCAACCTCACCTTGGGGAAGAAGAAGTACGCCGTCGTCGAGGAGCGCATGCGCTCCATCCTGGCCCGCGCCGAGGCGCTCCGCGCGGAGCTCTTCGGGCTCATTCGCGCCGACACCGAGGCCTACACACGGGTGATGGAGGCCTACAAGCTTCCCCAGGGGGCGCCGGAGCGCGCCGCGGCCGTCGATCAGGCGCTGCAAGGAGCCGCCGCGCCGCCCTTGCGCATGGCCGAGCTCTGCGCCGAGACCTGCGAGCTCTCCGCGGAGGCGGTGGCGATCGGGAACCGCAACGCGATCTCGGACGGGGGGGGCGGGGCGCTGCTGGCGGAGGCCGCCGCGCTCCTCGCCGCAGACAACGTCCGGATCAACCTGGGAGGCGTCGGGAACCCGGCGTACCGGACCGAGACGGGGCGGCGGCTCGACGGCTTTCTCGCCCGCGCCAAGGCGGCAAGCGCCCGGGCCCGCGCGGCCGTGGCGGAAGCGATCCCCGGTTGAAAAAAACTCCTGCCCCCGCGCGGCCGCGCCGATTACTCTGGTAGCTGGCGCCGGGCCGAACCCGGCCACGATCGGGTCGCGCCGACGGGCGCGACAGGCAGGAATGCCGCAGCCGGACCTACCAAAGGACTAGGGCCGGATCGCGGTGAGGCCCTGTTGAAAGGAGGTGATCGAGTGTCGAGTAGTCCGAGTTGGAGGCCGTCCCCCTAACGGGACGATCGACGGGTCTCCCTCCCGGGAGACGGCTGATCACTGGGGCGGTCCTCTGGACCGCCCCTCTCTTTTCGTTCCCCAAAGCAGGGCGGGAGCCTCAGCATCTTTAAAGCCCCTGCTCAGGCCCCTCTCAGCAGCCCTCCCTACCGTGGCGTGCGAGTCACAACCAACGAAAGGAGACTCCCATGCGCCTGGTTCGGAACGTCTGCTGCCTGCTCTCGCTCATCCCGTTCGCCGGTTGCGGCGGCGGGATCCTGGCCTTGGTCCAGGACCCCGGGGAGCCCGCCTTCAGCGTGCTCCTCTTCGGGGCGAGGCCCTACGAAGTCACGAACGCCTACCTCCCCCTGGTGCCCGGTCAGGCCCGCATCCACACGGTAGCGACGGAGGACGGCGTCGAGACCATCGTCGTGGAGACCCTGTCTGCGACCACCGTCGTCGCGGGCATCGAGTGCGCCGTCGTGCGGGATCGCGTCTTCCTGGACGGGCTCCTCATCGAGGACACCCTCGACTGGTTCGCCCAGGACCTCGACGGAAACGTCTGGTACATGGGCGAGGCGGTGCTCAACTACGAGTACGACGATGACGAAAACGTGATCGCGATCGACACCGAGGGCTCCTGGGAAGCGGGGAAGGACGTCGCCGGCGTCGGCAGCCTCGCCGAGCCCGGCATCGTCATGAAGGCGACCTTCGTCGTGGGAGACACCTATCGACAGGAGTTCTACGCCGGGGAGGCGGAGGACATGGGGGAGATCGTCGCCCTCGATGTACGGGTGACGCTGGCGGACGGCTCCAGCTTCCTCTGCCTCAAGACGCGCGACACCACCCCCCTCGAGCCGGGGCAGTTCGAGTTCAAGTACTATGCGCCGGGGATGGGGGTCGTGGTCGAGGAGAAACCGGGAGAGCCCGACCGCCTGGAGTACCGCGGCTCGTTCGATCTCACGGAAGCCAGCTTGCCGGATGTCGACGACGTCACCTTCACGAATCCCGCGCAGATCAGCCACCCCATGATCCGGTTCCTACCCGGCTCCGTTTGGGAGTACGAGAAGGAGACCGACGAGGGGCTGGAGGAGATCCTCGTGGAGGTGCTCCCCCTCACCCGCATGGTGATGGGGATCGACTGCGCCGTGGTGCGCGTCCGCGAATACCTCGATGGAGTGATCCAGGAGGATACGCACGACTGGTACGCGCAGGACGATGAGGGCAACGTCTGGTACATGGGCGAGGAGGTCGTCAACTACGAGTACGACGAGCTCGGGACCTTCCTCGGCACCAACGGCGAAGGCGCGTGGGAAGCGGGGATCGACGGCGCGGAGCCCGGCATCCTGCTCCACACCACCCCGGTGGTCGGCCTCGCCTACCGCGAGGAGTTCTACGAGGGGGAGGCCGAGGACATGGGTGTCGTCGTCTCCCTCACGGCCACGGTCGTGCTCGATGACGGCACCACCTTCCTGGGCTGCATCCAGGTCCTCGAGTGGACGCCCCTGGAGCCCGACGCCCTCGAATACAAGTACTACGCCCCTGGGCTCGGCCTCGTGCTCGAAGAGTCGCTCGACGACGGGGAGCGAGTCGAGCTCTCCGGTCCGTAGACCTCCGAAAGTGCGCTCCGGCGCGCCTGCACGGGCGCCGGGGCGCACGCATCTCGCACAACCGCGCGGGTCCGGATAGGCTTGGTCCGATGTCCCTGCCGGCCGTCTCCTGCGAGGGGTTGCGCAAGCAGTACGGCCCCCATCGCGCCCTCCAAGGGCTGGATCTCGAGGTCCCCCCCGGCACCCTCTTCGGCTTCCTCGGGCCCAACGGCGCCGGCAAGTCCACCACCCTGCGCATCCTGGCCGGCCTCATCCGGCCCACCGCCGGCCGCGCCAGCCTGTTCGGCATCGACGTGCGCCAGCACGTGGCCGCGACCCGGCGCACCGCCTTCCTCGTGGAGAACGCCGTCTTCCCGCCGCAGCTCACCGCCCGCGTTGTGCTGCGCCGCACCGCCGCCTACATGCGGGTGCCCGCCGACGACGCCCCCCTCGAGCGCGTCGGCCTCGGCGGCGCCGCCGACCGCAAGGTGGGCGGCTTCAGCCACGGCATGCGCCAGCGGCTCGGGCTCGCCTGCGCGCTCCTCGGCGCCCCCGACCTCCTGGTGCTGGACGAACCGCAAAACGGGCTCGACCCGGAGGGGCTGCGCACGATCCGCGCGCTCCTGCAGGAGGAGCACCGGCGCGGCGCGACCCTCCTCGTCTCGGTGCACCGTCTCGCCGAGGTGGAGGGGCTCTGCACCCACGCCGGCATCGTGGTCGCGGGCCGCGTCATCCGCGCGGGCGCCGTCGACGCCCTCCTGGAGGAGAACGAGCCGCGCTACCGTCTCGTCGTGGATGACGGCGAAAAGGCGCGGCGCGCCCTCGCGACGGCGCTCCCCGGGGTCCGTTTCACCCGCGAGGACGGCGCGCTGGAGTTCCGGTCGGATCGTGAGGGGGCTGCAGGGGCCGCCGCCGCCTGCGTGAAGGCCGGGGTGCGCGTCTTCGAGATGACGGCGATGCGCCGGACCCTCGACGATCTCTACCTGAGCGAGGTGAGCCGATGACCGGCTTTGGGGCGGCGTTTCGCGCGGAGGCGTCCGACGTCGCGCGGAGCCTCCTCTTCTGGCTCGGCGTCGCGGCGACCGCCTCGGCGGCCTGGCTGTTCGGCCGTCCCGGGGCGGGCAGCACGAACGGCTGGCTCCTCTTCCAGGCCGGCGCGCGCGGAGGCGCCCAGGCGGCGGGGTTCTTCCTGCTGGGGCTTTCCGCGGTTTCGGTCGCTTCGGAGCGCACCCGCGGGACCGTGCGCTGGATCCTGCCGCGCCCGATCGGGCGCGCCGGATTCGTCCTGGGCAAGGCCGCCGCCCTCGCGACGGCGGCGGCGGCGCTCCTCGCCGTCTGTCTCCTCGTCGCCTGGCTCGTGGCGCGCGGCAGCGGCTTTCGCGACGTCGTCGTCCAGACCGGTTTCGACTTCGGGGACGCCATGCCCGTCGATCCGGAGTTCAGCGCAGCGGTGCTCTCCCGGCGGGCGATGGGCGCGGCGCTCCTGCTGCTGCCCGCGCTCCTCATGGCGACGGGGCTGGGCCTCCTCGTCTCCTGCCTCGCGCGCTCCTCCGCGTCGGCGGTTATCGTGGCTCTCGCGGTGGCGATCCCCCTCCTCTTCCTTCCCGAGATCGTCGGCCTCTCCCGGGAGACCGCGCGGCTCCTTCCCTTCCGCGCGGCCGACGAATTCCTCACCCGGCTTGCGGACTTCGCACGGGCGCTCTCCGGCGAGCCCTGGCCGCGCTACGGCGCGGGCCCGCTCGCCGCCGCCATCGCCTGCGCCGCCGGGCTGCCGATCCTGGGCTCGCTCCTCTTCCGCCGTCTCGACCTCACCGACTGATGCTCGCCGCCCTCCTCCTCGCCGGGCTCCTCTTCCGGAGCCTTCCCGCCGACGCGCCGGTCGGCGACCTGCGGATCGTGGATCTGGACGCCGACGGCCGCGAGGACCTAGTCGCCCTGAGCGGCGCGGAGCTGCTCCTGTTTCGCGGGGGCGAACGCGGCCTCCCGGACCGCCCCACCGCGCGGCGTCCCGCGGCGCCCGTCACGATCCTGGGCCGCGGGCTCTGCGGCGTGGTGCGCGACGGAACGTTCCGGCCGGTGCGCGACCCCTTCGGCGCCTGGGAGGAGGGCGGCGCGGAGGCGCCCTCGCTGCTCGGGGCGTTCCTCGGACCGCCGGCCCTGCTCGCCTCCCCCGGCGACCTGGACGGGGATGGGCGCGACGATCCGCTCCTTGCGTCGGCGGACGGGTACCGCGCCTGCGGCGCTCTCGTACCGGTGCGCCCCGAATCGAGCCTCGCCATCGGGGAGAAGGAGTACTTCGGCGTCGTCCACCGGATTCCTGTGCCGCGCCTCGGCAACTGGTCCGGGCGCGAGCGGGAACTGGTCTTTTTCCAGGGCGGCGCGCTCCTCGCATACTCGCGGGCCGAGGAGACCGACCGGATCCCGCTCCCGCTCGATCTCGAGGGGGTGGAGGGGGACGCAGTGCGGCGCAACCACGTCCTGGTCGAGGACGTGGACGGCGACGGGCGGCTCGACCTGCTCGTCATCCAGGCGCGCGGCGCGGCAAAGCTCTTCGGCGAATTCGAGGCGAGCGCGGTCCTCTTCCTGGGCGGCCGCGTCTTCGACCGCGCCACCGGAAAATTCCAGCGCCCCGCGTCGGTGCTCAAGGTCTCCGGCGTCCTCCTCCACGCGGAGCTGTGCGACCTCGACTCCGACGGGGGCGAGGACCTCATCTTGAGCACGGTCGCCACCGGCGTCGTCGCGGCGGCGACCGGGATGGCCCCGGGCACCTACCTCGTGTTCCGCTGGGAGGAGAATGGTTTCTCCAAGAACCCCTCCTGGACCTTCACGGGCCCGGTGCCCATCGAGGCGTTCACGGACGATCCGGTGCCTCCGGTCGCCTTCCTCCCCGATCTCGACGGGAACCGCCGGCCGGAGGCGCTCGCCACCGGGGGACGGTGCGAGCTGTTCGAGGTGGGGACGAGCGGCAAGTTCGAGTCGCGCGCCTCCTTCGAGTTCCCCGCAGCGGGGCGTCCCGCCTTCGGCCGCGGCGTCGCCGCCTTCGCCGGACCCAAGGGGATCCTCCTGGTGGAGGCGGCGCGGTGAGGCGCGCGCTGGCCGCCCTCCTCCTGCTCGCCGCGGCGGCGCGTGCGGGCCACGAGGTGGCGGAGGTCGAGGCGCCGCCCGTGGTGGACTACCGCGTGGCGCGCGACCTGGACGGCGACGGGAAAACGGAACTGCTGCTCATGACGCCGAAGGAGGCGTGGTTCTGGCGGGGCCGCGCGGGCCACCCGCCCGCCCGCCCCGACGAGATCCTGAGCCTCCCGGAAGGGGCGGCGCTCTTCGATTTCGCGGCGCTCCCCGAAACTCCGGGCGAGGAGCGGCTCCTCGTGCGCACGCATACAGGCATCTACGCCCTTGGCCCCGGCTTCCCTGCGCGCCGCACCGAACTCCCGGCGGGACCGGGCCTCCCCCCCGCGCCGGCGAATCTCCTGTGGCGCAGCCTCGGCTACGACCTGGACGGCGACGGCCGGCGCGACTTCATCGATGTCTCGACCCTGGGCTACACGCTCACCTACGCCGCGGCGCCCGACCCCGTCCGGCTTCCCCCCGCCCTGCGCGCGTCGGCGGAGTGCCTCGGAAGGCTCCCCTCCGAGCGCCACGTGGCCCGGGTCGCCCTCGCGCAGTGGGCCTCCGGCCGATTCGACGGCGATGCGTTCCCCGACCTCGCGCTCCTCGCGGGCCCGGGGCTTCTCCTCTATCCGGGAAACGAGGCGGGCCGTGCGGACGCGTCGCGCGTCCGGCAAATCGAACTGCCCGAGGCGACGCGGGGCGATCTCGCGTTCCACGACTTCAACGGCGACGGATGGACCGACGCGCTGGCGGTGGACCGCAAGGCGGGCACCGCCTACGTGATCCTCGCCGATCCCCTGGCGGGGCTGGCGAAGGGCGTCCGCATACCCTTCGCGGTGCGCGGGACGATGCGGGCGCCCGTGGTGGAGGATCTCGACGGCGACGGCCGGCTCGACCTCGCGCTTCCCTACTTCCCCAACCCCTCGGTGCAGGACGCCGTCCGCTGGTTCGTGCGCGGCGAAGTCGTCATCTACGTCCCCATCTTCCTCAACCGCGGAGGGTCCGGCTGCTTCTCCCGCGTCGCCGACCGGCAGGTGGAGGTGCCGATCCGACTCCGCGTCTCCTCCGACGCGGGCGGCCGCATCTCCGTGGGCGGTCTCGTCGTCGTCGAGTACGCGGGGGACCTGGACGGCGACGGCCGCAAGGACCTCCTGGTGACCGAGGCGCCGGGCTCCCTGGCCGTCCACCGCGGCGTGCCCGAATCCGTGTTCGAGCAGGAGCCGAGCCAGCGCCTCGCCGTGCCCGACGCCTCCTCCTTCGAAGGCGTCACCACCGCGGCCGCCGATCTCAACGGCGACGGCCGGTCGGATATCATCCTCCACTACCGCGGCGCCGGCCGGCGGCCCGATCGCGTCCTTCTGCTCATGAGCGGGAAGGAGTGAGCGCGGGCGGGCGTCCATGGTGTGGTCCTTGAAGCGCTCCCCCGCCCCCCTCCCTCACGTGTCCGCCGAGCGCGGCGTGGCGCTCATCCTCGTGCTCATCGTCCTCCCCCTGGTCGCCATCGTCGTCACGCAGCTCCACTTCGAGACCACGCTGGGGGCGCGCCTGGCGCGCAACAACCTCGCGAACCAGCAGTTCAAGGGGGCGATCCTGCTGCGCCTCGAGCAGATGCGGCAGATCCTGGTGCGCGACCTGGCCGACGACGAGAAGAACGCCCAGGAGGGCGCGTACGACCACGGCAGCGACTCCTGGGGCTCCGAGGCGGACGGCGGCGGCGTCGCGCTGGTGGTGAAGAAGGGCGACGGCGACCGCGGCGACGAGATCGAGATCTACACGCAGGTGGCGGACGAGCAGGGCAAGCTCAACCTCAATCTGCTGCGTCACCGCGACGCCCCGCGGCGCGGCCTCGCCTTCCAGCGGTTCCGGACGCTCCTCGATCTCTTCCGCGACGCGCGCTACGGCGACCTTGCGGCCAACGCCTGGGACCTCGCGCCGGAGCAGGCGGCGGAGGTGGCCGAGGCGGTCCGCAAGTTCCTCGACGGCGAAGCGCGCGACGAGCGGCTCCCCAAGCCGGTCGTCCCGCAGCCGAGCGCGGAGATGCAGCAGGGGATCTACACCCTCGACGACCTCGTCTTCTGCCATCCCCTCATGATCGAGAAGCGCCTCCTGGAGACGTTCCACGACCCCGAGAGCGGCCAGACGATCCCCGGTCTCACCCGATTCCTCACCCTCTTCGGGGACGGAAAGATCAACGCCAACACGGCCTCGATCCAGGTCCTAAGGGCGCTCTTCAAGGACGAGGAGGGGCAGGGGAAGCTCGCCGACGCGCTCCTGCACGGCCGCGGGGGCTTCCTGAACACCGAGGAGGACCGCCTGGCCCAGGAGGAGGCGGAGGAGGAGCGGCGGATGGCGCGCGAGGATCCCCTGGCCCCCCAGCCCGCCGCGGAGGAGGCGGACGCCGTCTACAAGACGCTCAACGACATCGGCAAGGTGGAGGGGTTCCAGGACCAGGGGCTCATGCGCCATAACGACATCGATTTCGCCCGCGACTTCACCGTGCGCAGCAACTTCTTCCTGGTGACGCTCACGGCGCGGCGGGAGAACTTCGTCCGCCAGCACCGGGTCGTCCTCCAGCGCCACGCCACCGGCACCGTGACCTGGGAGAGCGAGGTGCGCGCCGCCGACGCCGCGGAGCTGCCGACGGGGGGCGGGGCGGGCGAGGGGACGGACGCGCCGGGGACTTGAGCCGCGGACCCGGGCCGGCCGATAGGACCCTGGGATTTTGCACCGGCGCATGGGAACGATCACCAAGGTCGACAAGGACCGTCTCGCCCGCGATCTGGCCGAGCGGCTCAAGGGAACGCCCGCGGAGGCGGCGCGCTTCCTTCGTGAGCTCTGCGACCTGATCCGCAGGCATTTGCAGGCGGGCCACGCCGTCGAGCTCGGCGATCTGGTCTCGATCGCGGTGGCGGGCGGGCCGGAGATCCGCGAGGACGACTCCGGCGGGTTCAGCGCGTTCGCGGCGAGGAACCGCGTCCTCGCGGCGACCCCTCTGGGGACGCTGCGCAAGGACCTCGAGCGCGCGGGGGCCGGCGCGATCTACTACCTCGCCCGCGACAATACCGAGTTCCAGGCCCTCCTGGCCGACCACTTCGGCCGCCGCGGCTGGCGATTGGTGCAGGCCTCCACCACCGCGGCGCTCCAGGAGAAGCTGGAGAACGACCCGCCCATGGCCCTGCTGGTGGAGAGCCAGATCGTGGGCTGGCGCGACCTGGTGCGCGACGTGAAGTGCAACCCGCGCACGAACGGCGTTCCGGTGGTCGCGGTCTTCCGCCCGGGGGAGATGGCGGTCCCCGCCCCCTCCCTCACCCTCGAGCCCGACGACGTGATTTGCGAGCCCTTCGAGGTCCAGGATTTCATCCGCATCGCGGCGACCGAGCTGGCCGCCCGCGTCGCGGCGCCCCAGCGGGAACTCATGGAGCTGCGCCTCTCGCTGCCGGGATCCCGCCGCGAGCGGCAGGCGGCCCGCGCCTTGCTCGAAGAGGTGCTCTTCCGCACCCGGTTCGCGGAGGACTTCACCCGCGCCGCCAGCGCCGCCCTGGACGAGGCGCTGGACAACGCCGTGCGTCACGGCCACCGCGCCGTGGAGTGCTGCACGATCGCGGCGCGCATCATCCTCGATCCGCGGCGCCTGGTGATGGCCGTGCGCGACAGCGGGGGCGGCTTCGACCACGCCGCCGCTCTCGCCGCCGCCCGCGCCGCCCGACCCACGCGCGAAACGGGATCGAGCGACCACCTCCTGCGCGCCGCCGCCGCCCTGAAGAACCGCAAGGGGCCCGCCCAGGAGGGGGGCATCGGCCGCATCCTCAAGTTCGTCGACCGCCTCGAGTTCAACCGCCTCGGCAACGAGGTGGTGATGACCAAGTTCCGCCCCGGCAGCGGCGAGAGCGCGGGCACGGACGGCGACGACGCGTAGCGCGGCTAACCCAACTTGAACAGTTGAAGGCAAAAACAGGCCGTTTCCGGGCGTCCGTCGTGCGTGGAACGCAGCGCCGCGGCGAATCTCGGGGTTCTGCGTTTCCGGAGGCGATGTAGTGCCAACCTACC
>JBQTIG010000046.1:0-51102 GCA_052388375.1 Planctomycetaceae bacterium | reverse complement strand
GTACTCTTGCAGGCGGAAGCAACGAACACGAGGCGAAATACCGCCTCGGAGGATTGACAGATGATTCTGGGAAGCTACTTCTACCGCAACGACGGGAACCCGCTGTACAGTCCACAGTTTCCTCGGGGGGGACTCGGCGCTACGTTCGTCGTCGAAATCAATCAGGTAGTGGACGCGCCGACCTTCCTCATTACGATTCAGCACAAGAACATGGATGAGACCACATTTACTGACGCGGCGTCATTCGCCAGCATCACGGCCACGGGAACGTTCCCCAAGTCGGTTGGAAACCTCAAGGAAGTTCTGCGATTCAAGTACTCGTTCACCAGCACCGACGCCGCCGACGGCGTACACTTTCTCATGCTGGCACCTACGTGGTCACCCTCATAAGAGCACGGCTCCCAGTGACACGCCCGAATTTCGTTGCAAATAGGCGCTGCGAGCTTAAGGGCGCCAGGCCTCACTCCGCGCAACGCCAGGATGATGGATCGCATGCATCGCTCCGACGTTCTCGGTCCAACAAGGCCGTCCACTTCCTGCATCATTCCCAGTCCCGTCGTGGCGGTTCCCTGCGCAGACTCCGATCGAGGAGGACATCGTGAGTGCTGGCTGTGGCGGCGCATGCGGCTGCGCGAGCAGGGAACCCCTCGCGCGCTTTGGTCTTCGTCTTGCGGAGTGTGAGTGTACTGACGAGCGAACTCATACGCTTGCCCATGCCTTCGCGTGGTCTGTACGATCAGCGCTCGCGTTCCCTTCGGAGGCGGGGACGTTCTGGCGAATCGCGACGATCTACACGGGAGTTGCTGCAAGCGATTCAGGCTCAGGGGAGGCAGAGTCGCGCCTTGCGGCAAGAGTCCGCGTCATAGCAGAGCTAGCGTACCTGGGCAATAGGGCAGCGTGGCATCTCAGCGGTAGCGTTGCTGGAGGGCGGAATGGGGCCTGGTGATACGTTCCTGCATATTGACGAGACAATTGGTTACTATCTACACACAGATAATGGATGGGCTGACATTACCGCGATTATCGCGGCGGGACATTACGCGATAAAGGACACGCGCGCTCTCTTCTCCGGACCTGATGGAATCTACGACGAATCGACTCCGCTTGGGCGGCGTGGTAACGCATTTCGCCATTGTGAGTGGTCTTGCCTGATGTGCAAAGCGAACGGAGAGAAGAAGGCATTGCAAGCCGGGATCTATCATGAGGTTTTCGGGGAAGCCATCGCCAAAGGTATAGGTGAGTGGAGTGAGCGAGAGAAGGGCGAACAGCTCATCGACTTAATGAACAACGTTGAGGGACTACGGTGTTGCAAGGAAGCGGCCAATTGCTACGAATGCTGCTTGGAGACCGAGTGGTGGGATTGGCGCGATGGTCTAGGAAGGGGGCCCATATGGCCTCAGCGACCCCTTCCCAAGCCAGAGAACACTCCCCCAGAACCTCCGGGTGATGCCCGAAAAGGAGCCGCTCCTACCGGGGAGCGGGACCGGAAGGAACCTCCGAAAGACGCACCAAGGCCTTCGGAACCGGCGAAGCCCTACGACTTCGGCTCCGATGAGGCGCCCCTTGACCGTCCGTTCGATGAGAGCGGAGCCAGTGGCACAGTAGCGCTCTCCACCAATGTGGGAGGAGGGCGCGGCGATTTGGGGTCGCCCCCGCCGACTCCGTTTCGATGGCCGACCGCACCTCCCAGCGGATCGTTCCCACCTCCGCCACCGAACTATGATCCCTGCACCTTCCCGAGCAACGCGTGTCCGGGTCGCGGGCCTAGTGGGGGAGGGGGCATGTGGCGAGCAGCCCAAGCTGGGGTCGCCTGTTTCTTGGACGCATGCGAGGTGGTTGCCTGGTCGGGGTCGAGATGAGGGAGCGACGGGCGCTCGCGAGCGCAGTCCTGTACTGGCACGCAACACGCGCAGGCGCTGGTCGCCCTGGAATCACGGGACACGATGCAGCAGAGAGAGCGGCCTAGCTGGTATCGCAACCTCGAGAGGTGGGCGAGCCGCGTATTTTTTCTAGTACTCATCGCACTCCTGATCGTGCTTCTGATGCTAATGTACCTTGCGTCGATGTTTCCTACTTTTCGGGAGATGGGCGGGTCCCTGGTTCAAGATCGAGTCGTTATTACCTACTGTTGCAAGGCAGACCGGCGAGGAGCGCTTGCACGGTTCATTGGCGCCTAGGGACGGATTCGGTGGGTGTCAAGATAGTTGTCGCGTGAGTAGTCGTGTTCATGATGCTGTCGCCGCGGATCCCTGCACCCCGTCCACGAACTGACGGCTCCCAGCGCATGAAAGCGGCGGGGGCGGCCCCGTAACGCCGCCCCGCACCTCTGGTCAGACGGTCCGCTAGGGGCCCTTGGGGTCGATTTTTTCGGAGAGGAGCGGCCGCAGGGCCGCAACTCGGCGGAGGAGTTCGTACCAGAAGGGCGCGCCGAAGCTCAGGAGCAGGGCGGTGATGAGGAACCCCGCCCAGCTCAACGGGTCGCGGTAGGGCGCTGTGGTCCACTTCTTCGGAACGATTTCGAGGGAGAGGCCCTCCAGATCGCCGCGCAGCAGCCGGATGCGCGCCACGGCCGCGTCCAGGTCGGGCTCCTTGGGCGCGTCGTCCGCGCGGGCTAGGGAGCGCGCCGATTCCGCGGCCAGGGCCGCCGCCAGCTGGGGGTTGGAGGAGAGCTCTCGCAGCAGTTTGGGCGTGTCCAGCTGCAAGCCGACCGCCAGCAGGAGCCCGATCCCCGCCGTCCAGCAGCGGGCGAAGAAAGCGAACCGGTCGGAGCTGCGGTCCATGACGGTGTCGAAGGCGGCCCGGAGCGCGTCCACGTCGCCGCCTACCTCGGCGTGGAGCTCCTCGAAGCGCACGGCCACGGCCTTGGTGAACTTGCCTCCGGCACGGAGCGCGATGCTCTTGCTGACTCTCATCGCCTGGTCCGTCACGTCTGCGGCGGCGCGCCCCGCCTTGTCGAGCACCTGCTCCAACGCCCACCGCAGGTTCTTGCCACGCACTTGGAACAGCGCCATCAGCAGCTGCACCGAACCGGTCACCGCGAGGCTCAGCAGGAGCATCACCCCCGCGAACCCGAGAATGGTGTCGAGATAGTGGAGCACCATGCCGCCCTCCCTTCCTGGACGGGGGGGATTCTAGCGCTTAGGCCCGGCGGAGGCGCAACGAGTTGGTCAGCACGGTGACCGAGCTGAGCGCCATCGCGGCGGCGGCGACGGAAGGGCTGACGGCGAAGCCGGTGAGGGGGACGAGCAGGCCTGCGGCCACCGGCACGGCGGCGGCGTTGTAGAAAAACGCCCAGAAGAGGTTCTGGCGGATGGTGCGCATGGTGCTGCGCCCGAGCTCGACGGTGCGCGCCACCCCCGAGAGGTGGCCGTACATCAGCGTCACATGCGCGGCTTCCATCGCGGCGTCGGTGCCGCCCCCCATGGCGATGCCGGCGTCCGCGGCCGCCAGCGCCGGCGCGTCGTTGATGCCGTCCCCCACCATCGCCACCCGCGCGCCCGCGGCGCGCAGCGCGCGGATCGCCTGAAGCTTCTCCTCCGGCAGCAGCCCCGCGCGCACGTCTTGCACGCCCGCCTCCGCCGCCACCGCTCGCGCCACATCCTTCCGATCCCCCGTGAGCATGACCGCGGCGAGCCCGAGCGCCTTCAAGCGGGCCACCTCGACCGCGCTCTCCGCGCGCAGCGCGTCGGCGAGCTCGATGGCGCCCACCGCGCGCCTATCCCGCGCGAGCAGGACGGTTCCCCCGCCCCCCTCCCACCCCTCCGGCAGGGCGACGCCCGCCTCCTCCAGGAACCGCGCGCTTCCCGCCAGGAACTCCCCCGCTTCGGCGCGCACCGTCACGCCGCGGCCCGCGCTCGCGCGGAACTTGAGGACGGGGGCGGGGTCCAGGCCGCGCGCCTTGGCCTCGGCGACGATCGCCCGCGCCAGGGGGTGCTCGCTCAGGTCCTCGGCGTCGGCGGCCCATTGCAACAGTTGCAACTCCGTGACGCCCTCGGCGGTGCGGATGCGCGTCACCCGCGGGCGGCCCTCGGTAAGCGTGCCGGTCTTGTCGAAGCAGATCGTGTCGATGCGGCCGGCCAACTCGAGGGCGGAGGCGTCGCGGAAGAGGATGCCCTGCTGCGCGGCGCGCCCCACGGCGACCACGATGGCGGTGGGCGTGGCGAGGCCCATGGCGCAGGGGCAGGCGATGATGAGCACGGTGACCGCGCGCAGGACCGCCTGGGCGGGGTCGCCGGCGCCCAGCCACCAGACGCCCGCGGTGAGCAGGGCGATGCCGATCACGATGGGCACGAAGAGGCCGGCCACGCGGTCCACCAGCGCCTGCACCGGAGGGCGCGACGCCTGGGCCTGGCGCACCGCCCGCACGATGCGCGCCAGCGCCGTGTCGGCGCCGACGTGGGTGGCGCGCACCTTGAGCGCCCCATCGCGGCTGATGGTGGCGCCGGTCACGCGGTCCCCGGGCCCCTTCGAGACCGGCAGGCTCTCGCCGGTGAGCATCGACTCGTCCACGGCGCTCTGCCCTTGCAACACTTCGCCGTCCACGGGAATGCGCTCCCCCGGCCGCACGGTGAACTCCTCGCCCACTTGCAAGCTGCTTGGGGGGGCGAGTTCCATGAGCTTGCGGATGGCCTCCCCCGCCCGCCTCTTAGCGCGCGCTTCGAGCCAGCGGCCGAGGAGGATGAACGCGACGATCATGGCCGCCGAATCGAACCAGAGGTGCGTGGTCGTGCGGAGGCCGGGGGCGAGGAGGAGCAGGAGCGACCATGCGAAGGCCGTCCAGGTGCCGAGCGCGACCAGGGTGTCCATGTCGGCGGCGCGGGCGCGGGCCATGCGCCAGGCGCCGCGGGCGAAGGATCGGCCGCACCAGAAGAGCGCGGGCGCCGTCGCGGCGGCGGAGAGCCAGTCCAGCGCCGCGTGGGGGAGCCCCGGAATCCAATGCATGCCGAAGAGCATCGCGAGCGCGGCCAGCGCGAGCGCCGCGATCGCGTCGCGGCCGTGGCCGGTCGCTTCGCGCGCGGCTTGGCCCGCCGGCGCCAGCTCGAAGCCGGCGAGGCGGGCGATGGCGCCGGCGCGGAACACCGCGGGGTCGACCTCGAGGAGCGCCTCCTCGGTGGCGAGGCTCACCTGCGCGCGGGCGACGCCGGGTACCGCTTCGAGCGCCTTCGTGAGCCGCCCCACGCAGGAGGCGCAGTGCATGCCACGGACGGAGAAGATCTCCGCCGGCATCACTCGCCGTAGGGCATCGGGGAGGTCTTGCCGCGCAGCCGCGCGTAGACCGTGAGCGCGCCGCGGTGGTGCGCGGTGTGGTCGTTGATGCCGGCCACGATGCTGCCGCGCGGCGCCCCCCCCATGATCGGTCCCGGAGCGATGGGCGCCTGGAGCTCCGCGACGCTCTTGCTGCCGAGGGTTTCGATCGCGTAGGCGAACGCGCGGTCCAGCCAATCGCGCGCCTCCGCGAGCGTCTTCACCTTGCGGACCGCCTTCTCCAGCGCGCTGAAATCGGTGTCGAAGCCATCCGGGCTGAAGGCGCCCTTCACGAACCACTCGACGGTCTGCGCGACGTGCGCCATCTGCTGCGCCGTCGAGAACATCCCCTCCTCCGGCGCGAAGTCGGCGTCCTCCTCGGTCAGGACGCGCGTCGAGCGGTCGAAATAGAGCTTCATCTCGCCCAAGGCGATGGTCAGCGACTGGGTTTCCATGCCGCATACGGTACCGCAAGACGCAACCCCGTCACGGTCGCCGTGACCGGCAGGGCCGCCTCGGCGTCGAAGTGGTCCGCGCCGGTGTGGCTGTTGCGCTCGTAGCGGGGGGAGTTGCCGCCGGAGAGACAGACGCGCAGCTCGTGGCCCTTCGCGACGGTGGCGGCCAGCGCGGGGAGCTTTACGGTGAGCCGGCAGGGCTGGCCGGGCTCGAGGAGGCGCACGGCGGCGGGATCGCGCAGCTTGGCGCGCTGGATCCCTTCCGTGAGGAGCACGCTGGCGCCCCCGGGTGTCGCCTCGCAGAGCCATACGGCCAGGTCGCAATCGACGCGGTCGCAGGAGAAAACGATCTCCACTTCGACGTTGCCGGCGAAGGGGAGCGGCTCCTCGAGGGGCGCCGTGGCGAAGACGAGCAGATCCTTGCGCTTCTCCAGCACGCGATGGTCGGTCGGCCCGTGGGGCAGCGGCGGCAGGTTGGCGCCGCCCAAGGTGGGCGGCGGGTCTTTGGGATCGTAGGTGAAGGTGCGCGGCTCGGGACAGAGATCGAACCGGCGCGGCTCGGTCTCGACCGGCGGCCACGCCGTCGCGTCGAAAAAGCCCTGTTCGCCTACGCGCCAGTAGCGGATGAGCGCGGTCTTCTCCCACCCGTTGTCCTTCATGCCCCGCAGCCAGAAATCGAAAAAGGCGCGCGCCGCCTCCGCGGCGACCCCCGCCGCCCCCTCGAAATCCCACGCGCCCTGTCGGGCCACGTCGACGCCCATGTGGTCCCACGGGCCGATCAGGAGCCGCGACGCCGTGTGCCCCGCCACGTCGCGCAGCGTCCGCAGCACCGCGTCGGGATAGTGGTCCCACCATCCCGTGATGAGGAGCATCGGCACCTTCAGGTCGCCCGGCCGGTAGGTGGCGCGCTCCGCGAGCTTCCACGCCGGCTGGTGCGGCAGCGGGAAGCGGCGCACGAGATCCTGGCCGCCGAACCCGAGCCGCGTGAGCGCCGCGGAGTGCGCCTCCAGCATCACGCCCCCGGGGTAGTAGCGGTCGTAGGTCTGGCCGAGCGCCTGGATCATGGGTACGCAACAGACCAGATGCGGCGGATGCTCCAGCGCCGTGAGGAACTGTTGCGAAGCGAGCGCGCTCCCGCCGTAGGTGCCCACCTTCCCGTCGCTCCAGGGCTGCGCGGCGATCCACTCGACGCAGTCGAAGCCGTCCCTGCCGCGCTCGGGCCGCCCGACCGCGGCGTCCTTGCTCCCGTAGAACCCGCGCCAATCGACGACCACGTAGGCGTAGTGCTCGCGGTCGTAGATGTTGGCGCGCTTGAGGTCGAGCCCCCCCAGCGGGCTGGTGCGCTTGCGCGAATAGGGCGTCTGGATGAGGACCGTGGGGTACTTCCCCGGCTTCTCGGGAAGAAAGATGTCGGCCGCGAGCGCCTTGCCGTCGCGCATCGGGATGCGCTGATCGACGCGATCCTCCGCCCCCGCGACGGAGGCGAGGCCGAGCAGGAGCGCCCAGATCCTCACGGCTTGGCGCGCGCCTCGCAACCCGCCGCGCGGAACGCTTCCAGCACCTTGTCCCACGGCTCCGTCCCCTTTCGCGCGACCACGGTCTGCTCGCCGCCCCACAGATCGGGGAAGACGGCCACGACGACGGCGGAATCATTCCGCGTGGCCGAGAGCGGAACGCTCTCGAATCGCATGGAGGCTCATCACGAGTCGGCGCCGAAGCGGCCGAGCAGGACGCGATGACCCGAGGCCTTCGCCTGGAGGAACGCCTCGAAGAGGCGCCCATAGCCCTCGTGGGTCCAGTCCAGATCCACCGCCTCCTCCCTTGGAAATGCTGCCGTCCCCAGGAGGAGGAGGAGCCCGAAGGCCGCGGGCCTCACGGCGCTAATCGTCCTCGTCCTCGTCTTCGTCCTCGTCCTCGTCCTCGTCTTCGTCTTCGTCTTCGTCGCGGTCGTCGTCCCGGTCATCGCCGTGCCGTGCGCCCGCCTGTTTTTCCCTGAGCGCGTGCAAGAGCCTTTCGACGCGCTGCTCCAGCCGCTCGAGCCGCTCCATCACGGCGCGCATGTCCGCACCCTCGCGCGGACCTGCGCTGGGGGGGTGGACGCTGTGGCCCTCGCGCCGCTCCACGACCACTTCGCGTCGCTCCCCGTCGAGCTCCACGACCACGACGCGATGCTCCGCGTCGAAACGCCGCTCCTGCGGACGCGCCTTGCCCTGCATCTCCCGCGCGAGCTTTCCGACCATTTCGGCGCGGTCGGGCTTTCCCTGCTCGGCGAGGATCTCGGAGGCCAGGCGCAGGAGCTCCGCCCGGTCTTCGGGGCCGGGCGCCTGCTTGCGGAACTGGTTGGCCTCCTCGTCCTTGCGGCCCTCGAAGTCCATGCGCATCGCGCGGATGACGCGCTCCAGGAGATCCGCTTCGCGGGAGCGGCCCGCTTCGGCCAGCGCCTTGAACGCGAGCATCGTGATCTCGAGGCGGTTGCCGATTTCGCGCCCCTCGCCGTCCGGCTTCCTATCGCGCCCTTCGCCGTCGAAGTGCTTGAGCTTCTTGCGCACCTCGTCGGCGATTCGGCCCAGATGCTGCATCTCCTCCGTGCGCCCGAGCCGCTTGAGGGCGACGATGCCCTGCTCGAGCCCTTCGAGGGACTGGATCAACTCGCGGCGCTGGGCCTCCCTCTCCCCGCCCCCCTCACTCGCCTTCCCCTTGCGCTGGCTCGCGACGTAGAGCTCGAGTTCCGCCTTGAGCGCGTGGGCTTCCGCGCGCGCCTTCTCCGCTTCCGCGTGGCGCCCCGACTCCTGGAGCTCCTCCGCATGGCGCACCAGATCGCGGAGCTTCTTCATCGCTCGCTCCACTTTTTCCGCATGCTCGTCGGCGATGACCGCCGGTACGAGGAGCGCACCGCCCAAGACAACCGCAAGGAATCGCAGCATGGTTTGCCTCCTGGCTCCCAGGGTACCGCCGGGCGAACGGGCTGCCTAGTCTGGAAGGCGGTCGAGGGGGGTGCGGGAGACGAAGGGCAGGAACCCCTTGCCGCGGCTGAACCGGCGCGCCTCGTCGGCGTTGGCCGTTTCGAGCGCGTAGTCGAGGGTGAGGACCGGCAGCCCGCGGCGGTGCCACTGCTCCAGTTGGCGGGTGAGCGCCGCGCGGGAGTCTTCGCCCTCGCGGGGGCGGGGCAGGTCGCCGCTCTTGGGGTCGTCCCAGGCGACGCCGGCGGCGCCGGAGAAGCTCAGGTCTTCCTGGGCGACGCCGTCCACCCACCCGTAGAGTTCGGGGACCGCGTCGGAGAGGTAGGCGGCGTTTTGTGCGACGACGGCAAAGCGCGGGTTTTTCTCTCGAGCGCGGGCGCGGAGGTCGCGCAGCAGCTCCGCCATGACTCGCGCGGGGTCGATCCCGGCGCTCTTGGCCGCGGCGGCGACCGCGGGCTCGTGATAGCCGAGGACCCAGTCGCAATAGAGGCCGTCGAAGCCGTCCGCCAGCACCTCGTCCACCATGCGGAAGAGGATCGCGCGCCAAGCCGGGTTCCAGTAGGCGACGGGATAGTTGCCCGCCCAGCCGTCGGGATCGACGGTGAGGAGGAAGGCGGGCTCCCCGGGGGCTTCCTTCGTGGGGGCGCGCCAGTCCGGCGCCCAGTAGGTGCGGTACTCCTCCGCTTGGCCGACATTGGCGTAGGCAAGGACGCGCTTTCTTGCGGCGTGCAGGTAGGTGACGAGGCCGCGCGCGTCGTACCACTCGCGGCCGCGCACCGTGCGCGTGGGATCGACGACGAGGAGGTCCCCCTTGCTCGCGGCGAGCTTGGCCCGCGCGCCGATCTTCTCGACGCCCTGGAGCTGGATGGCCCAGGTCTTGACTCCGGCGAGAGGCGGGTCCGCCGGGTCGGCCGCGTCCCCGCGCGCCGTCGCGCAGGCCGCGAGGAGGAGGAGGGTGAAGGGGGTGCGGGGCCAGGCGCACGCGGTGCGCGGGCCGCTCTTCCCCAGGGGGCTGGTGCTTCCCTTCACGGGGTCAAGAATAGCGCGCCCGGGGGCCCGGTCCCGATGCGTCCCGGGAAAAGGAGACGAGGCCCCCCGACCGAAGGTCGGAAGGCCTCGCACGTTGGTTTCGGACTTCGGAACTAGCGCGGCCGGCGATTGAAGCCGCCGCTGCGGCCGCCGCCACCGCCACCACCGCCACCACCGCCACCACCGCCACCGTAGCCACCACCGCCGCCGCGACCGCCACCCGCGGCGCGCTCACGCGCCTCGTTGACGTTGAGCGTCCGGCCGTCCACCTCTTTGCCGTTGAGCGCGGCGATCGCGCTCTGCGCGTCCGCCTCGGAACCCATCTGCACGAACGCGAAGCCGCGGGGCTGGCCCGTGGCGCGATCGGTGATGAGAGCGACCTCGGTGACCGTGCGACCGTCCGCTTCGAATGCGGCGCGCAGAGTCTCCTCGGTGGCGCTATAGGAGAGGTTTCCTACGTAGAGTTTCGTACCCATGATGGAACATTGCCTTTCGGTTCGCGCACGCCCCTTCGGGAATCGAAAGGCCACATTCGCAAACTCAATTCCGGTCTATTCTAAGCCCGATTGCGCGGCCTGGCGCATTTCGAGACGATTTGCCGACTCGCGGCCCTGAGGGCGGCATGATGCCATGCCGGCAGGGATCAATCCCTGAACTTGTGCTCGTTGTGCCAGGCGAGGAGGGCCTTGTCGGGGCGATCGGCCTGGGTGCGAGGGAGGAGGATCGCCTGCCCGTGCCAACCGTAGTAGCTGTGGCCGTTGTTCCATTCATCGCGCAGCCTGGGACTCACCTCGAAGCGGTAGTCCGGGGTGACGGTCACATAGCCGCTGTCGAAGAGCCGGTGAAGGTCGCTGCGGAGCAGAATCCCGTTGCACACGGCATGCGCGCCCCCGTCGGCGTAGCGCTTGATGTGCGCGGCCTCGAGGACCGGCATGGAATGCTCCGTCGTGACCGCGCAGGCGTTGGCGTAGGCGTGGGCCACGGAGACGCGGAATGATCCCTGACCGAGCCGCGGCTGCACGAGCCGGCCCGGACCGAAGCGGGGCGCGTCGCCCTCCGAGACGAACTCCGGGCGCGTGACCGCCGCTCGGTCGAGGCACTCCTTCCATATCCTCGCGCCTTCGCCTACGGTCATGTCGTACCTCTTGCCCTGCACCACGTGGCGAGGCCAATCGCGCGGCTGCGGAACCCAGTCGTCGCGCTCGAAGAAGACCGGTTCCGCGACCATCAGGCACCCGATGGGATAGCTGCACTTGAGCCCGAGGCGCGCGGGCGGAAGATACTGTTCGATGCGCCTGCGCATCGTCGCGTAGTCCGGCGCGCCGTTCGCCGCGCCGAAGTCCTCCCAGGCCCTCCAGTCCGGAATGACCTCGTGCCCCACGAAGAGCCCGAACCCGGCAATCGCGTTGTAGGGCGCCTTGAGCTTGAAAAAGAACGGCTCGCTCTTCTCGATCGCCCGGAATGCGCGGCCGCCCGAGGGCTGCCAGAAATTCACCTCCCGCAGCCCCTCCCGCTCCCGCAGGAAGCGGTACCAGTCGTAGTCGGTGACCCCGACGTAGCCGCGCACGGGTAGAGCGTGCCAATCCGTCGCGGCCGGGGCAAGGGGGCGCGTAGCATGGAACGAACCGTGGCCTGCACCGCCTATCTTGCCGCCGAGGGGTTTCTCGATCCGCTTCGCGAGGAGCTGGGGGACGCCGTGGTGGCGGAGCATGGACGCCTCTTGGTGACGGCGCAGGCGCCGCGGCCCGCCGCGTGGGCGCAAAACGTCTGGCTGGATGCGCGGGAGATCGCCATCGACTCCATCGCCGACGGCGCACGCAAGCTCCGCGCCCTCGGGCGCGACTGGACGCTCCTGAGTCTCCTCCACCACCGGCGCGCGGCGCTCCTCCAGGAGCAGCTGCCGCGTCTCCGCCATGCGCCGCACCCCTTCCCCTGCGCGCTCCCGGCGGCGCATCCCGGCGCCTGGACGCTCCTCGAGCCGGGGAGGATCCTCGCCGCGGCGCGCTGCACGAGCCCGTTCCCGCACGGCGAGGTCGAGTTCGTGGAAGATAAAACCGGGCCGCCCAACCGCGCCTATCTCAAGCTCTGGGAGGCGCTCACCCTCCTCGGCGCCCACCCGGACGCGGGAGAGCGCTGCCTCGACCTCGGCGCAAGCCCCGGCGGATGGAGCTGGGCCCTCGCGCGCCTGGGCGCCCGGGTGACGGCGGTGGACAAGGCGCCCGTCGATCCCGCCGTGGAGGCGCTTCCCAACGTCTCCGTCCGCCTCGAAAGCGCCTTCGGCCTCGCGCCCGAACCGGTCGACTGGCTCTTCTGCGACGTCGCCTGCTATCCGCGCCGCCTCCTCGCCCTCGTGGAGCGCTGGCTCGACCACGCCCGGCGGATGGTCTGCACGATCAAGTTCCAGGGGCCCACCGACCACGACGCGGCGCGCGCGTTCGCCGCGATTCCCGGCTCCCGCCTCCTCCACCTGCACCACAACAAGCACGAGCTGACCTGGCTGCGCCCCGCCCTGGGCCAAGCGTAGCGCCGCCTACCGTCTCATTCCGGGACGGTCGCCGGCGCAGGAGCGCCTTCCCCTTGTTCCTTTAGGGGCGCCATCAAGGCCCCTCGGGCGCAATGCCGAAATGAGACTGGCCGGCGCAGGATGCTTTGAGCGCCGGATGGACGGATGGGGCAGGGCACAGGGACTCGGTGCGTCCGTTGGACCGCCTTGGTATGCGTACTTGGCAGTCTGGGGGGCGGTCCGTCCATGGCGGGCGACCCCGCCCCCGCCACGCCGGTCGCGCGGCATGTTCTCGCGCTCTTCGACGGCGCCGGCGAACACGCCTACACCGTCGACGCCGTTCACGAGATCCTCGAGATGCCGCTCAACCACCTCGGCATGGTCGTGGAGCGGCACGACGTGCGTCTAGGCCCCCCGCCCGCGTCCCTGCTCGAGGGCGCGCGCGCGGTGCTCACCTTCTTCCCCGGGGAGGGCGACCAGGTCGACTGGCTCTGGCCCTGGCTCGAAACCGAGCCGGCCGCGCGCGGCCTGCGCGTCCTGCTGATCGGCGAGTTCGGACCGCTCCTCCATCCCGGCGGACCGGAAGAGGACCCCGCGCGCCTCGCGACCTTCCTCGCGCGCTTCGGACTCGAGTTCGACAACGGCTACCGCCGCGGTCCCATCGGCATCGACGTCACGTTCCACGACCGCGCCCTCTGCGCCTTCGAGTCCGACCCGCGCCACCTGGCCGTGCACCGCGGCCCGCGCAACCGGAGCGACGCCAACCGCGTCTGGGTCGCGACGACGGACGCCTTCGACGACGAGGGGCCGCGCTGCGGCGTCGTGACGGGGCCCTGGGGGGCGCTCGCCCTCGATCCCTGGACGATCCAGAGGGGGGCGGGGGACGACGAGCGGCGCTGGTTCCTCGACCCCTTCGCCTTTTTCCGCGAGGCGCTCGGGCTGGAGGGGGTCCCCGCCCCCGACCCCTGCCTGCTCAACGGCCGCCGCGTCTTCTTCCTCCACGTGGACGGCGACGGCTTCGAGAGCCTCTCCACGGTGCGGCCCGGCGCCTTCAACGCGGAGGTCTTCGCCAGCGACGTCCTCGACCGGTACCCCATCCCCACCACGATCAGCGTCATCGTCGCGGGGCTCACCGACGACTTGAAGCCGGCCGCTCCGACGCGCGCGATGAAGGTCGCGCGGGCGATCCTCAACCGCCCGGCGGTGGAACCGGCGAGCCACGGCGTGCTCCACCCCCTCCGCTGGCGCGAGCCGCTCCGCGGCGACTCGCCGCCGAGGTTCGTCGTCTGGTATCCGGCCATCAAGAACTACCGCTACGACCCGGTGGCGGAGGTGCGCGACTCGATCCGCTTCATCGACGACGAATTGCTCGCCGGCGACCGCCGCTGCCGCCTGATGCTCTGGACCGGGGACGCGAGCCCGCCGGAGGAGGCGCTCGCGGAGTGCGGACGCCTCTCCCTGCTCAACCTCAACGGCGGCGTCTTCCGCGCCGACGCCTGGATGTCCTCCCTCGGCTTCGTCGCGCCGCTCTCCCGGCGGGTCGGGGCGCGGCGGCAGATCTACGCCGGCGCGGCGAACGAGAACGACTTCGACGGCTTCTTCGACACCATGCCCGGCGCCTACGGCCACATCGACCAGACCCTCGAACGCACGGGCGCGCCGCGGATCCTCAAGCCCGCCAACCTCTACGTGCACTTCTACAGCGCCGAGAAGCCGGCCCGCCTCGCCGCGCTCCACGAGCTGATCTGGCGCTGGGCCTTCACCGAACCGACGGCGCCGGTCTTCGCCTCCACCTACGTCCGCGCCGTCCGCTCCGCCCTCGAGGAGGCGCGCGTCCAGAGAACCGCCGAGGGCTGGAACCTGCGCGGGTTCGGCGACTGCCCCACCGCCCGCATCGACGGGGAGGCGCGGGAGGTGGACTGGTCCCGCACCCGCGGCCTCCTCGGCGCGCGGCGACTCAACGGCTCGCTCTACCTCCACCTCGCCACGCCGGACGCAGACGTCGTGCTCGCCGCCTCCCCCGCCCCCCTCCCGCACGTCGAGCAGGCCAACCACGCGCTGAGAGAGGTCTTCCTCGACGCCACCGGCGTCACGCTCCTCACGCAGGCGTTCAGCCGCCGCGAGGTGGTCCTCGCCGGATTCCCCCCCGAGCTGGATCTCGCCGTGCGCGTCGACGGCATGCTCAGCGTGCGCCGCAGCGACGGCGCCGGCCGCCTGCGACTCGAGTGGGCTCCCGGCGGCCCCAACGTCGTCGAGGTGCGCCTGCCGTGAGCTTCGCCGGCTGGCGTCTGCTCCTCTTCGCGGCGGCCGGCGCCACCGCGATCGCGTTCCTGGCCGCGTATCAGGCGCCGCAAAAGGACCGCACCAGCTTCGACCGGCACACCGGGCGGCGCATCGTGCTCGTCAACACGCCGGAGGACGCCGTGCACGAGGCGATGCTCACCGGGAACGCGCGGCGCGCCCTCGAGCGCATCCGCTCCTGGATCCGGCGCGCGCCGGACCTCCCGGTGCTGCTGGAGGCCGAGCGGCTGTTGGTGGCCGAGCTCTCCGATCCCGGCGCCGACGAAGCGGAACTCGACGCACTCTTCGAGCGGCTCCACCCGCGGGAGGAGCTGATCGACCGCCTCGAGGATGCGCTGGACGACCGCGCGGTCGCGGATGCGACGGAGAAGTTCTTCGCGCCCCTCGCGGAGCTGTCGCCGCGCCCGCGGGAGGAGACCGTCCCCGTCGACGAGACGGTGGCGCGGCGGCGGACGGACGAAGTCGGCGCCGGGCAGGCGATCGCCTTCGCGCGCGCCTTCGCCGCGGAGCAGCGGGGGCGGGCGCGGATCCGCTGGCTCCTGCGCGCGTGGCGACTCGAGCCGAAGGCGCGCGATCCCCTCCTGGCGGCGTTCCTCGAGTACGGACGGCTCAAGGAGGCGATCGCCATCAACGGCGCGGCGATCGCCGAACGGGGCGACGATCTCGAGGCGTGGCGCAGCCGCGCGCAGGTCGCCGCGTGGCTCTCGCGCTGGGATCTGGAGGCGGAGGCGCTGGAGCGGGTCGTCGCGCTCTCCGAGGACCGCGACGTGCGCGAGCGGCTCATCACGGTCTACCAGTACACCGGGCGGGCCGACGCGGCGGTCCCCCATGCGCTCCTGCTCGCGAAGGACTCCAACGAGCGCGACCTGCTCGAGCGGCCGATCCGGCTCGCGCTGGAGGGCGGCAGGGTGGATCTCGCGCTCGAGTTGCTCGCGGGCTACGCGGCACGCGGAGCCGACGCGGCCTACTGGCGTGGCCGGATCGTCGAGTACGCCGCGCAGGACCTGCGGCGAGAGCGCGTGCTGACCGAGCTGGAGGCGCTCGCGCGCGACTTCCCCGGCGCGGGGTACGAGGAGCGGTTGGAGGGGTTCTACCGCCGGTTCGACCGGAAGGCGGAGCTGGCCGCGCTCCTCGAGGCGAGGCTGCGCGCGGGGGGCGGGGACGCCGCGCTGGAGCAGCAGGTGCTCGCGCTCAACGCGGCGCTGGGACGCGACGAGAAGGTGCGCGAACTGGTCGCGCTGCGCGTGGAGGAGGGCGGCGATCCCCGCGCCTTCTTCGAGAATCTCGCCACCTACCGCGTCGCCGGCGTGCCGGGCCTCGTCGACCGCGCCCTTGCGCTGGCCGCCTCGGAGGCGCTGCGGGAGGAGGATCTCGCCCCCATCGTCGTCCGGCTCCTGCCGCTTCTGGGCGACGCCGAGTACCGCCGCGTCGCGCGGGAGCTGGCGGGCCGGTTTCCCACCCACGCGGAATCGCGGAGGCTGCGCCTCCTGCTCGTCGACCTCGAGGAGACGCCGGAGGCGCGAGCCGCGGCGGCGGAGGCGCTGGCGGCGGAGTTCCCCGGCGACGCGGCGCTCCTCGAGGTTTGGCTCCAGCGCGCCGCCTGGGCCGGGCTGACCGCGATGGAGATCCGCGCGCGCGAGGCGTCCCTCGCGCTGCGGCCCGACGACGCGGAGTCGCGGCGCGCGCTCTGCGACCTCTACGAGGCGGAGCGCAAGCCGCGCGAGTCCGCGCGTCACTGGCGCATCCTGGCGGAGGCCGAGGGGCCCACCTCGGTGGCGGCGCAGCGCCTCGTCGAGGCGCTCTTCGTCACCGGCCAGGCCGAGGAGGCCATGGCTTGGCTCGAGCGGAGGGCGGACGCCGCGGAAACGACGCTGGAGGAGCGGCTCTCCATCGCCGAGACGCTCTTCGGCGCGGGCCAGCTCGACCGCGCCCAGCGCTTCTTCGAAGGGGTGCTCGCCCTCGATCCCGACCAGCCCCTGGCGCTCCTCCGTTCGGGCCAGATCCACTCCTGGAGCAACGACCCTTCCGGCGCGATCCTCTTCCTCCGCCGCCGGCTCGCGGTCAGCGACGAGGAGCGCTGGCACGCTCGGTTCCTGCTGGGCGAGGCGCTCTGGGCGGTGCGCGAGGAGGGGGAGGCGCGCAGCGAGCACGCGCTTGCGCTGGAGGAGCTGCAGGCGATCGAGCCGCGGAACGCCCCCCAGGACGCGATGCTCGCCAAGATGCTCGCGCGCCTCGGCCGCGCCGCCGAAGCGCGGCCCATCTACGACCGGCTGCTCGAGCAGGACCCGCGCAACATCGAGCTGGTCCTCGACTACGCCGACGCCATGAAATCGATCGGGCGGATCGACGAGGCGCGCGAGCTGCTCGACCGGGCCAAGGCCCTCGAACCCGAGTCCGCCCGCGTCCTGCGCGTCGAGGGGCAGATCCTCACCCTGGAGAGGCGCCCCGGCGAGGCGGTGCCGGTGCTGCGTCGCGCCCTCGAGCTCTACGGACCCGATGCGGGCGTGGAGGCCGATCTGGGCCGCGCCCTCGATCTCGCCGGGGCGTGGCGCGAATCGGCGGAGGCCTATCGCCGCTCGCTCGCGCTCCAGCCGGCGAGCCGGGACGTGGCGCGCGCCCTGCAAGCGCTCGGCGATCGCGTCGCCTCCGTCGCCCAGGGGCTCATGGAGTTCCGCGCCGCGGGCAGGGACCGCGCCTTCCGCGTGGCGGCGGCGGGGTCCTCGCTCTTGTCCGACGAGCGCTGGCGCGTGGGCGTCGCCCTGGGAGCCGCGCACTTCCAGGGGCGCGCGGACGCCGTGGGAGGGGGCGGGGAGGACGTTGCCACCGACGTCGCCACGCTCCAGGGCTCGATCGGGAGGCGGTTCGGACGCGACCACTGGTTCGGCGGAGGGATCGAGCTCTATCCCGGCGCCTCGGGCGACCTGCCGCTCGGTCTCTGGGCCGGATTGCACCTCGAGGACTACGAGCCGGAGCGGGACTGCAACATCACGCTCCATCTCAACGCGCTCTGGTCCGATCCCGCGGCGGCGGCGGGTCTCGGAGGTCGCAGCCACGGAATCCGCCTGGACGGACGCCACGCCTTCGGCGACCACTTCTGGGCCGGCGTCGATCTGCGTCTTCGCGCGCTCTCCCTCGAACGGCCGGGCGGGGGCACGGCGAGCGATACGCAGCTCTCGGGGCAACTCGACCTGGGCTGGCGCATGCGCGACGGGCGCATCGCCACCGGCGATCCGCTCCGCGTGGACGCTCTTCCGATGGAGCCGGTGGGCCCCCGCCTCTCCCACGCGCCGTCGGATGGACGCAACTGGAACGTGTCGGCGTGGATCTCGTTCCAGTCGATCCGGCTCCTCGACGTCGTCGAACTGCCGACGCTGGTGCCGATCGGCGCCTCCTTCGAGTACGTCACCGCGGCGGCGCGCGTCGAGACGCAGCTCGCCCGCGCACTGGGCGCGCGCCTCGAGGCCTACGCGGGGACCGACCTGTCGCAAGGCGGGCTGCTGTGGGGCATCGACGTGGGAGTGACCTACCGTCCCTCCCAGAATCTCGAACTCTTCTTCGGCGGCGCGTTCGGCCAAGCGCTCGGCCGGGCGAATCCCGACGAGCAGGCAGCCGGGGCGCGCCTCTTCCTGGTGTGGCGCTGGTGAGCGGGGCATGACGGACGAGAAGAAGCCCCCGGGCCCCGGCGAATCCGCCTCGGACGAGAAGGTTCCGGGGAAGGAGTCGACGCGCCGGCAGGGCCGGTTGGGGCGAGGCGAGGGCGAAGCCCCTACGCACACGGAATTCTCGGGGGGCTATTTCAACTTCTCCGGCGAGCTGACGGGCCAGGAGGGTGAGCCGCTCATCCCGCCTTTCCCCGACGACCCCGAGACCCGCCGCGAGATCGAGTCCACCCCGCCCCGGGCGAATCCCGCTGAGCCGCCGGCTCCCGTCGAGCCGCCTGCCCCCGCCGAGCCGGCCGCGCCCGTCGAGCACGCGGCACCCTCCGAACCGGCCGCGCCCGCTCAGGATCCCGAGATCACGCGCACCGAGGGATTCGGCGACGAGGGGTTCCGCACCTTCGAGGCGCCCGAGGAGGGCATCGTCGCGCCTCCCGCGCCGCGCAAGGAGGTCGTCGAGCCCGCGACGCACACCGAGATGTTCGTCGAGGGGGCGCCGCTGCCGGCGGAGCCTCCGGCGACACGCACGGAAATCTTCGGTGACGCCCGGAACGAGCCCCCCGCGCCGCCCGCCGTCATCGGCGAGGGGGCCTCGGAACCGGGCGCCGCCACCGCGACCGATCTCTGGCCTCGGTTCGCCCGGCGCGCCGCGGGGCCGGAGCGGCCCCAGCGGGAGGTGGAGCGCAAGAGGACCTCCCCCGCCCCCCTCCGGCGCGTTTCGCGGCGGCGCACGCGCAAGCAGGCCGCCGCGCCCGGATCGGGGGCGATGCCCTTCTGGCGCCGGTTCTTCCGCGCCAAGGAGGCGAAGCGCGCCAAACCCGCGCCGGCGGAATCAGGACCCATCACCGCATCCATCGAGGCGGCGCTCGAGCAGACCGCCTCGGTCACCCCGAAGGAGCTGCAGACCGACAGCAGCTTCCTCCGCGGGCTCGGAAAAATCGACGGAATCGACGAGGCCGCGGCGGAATCCGCGGGAATTCCTGCCCCCTCCCCGGAGGAAGCCGCGGCCTCTCTGCAACCCGCCAAGACCCTCAAGCAGCGCTTCCAGGAGTTCCTGAAATCGTTCCGCCCGGGTCCGGAGGCGAAGCTCGCCCGCGTCGGCGAGCCCGGCTGGTGGCGACGCGCCATCCTCGAGACCGCGGCGCTGTTCGCCATCATCATCCCCATCGAGCTGGCGGTGAACGGCGGGCGCGTGGGCGCCTACGGCGTGCATCCCCACCCCTACTGGATCGTGGTGCTGCCCATGGCCGCGGCGCGCGGCGTGGTGGCCGGGCTGCTCGCGGCCTGCGTGGCGACGCTGCTCTACATGGCGGGCGCGATGCAGGTGCTCGGGGCTTCCGCCCTCGGCGCGCTCTTCACCTACAAGACGATGCTCGAGCCGATCCTCTTTTTCGGCGCAGGGTTCCTCGTGGGCGAATTCCGCGACGAGATCGCGCTCCGCTACCGCCACCTCGACCGCAAGGAGAAGGAGACCGAGGCGCGGGCGATCCAGTTCAAGAAGGAGCGGGACGTGCTCATGGAGGCGAACCGCATTCTCGAGCGGCGCATCGTCGACCACAGCGGGCAGTTCGGAAATCTCATCGCGGCGGCGACGCGCATCGAGAGCGCGGGCCGGTCGGAGATCTTCGAGGTGGCGCTGGAGCTGGTCGAGGAGCACTGCGGGGCGCATGCGTCGGTGCTCCTCGTGCTCGAGGGTGGAGCGGTCGACATGCTCTGCCACCGCGGCTGGCCGGAGGACGGGATAGCCCAGCGGGTCGCCGAGGCGCGCGGGAGCGAGTTCGTCGCGCGGGCCATCGCGGAGGGGGTCACCGCCAACAGTTTCAGCGCGACGGAGACGCCGCCGGAGCGCGGGCCGCTCGTCGTCGCGCCGCTCTTCGACGAGACCGGCGTCGTGAAGGCGCTCCTCTGCCTGGACGAGATCCCGGCGTCGCGGCTCAACGAGTCCACGATCACCACCTTCCAGGGGATCGCCGAGTGGATCTCCGCCTCGCTGGCGCGGCTCGCCAAGGGCGCGGAGCCGAGCGATCCGCGCGCAGGGTTCCAGCGCGAGCCGGAGCCCGAGGCCTACCTGGGCACGGTGGACGAGTTGGGCGACCGTCTGCGCCTCGAGATCGAGCGCTGCGCGCGGTACGGCGTTCCCACGAGCTTCCTCGCGATCCAGGCCGCGGAGTGGCGCGATTCCTCGCGCGAGGGGCTCTGGGCGGTGGACCGCTACGTGCTCACCCACTTCTCCGGCGGCCTGCGCCCCTCCGACACCATCTACCGGTTCGGCTACCCCGGCTGCTACCTGCTGGTCCTGGCGGGAACCAATCTCGCGGGAGCCGAGGTGGTGCGCACGCGCATGCTGCGCCGCGTCGAGTTCAGCCCCGTCACCCAGCTTGGGCGCGTCGAGATCTTCGCCACCGGCCCGGACACGGAAGCGCCCGACCTCGTCAGCCTCGCCAGCCGCGTGGCGGAGCGCTTCCGCGCCGCGGCGGCGCTCCCCCTCGAGGGGGTCTGTCCCGTGCGCGTGCCGGAATCCGCCAAGGTGGGCGGCATCGACGCGTTCCTGCGCCGCGTGAAGATGGAGATCAGTCTCGCGGTGCGCAACGGCTTCGACCTGCATGTCCTGGGCATCACCGCAGAGGTGCGCGGCGAGGCCGGGCCCGACATGATCGCGCGCCATGTGCGCGACGCCGGGGCGGCGGTCCTGCGGCAGACGGACGGCATCTTCGCCATCGCGCCCCACCAGTGCGTGGTCCTCCTCCCGAGCACCGCCGGCGAGTACGCGGCCGAGATCGGCAACCGGCTCGTGCGCGGCGTGCGGGCCCGCGATCCCGACGGTCCCTACGGCGACATCCGGGTGCGGACCATCGGCCTCGGGCCGAGCCACCCCGACGCAGGGTCGTTCCTCCAGGCGCTCGCGCGGGCCGACGCGGCGCAGCCCGAACCCGCGCCCCTTGCGGAGGGCTCCACCACGGAGGCCGAAGCATGAAGCGTCGTCTCACGCTCGCCCTCTTCCTCCTGCTGGCGGTCGCCGCGGAGACCGGCGCGCTGGCCGCGGTCTTCGGGCCCTGGGAGAGCGTGCCGCTTGCGCTCTTCCTGCACGTGGGGGCTGCGGCCTTCACGCTCCTGGCGGCGATGCGGCGCGAACCGCGCCTCTCCCAGGTCGAGCGCGATCTCGTGAGGCTCTGCGCCCTGGTCGTGCCGGTGTTCGGACCGATGCTCGCCTGGAGATTCCCGCACCGCGCGGACGAGGACGAGGAGGTGATCAACGCCCACGACCTCTTCGAGCGCTACCAGGAGCACGTCCGGCCGCTCTCTCCCGACCACGAACGCACGCTGTTCACCGGCGACCACGACAAGGACGTGGCGCGCGAGCTCGACGCGGAGAGCTACTACGAGGTCTTGCGCCATGGAAGCACCGACCAGAAGCGCAACGCGCTGGCGCGGCTGGCGAAGCTGGGCGAGCCGAAGCATCTCGCGCTCATCCGGCGCTGCCTGCGCGATCCCGAGCACGAGGTGCGCCTCTACGCCTATGGAGAGCTCGAGCGCCTCTCCCACGAGCACGAGTCCAACCTCCAGCGGCTCCGGCAGGAGGCGGCGGCGGCGCCGGAATCGCCCGAAGCGGCCAGCGAGGTCGCGGCGGCCCACTTCGCCTTCGGTTCGAGCGGCATCCTCGACGAGGCGATGGCCGCCTACCACTTCGAAGGGGCGATCCGCATGGCCGCGACCGCGCGTGCGCTCGGCGAGGAGGGACCGGACGGCCTCTTGATCGCCGCGCTCTCCCACTGCGCCCTGGGACAGTTCCCCCAGGCGCAGGCCTGTCTCCTGGCGGTGCCCGCGGAGCTGCAGAACGAGGCGCCGGTGCGGATCGCGCGGGCCAAGGTCGCCTTCCTGCGGCGGGACTTCGGGGCGGCCCGGGTGGAGGCGGAAGCGCTGGGCGCGGCGGGAACGGCGATGCCTGCCTGGCTTGAAGCGCTGCGCAGTTCGCGCCCCGCCGGCAGCGTCGCGCCGCAAGCCGCGCCGCAACCCGCGCGCGCGCCCCGCATCATCCTGGAGGTGCCGCCGCCGAGCGCCGCGCCTGAGGCGGAGCCCGCGCGGGAACCGGCCACGGAGCCCGCGCCGGCGTTCGATCCCACGCCCCCCGCCCCCCTCGAAGCGATCGACGCCACGCAGGCGGAAGAGGCCCTGCCCGCGGGCGCCGGCGACCCGGGCACCTCCACCCGATCGGACGAGGGTTTGGGATTGGATGCCGGAACGGTCGACGAGACCCGGGAGATCGACTCGTGAAGGCGGACATCTGCCTCGTGCTGGAAGGCACCTACCCCTTCGTTTCGGGGGGCGTCTCCTCGTGGGTGCACCACCTCACCACGGCGCTGCCGCAATTCACCTTCGCGGTGCTGCACATCAGCCCGAAGAAGGGCTACTACAAGAAGGGCCCCGTCTACAAGATGCCCCGAAACGTCGTGGCGCTGCGCGAAGTGTGGCTGCACGACTACTCCCTCGCCGCGCCCAAGAAGCCCAAGGACCTGCGCGAGAAAGTGGAGCGGTTCCGGGCGCTGGTGGAGGACATGCGCGAGGGGCGCTCGGGGTCGTTCCCCGCGTTCATGAACGCGCTCCAGCGGGACGGCTCCGATCTGATCTCGGCGTTCGATCTGCTGCAGACGCCGGAGAGCTGGGACGTGCTCCTGCAGACCTACCGGGCGGAGGCGGGGCAGGAGAGCTTCCTCAACTTCTTCTGGACCTGGCGTTACGCCTACCTGCCGCTCTTCAACCTGCTCGGCGCAAAGATCCCCGACTGCGGCCTCTACCACACGATCTGCACCGGATACGCCGGGCTCCTCGCGTCCGGCGCCAAGATCGCGCGGGGAAGGCCCATGCTGCTCACCGAGCACGGCATCTACACCAAGGAGCGGCGCATCGAGATCAACCGCTCGGATTGGATCCAGGACTGGGACAGCGGCGAGTTGGTGGCGGAGCGCTCGGCCCCCTACTTCAAGCGCTACTGGATCCGGCAGTTCCAGATGATGAGCCGGATCACCTACCAGTACGCCGACGAGATCCTGACGCTCTACACGGGCAACACGCTGGAGCAGATGCGCGACGGGGCCGATCCCGACAAGCTGCGCGTCATCGCCAACGGCATCGACCTGGAGCGGTTCGGCGTGGCGGCGGCCAAGTTCGATGCTCGCGGCAAGAACGAGCGGTTCACCGTGGGCTTCGTCGGGCGGGTCTGCCCCATCAAGGACGTCATCACCTTCGTGAGCGCCATGCGGCTGGTGGCGGACAAGGTGCCCAACCTGCGGGTGCGCATCCTGGGCCCGATGGAGGAGGATCCGGAGTACGCGATCCAGTGCAGGACCCACGCGCGGCTGCTGGGACTGGAGGGGATCGTCGCCTTCGAGGGGCGCGTCGACGTGCTCAAGGAGCTTCCCAGCCTCGACGTGCTCGTGCTCACGAGCATCTCGGAGGCGCAGCCCCTCGTCATCCTCGAGGCGGGCGCGGTGGGCATCCCGAACGTGGCGACGGATGTCGGCTCCTGCAGCGAGCTGCTCTTCGGCCGCACGCCGGAGGACCGCGCCCTCGGGTTGGGCGGCATCATCACCCCCATGGCCTCGCCGGGGGAGACCGCCGCCGCGGTGCTGCGCCTCCACGACGACCCGCAGCTGCGAAAGCAGATGGGCCGGGCGCTGCGCGACCGCGTGCACCGCTTCTACGACCAGCACGACATGGTGGCCGCCTACGACGAGCTCTACGCGCGCCACCTGAACCGCTCGGGGAGCAAGGTCTGACATGGCGGGAATCGGCTTCGAACTGCGGCGCATGATCGATCAGCGCGACGGCTTCCTGAACCGGGTGCGCGCCTACGCCTGCGCCGGGCTCATCTCCTCGGGCCCCTGGATCATGACCATCCTCACCCTCACCCTCCTGAGCGCGGCGGGTCCGATCCTGGGCGGCATGGAGGGCTACGCCATGTTCCGCGCGCTGGTCACCTACGCCTACGCCTTCAGCCTCGTCGTCGTGGGCGTGGGCCAGCTCTCGGTCACGCGCCGCGTGGCCGACCTGCTCTACGGCAAGGCGTACGAGCGCGTGCTCCCCGGCTTCAGCGCCTCGGCCGCCGCCTTCGGCCTGTTCCAGGCGATCGTCGGCGGACTCTTCTGCGCCGCCGCGGGGTTCTCGGCGGCGCTCTCGTTCCTCGCCGTGGCGCTCTACGTCATCGTGAGCGTCACCTGGCTCGCGCTCATCTGGCTGAGCGTCACCCGGGAGTTCGACGAGGTGCTGCGCGCCTACGCCTACGGCATGCTGGTGGCCCTCGGCGGACTCTTCCTCCCCGGGCTGCCCCGGGGGACGACCGGGCTCCTGGCGGTCTACACCGCGGGACAAGGGCTCACCCTCGCGCTCCTCATCCGCGTCATCCTGCGCGGCATGGAATCGAAGGGCCGGCGCGAGTGGCACATCCTCGGCAGCCTCAAGGCGTTTCCGACCCTGGTCGGCGTCGGCCTCTTCTACAACGCCGCCATCTGGGTGGACAAGATGGCCTTCTGGTTCCTCGACGGGACCGGGCCGCATCGCCTCATCCGCTACCACCCCCTCTACGACACCTGTTGCTTTTTCGCCTACATCACCGTCGTTCCCGCTCTCGCGGTAAACCTCATCCGCCTGGAGACCTCCTTCTACGAGGTCTACCGCGCCTACTACAGCTCGATCCTGGGCGGCACGCCGCTGCGGGTCATCGAGGAGAAACGCGAGCGGATGTTCGAGAACCTGCGTGAAGGCACGGTGCGCCTCCTGCGCGTGCAAGGGGCGATCACCGCGCTCTGCGTCATCTTCGCCCCGTTCCTCATGGGCTGGCTGGACATGCCCGAGGCGGCGATCCGCATCTTCCGCCTCACCTGCTTCGGCGCCTTCTTCCATGTGCTGCTGCTCATCTGCGTTCTGATGCAGCTCTACTTCGATCTGAAGGCGCAGGCGCTCGCCACCTCGGTCTTCTTCTTCTTCGTGAACGGCGCGCTCGCCTTCTGGAGCGCCGGCGAGGGGCTGCCGACCTACGGCATCGGCTACTGCGTCTCCTCCTTCCTCTCCCTCCTCCTCGGCTACACGCTCCTCCACAACAGCCTCGAGAAGCTCGACTTCCTCACTTTCACCAACCAGCCCATCGGCGGGGATCCCGATCCGGAACCCGAAGCCGATGCGCCGATCGACGCCGCGTCGCCGGCCCCCGCACCCCCTCAGCCGCCCACCCAGGGCCACGGCGAGTTCCCCGCCTATGCTCCCACGCCCGAGGCGGACGGCGAATTCCCGGCGCAGCTTCTCCAGCCGGTCAGCGCCGTTCCGGCAGACTCCGCTCCACGATCCGATGCGCCTGCTTCGTGACCGCATCGTAGCTGAGCGAGAGGTTTACCAGCACGCGCCCGTGGGGGAAGGCGAACACGAACGACGTGCGCGTCGAGTCGGTGACGGCGCGGTCGCGCGCGTCGTCGATCCAGCCGCGGAGTTCCCGCACGTTCGTGCAGGGCGCGACTTCCAGGAAGAAGTCGCGGCCGAGGACGGACGCCCGGGGGCGCGCGCTGAGGAGGGATTCCGCCTGGTTGTACGCGAGCACCCGATTGCGCGCGTCGAGGCGGATGAACCCGAACGGTAGCCCATCGAGGGTCGCGTCGTCCCGATCGTCGATGCTCGCGGTGGCGATTCCCGTCGTGCCGGGGAGTCACTCCAGGCAGATCGTGTGGGTGACGGTCGTGGAGTCGCTCTCCCCCTCCGAGAGGACTCTCTGGCACCAAGCGCAGACGCGTCTCATCGGCCGACGTCCCCGGCCCGCCCCCTCCCGGGCGGGTCGTGGGTAGACTGCACCATGCATGGCCGACAGGCTCCAGGACCTCCTCGGCGAGGCGCCGCCCTATCCGCGCCGCATCGTCTGCCTCACCGAGGAGCCCACCGAAACGCTCTATCGGATCGGCGCGGGCGATCGCGTCGTGGGGATCAGCGGGTTCACGGTGCGGCCCCCGGAGGCGCGGCGCGGAAAACCCAAGATCAGCACCTTTCTCGACGCGCAGTACGGCGAGATCGAGGCGCTGCGGCCCGATCTCGTGATCGGCTTCAGCGACCTGCAGGCCGACATCGCCCGCGAGCTGGTGAAGCGCGGCGTGCCGGTGGTGGTCTTCAACCAGCGGTCGGTGGCGGAGATCTTGCAGACGATCCGCGCCACCGGCGCGCTCGTGGGCCGCGCGGAAGCGGCCGAGGCGCTGGCGCGCGAGCTGGAGGCGGGGCTCGCGCGGGTGGCGGAGGCGGCCGAGGCGCTGCCGCGCCGCCCGCGGGTGTTTTTCGAGGAGTGGCCCGATCCGCTCATCTCGGGGATCCGCTGGGTGAGCGAGTTGGTGGAGCTGGCAGGCGGGGAGGACGTCTGCGCCGAGTCGCGGACGCAACAGGGGGCGCGGGGGCGCATCATCGATCCGGCGGAGGTGGCGCGGCGCGATCCGGAGCTGCTTCTCGCCAGTTGGTGCGGGAAGATGGCGAAGCGCGCGACGATTCTGGCGCGGCCGGGCTGGGAATCGGTGGCGGCGCTCCGCGACGGGCGGCTCTACGAGATCGCCTCCAGCGAGATCCTGCAGCCCGGCCCCGCCGCGCTCACCGACGGCGTCGCAGCGCTGGCCCGGGCGATCGGCGCCGCCGCGCGCGGGGAGCCCCCGTCGGGCGCGCTCACGAAGGGCGGTTTGCGGCGGGCGTAGGGGCCGGGACGCGGTCCCCGGCGAAGGCGATACTGCCCGCGACGCCATGAACATCCTCGTCGTGGTCGCGATCGGCGGGGCGCTGCTCCTCGCCGCCTCACGCCTCTACCCGGGCTGGATCGCGAAGGTCTTCGGCCTGGACGACTCGCAGCCGCCCCCCTCGGAGCGGTTCGCCGACGGATCCGACTACGTCAAGTCCCCCACCCACGTCGTCTTCGCGCACCACTTCGCCTCCATCGCCGGCGCGGGGCCCATCGTCGGGCCGATCCTGGCGCTCTCCTTCGGGTGGGGCTGGGGCTGGCTCTGGATCGTCTTCGGCGGGATCTTCTACGGCGCCGTCCACGACATGGCGGCGATGTGCGTCTCGCTGCGCGAGGGGGGCAAGACCATCGCCGAGATCGCGCGGCGCACCTTGGGGAACGGCGGCTACTTCCTCTTCGTCTCCTTCCTCCTGCTGGTCATCTCGCTGGTCAACGCGATCTTCCTCAAGCTCTCGGCCAGCGCGCTGGCGAGCGTCTACCCTCTGGAGGATCTGGGGCTGACGGGGGACCAGACGCTCCTGCGCACCGTCGACAAAGGCGGCGTGCTCCACGGCGAGATCGGCGGCATCGCCACCACTTCCGTCGTCGTCATGACCCTCGCCTCGCCGTTCCTCGGCTGGCTCATCACGCGGCGGCGCACGCGGGGCCTCCCGGTCTACCTCATCGCCGGCGCGGTGAGCTTGGCCGGCGTCCTCCTGGGGTTTCATTGGCCCGTCGCGATCGAACCGGGCACATGGATGCTCCTCCTGGCGGGCTACGTCTTCGTCGCCTGCTGGGTCCCGGTCTGGCTGCTCCTGCAACCGCGCGACTTCATGAACGTGCAGCTGCTCTACGGGGGACTCACGCTCCTCTTCGCCGCGGTCGTGGCGGGAGGCTTCCAGGGGGCGCGGACGGTGGTCCCGATGGACCGGCTCGCGGAGGCGTCGGCCTCCGGGCCCTTCTGGCCCATGATGTTCATCACCATCGCCTGCGGCGCGATCAGCGGGTTCCACAGCCTCGTCGCGACCGGCACCACGGTCAAGCAGATCCCGCGCGAGACCGACTGCCGCCGGGTGGGCTACAACGCGATGCTCCTCGAGAGCTTTCTCGCGCTCCTGGTGCTCGTCGCCGTGGCGAGCCAGCTCGATCTGGGCGCCTACAACCGCGCCATGAAGTCGCAGGGGGGCGCCATCCTCACCTTCGCGGTGGGGAGCGGGCGCATCCTCTCCCACCTCGGGATCCCCCTCGCCGTCGGCTGCGTGCTCGGGCTCCTGGTGATCGAGGGGTTCCTCGTGACGACCCTCGACACGGCGGTGCGGCTCGCCCGCTACCTCTTCGAGGAGCTCTGGGGCTGTCTCTACCGGGAGAAGCCTCCCGCGCTCCTGCGCCACCCCCTCTTCAACACCGGCTGCGCCGTGGGGATGATGCTGCTCCTCGCCTATTCGCAGCAGGCCTACGCGGCGCTCTGGCCCTTCTTCGGCGCCGGGAACCAGCTCATCGGCGCGCTGGCGCTCACCACCGTGAGCGTCTGGCTCCTCAAGCGGGGCAAGCCGGTGCTCTTCACCGCGCTCCCCGCGGCTTTCATGGTAGCGACCGCCGTGAGCGCCCTCGTCATCCTCGTGGTGCGCCAGGTCACCCAGGGCAAGGGCCCGATGCGGTTCGTCATCGTCGGCGCGGGCCTCCTGCTGCTCGCCCTGTCGGTGGGATTCATCCTCGTCGCCGCGGCGCGGGTGGTCGCGACGATCCGGATGCGGGCGCGCTCCGGGACCGACGGGTAGGATTCCCGCCATGGCCCACGCCCCTTCCGACGCCCTGCCCGCCCTGCGACGCTACCTGCGCACCAGCGCCGAGCTGGCCTCTTGCGGCAGTCTGCTCGAGTGGGACATGGTGACCTACATGCCCGGGCCGGGGGGGGCGCATCGCGGTCGCCAGCTCGAGCTGCTCGCGGGGCTGGTCCACGAACGCGCGACCGCGGGGACGCTGGGGAAACTGATCGAGGAGGCGGCGCGCGCCCCCGAGGCGCAGGAGGAGGAGAGTCTGGCGGCGGCGGACGTGCGCGAAACGCGGCGCGAGTACGACCGGCAGCGCAAGCTCCCCCGGCGGCTCGTGGAGGAGCTGGCACGGTCCACCGCCGAGGGCCGCATGGCCTGGGCCGCGGCGAAGCGGGCCAGCGACTTCGGCGCGTTCCGCCCCTTCCTGGAGCGCATTCTGGCGCTCAAGCGGGAGGAGGCGGTGGCGGTGGGCTACGCGGGCCACCCCTACGACGCCCTGCTCGATCTGTACGAGCCGGGGGAGACCGCCGCCGGACTCTCCAAGCTCTTCGGGCCCCTGCGCGACCGCCTCTCCGATCTCGTGCGGAGCATCGTCGCCCGCGCCCCCGCCCCCCCCGACGACGTCCTCGCGCGCCCCGCGCCGGTCGCTGCGCAGGAGATGTTTTCCCGGAAGGTCGCGGCGGAGATCGGCTACGACTTCGCCGCGGGGCGCCTCGATGTGAGTCCACACCCGTTCTGCACCACGCCGGGGCCCTCCGACAGCCGACTCACCACGCGATGGAACGAGGCGAGCTTCCTCGACGGGTTTTTCAGCGTCCTCCACGAGGCGGGGCACGGGATCTACGAGCAGGGGCTCCCGAAGGAGGCGTGGGGCACGCCCTGCGGCCAGGCGGCGTCGCTCGGCGTGCACGAATCGCAGAGCCGGCTCTGGGAGAATTTCGTGGGGCGCAGCCTGCCCTTCTGGCGCCGCTACGCGCCGCTCGCGCGGGAGTGCTTCCCCGCGGCGATGCGCGGGGTATCGGTCGAGGATCTGCACGCGGCGGTCAACGTCGTGCAGCCCTCCTTCATTCGCATCGAGGCGGACGAGGCCACCTACAACCTCCACATCTTCCTGCGGTTCGAGCTGGAGCTCGCGATGCTCTCGGGGGATCTGTCGGTGGCGGATCTGCCCGGTGCCTGGAACGAGGCGTTCCGTCGCATGTTCGACCTCACGCCGCCGGACGACGCGCGCGGCTGCCTGCAGGACGTCCACTGGTCGGAAGGCCTGTTTGGCTACTTCCCCACCTACACCCTCGGCAATCTCTACGCGGCGCAGCTCTTCGCCGCCGCGCGGCGCGACGTGGGCGACCTGGACTCGCGCGTGGCGCGCGGGGACTTCGCCCCGCTGCTCTCCTGGCTGCGCGAGCGGATCCACCGCCACGGCAGGCGCTACGTTGCCCGGCGTCTCGTCGAGGGGGCGACGGGGGAGGCGCTCGACTCCACGATGCTGCTCCGCCACCTCGAGGGGCGCTTTTCGGAGCTTTACGGGATCTAGGGAACCCCCGTATAGTCCGCGACCATGGCCAAGCCGAGTGGTGGAACTCCCGCCTACCGCCGCATCCTGCTCAAGCTCTCGGGGGAGGCGCTGGCGGGGGGCGGGGGCTTCGGGATCGACCCCGGGACGGTAGCCGACCTCGCGGAGCAGATCCGCGAGGTCCACGCGCGCGGTGTGTCGGTGGCGCTGGTGGTCGGCGGCGGGAACCTCTACCGCGGGCTGCAGGGCGCGGAACGGGGCATCGATCGCGTCACGGGCGATCACATGGGCATGCTCGCCACCGTCATGAACGCGCTGGCGCTCCAGGACGCGCTCGAGAAGCTCGACGTGACGACGCGCGTCGTCTCCGCCATCGAGATGAGGCAGATCGCCGAGCCCTTCATCCGCCGTCGCGCGGTGCGCCACCTGGAGAAGGGCCGCATCGTGATCTTCGCCGCCGGCACCGGCAACCCCTACTTCACGACGGACACCGCCGCCGCGCTCCGCGCCACCGAGATCGGTGCGGACGCGCTGCTCAAGGCGACGCAGGTGGACGGCATCTACAGCGCCGACCCGGCCCAGGACAAGAGCGCGGTGCTCCTGCCGGCGCTGACCTACCAGGAGGCGTTGCACCAACGATTGAAGGTGATGGACTCCACGGCCTTCTCGCTCTGCATGGACAACAAGATGCCGATCCTGGTCTTCAACCTCGCCCGCCGCGGGAACATCCTGCGCGTCGTCTGCGGCGAACACATCGGCTCCATCGTCCGCTGATCCGCCTCCCGCGCACGCTGGATGCCGGTTCCCGGGCGCGGATTGCGGCGCCCGGGAACCGGGAGGGATCCGATTCGGCCTACATCCCCCAGAGATGGGAGGTGTTGACGGGCTTGCCCTGGAGCTTCAGGTAGTAGTAGAGCTGGCTCTTGTGGAGGTTGAGATGCTGGACCATCTGCAGAAGCCGGTGGCCGAGGGGCATGGGGCTGGGGTCCCAGGGGGCGGGCGCTTTCTTGGTCTCCAGGTTCTTTTCGCCCGCCTCGACGATCATCTGCATGGCCGTCTTCTTGTCGGTCGCGAGGAGCTTCACCACCTCGTCGACGGACTTCGCCGTCGGCATCTTCTCGGCCGGCGGCATCATGTCCTCCGGCTTCATCTTGCTGGGATCGGCGCCCGGGGGCAGGCCCCAATCGCCGGTGACGAACCCTTTGCAGGGCATCCCGCACGCATTGGAGATGTGCATGAGGAGCTGCCCGGTCGTCATCCAGTTGCTGCCGGTGGCGGGCTTCCAATTGAGCTTGTCCTTGTCCACGAGCTTGATGAGAGCTTCGGCCACCTGGTAGGCCAGCTCGGCCTCGCCCTTCAAGAGATCCGTCCACTTCATAGTCACTGCCTCCTTTGGGTCTGGAAAAAAGACCCCCGTAGTGTAAGCGCGTCCGCGCGCGCGGCAGGAGGACGCGCGCGGTCGCGCCTACGCCGCCGCGCTCACCGAATTCCTTGGCCCGCCTCGACTTGCGCCGCGGCGCGCCGCCCGAGGGGGGGGTGCGGGGCGCCGAGCGGACCGTGGTACGCGTGGCAGGTGGTGCAGCTGGTGCGCGCCCCCGAGGGGACGTGGCACTCCCGGCAGCTGGCGATCCGCGGTAAGGCGCTTAGGGCAGCGCGGTCGTTGGCGGAGAGGTCGTGGCAGTGGGCGCAGGCGGTGAAGCGGTGGGCGGCGTGGGAGAAGCGCGCCTTGGGCATCCAGTCGCGCGGGATGGAAGGCTCCGCGACGCCCTCCGGCCCCTCGACGTGGCACAGCATGCAGCCCGCGCCCCCTTCGAGGAGGACGCGCAGCGCTCCCCTCGTGCGCGCATCGAGGGCGCGCTCCCAGGCGGGCGGCGCGGGCGGCCCGTCGCGGCCGGGCACGGGGCTGCGCCGCTCGCCTTCGGCCGCGCGCGCCGGGTCCTCGCGCAGCACGCCCAGATAGAACGCGTCGAGACGCAGCTTCAGCTCGCCCGCCGCCAACCCGTGCGGCACCCGCGCGGCGGGATGGTCCACGTCGAAGCCCAGCGGATGACACGCCGCGCAGTGCGCGTCGAACCGGATCGGCTCGAACGCCGCGCCGGTCGCGTCGACGACATGGCACGAGGCGCAGGCGAGCGGCCCCCCCGGAAGGTCCGCGGCGAGATGGCCCGCGTGGCCGAACCGGATGCGCTGGTTCTGCTCCACGACGCGGAACGGGGGATGCTCCGCGAATTCGCGCACGCCGCCGTGGTGCTGATGGCAGGCGGCGCAGTGGCCGTCCGCGACGATCTGGAGCGCCTCCCGCCCGCGATGCTCCCGGTGGCAGCTCGCGCAGGCGGGGTCCGCCGCGAGTTCAGGGGGGGCGTGGGGGCCCGCGGCGTGGCAGGCGGAACAGGCGGCGTCGGGCACCGCGGCGAACGCCCTCACGTGGCACTGCGCGCAGTCCTCTTCCACGAAGGCATGGGCGCGGGAGACGCGCCCGTCGAGAAAGGGCCGCTGGTCGCCCACCGCGAAGGCGATCCCGAGCCATGCCAGTCCGAGGCCGCAGGCGCCCAAGCTCGCGCGGCGCCGCCAGGTGCGGAGCGGGTGCGGGCGCGTGAAGTACTGCGGATCGATCCGATCCGCGATCTCCTTGGCGGTCTTGCGCCTTGCCATGATCCCCGCGTCAGTAGGAGAGCGCCGCCACGGCGTGCACCGCGCCCAGCGCGACGAGCGCATAGGCGAGCGGGACATGGACAAAGAGCCAGCCATGCATCCAGAGATGGATCCGGCGCTGGATCTCGAGCTGCTCGCGCTGGCCGCAGAGAGCCTCCAGATCGCGCGTGACGGGGTGGAGCGCGGGAACGACCCGCTGCCGCAGGCCGGCGAAGAGCGCGGCGCGGCGATGGTGCTCCCAGAGCGGCAAGGTCCGCACGCCCTTGGGCTCGAAGAACGGGGCGAGCGTCTCGGCGAGGAACCGCTCCAGGGGCGCGCGATCCGCCCCCGGCTCCTCCACCGCGGCCCGGCTCTCGACCACGCGCCCTTGGATGGCGCCCGCGGTCTTGGCGCGCGGGACCGCCGCCGCCTTGCCCCCCGCCCCCCCCACCAGAGTCTCCGCCTCGCGGCGCAGCTGCGCGCAGACCTGGTCGATCTGCTCGTAGACCGTCTCCTGGTCCACCGACTCGGTGAGGATGCGCGGCAGGAAGTGCTGGATGAGCACCCCGGCCACGCCGCTCGCCCAGACCAGCGTGAAGAGGACGAGGAGCGTGAAGGCGAGAGGACCGCCGAGACGGAACCCCGCGTGGAAGAGGATGAGCGGATAGGAGAGGAGGCCGAGCCAGACATGGGCGCGGAGCCAGGCGGAAGCGCGGCCCACCTGCCACCCGGCAAGACGGCGGCGCACGCCCAGGAGCGCGGCGAAGAGCACGATCGCATAGCCGGCGCCCCCGAAGAGGAGCCCCGGCGCGCTCCCGCCCCGGGGGCCGTCCGGAGCCGCGGCGGCGGTAACCGCATAGAAGACCGTCGCGGCCAGGAACGCCACCGTCGTGAAGCGCGCCCAGCCGCGCTGCGAGCGATCGAGGATCACCGCCCTCGCTCCTCCAGGAAGAACTCCCGCGGATCGACGCGGAGCGCCGCATCGTGCGGGCAGGCGTAGACGCAGCTCGGGCCGGAGGCCTGCCCCGCGCAGAGGTCGCAGGTGATCGCCTTCTGTTTCGGCTTCGCCTTCTTCTCCTCCCCGCCCCCCTCCGTCTCCTCGAGGACGTGCATGTTGATGTTGCCGTAGGGGCAGTTCTTGGCGCAGAGGCCGCAGCCGATGCACCAGTCCTCGATGACGATCTCGAGGTTCTCCCTGCGGCGGATCGATCCCACGGGGCAGCCGATCATGCAGAGGGGGTCCATGCAGCTCCGGCAGCTCGTCGGCACGAGATACCGGTCGTAGCGCAGCCCGTCGCGCACCAGCCGGGTGACCCCCTCGTGGGTGGCGGCGCAGGCGTGGACGCAGGCGTCGCAGCGCGTGCAGCGTTCGAGATCGATGAGGAGGAGGCTCTGGGCGCCCATGAGCCCCTGCTCCAGGAACTCGTCCACCGGGAGGGCGGCAAGCGACTCCATGCGGCGGGCGTTGCTCGCTTCGTGCTGCCGCGCCTTCTCCTCCATCCCGGCGCGCATCGCCGGGAACTGCAGCATCATCTCCGCGAACTCCTCGCGGCCGATCTGCACCACCTCGACGTGGTCGAGGGCGGTGCAGGTGGCGGTGCGGACGCCAGCGCCCAGAAGCCCCATCTCCCCGAAGTAGTCGCCGCGGTGCAGGTACTGGAGCGTCACGTCGCCCCCGGGACTCGCCTGGGAGACCTTGACGAAGCCCGTGCGGATGAGGAAGAGCTTGTCGGCGGGGTCGCCCTGCCCGCAAATGACCTTGCCCGGCTCGAAGGAGACCAGCTCCACCCGCCCCCGCAACTTCTCGACGAACTCCGGCGTGAGGCCGCGGAAGAGCGGAAGGCTCTTCAGGTGGGTGGCGAGGGCGCGCTCGCGGTAGTTCGTGTCGAGCTGCTCCTTGAACGTCTTGGACCCGCGCTTCAAGACATCGAGGATGTTGCGCAGCATCTCCAGCGCGACGACCCGCGTCTTGGCGCGCACGGTGGCGGACCGCGGGTAGAAGTTAATGCAGGTCATCTCGCCGAAGAGGTCCCGCTCCCCCAGGTTCGCGATGGGGTTGTCGAGGGGCAGGTCCACGGGTCCGTCGATGGGGATGGTGCCCCCGCCCCCCTCGCGCCCCTCCCCCTCCGGCGCCCGCCGCGCCCGGGACTGGAAGAAGCCCGCCATGCGGCCGAAGAGCCCCGAGCGGCGCGGCTTGCCCTGCAGGTGCGCGATGGGCGTCGCGAGATAGACCTCGGCCGACCCCTCGAGGATGTAGAAGGCGGTGGAGCCGAACTCTCCTTCGCGGCAGATGATCTGCCCGGGAGGAAAGACCCGCCGCACCACCGCGCCGACGTTTTTCTCGAGGAGCGCCTTCGACGTGCCCTCGAACACGGGCAACGCGAGCATGTCCTCGGCGGAAAGCGCTTCGCCTTCGAGACGTCCGACGGGCTCTTCCGGCGTCCCCACGTCCGGGATTCTATGGGCACCCACCCCCGCCCCGGCGCTTTTCTTCGTCGCCGCGGAGGGCGAGAATGGCGCCGTGAGCATGGGCGCGCGCTTCCTCCTGCCGGCGGCGCTGGTCGCCGCGGCGGCGATGCTCGCGGGGCGGCCCGGAGTCGCCGAGCCCGCGGAGGAGGGGGAGGGGATCCACCTCGGCGCGGGCTCCTGCGCCGCCGCCGCATGCCACGGCGGCACGGAGCCGCTGCGCAACGAGCACACCCATTGGCGGCAGAAGGACCAGCACGCGCAGGCCTATCTGCATCTCCTCGGCGAGACCGCGCAGCGCATCGCGCGCAGGCTCCGCCTTCCGCGTCCCGCGCACGAGGAGCCCTCCTGTCTCGCCTGCCACGGCACCGATCCGGCGCGGCAGCGCGTCGGCGACCGCTTCGACGCGCGCGACGGCGTCTCCTGCGAGCTCTGCCACGGCGGCTCCTCCGCCTGGCTCGGCCCCCACGCCTCGCCCGGCTGGAAGACCCGCGCGGCCGCCGAGAAGGAGCGCCTCGGCATGCGCACGCTCTCCACGCCGCGCAGCCGCGCCGAGCTCTGCGCGGGTTGCCACGTGGGCGGGCCCGGTCGCGTCGTCGACCACGACCTCCTCGCGGCGGGCCATCCGCCGCTCCTGTTCGACGCCGCCGCCTTCACCGACTCCATGCCGCCCCACTGGACCGACGAGCGCGACGCGACGCGCGAGACCTGGTTCGTCGGCCAGACGCTGGGAGCGGCGGCGCATCTGGAAACCGCCGCGCGCGCGGCGCGCGAGCCGCAGCGCCCCTGGCCCGAGTACGCCCTCATGGAGTGCGGCTCGTGCCATCATGAGCTGGATGCGGAGGGACCTTACGCCCTTCGCGAGCCGCCGGGGCCCGCCGGGCGCCCGCGCCTGGAGCGCTCCAGCCTGGACCTGCTCGCGCTCTTCCTCCCCGCGGCGGAGGCGGTGGCGCTGCCCGAACCGTCCGACCGCGAAGCGTTCGCGCGGGCTGCGGAGGAGGCGGCGGTCCGTCTCCGCTCGCTCGCCGCGCCGATGCCGCCGGAGGGGGGCGGGGGCCTCGCGGCGCTCGAGGCCTGGCTCGCCGATCGGCCGCACCTTCCGCGCACAACGGCGCGGCAGGCGGCTTTCGCCATCCGCGCCCTGGCGCGGGACCGCGCGAGCGAGCCGTTCCGCGCGGCCTGGAGCGCGCTGGAGGAGACCCTGCACGAGGGCGAGCCGTTCCGGCCGGAAGCGTACCTCGAGAGGGCGCGCACGCTCATCGCCGCGGGGCGGTGACGGCGAAGAGCGCACCGCAGGATCCGCGGCCGCGGCGCCTCCCGCAGTCCAGGGGTACGCCCGCGCTTCTCCAAGGCGTATCCTGAACGCCGATCGGGCGGTCGAACCTTGGCGCGAACTCCTCGTTGGCTACTCTTCCTTCTGTTGGTTGCGCCGGGGGGCTGCGGGGGAGCGTACGCGCGCCTCCGGCCGGAGGCGGAGGTCCGTGCGCTGGCACGGCTGGTAGGGGCCTACGAGGCGCTCCCCGGAACTGGACTCCTGGTCGCGGCAGGAGTCGCGGACGACGCGCCGGTGCGCATCGCGGCGCGGCACGTTCGCGCGGCGGATACCGAACGGCTCGTCGTGTTCGTCCACGGCGTGCTCTCGGACAGCCGCACCTGGCGGTTCCTGGGGGGCGAGTTGGGACGCGACCACTCCCTGCTGCTCGTCGACCTGCCCGGCTGCGGCGGGAGCGACGCCCCCGACCCGGGCGGAGCGGGGAAGGGGTTCACCTCCCCCACCGTCCTAGCGCGTATCGATCGGGCCGTGCTGATCTCGACCCCCGACTTCGCGCTGGAACGGCAGCATGCCACCTTCAAGGAGGTGGCGGACGCGAGCGCGCTCAAAATCGGCTTGGGCGCGGCGCTGGGCGTGCTCAGGGCGCGCACCGCCGGGACGGTCTCCACCGGGACGGGCGACGAGACCCTCGCCCTGCGCGAAGAGGCGGACCGGCTCCTCGAGGTCCCCAAGGACGCGCGGCGGCGGCGACCCGCGCAGGCGATGCTCCGGGAGGCGGCGTTCCGGGAGGACGATCGCTCCGACTGGCCCGCGATCGAGAGGCTCGTGGCGGACTACGCGCGGGTCCAGGTCCCGGTGCTCCTCATCGCGGGGGCGCGCGACGAGTTCGTTCCCGCGGCCATGAGCTACAAGCCGTCGATCCTGCTGCCCGATGCGCGGTTGCGCATCCTGCCGGGACTGATGCACTCTCCGCAGGTCGAGGCGCCGGCCCTGAGCGGGGGCCTCATCCGCGAGTTCCTGGGGAAGGGCGGCGAGGGGGCGGCGCAGGGGGCGGAGGCGCGCGCGCCATGAACATCTCGGGGCGCTACGAAGCGCTCCGCGCCGAGGCGACGGCCTTGGCGGGCAAGCCCGGCGACCTGCCGCGCCGGGCCGCGCTCCTCCACGCCCTCTACCTCGATTCCCGGCGCAACCACGCCTTTCCGCAGATCGCGCTGCACGGCGCTCTCTGGGCCGCCGGCTTCTTCGAGACCACCGGCACCCTCGGCCGCCTCGTGAGCTGGCGCTACTTCTACGCCCGCGCCGAGCGGAAGCGCCGGCATGCCATGCTCGAGGGCTTCTGGCTCGGATTCCAGGAGGCGAACCGCTCCGTGTTCCTCGACACGTGGGCGAACTACCTCTTCACGAAGCGTCACGGCCGCGAGCCTGGGGCGGAGGCGGTGCTGCGCCCGGACCTGCTCGCGGCGCTCAATGCCGTCCACGAGGCCGCGAGGAGCGGCGTGCCTCTCGACCGTCGCGAGCGACGCCGCGTCTTCGAGCTCGCGCTGCGCTGGGAGCAGGAATCGACGGTGGGGCCGCGCGTGAAGGAGGAGGTGGCGCGGTTCGACTGCCCGATCCTCAAGCGGCTCGTCCTCAAGCCGGTGGTCCGTTTCCGCTACTTCCCGCGCTGGAAGCGTTTCTGGTTCCGGGACTTCTCCGACACCGACGAACGGATCGCGCGGGCGATGGAGAGCTACGACCTGGCGGAGCGGGCGGGCTGGGATCGCGTCGAGGCGGCGATGCGGCGCTACAGGACGCCCCCCGACGCTACAATCGACCCTTGCGCCACATCCCTCTCCTCCTCCTGATGCCGCTCGCCGGCTGCGTCGCGGTGGTCGCGGGCACCGCGGCGGTCTTCGGGGTCGTCAAGTACGAGAACAACGAAGCGAGCCGCACTTACGAAGCCGCGCTCAAGCCGACTTTCGCAGCCACCGTGGAGTCGATGCGCGCCGAGGGGTTCCCGGTCCCCGAAGGTCTCGAGCCCGGCGCGAAGGAGGGGGAGATCTCCTCCGGGGACGCGCGGGTGCGGGTCATCGCCCGGGACGAGAAGGTGACGGGCGTCCTCGTGCGCATCGGTACGTTCGATACCGAGGAGCATCGCATCAAGTCGCGGCGCATCCTGGACGGCGTGGCGCAGCGGCTGGGCGTGCGCTAGCGGGGATAGAACCGTTCCACGTCCACGGCGGTGGCGAGTTCGGGGACGGTGAAGAGCGTCCCATCGGGCAGGCGGTAGAGGCGCGCCATCTCGGCGAAGGTGAACGGCCGCGCTCCCACCCGATTGAAGACCGAGATCTGGTTGCCGGACTCGTCCACGGCGCGGTCGCGATCGAGGCCGCGGGAGAGGCAGAGGGCGGGAGCTCCGGTCTGCCGGGACGCGATGAGACGGGGGCGGGGGCGGGGGCTGAACCCCTCGTTGCCCGGGCCGTCCTCGGGGCTCGTCAGCTGCAGGACGCGGAGTCCGTTGCGGCCGTCGGCCAGGTAGGCGAAGAGGCTGGCGTTGGTGATCCCGATCTTGACGTCGTTGCAATCGTCGATGCGACCCTCCGCGTCGTAGAGCTCCAGGAGCCGCATCGCCGCGGGCCGCGTGATGTCCACGATCGCGAGCCCCTGCGATCCGGCGGCGACGTAGGCGTAGGTGCGGGCCAGAGTGACCTGTCGCCCGTCGGCCAAGGGGAGGCGCGAGACCACGCGCGGGGCGGAGGGAAAAGAGCCGTCCGGACCGGGAGTCACGTCGATGGCCACGAGGCCGTCCGCGCAGGCGGCGAAGGCGTAGCGGAACTGGACCGCGATCCCCCCCACCCCCTTCACCTCTTCCAGCACCGCGACCGTGCGCGGGCGGAGCGGGTCGTCCAGATCCAGCACGACCAGGCCTCGCGCGCAGCCCACATAGGCGAAGCGCCCCGCGACGGTGAGGACCCCCGCGCCCTCCAGCAGGCCGCCGGGATTGAAGGTCGCGACCCGTTCGAGGCGGTTGTTGCGCGGATTGCCGTCGAGGAGCGTCGCGGCGGTGGTCACGACGAGCCCCTCCTTCGCGTCGGCGACGTAGAGGTGGCCGTAGAGCGGATGGATCGCCTGCTCCCGGTTCTCGGCCGACCGCGTGCGCGTGGGATCCACCGCGAGGGTGGAGGGCGAGGCGATGCAGCGGGCGTCCTCGGTGGGGACGGCGAGGCGCTGGTCGAGGGGGGAGACCGGCGCGGTGACGATCCGCTCGCTGAACCCCTTCTGGTCGATCTGCGCCACGTCGAGGACGGCCAGCCCGCCGGGGCCGTCGGCCACATAGAGGTATTCGCCGCGCAGCTGCACGGAGTTCGCGCGGCGCGACGCGTGGCGCACCCCCTCCGGCAGGAGGCCGCCCCGCGCGAGGTGGGCCTGGTAGAAGTCGGGATAGGCATCGCGGTGCAGCGTGGAGCCGAGCACCGCTTGCGGCTCGTCGCGCTCAGTGACCGCGATCGCCTCCACGCCGGCCTCGGTCCCGACGTAGACCCAGCGGAACATGAAATTCATGAAGCCGGTGCCCTGCATGAGCAATTGCGCCAGCAGCGCGTTGTTGTCCCCCGCGTCGCTGCAGTGGCACTCCGCGCAGCCCTTCGTCTCGGTGAGCCGGACCGTATGCGGGACGTGCGTGGAGAAGGCGATCCCCGAAAACCCCTCGGCGCTCACGGTCTGCTGCTGGGAGTAGATCCACTCGCGGTTCGCGTTCTGGGAGCCGACGAGGACGGCGCAGGCGGAGCGCGCCGGGGCGACGCGGTTCCCGGTCACGTCGCCGTCGATGGCGAGCATGTAGGTGTCGGCGCGGATCGTCTGGAAGTTGTAGGGGGTGTAGTTGCGCGTGAGATCCCCCTCGTTGTGGAGCGAGGGCACCCGCTGGTTGGCGCGCATGGGGAGATGGCAACCGAAGCAGGAGGCCATCCAGGAGGTGTGGCAGGCGAAGCAGGTGATCCGCTCCCGGTCGTGCGCCACCTCCGCGCAGGGATCGCCCCAACTCCGGTTGTCGCGCTGGATCGTCTTGGCGAGCCAGGACTTGGGGTTGCGCAGGGCGCCCTCGGCGATCTGCGGGATGACCCAGGAGCGGCCGGGCTCCACCATGGAGTGCTGCACCACCCGGTCGCCCTCCAGCTCGAAGCGGCGCTGCCCCGACGGCGTCCGCTTGAGGCGCAGGTCGTGGCCCCCCGGCGGCGCGGCGGGGCCGGACGTCAGGAGTTTGGCCCGCTCGCGGATCGTCCCGTGGCAGTCCTCGCAGGAGATCTCGATGGCGTCGCGCACCGAGCCGTAGAGCGAGCCGTCCCCGTGGGCGTCCTGCTCGAAGTGGCAGTCGACGCAGTGCATCCCCTTCTCGAGGTGGATGTCCTTGAGGTGGACCGCTTTCTTGAAGCGCTCCGGGTCCTCCGGGCTGACTCGCGCGCCATGCTCGTCGAGCAGGTGCCCCTCTTTGTCGCGCCGAAACACCTTGCGGAAGAGCCAGCCATGGCCGTGGAAATCGGCGAACTGCACCTTCTCGAAGGAGGCGTTCCGCTCGCTCACCGACTTCAGGAACTCGTAGTCCGACCAGAGCCCGCGCGTCGCCGCCTCCTCGGGGTTGCGCGCCAGCCCCTCGAGCCGCTCCTTCTCGCCGGGATACCTCTGCTCGGCCGGATAGAGCGAGCGACCATCCGTCTCGTTGTCCCACCAGAGCGTGCCCAGATAGGTGTTGGTCACCGTGGTGCCGGGATGCACGTGGCAGACGATGCACTGGCTCGACGGAATCGCGCGGGTGAAGCGGTGGTGGATCGGATGGCCGCGCTCGTCCTTGCGGATCGTCGGGTCGCTGCTGGCGGAGAGACCCTCGTTGCCGAACCGCGCCGCGGAGCCGGAGTGCGCGGGATCGCGATCGTTGGCATAGAGCACGTGGCAGGCGGTGCAGCCGGAGGAGCGGTAGTCGCCGGGATGGTCGTTGGTGCCGAACTGCCAGAGCATCGGGTCCAAGAGCCGCGTCTTCTGGAGGTTGAGCCAGACGGGGTCGACGCGATTGAGCGTGCCGAGCCCGCGCGGGGAGAGCCCCTTGTCCGGCTTGCCGGGCTCCTGCAGCGGGTTGGGGAGGCCGGGGAGGGGGGCGGGGAACCGGCCGCCGCGCTCGAAGACGCGCAGGATGTTCCCGGGCTGCTGCACCTCGAAGCGCGGGAGCGGATCGAGGAAGGGCAGGACGCCGCGCCCGGCGGTGTCGACCCCGCTGTCCGCCGTTTGGAGACGCAGCGGGGAGCCGTCCGGCGCGTAGGCCTCGCCGAAGCGCGGGTTCTTGAAGGGGACGACGCCATTGTTGTAGAGCGCGGCGCCCCAGAGCATGGCGCCGTGGCCCATCATGCTCTTGCGCACCCGCCGCACCTCGGAGGGGTGGCAGCCGCCGCACGTCGCCCCGGCCACGCGCAGGTCCCCGGGATTCACGAACCGGATGAACTCCGGGCTCTCCCGGTTGAGCGCGGCGCCGAGCCGCTCCGGGTTGGCGGCCGAGGGCCAGAGGTCGGGGCGGCGCGGCGCCACGTGCGCCCGCTCCTTGGTCGGGGCCGTGGCGTCGCCGCCGTGACACTCCGTGCAGCCGATCTCCACGGCGGGCGAGTCGTGCATCGTCGGGGCGTCGAGCAGGCCGTGGCAGGCGACACAGCTCGCGCGCGTCTCCCCCGCCGCCGCGGCGCGGGCCGGGGCGCGCGGCGTCCCCCGCCCCCCTTTAAGACATCCCTGCACGCCAGCGACGAGCAGCAGAACGAGGAGGAGGGGCAGGAGACGCATCAATACACCAGGGTCATCTGCAGGAAGAGGGAGGTGAGAAGACTCCGCGACTCGTAGATCCTGCCGAAGTCCTCCCCCGGAAAGAAGAGGGAGAGCCCCGCCGCGAACTGGACGTTATTGGTGAGGAACGGCCGGTAGCTTGCCGAGAGCGTCACCTCGCCGCCGATGTCGCGGCCGATCCCGTCCTGGTGCAGGAAGGGGCCGAACACCTCGGGATCGGCGAAGAAGAGGTAGGAGAGGTTGAGGGAGGCGCGCAACTCCTGGGTCAGCTCGGCGTCGAGGCCGGCGGTGAGGAAGAGGAGGCCCGGATTGACGAAGTTGGCCTTCCCCTCGAGCTTGGAGGAGCGGAGGGAGGGGTAGGCGGAGAGGCGCTGGACCAGCCCGACGCCGAGGAGCCGGATCCCCTGGCGGATCCAGAAGGAGTTGGCGCCGCCCGCGAAGTTGGGGTTGTCGAGGATGCCGTCGAACCCGTTCGCCGTGCCGTCGAAGGGGTCGTCGTCGCCCGAGAGGAAGAGGAGCGAGCCGCGCACCCGCAGCCAGTCGAAGTCGACGGAGAGTTCGAGGAAGGCGAGAAACGCCGCGATGTCGACCGGCCGACCCGCGATCTGGTTGAACTCGTCGCGGCCGAGGGCGAGAAACGCCTCGTGGGTGAGGTTGAGCCGACCGATGTGGCCGTCCCCCGCCCAGCCGAGGTAGACCACGTCGAGGCCGGCGGCGCGCGCTTCCCCGAGGATGGCCGGGCGCACCGGGACGTGGTTGGCGTCCTCGCGCGCCGAGCCGAGATCGTGGTTCCAGGCAAGGGTGAGCCGCGCCGTGTAGCCGAGCCAGAGAAAGTCCTGGCGGAAGAGGTTGGCCACGAGGACCACCTGGTCGCGCGTCTCGAATTCGTTCAGCTCGCTGTTGGTCTCCTTCTCGAGGGGGTAGAAGAGGGCGAGGGTCGCCTGGGAGCGGTTGTTGTCCCAGTTCGCGGTGATCCGCGCGCCGAGGTTGTTGTCGGAGAAGAGGAACCCGCGGAAGTCCGCCACGAACGGCTGGATCCCGACCGTGACCGAGAGGAAATCGTAGTTGTCCGAGAGGTCGGCGAGGTGCTTCTCGAAGAACGCCTCCTGCAGCCCCACGTGCCCGTCTTCGCGCGTCGTCCCCTCCCGCACGTCGATGCTCACGGCGTTGTTTTCACGCACGTCGAGGAGGCTGGCGTTGAAGACCGGGGTGACGCGCACCAGCCAATCCACCGGCTTGAAGGCGGCATTTCCCGAGAAGAGCTCGAGGCTCAGCGCCAGGTTGCTCGACACGAAGGCCTGGCGGCCCGAGCCGAAGAACGCGGCGCGACCCGGCCCCGCGGTGGAGATCGAGGAGGGGGTGGGGAGGTCGCGCGCCTCGACGATGGTGTCGGAGACGGCGGCGAGGACGAGGAAGAGATGCTGTCCCAGGATCGGGTAGTCGCCTTTGAGCACGTTTTGCCGGTAGGGATTGAGGGCGCGCCCGCGCCGGTAGGGGCTGTCGGTCCCGGCCGCGGGGGATCGCGCGCGGTCCCAGGCGGGAAGGCCGGCGCGCCACCGGTCGGGCGCCGGACGGAAGTCGGAGGGATCGTAGCCGTACTCCCGGAGGTAGCGCTCGATCTCCTCCCTACGCGGGTCGTCGAGCCTTCGACCGGCGTGACCGGGAGGTGCGTCGCCCTCCTCGCTCTTCCCCGGCGCGGCGCAGGAGCAGAGACAGGCGAGCGCGACGCTGACAAAGGGCGCGCGCAGCACGTGCCGCGATTCTATGGGACGGCACGGTCAGCGGGTAGCGTCGCGCGCCCCTCCCGCCGGTTCGCCCACGGCAACATCGCGACAAGCCCCAGGTCGAGCGCGATCATCCAGATCGGATGCACGGGCAGAAAGACCGCCGGCGCCGCCGCGGCAGGAGGAGCACCGCCCCGCACACGCGCAAGGGCGCATGATACGACGCCGTCCCCCGACGCGTGCGCAGCGAAGGGCCCTACCGGAGTACGACCGGCTCGACTCCCTCCAGCTGACGCTCGATCTCGGGGACGCTCGTCGCCTCCTCGATGCTCCTGCGCGTCGTTTCCCAAAGCAGCAGAACCGCCGACGAGCGTCGTCGCTCGCCTTCGTCTTGCGCCTGTTGCACGGTCGCGCGTGCACTCGCGATGACCCGGTCGATCGTCACGAGCGCCCCGTTGCGCACGGACTCGAGATCGCTCGGTCCGAGTGTAGCGGTGGCCTCCGCCGGAATGCTTGCAGGGTTCGCCGTCGGCCGTGACGCTGCAAGCTCAGCCAGCCGATGCTCAAGAGCCCGCAGTCGCGTGAGGACTTCCTCACGATCCACACCCAGGTCTCCATCTACGCTAGGCGGCGGCCAGGACGAGCGCTCGGACCTCGCCGTGTTCGACTGGTGGTGGCCCGCCAGCAGTCCTCCCGCGAAGCCGCAGGCGGTTGCGCACACGATCAGGAGAGTCCGCCGCATAAGAGGATGAACAGGCCACGCAGAGACCCCAATTCTACCCGACTTCGCGGTCACGAACGCGTGGTCCCCGTCGCAGGGCTCGCTGGCCAGACTACAGCACCCTCACCTTGGTGACGCCGCCGTTTGAGATCGTCACCGCCGCTTGCGCGTTGCCCGGAGAGGCGGCCTCAAGCTGCTTCTCCTGCTTGTCTGTGAGGTCGTTGCGGCTGAGCACGAGTTCGCCTGTCGCCGTCTTGATCACGAAGTAGTCGGTCTCGGTGGGCGGATTGCCGCTGATCTCGCTGACCCACTCCACGTCGCCGGTGTAGGTCCCGTCCGGCGCCGGGCTCTGCGGCGAACCTCCCGTGGGAGTCCACGCCGGCGCACCGATGGCCAGCCCCGCCAGCATGAGCACCCCGATCGTCGCGCTGATTCTGAGCATGAGTCTCCTCCTCCGGCTCGACAGCAGGCACTCCATCACGAATCGCCTGCGTCGGCTCTGAGGACAAGGAAACCACCAGACAGCGCGGTCAACTATGGGGGTGTGCCCCCCTGCGCTCGGCCCCAGCCGAACTGCCCCGACCGGCAATCGACTCCGCAAGCAGGATTCTCCACACGAGCTGAACGCGGCTGCGAAGACCGAGTTTTCCGTACGCGGTGTCTCGATAGCGCCCGACGGTCGATAGCCGCAATCCAAGGGCTGCACTCACCTCCTTTTCCGACAGATCGAGGCTCAGCATCGCCAGCACCTGACGCTCACGAGGAGAGAGATTGAACAACGTCTTGAGTCCTCTATCCACGCATGAGACGATCTGGCGCCACTCCGCGTGACTGAGGCCAAGACTTGCAGCGAGACGGCCGTGGCGCAGGGGGGGGGGGGGGCGAGCGCGACGCTGACAAAGGGCGCGCGCAGCACGTGCCGCGATTCTATGGGACGGCACGGTCAGCGGGCGGCGCCGGGGCTCCCTGCCTGCGATGGAGGTCGAGGGCGTAGAGGAGTACCAGGGCGTACACCATGAGTTCGAAGAACTCCCCCTCGTTGCCCCGGAGCGTGCCCCCCTCGGCGAGGCCGCGCGCGCGGCAGCGGCACGCGATCCAGTCGATGCCGAGTGCGACCAGCATGCCGAGAGCCGCTCCGCGTTCGGGCGCCCAGGGCCTCAGGCGGCGGGCCACGATCGGAAAGAGGCCGAAGAACGCCAGCGCGCCCCATCGGAAGGCCGTCTGGAACGGTCGAAGCATCCCCTCGCGGTTGTGGAGCGACACCCCCCCGCCCCCGAGCCAGTGGGCGCCGTAGTCGACCTCCTCGAGCAGGGTGAGCAGCGCGGGCAGGGCGGCGAGGGCGCAGACGCGCGATCGGAAGCGCCACGCCGCGTGGCCGAAGGTGGCCGTCGCACTGGCCAAGAGCAGGTTCTGGAGGTTTTCCAGCAGTCCGAGCTCCCGCTGCGAGTCGAAGCGCACTCCCCCGGGCTTGGGACTCACGATCTCCCGCGGCCCATCGCCGCCGCCGTAATACATCGCGAGCAGAGCACGCCCCAGGATGAAGGGGACTCCCGCTTGGCGAAGGGCCGAGCGTGCGAAACTCACGCGTCGCCCAACATAGCGGGCACGGGCCGGAGGGAGAAGGGAGCACCGCCTCGGATGCTGCCCGCGGACGGTGCGCGCTGCGCCGGACCGGGCGGCGGATGCGGTCCCGGCAGGCGCGCGGGGCCGTGCAACCGTCGCAGCGGCCGCGTAGGCTTGGGACCGTGGTCCGGCGTGCGGCGCTCGCGGCATGGCTCCTCGTCGCCTCCTGCAACGGGGGGGCGGCCCTCGCGGTCGTGCCGCTCTGCCCCGGGCCGGTCCCGCTCGCGGCGGCGGAGATCGAGACCCTGCTCGCGCAGGCCGCCGCACGCGCGGCGGCCGACGCCACCCCCTTCGTCCTCACCGTCGTCAATCGCGACGGCGTCGTCGTGGGCGCCTTCGCGATGGCGGGCGTGCCTGCGGGATTCGTCGACTCCTGCCGGGCCAAGGCGCGCACGGCGGCGTTCCTCTCGTCCAACCAGCACGCCTTCAGCACGCGCACCGCGCGCTTCATCATCCAGGACAACTTCCCGCCCGGCCTGCCCAACACGCCCGGCGGTCCGCTCTACGGGGTGCAGTTCTCGAGCCTGGCCTGCTCCGACGTGGTGGGAGAGATCGCCGGATCCGTGACGACGACGGGGAACGGGCTCTCGGGGGACTTCGGGAGCGTCCCTCTCTACCGCGGCGGATGCCTCGTCGGGGCGATCGCGGCAGATGGGGGCGGGGACGACGCGTTCGAGGAGCGGTCGGCTTGGGCCGGTTCGATGGGCTTTCGTCCGAGCCCCGCGATCTTCGGGGAAAACGTCTTCGTCGACGGCGTGAGCCTCCCCTTCCTGCGCGAGATGCCGGACGACCTCCCCCCCGCACCCCCCCTCGCCTCCTTCGCCGGAGCGCTCCTCGTCCCGCCCCTGGACGCGCCTCCCGATCTCGCCTTCCCGACGGCGTTCTTCGGCGGACTCCTCTGCGAGGTGCGCTACCCCGTCCTCGACAGCCCTGCCGCCGCGGCGACGAAGCTGCTGGCCGCCGACGTAATGGCGATCCTCGACGCGGCGGCGGCGCGCTCCGAACGTCTCCGTGCGGCGATCCGGCTGCCGCTGGGCGTCGCCGCACGCGTGTTCGTGAGCGTCGTCGACCCCGACGGCGTCGTCCTGGGATCGATCCGCACACCCGAGGCGACGCTCTTCTCGTTCGACGTTTCGGTGCAGAAGGCGCGCACCGCCGCCTTCTTCTCCTCGGATGCCGCCGCGATCACGACCCGCGCCCTCGGGTTCCTCGCCCAGGGGTTCTTCCCGCCGGGAATCGCGGGCGCCCCGGAGGGCCCCCTGCGCGGCCTCCAGGAGCCGCTCAGCGCGGCCTGCGGCCCCGCCCCGCTCCCCCTCGCGAACGGGATCACGATCTTCCCGGGCGGGATCCCGCTCTACAAGGGGGGGGTGCTGGTGGGGGCGATCGGCGTCTCGGGCGACGGCGTGGACCAGGACGACTTCATCGCCGCCGCGGGCGCGGATCTCTTCCCGCCGCCGGCGGTCGCGCGTGCCGACGCGCTGGCGGAGGCCGCTCTGGTCGCGCATCTGAAGGCGGCGATCGCCTCGATCGCCGGCGCGACGGCCGACCCCGCCATCCTCGCCGCCGTCGCGGCATCGGACGCGCGCCTCGACGCGGGGCTGCAGGGGATCCGGCTCCCCTACGTGAAGTTCCCGCGCGAGCCGTTCCGCTAGAGAGCTTCGCATAACGAGGTAACATCACGCTCAAGAGAGAGGCCCGCTTTCGCGAGGAAGCCGGCGAGGGTCGCGGGCAGCCGTCGGAGCCACCGGACGGTGCCGCGCACGACGCCGACGACGGTCCGCAGCTCCGCCTCGCTGCGGTTGGCGAGGTCGCCGGTCTTGACCCAACTCCACTCGCCCTCCACCGGATCGAGCTCGGGGGCGTAGGCCGGCAGCCGGTCCGCCTGCCAGCCGTACTCGGCAAGGCGGTCGCGGACGGCGACGGCGCGGGGGCGTTGAGCCCGTCCCAGACGATGACGACGCGGCCCCTGAGGCGGCGGCGCAGGTGCGAGAGGAAGCGCAGGACGTGGCAGGTGCGCGTCGCGTCGTCGTTGAGGGTGAGGAAGACGCGGGGCGCCCTCCGGCACGGGCGGTACGCGAGGCCGCCGATCGCGGACATCCGCTTCCAGTGCCGCCCGCGCACCGTGACGACGGGCGTCTCCCCCCCGCGGCGCCCAGGTGCGCCGCAGCGGCGGGCGCTCCGAGAAGCCCGACTCGTCCACGAAGACGACGGCCCCTCTCAGCCCGAGGTTCGGTCTAGATCGGGCCAGCGCACCTTCACCCACTCCCGGATCGCGTCCTCGTCGCGCGCGCGCGCCCGCGTCGTCGGCCGCTGCAGCGACCACACCATCCGACGCAGCACCCGGCCGACGTGGCCGACGTGGTAGCGCACGCCCGTCGCCTTCGCGATCACCTCGCTCACCCGGTGCAGCGTCCACACCTCCGTGCCGTAGCCGTGCCCGCGCGCGCCGCGCCGCAGCCTCCGGTCGATAAGGTCGAGGGCCTTCACCTCGAGCCGGGGCGGCCGTCCCAACCGCTCGGCCACGGCCAGCCCGCCCGCTCCCTTCCCCCGCCAGGCGTGGTGCCATCGCATAGCCGTCACGCGGCTCACCTTGAGCCCGTGCGCGACCATCGCCTGCGTGGCGCCGCCCGCGAACAGCCCCGCGACCCGGTCGCGACGCTCCGTGAGCGCATCTCTCCGCCGACGTGCCGCTTCTGCCATACGCCCGGTCTACAGCCGACCGGGGACATTATCATGTAGTTACGCGAAGCGCTCTAGCCAATCTCCTCGAGGGACTCGATTATCTCCTCCATCGCCGGCTCGATGTCGTCGGGCTCCCCCACCTCGTAGATGGCGACGCTGAACGTCACTTGACGCTTCTTGCTCTTGAAGAAGTAGTGGCGCATGCGCGTCGGCTTGCCGCCGTCGTTGGTGCCGACGACTTCGTAGAAGTAGGCGCTGGAGATCTTCCGGTTGAGGCGACCCTTCGCCAGGTCCTTCGTGGACTTCACCGCATTGAGGGCGCGCACGCTCCCCGCCTGCTGGTCGCGCGCCAGCCCCTTGATGTTGTCCCCGCCGACCGTGCCATAGGCCCTGTCCCACCGGTAACAGTCGAGCCCGACGATCCTCCGCACGGTGCCGTCGGCGTCGCGGCAGTAGATCGCACCGAGGTCGTCGCGCGCCCGGACGTCGACCGTCCAGCAGCGCGACAACGGGACCTGGAAGCGCAGGAAGCTCTGGGCGCACGCGTGGGGGACCATGCGGTAGTCCGCCTTCACCCTCAGCTTGGGGAGCATTCGCGCGGCCCGCACGGCCTCGGCGTGCGCGGTGGCGACGTCCAGATCGGGGCTCTTCGCGGATACCTCGAGGGCGAGCTCTTCCAGGGCGGCGTCGAGGTGGGCCTTCGCCGTCTTCGGGTCACGGTCCGCGAGGTGCCTGGCCATGTCGACGCGGCAGGAGGAGGACGCGACGGTGACGGGGATCGAGAGCGCGTGCTTTACGCGCGCCGCGTCCACGAGCTTCAGCGCCCTTTCGCGGAAGGCGGCCCCCTCACCGGGGCAGGACCGAGCTGCCTCGAGCAGGAGCATGACGGCGGCGGCGGCGTCCTCCCCGTCGCGCGGTTCGGCGGCGTAATCGCGCTCCAGCGCTGCGACGGCTTCCTCGAATGCCTTGTGATCCACGGCGTCCCCCAGGAGGCGCGCGACGCGCGCTTGGAACAGGCGAGCCTGGGTAACGCAGTCGGCCGCGACGGGCCTCTCGGGGTGGAGGCGATGCGTCATCTGCGCGAGCCGGAGGATGAGCTCCACGACGGTGCGGGCCGCCTCCGGGTCGGATCCCATCCGACGGGTCTGCGCCGAGATCGCCCCCACCAGCTTTTGGGCCAAATCGGGCTCCTTGGCGATATCCGTGAGGGCCTGGTCCGGGAGCATCTGCGGGAGCTGCCTCCAGGTGCCGCGCTCGATCGCCTGCACGATGAGATCGACCCTGCTCGACACGCGCTCGTCGCAGCCGATCAGCAACGCACACGCCGACAGGAGCATCCGCTTCAAGGTCATGGCGCCTTCCCTCCGGGCCAACGATACATGGGGAGATCGTAGCGCGCGCGTGCCGCGAGCGGTAGCGCGAGGAGCCGGCTCGGATGGCGTCCTGCTGTGTCAACGGCGTCCGGAATGCGAAGGATTCTGGCGTTTCGGGTACGGGGTCTCCTTGGTCGGGTCTTCGGAGGGACCGGGGGAGGCGAGGGGGTGCCGAGGGGATGCCGAAGCCGTGCGCGAAGGCTTCCCCCCGGCCGCGCTTCGGCGGCGCCAGCCCCCCCGGGGCGGGCGTCGTCACCACGTGCGTCACGGAATGATTCGTGTCCACGCCCAGCTCCCCGAGCCACCGGAGCGCTTGCCCGCCATCCCGGCTTCCTTCGTCGCGCCGTTCGCGACGAAGAGGCCGAGGAAGAGCAGGATCACGTGCCGGCCCACGAGGCCGAGCATGCTCCGCGACCAGCTCCGTCGCGAGAGGGGCACGATGCCGCGCGCCACGAGCGTCACGACCTCGCGCGGCCACGGCGCAACAGGGAATGCGGCCACGAGCGACGTCGGCACAAGAAGGCCCGTAACCGTTCAGGCGGTTAGCAAGCGCGGCGCCGGCTTTCCGTAGAGCCGTGCACGGATGGCGGCGTCGAGGTAGGCGAGAATGTCCCGGCCTTGGCGGCGCAGCGTGCGGGCGACGGTGAGGATG
>JBQTIG010000045.1:0-17095 GCA_052388375.1 Planctomycetaceae bacterium | reverse complement strand
AGATGGGATGAGAAGGCCGGTCCCTTCATCGCAGTACCGTTGAGGTCTGCAGTCGTGCTCGACGGGCTCGTGTGGCCCAAGGAAGGAGACCGGCCATGCAAGAGGATACCAAGCTGACGATCGGGATCGACCTCGGAGACAAGGGGAGCCGCTTCTGCGTCCTGGGGGCGGGCGGCGCCAAGATCGAGGAGGGGTGCGTGCCCACCAGCCAGGAGGCGTTCCGGGAGCGCTTCGGGGGCCGGCACGCGGCCCGCGTCGTGATCGAGACGGGCACGCACTCGCCGTGGGCAAGCCGCCTGCTCCAAGAGGTCGGGCACGAAGTGATCGTGGCGAACGCCCGGCAGGTGAAGCTGATCCACAAGAGCCACACCAAGAGCGACCGCCTCGACGCCGAGCGGCTCGCGCGCCTGGGGCGGATCGATCCCGAAGTGCTCTCTCCGGTGCGCCATCGGGGAGCGGTGACGCAGGCGGACCTGGAGACCCTGCGGGCGCGGGCGACGCTGGTGGAGGCGCGGACCAAGCTTGGGAACCATGTGCGCGGAGCCGTGAAGTCCTTTGGTGCGCGGCTGCCGAAGTGCTCGACGCACGCGTTCCCCGGCAAGGTCGTGGAGGCCGTTCCGCAGGAGCTGCGTCCTGCCCTCGAGCCGATCCTCGCGGAGATCGAGACCCTCTCGGGGCGCATCGCGCAGTACGACCGGCGCATCGAGCGGATGTGCCGGGAGCTCTACGTCGAGACCGAGCGTCTGCGCCAAGTCCCCGGCGTCGGCCCGGTGACGGCACTCGCCTTCGTGCTCACGCTGGAGGATCCCGGACGTTTCGCCAAGAGCCGGCAGGTCGGATCCTACCTGGGCCTGCGGCCGCGGCAGAGCGACTCGGGCGAACACGAGCCGCAGCTCCCCATCACCAAGGCAGGGGACCTGGCGCTCCGCACGCTCCTGGTCCAGTGCGCCCACTACATCCTGGGTCCCTTCGGTCGCGACAGCGACCTCCGGCGGCACGGCCTGGGGATCGCAACCCGCGGCGGCAAGAACGCGAAGCGGAAGGCGGTCGTGGCGGTGGCGAGAAAGCTCGCGGTCTTGCTCCACCGGCTCTGGGTGACCGGGGCGACCTACGACCCGCTGCGCAACACACGGTTGAGGGAGAGGATGCCGGCGTGAAACCGAGAGCAGAAGCCTGTAGGAAGCGAAAGGACCCCAAGGGCCTACGGCCCTGACAGCCAACGACGTGACGAACCCTTCCCGAACAACGATCAACCACAACCGCCCAGTCCGGGTGACTGCGGTTAGGGCCTGGACCCGCCCCAGGGCGAGGTCGGGAAACAGATGGCAGCACCCGCACTGGCCGGACCCCACCATGCACCGGGCCCCCAACACGTGGCCCACCAAGAGTGCGGATGGAAGCCTGGCGGCGCGGTTGACTCGGCTCGGAGGGAGGCGCCGCCACGTCGGCTCTGGACAGGGACGGCCTTCTCATGGAAGGCTCTAAGCGTCCCTGTCCCGCCTCCGTCGGCGCAGCAGGGCGAGTCCCCCGAAGCCGCTGATGATCGCCATGTAGAAGCCGAAGTCGTAGCCCCACCCGGCGTTCACGGTCTCGTAGATGCGCGTCTTGCCGCCGTTCAGGAGGCCGAGGACCAGCGAGACCGGGGCGATCCAGCCATGCCAGATCCCGGAGAGGAACCGCGCGGGGCGGTCGGGGGTGCACGCGCCGTCGCCTGGCGTGCAGCCGGCGAGGGGGACCAGGATCAGGAGGAGGGACGCTGCCATCGTGCCTTTGGACATGCCACCACCTCGCTCGGTCATTTCCTCTTCCGGGCAGGAACGTAGCGCGCCCTCCACGCTTCGAGGACGCCGCGGATCTCGGCGCGCGCCTCCGGGGGACCGACGATTTCCGCCTCCTCGCCGTGCTGGAGGGCCCAGTCCACCACCCAGCGAAGGCTGTCGGTGCGCACGAACCGGTCCACGCCGCCGTTGGAGAGCTCCCGGATCTCGCTCGCCTGGCTGATCTCCCTTGCGAACCGCGCCGCAAGTGGGCCGAAGCGCACCTGGACGGTGAGGTCCCCCGCGCCGGGGCGGTAGAGGTCTGGCTTCCGGTAGCGCGCCGCGCTGAACGACGCCGGCCGCTCGAAGGTGCGGTCGGTGATCGCGACCGCGCGCATGCGGTCCACGCGGAAGCTCAACTCGCGGCCGCGCAGGCCGTCGCGGGCCACCAGATAGAAGTGCCCCAGGTGGTCGAGCAAGGCGTAGGGCCGGACGGTCCGCGACGTGAGGGCGCGCCGCCGCTGCGTGTAGTACTCCAGGTCCACTTCGCGCCGCTCGGCCAGGGCCTGCTGGAGCAGCGCCAGCCGGCTCCCCAGCGCCCCCGGCCCCCGGCGCGCCCCGATGCGCCGCGCCAAGCCACGCACTTCCCGGCGGCCCATGGAGCGCTCTACTTTGCGCAGCAGCCCCGCCGCCGCCGATGCCTGCGGCGAGCCCCGGGCCGGGGGGAGGGCGCGAAGCGCGAGCAGGACTGCCGTCGTCTCCGAGGGGGTGAGGCGCGCAGGGCGCTTGAACTGGTCGGCGAACCGGACCGTGACCTTGTCCCCCTCCGTGAAGCAGGCGATGTAGTCGTGGGGCATGTAGGGGGGCACGCCGCAGAGCATGAGCGCTTCCGGGATCTCGCGGGCTGCGGCCTGGGGGGAGAGGCCGAGATGCTCGCCGATCTCCCGGAACGTGATGCGCGGTCTCTGCCGCAGAAGCGGGATGAGCGAGAGGTAGAGGCGCAGCTTGGCGAGCGGGAGCGCCATCAGGAGTACCGTTTCAGCATGGCGGCGAGGTGAGCTTCCGCCTGCTTCCGGAGCCACGGAGGCCCGAGCACCTCGCAATCCGCGGAGTAGGGCGCGAGAAGGCTCAGGAGACGTTGGTGGGTGCGGGGCGAGCGGCGCACCTTGAGGTGGAGCTCCCCCGAACCGTCCGCGCGGCGTTCGAACCTCCGCCCCCCCCCGAGGTTCTGCTCCACCATCCAGGCGACCTCGGCGTCGAAGGAGACCCGGGCCCACTCCTCCTTGCCCCCCTCGAACTCCCACGGGCCTCTCTCGAGGAACTCCTCCACATGGAAGCCGTCGGGGATCTCGTACTCCCCGCGGCCGCGCGCCCTGGCGAACTGGACCGCCCCCTGGATGCGCGCGAGCTTGAATTGGCGCAAGGAGTCGCGCCCCAGGTCCTTGCCCACGAGGTACCACTCGCCCTCGCGATACCCGAGCCCGTAGGGTTGCACGTTCCGCTGCGTCGTCTCGCGCGCATCGGGCCGGCGGTACTTGAACCGCACCTCCTTGCACTGCCAGGCCGCGCGCACGAGTCGGTCCAGGTTGTCGAGGGCGGGCCGATCGCGCCGGCCGCGGCTGAAGGCGAGCAGGTTGCTCCGCGCGGCCAGCTCCTGGAGCTCCTCGGGGAGCGGCGAATCGATGGTCAGCTTGAGCAGCGCGGACCTGAGATTGGCGCTCACCGCGTCGGAGCCGCTCCGGGCGGTGTTGCCGAGCACCGCCAGGAGCGCCGCCTCCTCGTCGGTCAGCTCCAGCTCGTGGTGGAAGTACTGGTCGCGGGGGATGGTGTACCCGTCCCGGCCCCGCTCGTCCGCGGCGACGTACTCCACGGGGATGCCGATCTCCCGCAGCTCCTTCTTGTCCCGGTCGAACCGTTTCTCGACGGCATCCTCCCGGGCGGAGTCGTTGTAGCCGATCACCGTTTTGCGGATGGAGAGGAACGGCACCGGCTCCGGCGAGGCGAGGAGGAACGCCACGAGATTCATGAGGCGCTCGAATTTGGGGACGACGTCCGCCATCGGGAGGATTGTAGAGAATCCTCAGCGGATCTTCTTGTGCTTCCAGTGGCCGTGGCGCCAGACGGCCATGTACATCGCGGCTCCGAGCCCTCCGGTGAGGACGAGGATCCACCAGAGCGACGTGCGGTCGTAGCCATGCACGCCCGCGAACCGGGTCACCGCCCAGGCAAAGGGGACCTGGAGGAGCAGGAAGACCACCGTGTCGAGGAAGAGGGGCGTCTTGGTGGAGCCCGCCCCGTTGAGCGCCTGCGCCAGGGTGATCGCCACCGCGACGCAGGGATAGCCGAACACCGCGATCTTGAGGTACTCCACGCAGAGGTTTACCGGTTCGGCGTACTCCGGGCGGCTGGCCGGATCCCCCCCGAAGAAGATCACGATGGGCCGCGCGTAGACGTAGAAGATCGCGCCGATGCCCGCCATGAGGATCACGTCGAGGACCGCGGCGAGCCAGGCCGCCGCCCGGGCGCGGGCGATCTTGCCCGCGCCGAGCCCCTGGCCCACCATGGCCGCCGCCGCGGCGCCCCAGCCCGCCCCCGTGAACAGGGCCAGCATGTCGAGCCGGAACCCCACGGCGAGCGCGGCCTGCATCGCCTGCCCCTCGCCGAAGCGGTTCACGAAGCCAAGGATCGCTCCGTAGGCGACGGTGCGCACGACGAACTGGAGCGAGGAGGGGATGCCGATGCGGGCCAGCTGGGCGATCATCCGGAACCGCGGCCAGGGACGAGAGAGGATGAGGCGCACCGGCGAGGAGCGGCGCGTGATGATGTAGAGGCCCAGGAGCGCGAAGACGCCCCGGGCGATCAGCGTTCCCCAGGCCGCCCCGGCCACCTCCATGCGCGGGAATCCCCACACGCCGTGGATGAGCGCGATGTCGAGGAAGACGTTGAGCAGGTTGGCGCCAACGAGCAGGATCATGGGCCAGCGCGCGTTGCCCCCCGCGCGCAGCACGGCGGTCACCTGCATGAGGAAAAACATCGTGAGCAGGCCCGCCGAGTTGATCTGGAGGTAATCGACTGCGGGGGCGAGCTGGTCGCCGTGCGAACCGACCAGGCGGTTGAGCTCCTCGGCGTAGACGTAGCTCGGCCAGCCGAGCGCCAGCGCGAGGAAGATGAGCAGCAAGAAACTCTGGAGCGCGTTTGCGTTGGCCCGCCGGTAGTTGCGCATCCCGAAATTGCGCGAGATGACGGCGATGGAGGCGTTGTTCACCCCGTTGCTGATGAGCATCGGAATGAGATTGACCAGGGAGGCCTGGTTCACCGCGGCGAGTCCGGCGGGGCCCGCGGGGCCCGGCAGCCGCGCGACGATGATCAAATCGACGAGGTTGAACAGCCCGTGGAAGAACATCCCGAGAACGAGCGGGATGCCGAACGTCACGAGACGCCAGCAGAGCGGCCCGCGGTTGAGGTCGCCCGCGGCGCGCCCGTCGGTCATGCGGAGGCCAGCGCCTTCTCCACGGGAACGTAGGGGAGATCGAACGCGGCCGCCACGCCTTGGTGGGTCACCTTCCCCCGGTAGACATTGATGCCGCGCGCGAAGCCCGGATCCTCGAGGATCGGCCGGGCGATCCCCACCGCGGCCAGCCGTCCCAGGTAGGGGATCGTCGCGTTGGTCAGCGCGTAGGTCGAGGTGCGCGGGACGGCGCCCGGCATGTTGGCGACGCAGTAGTGGAGTACGCCGTCCACGACGTAGGTCGGATCGGAGTGGGTCGTCGGCTTGCAGGTCTCGACGCATCCCCCCTGGTCGACGGCGACGTCCACGATGACCGCGCCGTTCTTCATCTCCTTCAGGTAGGCGCGGGGCACCAGCACCGGCGCCTTGGCGCCCTCGATCAGGACGGCCCCGACCAGCAGATCGGCGCGACGGCAGGCGCCCAGGATCGACTCGGGGTTGGAGTGGAGCGTCGTGACATTGGGCGGCATGACATCCGCCAGATACCGCAGGCGGTCCAGGCTGACGTCCAGGATCGTCACCCGCGCGCCAAGGCCCGCGGCCATCCAGGCGGCCTGCGTCCCGACCACGCCGCCTCCCAGGATGCAGACCTCCGAGGCCGCAACGCCCGGCACACCGCCCAGCAGCACCCCCCGCCCCCCCGCCGACTTCTGGAGATAGACCGCCCCGATCTGCACGGCCATTCGCCCCGCCACCTCGCTCATCGGGGTGAGGAGCGGCAGGCGGCGGTTGCGATCCTCCACGGTCTCATAGGCGACGCAGGTCGCGCCGCTCTGGATCATCGCCATCGTGAGCGCCCGGTCGGCGGCGAAATGGAAGTAGGTGAAGAGGATCTGCCCCTTGCGGATCAGGGGGAACTCCTGCGGCAGGGGTTCCTTGACCTTGACGATCAGGTCGGCCTGGCGGAAGACCTCCTGGGGCCCTGCCACGAGCAGTCCGCCCGCCTTGAGGTAGGCGTCGTCCTCGAATCCGCTGCCCAGGCCCGCGCCCTTTTGGACGACTACTGCGTGGCCCTGGCCCACCATCGTCGCGACGCCGCCCGGCACCATGGCCACGCGGTTCTCGTTGTCCTTGATCTCCCGGGGAACGCCGATGATCATCGCCAGTCCTCGCTCATAGGGGGAAGGGGCGGGAGTGTATCAAGGACGGGGACAAAGCTCCCGTCCCGCGCGGGCCCCCCGGTGGGCGGCCTTGGGCTAACCGTCGCCGACGCGCCGTACCTCCCGCTTTAGGTTGGGATTGTTGCGCGGGAAGTAGGAGCTGATGAGGGCGTTCTCGGCGATCTCCCCGGCATCCCGCTCGCCCACGAGGGGAACCAGCTCCTGGCGCGCGGCGGCGGCGAGCTGGTCGCGCTCCTGCTGCATGAGATCCCTGCGCGCCTCCGCGGTGAGGGCCGCGTCGGCATCGCCGGGGTTCCTGGCGATGCGCTGGACCACGTCGTCCGCGCGGGCGACGTACTTCTTGACGATCGCCTCCACCTCCGTGCGCCGCTGGTCCTGCACCGCGGCGATCTCGCCGCGAGCCGCGAGGCTGTCGATGCGGCGCATGACGTTGCGGGCCATTCCCTCCTGCCTCCGGCGGCGGTCCACCTCGCGCTGGAGGGCCGCCGCGTACTCGACCTGTTCGTCGGTGATGACCCAATCGCCCTGCGCGTCGCGCTCGGGGGCGGGGGGCGCCGAGGCCCGATCCGGGGCAGCCACCCGCTCGGGATCGCCGGAACCGGGGGCGGGGTCCGGGGAGGTCGCCGGGGACCGCTCCGCCTCGGACGCACGACGGCGCTCGAGATCGGCGATCTGTGCCTTGAGGGAAACGACGTCGCGCCGCAAGAGGCGCAGTTCGTCCGCCTGCGCCGCCTGCTCCTCGGTGACCGGGCGCAGGGAGGGTCCTCCGCTGCGGGATGACGGCGCGGAATCCACCTGGTCCTTGACGCCGAAGACCATGACGGTCAGGACGGCCACGAAGCCCGTGAGGAGGAGGACCAGGGCGACCAGGGTTCGGTTCATGAGGTTGGGGTCATCCTTGTCGGGCGACCCGCCGCCCGAGCCCCCGCTGGATCGGTGCGACGGGAACGGCCTCGCCCCACTAGGGTACCGCACAGCTGCAACCCGCGCCGGGACTTGATGTTTCGGCCGGTCGGCCGTATAGGGGAGGCCTGCGGGCCCATAGCTCAGTTGGCTAGAGCACCTGCTCGACAAGCAGGGGGTCAGAGGTTCAAGTCCTCTTGGGCCCACCACCGGAAGTGCGACCGCGCGACGCCCGAGGGGGCGCCGCGCGGTTTCGTTTCGGGAGAACGACTCGATCAGGGGGTGGTCGGGGCGATGACGACGTCCGAGAGGACCGGGCTCACGCCGCCCGCGCTGCGCTTCAGCGTGACCCGCACCTCGATGAAGCGACCGACGAGGGAGAATGCCACGTTCTTGGTCACCGGGATGAACGACTCGGACCCGAGACCCGCGGCGGACGCGGCGGCACGCGCCTCCACCAGGATTTGCGTGCCCGCGGGCTCGCTGCCGCCCGGCTCGTTGTTCCAGGAGATGGTGCCCCACGCGGTGCCTGCGGCGCCGCTGTCCTGGACCACGCGCCAGGTGCCCTGCGGCGAGGTCGTGCCCAGGGCCACGTTGCCGGTCATGTCGCTGTAGTTGTAGGGGCTCGCTCCGGGGAGATCCACGGTGAGATCCACCGCGCCGATGGGCGTCACGCCGTCCCCGCCGAGGGGACCCGCGGCGGGATCGATGCGGGACGCGTTGCTGGCGATGATGTTGGCCGTCCAGACCTTTCCGGCCGCGTCCACCGCGACGCCGGTGCTCCCGTTCCCCACGCCCTCCGCGTTGCCGACGAGCATGCCGTCGTTCATGAGATGGCCCACGGTGGTCCCCCCGAAGAGGCTGGAGCTCACCCAGACGTGATTGTTCGCCGTCACCGCGAGCCCCTGGGCGTTGTTGCTGCCATGGCCGAACGAACCGAGCACCATCCCGGCCGCGTCCAGCTTGTGGACGAGATTCCCGGAGAGCTGGCCGACCCAGATGTTGGTGAGGTTGTCCACCGCCATGCCGTAGTTGGTGACATTGATGTAGGTCGGGTTGGTCGCGCTCAGGGGGGCGTTGGGGTCCCAGCGGAGAACCTGCGATCCGGAACTGGCCGACCAGATAATGCCGAAGGAGTCGATGAGGCCGCCGTATCCGCCGGCGGAGAAGGGTCCCTCGGTGCGGAGGATAGCCCCCGTGGCGCCGTCGATGAGATTGAAGACGGCATCGTTGCTGCCGAACCGGCCGCTGACCCAGACGTTGTTGTCCTTGTCCACGGTCACATGGCGGGCGGCGCTCGCCGAAGTGCGCACGTAGTGCAGGATCGCCTCGTCGAGGGCGGTCTCGACGCCGCCGTCGTCGTCCACGCCGCTGGCGTTCTCCCAACCGAGCACGTCGTCGTAGCCGGATGAGGTCTCGATCGTGCCGTTGCCGTTGCGGTCCACGCCCTGATTGGCTTCCACGATCCCGACATGGATGACGGACTGCCCGCCGCGATTGCCGGCCCAGCAGGTGCCGTCGAGCGCCACCGTCGTGCGCGACGGATTCCCGCCGCCGATGTTCTCCGGCGAAGTCCTGTACTCGCCGAGGATGACGCCCGTCTCGGTATTGATTCGGCAGATCGTGTTGCGCGCCGAGAGCGCGATCCAGATGTTCGGATGGGTCGAAATCGTCTCATTGAGGCGAAGCGTCCCGGACGTGTCGTGGTTCAAGCTGACCGCGGTCCCTTGGTCGAACTGGGAGTCGGTCGTGTAGACGGATCCCTTCAGAGGGAGGATGCTCCCCCCGGCGAATCCGGGGTTGCAGTTTCCGCAGCCGGCGATCAGCGCCGCGCAGGCAACGACCAGGAGGAAGCAAGCGATCCGGCCACTCATATAGGTGCAGTCCTTTTCTCCTCCGGAGCGGGGGCCTTCGCCCCACGCTCGGGAGATGCGTGTCGCTGAACCGAGAAGAGGCCGCGTAAGCGCGGCCTAGAAGGGAACGTGGATGCGCAGCCCGAGAATCCAGAGGGTCTCGTGAATCGCCCGACCGCCGTTCGGATCGGAGACGAACATCAGCACCGGGGAGATCTGGAGCTTCCCGCCCTCGAACATGGCGCGGTAATAGATCTCGAAGTGGATCTCCAAGTCCTCCGCAAAGGTCCCGAAGGAGCTGCTGTCCTGGAGCGAGATGAAGCCGAGGGCGACGCCGATCACGTCATCGGGGCGGCTGGAGACCATCTGCATCAGCTGCACGCCAAACGACGCGTCGAATTCGACCGGGTTGGCATCATGGCCGGTCCCGGAAATCCGCACGAAGACGCCGATCCGCTCCGTGGCCAGCCAGTCCCAGGAGATGCCGCCGGAGACGCCGCCGTCCCCGGTGGCGTCGACGAAGAACTCGTCGATGACCAGGAAGACCCGGACGTTCATGTCCCGGCCGCTCAGCTGCCCCTTGTAGTGCAGCTGGACGTAGAACTGGCCGTTGTTGAACCACTGGCCGGGGGTATTGAACCAACCCCAGTTGACGGTCCAGTTCTTGTCGGCGCCGAGGCTGATCCAGAAGTGCCATCCCAGCGAGCCGCGGCCCGTGTTGTCGGTGAGCCACATCACGGAGGGGACATCGTCGAAGAGGTTGTTCAGGAACTGGGTGTTCTCGTCGTCCGCGAACGCGTTCTGGCCGACGCGGCGCCGGGGGTCGAACGCCCCGATCTCCCAGTAGAGGATGTGGTCGCCGATGTGCCAGGCGTGCCGGATGCCAGCCTCGTAGACGGTGATGGAGCCCGGATCGGTCGGATTGGTGCCGTCCACGCCGATGGCGTCGGTCATGCCGCTCGCCGTGAAGGACCCATCCCCCAGGGGCTCGAAGTTCGCGTTCGAGTTGGCCGTGAGATAGAGGAATCCGACGAGGTTCTCCGTGATCTGGAAGTCGAAGTCCAGATCCACGTCCCCGTTGACCAGGACGCGGTTTTCGTCGCAGTAGTCGATGGTGCCGAGGATCACTGCGGTGAATCTCCAGTTGAGCGTGGTGCGGTCGCGCCAGTCGCCGCCGCCCGCCGCGCTCTCGTGGCTCGCCGTCTGCTGGAGGTAGCCCTCCACCTCGCGCTCGAGGACCGCGTTGGTCGACGCCTGGATCTGCGCCAACTGCTCCTTGAGCTGGGCGATCTGCTCCTCGATCGTCGCGTCGCCGGCCACGGCGGGCATCGTCAGTCCGCATACGATGCCGAACGCGACCATGCAGCAAACCCACTTCATCCGTCGCATCACAATCCTCCTGGTCCGCTCGAATCGATGTTCGGCGGCCCTCATCGGCTTACTCCTCTCGCACAGCCCCATGCTCCCAAACCGCAAGGGTCAAGCGCAAGGGCGTTGTTTGGATCCCGGCTCCGGCTCCTCCGATCGTTCCGGGACGCGACGGAGAGCGCAAACCATTGCGCCGCAACTGGTTACGATCCTGGACTCCGATCCGTCTTCCTTTCCGTAGAATCCGCGGGTGCGAAAAATTCGCCGGGCCTACGAGAGGATCTTCGAATTCGAGGCCCGGGATCTGGCCCGAATTCCGCGCGTTCTGCTGCGCCTCGCGCGCATGCTCCTCCTCGTCCCGCGCGAGTTTCTGAAGGACCACGGATTCCAGTGGGCTGCCGCCCTCGCCTACTACACACTTCTTTCCCTGATCCCCCTCGGGATCCTGGCCTTCTCCCTCGCCGACGTCTTCGAGAAGTTCTTCAATCTCGACGAAAAGCTGGCGGACCTCCTCCTGCGGGAGGGGCTGCCGGACGCCGCCATGCGCGCGGGCGACGAGGTGCGCGACGCCATCGAGAAGGCGCGCGGGGCGAGCGGCCGCATGGGAGTGATCGGCACCCTGCTCCTCGTGATCACCAGCCTCGGCCTGTTCTCCGCCCTCGAGCGCGCCCTCAACCGCGTCTGGAAAGTGGAGGACCGGCGCACGGCGTTCCAGCGGTTCCGCGCGTTCTGGCTGGTCTTGACCCTCGCGCCGGTCCTGTTCGGCCTTTCGGTTTGGGCGACCGCCAAGCTGCGGTCGGCGGGTCTCCAGGAGAGCCTGATCGGAGTCGGGTTCCTGCTGCGCGCGGGTGTCTATCTCCTGCCGTTCGTCATTACCTGGACGGCCTTCTTCCTGCTCTACGTGTTCCTGCCCAACACCCGGGTGAAGACGACGAGCGCCTTGGTGGGGGCGGTGGTGGCGGGTTCGTTGTGGGAGGTGGCGAAATGGGGCTTCAACCTCTACGTCGCCAACGCGTCGCAAATCGACAAGGTCTACGGCCCGCTCGGCATCCTCCCCCTGTTCATCTTCTGGATCTACATCACCTGGAGCATCCTCCTTTCCGGCGGGGCGCTCGCCTACGTCGACCAGAACTATCTCGCCATCTCCAGCGGGGTCCGGGGTCAGGCGGCGGAGAGCGGCGCCCCGCGCGAATTCCACGCGATCCGCCTCCTCGTCGAGACCTACCGCAGGTTCCGCGCGGGGGAGGAGCCGCCGGATCTGTTCCAGTTGAGCAGCACGCTCACCCTGCGCACGGAGACGGCGCGCGGGATCGCCCTGGAGCTCGAACGCGCCGGCCTGCTGCGGTGCGACGAAGGCGGCCGCTACCTCCCCGCGCGGGAGGCGCGCCGCATCGGGCTCCGCGACATCGTGGCGGCCGTGCGCGGGACCGCCCCCGAAGCCGACGCGGGAGCTTCGCCGGCCTTCCAGGAGGCGTTTCGCGCCGGCGAGGAGGCGCGCTACGCGTCGTTCGGGGAGTCCACCCTGGAGGATCTCATGCCCCGCGACGCCGACAGCGCAGCCTGAAGCCCCTACCCGATCCTCGTCGCGCGGAGCAGATCCCGGCGGCGCGCATCGGGAAAGCGCTCGATGGCCGTGCGCAGGGCGGTGCGCGGCAGGCGCGGCCCGCGCTCGCGGAGATAGATCTCCAGCCTGCGCGCGTCGGTCCGGCCCGCTTCCCGCAGCAGCCACCCCGTCGCCTTGCGCACCAGATCGTCGCCGTCGCCGAGGAGTCGGTCCGCCGTGGCGTACGCCTGGGAGAGGAGCGCGCCGCGCCGGACGGCGGGGATCAGCGCGGCCAGGGACGCGCGCCGCATCCACCGGTTCCTGGAGGAGGGCCAGGAGGCGAGCCGCACCGCCAGCTCGGGCCGGCGGGCCAGGAGCGGCCCCAAGGATCCGATGCAGAGGGCATCCACAAGCGCCCAGTTGTCGCATCGCCCTTCCGCGAGCCACCGGAACGCCCGCCGCAGGAAAGAGGCGTCGAGACGCGCCTTCCACCGCTCGCAGAGGAGCAGGGCAAGGGTGCGCGGCTCCTGCTGCGCCTCCGCGAGGAGAGGCTCGCAGGCGTCGAGGGCCGCGGCGATGCCCGCGCCCCGGTCCGCGAGGGGCGCCAGATCGCGCGCGATGCGGCGTAGCGCGGGGACCGGTACGCCCAGGAACGCGACCTTCTCCTTGAAGAAGGTGCGCGCCGACTCGCGGGCGGCGGAACTCGACGCTGCCCGGAGTGCGCGGAGCGCACGGGGGACGAAGCGTTCGCGCGGTTCGCTTGCCTCGCTCAAGAGAGTGCCTACAATGCCGAAAAGCTGGCGGGGGCGCTTAGCTCAGTTGGTTAGAGCGCATGGATCACACCCATGAGGTCGGGGGTTCGAGTCCCTCAGCGCCCACCACTCATCCTCCCGCACCATAGGCCGCAAGTTCTCTGCGGAACGGCTCCGCCTCCCGGCGGAAGAGCGCGTGGAACGCCGCGAGGCGAGCCGGCACCTCGGCGGAGCGCTCCTTCTCCAGGTAGGCGAGGAAGGCCTCGCGCGGCCTGCGATCCAGCAAGAACCCGGTCATCAGGAGGGCGGCCGCGTAGTTGCGCGCCCCATCGGCGCCCACGAAGCGCCCGTAATCCTGCAGCGCGAGGAGGTCGTCGGGATCGAACGCACCGGCGATCGCGCCGAGCCGCACCCGCAGGGATGGCGCGAGTCCGGAGCGATCCCCCGGCGCCACCGTCTCGAAGTACTGGGCGAGCCCCTCCCCCAGCCAGGGGCTCAGTTGCTCCCCGGGGCCCGCTCCCCGCGCCAGGACGAAATGCACCATCTCGTGACGCAGCACCTCCATGCCGGCGTCCTGCGGCAGGAAGATCGCCCCCCGCGTGCTGTCATGGAAGGCGCCCAGCGCCTTCGGGTCGGCGCGAACCCTCTCTCCCGCGTAGGCGCGCAGAGCCTCGACTCCGCGGAATCCCACGACCACGAGCCTCCTCCCCCGCCCCCCTGGAAAGAGATCCCCTTCCCGCTCCTCGAGGGCGCGGCGGAAGGCGAGCGCCTCGCGCCCGAATCGGCGCGCCCAGTCCGCGTCGGAGGCGACGGCGAGAAGTTCCTTCTCGTCCAGGGCGATCCGCAGCGTGAGATCGAACGGCTGCACCTCGGCCAGCCAGCGGGCGGATGAGCCCGCGACGCAGGCGCGTAGCCCGAGGAAGATCGCGACGAAGGGGAGGAGGGCGAGGAGAGCGCCGCGCCACGCGCTCATGGGCGGAGGCGGCTGCCCGCGTCCTTGAGGAACTGCCTCTCCCGATCGCTCAGGGATCCGAGCCCCTCCCGGTTCACCTTGTCCAGGATGCGGTCCACCTCCCCGCGCACGTCGATCTCCTCCCGATCGCGAGGCCGTGCGCGCGCGCGCGGCGCACGGGCGGCGCCGCGCGCCACGAGGCTGCCCAGCCGCGCGAACCAGCCTCCATGGCGGGCGTAGATCCAGCCGAAGAGCGCGCCGCCGAGATGCGCGGTGTGCGCCACATCGCTGTCGACCTGGAGCGCCATGAGGACGTCCACCCCGATGAGGACCGCCACGAGCACCCAGAGCCGCATGGGAATCACGAAGAAGAGGAGCACGGGCGTGTTCGGATGCCAGACCGCGACGAGAACGAGGATGCCCAGGATCGCGCCGCTGAACCCGAGCATGGGCGTGACGGTCTCCCGCGCCAGGCTCCAGGCGACGTAGGCGAGGGAGGCGGAGAGCGTCGCGCCGAGGGAGACGAGGAGCATGCGGCGCGGGCCGAGGCGATCCTCCACCGTCCGCCCGAAGAACCAGAGGCCCAAGGCGTTGAAGAGCAGATGGAGGAGGTCGCCGTGGAGGAGCGCCCCGGTGACGAGTTGCCAGAGCTTGAGCCGCTCGAGGACGGCGTAGGGATCCAGGGCCAAGGCGCGCGTCAGGGCGACGTGGGCCGGGCGCGAGACGGAGCGCACCAGGAGCAGGAGCACCGTCATGCCAAGAAGGAGGAGCAGCAGGCTCTTAGTCGCGCGGTGGGAGGCCCAGAACGGCGAGACGCCGCGGCCCTCGAAATCGTGGCGGAAGTAGTCCCGCTCGCTCACCGCCCCCGGTCCTCGACTGCCGCGATGTAGGGGAGGGCGCGATGGAGGCCCGCGGCATCGAGCCCGTAACCCACCAGGAAGTGGCCGGGCGCGCGGAAGCCGACGAAGTCGGGAAGGATCGCCGCGGCGCGCGGCGCGTCCTTTTCCACGAGGACGCAGCTCCAGACCTCCGCGGCTCCCAGTTCCCGCAGGCGCGTGCAGAGCTCCGCCAGGGTGCGACCGCTGTCGAGCACGGTGTCCGCGACGAGCACGGTGGCCCCGCGCAGGAGCGCCGTCTCCATCTCCCCCACCTCGATCCGCCCGCGGGAGACGGTCCCCGCACCGTAGGAGCGCGCCTGGACGAACGCCAGCTCGAGGGGGGGGCCGAGGGCGCGGGCGAGGTCGACCGTGAAGAGGCAGGCGCCCTGCAGCACGCCGAGGAGGACCAGGGAACGCTCCCTCGCGCGGCTGCGGATCTCGCGCCCGAGCTGCCGCACCCGAGCGGCGATCGCAACCGCTTCGAAGATGCACTCCGGAGCCCCGTCCATGCGGCCGAAGTATACCGCTCGCGCGGCGGTGGTCCGCGGCGCGTGGCGCGGGTAGACTCCTGCGTCGCGCCGGCGGCGCCTACGCAGAGGAGGCAGTGGATGTCCCGTACCGAACAGACAGGCCGACCCACCACCAAGAGCCCCGTCCCCAGCGACCTGGAGATCGCGCAGGAGGCGAGCATCCTGCCGGTGGCGCGCATCGCCGAGCAGGCGGGACTGCGCGAGGAGGACATCGATTTCTACGGCCGGTTCAAGGCGAAGGTGCATCTCGATGTGCGGGAGCGATTCGCCTCGCGGCCCCGCGGACGCTACATCGACGTCACCGCCATCACCCCCACCCCCCTCGGGGAAGGCAAGACGACCACGACGATCGGCCTGGCCCAGGGCCTCGGCAGGCTGGGGAAGCGCGCCTTCACCTGCATCCGTCAGCCGAGCATGGGGCCCACGTTCGGGATCAAGGGCGGAGCGGCCGGCGGCGGCTACAGCCAGGTGATCCCGATGGAAGAGTTCAACCTCCACCTTACCGGCGACATCCACGCGGTGAGCGCCGCGCACAATCTCCTCGCCGCCGCGATCGACAACCACGTCTACCACGGCAATGCGCTCGGGCTGGACCCCTGGAGCATCACCTGGCCCCGGGTCCTGGACCTGAACGACCGCGCCCTGCGCCAAGTGGTGGTCGGGCTCGGCGGGAAGGAGGGGGGATACCCGCGGGAAACCGGGTTCGACATCGCGGTGGCGTCGGAAGTGATGGCCATCCTCGCGCTCTCCACCGGACTCGCCGACCTGCGGGAGCGGCTCGGCAGGATCGTTGTGGGCACCAGCGGCAAAGGGGAACCGATCACCGCCGAGATGCTCGGCGCGGCGGGGGCGATGGCGGTCCTGCTCAAGGACGCCCTCATGCCCACGCTGCTTCAGACCCTGGAGCACACCCCGGCGTTCGTCCACGCGGGGCCCTTCGCCAACATCGCGCACGGCAACTCGAGCGTGATCGCCGACCAGATCGCGCTGCGACTGGGGGACTTCGTCGTGACCGAGTCGGGCTTCGGTTCCGACATCGGCATGGAGAAGTTCATGGACATCAAGTGCCGGGTGAGCGGGCTCGTTCCCGACTGCGTCGTGATCGTGGCGAGCATCCGCGCGCTCAAGATGCACGGAGGGTGCGGCAAGGTGGTGGCGGGCAAGCCGCTCCCGCGCGAGCTGGTGGAGGAGAACCTGGAGGCCCTGGAGAAGGGCTGCTCCAACCTGGCCGCGCACATCCGCATCGCCCGGCTGTTCGGCGTACCGGTCGTCGTGGCGGTGAACCGTTTCGGCGCCGACACCGACAAGGAGATCCGCCTCGTGGAGACGCTCGCTGTGCGCGAGGGCGCGGAAGGGGCGGTCGTGACCGATCACTGGGCGCGCGGGGGGGAGGGGGCCCTCGAGCTCGCCAAGGCGGTGGATGCGGCGAGCCGAAAGCCGAAGAACTTCCGCTTCCTCTACCCCCTCGAGATGCCGATCCGCGAAAAGATCGAGACGATCGCCCGCGAGGTCTACCGCGCCGACGGCGTCGACTTCCTCCCCGCGGCCGAAAAGAAGCTCACGCTCTACGGCGACCTCGGCTACGACCGCCTGCCCATCTGCATGGCCAAGACCCATCTGAGCATCAGCCACGACCCGGCGCTCAAGGGGGCCCCCCAGGGGTTCCGCCTGCCGGTGCGCGACATCCGCGCCAGCGTCGGGGCGGGATTCCTCTATCCGCTCTGCGGCGACATGCGGACCATGCCGGGCCTGCCCTCGCGGCCCGCGTTCGAGCGCGTGGACCTCGACCCCGTCACGGGAAAGATCCGCGGGCTCTTCTAGGGCCTGTCTGAATACTTCATCGTCGGCCCGAACCCGAGCGAGCGGGCTGCTGGCGAGCCGCGAGTCCGAAGCCGTATTGACCCCAAATCCGGCGATGGACGAGCGGCGA
>JBQTIG010000044.1:0-43286 GCA_052388375.1 Planctomycetaceae bacterium | reverse complement strand
GGCGTGTTTGCCCCCCCCGGGGGCGGGGGCCTGCCGGTCGGGGCGGAGCCCCGGCCCGGGGGCGGTGTATTTTCCGAGCCGGCCCCCGTGGGGGGGTTGGGGGGCGGGGATGGGGAGGGCATCGTGAAGGCGGAGATGGGCCTGGATCTCGTCCAGCTCCGCCTGGGCGTCGGGGTCGGCCTCGAGCCGCGCGCGCGTTCGACGCGAGGCGTCGGGATCGAGCGCGCCGAGCGCGAGGGCGACGAGATCGGCGTCGGGGCTCCTCACCGCGTCCTCTCCCAGTGCGCGCGGAGCTGCTCGCGGAGCGCCTGCTCCGCCAGCGCCATCCGGCTTTTCACCGTTCCCTCCGGGATCTCGAGGATGGCCGCGATCTCGGCGTAGGGAAGGCTCTGGTAGCGCCCCATCACGAAGACTTCGCGCAGCTTGTCGGAGAGCCCCTCAACGGCTGCGCGCAGGGCCTGCAGGGTTTCCCGTGTGGCCGCGGAGCGGTCCACCGACCCGTCGGAACCCGGCGCCGCCACGCGCTCCCAGGCCGCCGCCGCCTCGTCGCCGCCGCGCACGGCGTGGAACGGGCGCAGGAGCCGCTTCTCGCGTTCGTTGATCCAGAGGTTCTTCGCGATCTGGAAGATCCAGGTCGACACCTTGGCCAGCGGGCGCCACCCCTGCCGGGCGCGCCAAACGCGCAGGAAGGTCTCCTGGAGGAGGTCCTCGGCGGTCACCCGGTCGAAGCAGAGGGTGTAGAAGTAGCTCATGAGCGGCCTCGCGAAGCGCGCATAGAGCGCCTCGAACGCCGCGCGGTCCCCGCCCTTGAGGCGGGCCATGAGTTGCTGTTCGTCCTGCACGGCGTGGGGGGCCTCACCGTCCGTTGTAACCGCCGGGCGGCGGGGCGGTTCACCGCCGCTACCGCTGGAAAATGGGCAGGTAGTGGGTCGGGACCTGGAGCATGATCGCCGCCAGGGCGGTGGTGAAGGTCTTGCCGACGTATCGGGCGTCCCAATAGACCCCTTCGCCGGAGTCGAGGGGGGTGCGCTTGGCCGCCTGGAGGAGGTCGTCCCTGACCATCGCGTACCACTCGCGCCACTCCCTCCCCCCCCGCGTGTAGAGGGCCTGCATGGCGTAGTAGTTCCCGTAGTAATAGAAGTAGTGCGTCCGATACTCGCGGCGCACCTGGTCGTAGGTGCTGCGCAGGTAGCTCAGGCAGTCGTTGATGTCGGGCGCGCGCCGCAGCTTGCGGGCGCGGGCGAACCGATCCACATCCTGGTTGGTGTAGAGGCCGGCTTGGAAGAGGGTGGTGAGCCCCGCCGCGGTGAGCGCGAAGCTGTTGCGGTTGAAGGGGACATCCTGCTCCTGGTAGAGGAACGCGCCGCGGTCCTCGCCGTAGGTCACCGCCGACTCCATCACGTACTCGAGCGCCTTGTCGATGGTCTCCTTGGGCACGCGAATGCCGATGTTACGCGCCTCCCGCAGGGCGACCACCTGGCAGACGGTGATCGACATGTCGGAGTCGCGCGCGTTGGGCACGTAGCGCCAGCCGCCCTTCTCGTTCTGCGACTTGTACGTGAACTCCACGGCGCGATCGAGCTTTTCGCGAATGTCGGTGCGGCCGGTCATGCCGTAGGCCTCCGCGAGCAGGAGCACGCTGAAGGCGTGGCTGTACATGCGCGAGTCGTGGGAGGTGATGAAGCCGTCCTCGCGCACGTTGCGCAGCACGAAGTCGAGCGCCTTCCCGACAATGGAGCCATAGGGGCCCTGGTCGGGCAGATGGCCCCCGCTCAGGAACGCCATGGTGGCGAGGGAGGTGACGCCGATGTGGGGGAGACCGTCCACCCCCTGGTGGAACGGCTGGGGGCGGTAGGTGTCGTTGATCTTGAAGCCGATCCAGGCGTTCCAGGAGCCGTCCTCGTTCTGCTGGGAGGCGAGCCAGCGGAGCGCGCCCTCGGCGGCCCGCTGCGCCAGGGGGGTGTAGAGGGCAGCCTCTTCGTTCTCGGGCGGGACCGACTCCTGGGCGATGCCCCCGGGCGCATGGGCGACCACAAAAAGGGCGATCGCTGCCAGTCGAAGTTGCATTTCCTATTCTCAGCCCAGTATACGCCGCGGTCCCCCGGGGTGGGGCCTCTTCCCCGTCATCGGCCCGGGACCGCTCCGGCTCAAGCCCGCTTCAGCGGGGCGCGAATCCGTAGAGGGTGTTGGTCTCCGAGAGCAGGACCAGGACCCCCTGCACCACCCGCGCCGCGAACCAGCGCGGCACCGGATCGGGGAGCGCGATGCGCTGGAGCGCCCTGCTGGAGAGCGGATCGAGCAGCAGGACCCGCGGCGGGGCCCCGCGGCCATCCTGGCTGATGGAGAGCGCCACGACGCCCGTCGCCTCGATGGGGGAGACGTACTCCCCGGGGGCGTCGGAGGCTTCGACGAGATAGCGCGGCCGCAGCGCGGGCAGATCGAACGCGCCGAGGTAGGCCGGCGCTTCGCGGGTCGAGCGGGTGAGGAGCAGCAGCAGGGAGGGGTGCTCCGGCTGGGTGCTCGCGAGAGGTGCGCGCGCCTCGGTGGCGGGTCCCATGGAAAGTCGCGCGACCGACTCGACCACCAGGCCGGTCTTGAGCGCGAGGACGGTGGCGCCGTAGTCCTCATCCACGGCGACGATGTGCTCTCCGCGGACGGCCAGGGCGCGCAGGCCGCGGGAGCGTCCGTCCGGCGGGCGCGCGTAGCTCCAGACCGCCGCACGCGAGGGTTCCAGGGCGCTGTCCACGAGGACGAGGTCGTAGGACTGCTGCCAGGCGCGGCCGCGCACCGTTTCCAGGTGGGTCGGAAGCGCCAGGAGCAGGCGTCCGTCCGGGATCCGAAGAGGAGGGAGCGCGAGGGAGGAGGCGCGGTCCTCGCGCAGGAGCAGCTGGCCCTCGTCCGCACCGGTGGCCGCGGAAAGGAAGAGGAGCCGGACCGGGTTCTCGCCCACGAGGAGAAGGCGGTCCGCGGCCCCCGCGACGACGGAGTCGGCCACACGCCCGGCCTCCGAGGGGAAAAACACCCGCGTCCAGATCGAGGTCGCGTCGGTGGCGTGGAGCGAGGCGACGCCGAGCGCGCCTCCTCCCCTGTCGGGGCGGAAGACCAGGAACACCTGACCCTCGTGTTCGAGCAGCCGGAGCCCCTCGCCCATCGCGAGGAGGGACCGGGTCGCGCCGAGCCGCCCGGTGGCCGCGTCGTAGACGCGCACCTCGCGCGGCAACAGCACGAGGAGCTGGTCGCCGCAGAGGACGAGCGGACCGCGCGAGCTCGCCTCGTCGATGGCGAGGCGGTAGAGGATGCGGCCCTCCGCGCCGTCGACCGCGATCACGCTCGAGCCGGAGCGCAGGAAGAGAAGGTGCTCGAGGCCCATCGGGGAGCTCCCGAGCAGCTCCGGCATGTCGAGGATCCCCTCGCCGGTGAAGGCGAGCTCGTAGCGCTGCGCCAGCGGAGGCCGCACCTCCAGCGCGTCCGCCCCCTTCGCCATCCGGGCGTAGGGCTCCCGCGCCAGCCAACGGGCGGCGACCTCGCCCGCCGGGACGGTGCCGCCGGAGCCGTCCGGCACGCGCTCGCCGGCGTGGCGCGTGCGAACGCGCAGGAGCGAGGCGAAGGCGGCGCCGTGGGAGTCGCGGGCGTCGAGCGCCTCGACGAGCAGGAGCAGCGCCTCGGCGACGGGGGCGCCCGTCCGCTGCCGCGCGAGGAAGCGCTGGAGGACGACGACCGCCTCCCCCGCCTCCTTCCGCTGGAGCCGCCGCCGCGCGAGCTCGAGGGCGGCGCCGGCCGCCGCTTCGGCGTTGGGATAGAGGGCGAGGCCGCGGTCGGCCGCCGCGAGATCCCCGCGCGAGAACGCGTCCGCGAAGAGGCGGGAGGCGTTCCCCTCGAAGGCGCGGTAGGCGTCCCGTCCCCAGCGCTCCAGGACCAGCTCGATGTGGCGTTCCGCGCGCCGCGCCTCCTCGGGGGAGGGCGCTTCGGCGAGGAGCCGCTGCAGGCTCTCGATCGCCCGCGCAGGCTGCCCCAGCGCCGCGTGAAGATCCGCCATGACCTCGAGCGCCCAGGAGCGCCAGGTGACCTGGTCCCCCTCCCGCGCCGTGCCGCCATGCTCCCGCTCGATGTCGAGGAGGAGCGCGAGTCGCCGGTTCATCGCCGCGCGTCCGGCCTGCGCCGCGAGCATCGCGTCGAACGCGGCGCGGGCGCGAAGCCGCGAGGTGGGATCGGGCGCGGCGGCGATGGCCCCCTCGTAGTCGCGCAGCGACGCGTCGGGGGTCTCGACCCTGCGCGCCTCCGCGCGCTCGAGGAGGGTCCGGAACAGCCCCGACTGCGCCAAGGCGCGCACGGCGGTGCGCCCCTGCCGCTCGGCGAGCTCGCGTGCCCGATCGAAGGCCGCCACCGCGCGGTCGGCGCGGCCCGCCGCCAACAGGATCTCGGCCGCCTCCAAGACGGCGGCGGGGTCGGAGGAGCGCTCCCCCCGGGAGGCGCGCTGCAAGATCGCCTCCCTGTCGTAGTGCACCAGGATCGCTTCGCGTCCCGCGGCAAGGAGCGCTCCCTCGGCCCAGACGAGATTGCCGGGCTGGCTCGGCGCCTCCTCGGGGAAGTGCACCTCGTCCCGCCGTTCGCCCGTGAGGCGGTCGAGCCGGACGATGCGGCTGTGCGTCGGGAGCCAGAGGCTCTCTTCCGCGAGCACGCCGCGCCCGGCCGCCACCTCGTAATCCCCGAGCAGCGGCGTTTTCCAGGCCGCGCTGGCGGCCCGCCTTCCCTTGGCCGGATCGTCCCTGAGCCAGACGGCGGCCACGGCGTCCCCCGACAGGTAAGCGCGTTCCTCGTCAGCCCCCTGAAGCGTACGGATGGAGATTCCGAGCGGCTGGGTGTCGTAGTGCAGCTTCCAGGCGATCTCTCCGGTGGCACGGTCGAGGGCGAGGAGGAACACGCCGTCGGTGGGTGCGATGAGCAGGAGGTCCCCGGCGACGATGGGAGGCCCGTTGTCGAAGCGCGGCCAGCGGCGCGGAGCTTCGAACCAGAGAAACGTCGAGGGGAGGGGCTCGATCGGGTAGACGGTGGCCCAGAGCGGCGTCCCCAGGAGCGCGTCCACGGCGGCCACGACGCCGAGGTTGGTCCCGTAGTAGAGGACGCCGCCGGCTTCCGCGACCGGGGTCGGCACGCACTCGTGCAGCTGCCGGCCGAAGAGGTTCAGCTCCTGCTGGCCCTGGGAGATCCGCGTCGCGAAGGCGAGGTCGCCGGTGTGGCGATCCACTGCCACGAGGAAATTGTGGATCGTGCCTTCGCGATAGCAGGCTCCCGCGTAGATGCGGTCGCCGCGCACGAGAGGCGCCCCGGTGATCGAGAGTCTCTCGAGCAGATCCCCGCCCGAGACCCGGCGGAGGGTCTCCTCGTCGTGCTGCCAGAGCAGTTCGCCGGTCTCGAGTCGCAGGGCGCAGAGCCGCCGAGTCGGAAGGAAGTAGGTGATGGGGGTGCCCTGGAGCTCCTGCCGCTCGTAGGGGACGTAGCTCTCCAGGGCGGCGTAGACGACGCCGTCGGCTACGACCGGCGTGAAGAGTCCGCTTACGTTCGTGCGCCCTTCGGGTTCGATGCGCCCGTCCGACTCGCGCGTCCAGCGGAGCGCGCGCGTGTAGAGGTTGTAGGCGAAGAGGTCGCGGCCGTCGTGGTAGACCAGGTGGCCGCGCGCCACGACGGGATGGAGGGGCGCGTAGAGGTCCCAGGCGCGGTCGAACCCCTCGCCGGCGTTGTTGCCGCGCCCGCGCAGGGAGGACCACTGGTTGCCGGGAAGCGGCGGATGGTCGTGGTTGCGCTCGCGCAGGCCGGTGGGCAGCACGTAGGCCGCCGGCGCCTGCGCCGGTTCCCCGGAAACGCGGTTGCGCGCGGCGTTCCCACCCAGCATCGGCCAGGAGTCGCCGGAGGGGGTCGTGGGCCGCGCGCCGGCCTCCTGTTCGCCGGGATGCGGCGGGGGGCCGCCCTCGGCGTGATCGCGGGCCGTCGCGAGGGCGAGGCGGGCGCGAACCGCGGGCGTCGATGCGGCGAGCGGATGGAGGAGGGCCAGGCGCGTGAGCGCGAGGCGCGCCTCGGCGGGTCGTCCGCGCAGGAGCGCGCCGTCGGCGATCGCCAGCAGCGCGCGCAGCCCCGCCTCCGTCGCCTCGAACCGCCGCACGACCTCGAGGAGCTCGCCGCGGTCTCCCGAACCGAAGGCGCCGCGCACCGCCTCCTCGGCCGGAGCGCCGTAGAGCCGTTCGTAGGTCTGCCGGCCCTCCGGCGGCATGGCGGCAAGGAGCTGCACCGCGCGGCGTCGCGCCCCTGCGTAGCGCCCCCCGGCGGCGGAAGAGAAGTGGAAGGGGTAGCGGTCGAACACCGCCTGCAGCGTGTGGGACGCCCGGGTCCAGTCGCCCGCTGCGAAGGCAGCCGTCGCGCCTTCGAGGGCGGCGCCCGCGGCCTGAGGCGTGGAGATCCAGAAGGAGCTGCCCGCCTCCTGCGCCGGCGCCCGCGGCGCCGCCGCGGCAGCCAGGATCAGGAGGAGCAGCAGCCGGCGCACCCCCCAATCGTACTTCACAAGAGCAGGTGCACTTTGCGGAGGATCCATTCCGCGGCGAGCAGGCCCACGACGACCAGGAGGAGCCAGGGACGGTCCCAGAGATCGCGCGTCTTGCGCTCCCCGGAGCGGAGGATCCCACCCGGGGTGATCTTGCGGGGGTCCTTGAGGAGCGTGTGGAACTCGGCGGGAGTGAGGACTTCCCCGCCGCTCTGCCGCGCGATCTCCGCCAGGAGCTTCCAGTCCATGAGCGGATCGCGCTTCTCCGTGGTCGTCTCCTCCACCACGATGGTGCGCTCGGCGCGCTCCTCGTCCCGCTCCGGTTCCGCGTAGATACGGAAGGTCCCGGGCCGCGCCGCCTGGATGCGCGCGCGGAAGTTGCCCTGGGGCGGGTCCTGCGGCACCGCGGTCAGGACGACCTCCTCCACCTCGCCCTCGGGCGTGCGGAGGTGGAGAATCCGCCGCTGGCTTGCCGGGTCCCCTTCGACGATGGCGACGGGTTCGAAATTCTCGTCCAGGAACTTGGCGGCGATTTCGATGGTGTCGCCCACGCGATAGCGCCCGTCGTTCCTGTCCAGGAAGATCTTCACCCGCTTGTTGCCCCCCAGGAGGCGGTAGGTCGCCATGTGGCGGATCGCCCCGGACCAGAAGCGCCAGTAGTAGAGGCTCTCCACCTGGAAGCGCATGCGCCAGAGCTCGTCGGTGCCGAACCAGAGCACCTTGCCGAACCCGTAGTCCTGCAGGGCGATGAGGGGGTGCAGCGGATCCTCCGGGCCGACGTAGCCGGCGCCTTCCGGCCGGCGCACCGCCAGCACCGTGGCGCTCGACTTGGCGCGTTCGACCGGGGCGTACCAATAGAAGAGGCTCCGGTACTCGTCCCCGTCCCAGAATTCGGGATTGCGCACGGGGTCCTTCAGGACCGTCATGATGGGGTGCGTGCGGCCCACCGGGGTGAGCCGGAACCGCTTGTGCTCTCCCAAGTCGAGGGGGAACCGCGACATGAGTCCGGGCACGACGGGAAGGAGCGTCAACATGCGCGTGCCGCGGTAGGCCTCCGGCATGTAGTCGCGGCCCGCCTGGAGGATCAGGCCCCCGCCCCCGGCCACCCAACTCTCCAGGAGCGTCAGGACGTGGTCGGGATCGTTGTCGCCTCCCGGAGCGAATCCGGGACTGCGCGGATTGACGTCCTGCAGGATGATCACGTCGTAGGGACCCAGCGCGGCCTTGTCCTGCGGAAAGGTGCGGATCGGCTCGAGACCGCGGGAGGCCTCCTGAGGCCAGGCCGACTCCGCGCTGAGCAGGATGATGTTGGCCGCAATCGTCTCCTCCGCGCGCAGGAGCGCCTGGGAGAGGAAGCGGTACTCCGGGGTCGGCTGTCCCGCCACCAGCAGGACGCGCATCTTGAGCTGGGCGACGCGGAGGGGATGGCGCTGGTGGTTGTCGTCGAGCACCGCCTCGCCGGGCTGCGGCGGCACGCCCACCTTGAGGTCGTAGGTCCCCGGCTGGTTGAACCGGTAACGGAGCGTGACCTCGGCGGTTTCCTCCTCCCCGGGGAGATCGAACGGGGCGGCGTCGATGGGCAGGCTCTCCTGCACGCTCCCGTCCGGCGCCAGGACGAGCGCCTCGGGGTAGACCGAGCGGCCGGGAGGAAAGCCGCGGGCGTGGACGCTGATCGTGAAGGAGACTTCGTCTCCCGCCAGCACCACCTCCGGCGCATCGACCCGCGAGACGCCGACGTTCATGGCGGCGCCCGGGTCGCCGATGGCCACCGGGAAGATCGGGATCCCCTCCCGCGTCCCCTGGGCGGCGCGGCGCGCCTCCTCCACCGGCTCCGGCGCGCCTCCCGTGTGGCGCCCATCGGTGAAGAGGAGGATGCCCGCCACCGGCTCGTTGCGCGAGTCGAACGCGCGCACGAGATCCCGGATGGCCGAGCCGATGCGGGTCACCGACCCCTCCGCGCGGAGCGGTTCCGCCTCCGCAGCGATGCGCGTCGCCTGGTCGGCGGGGCTCTCCCCCTCTTGCGGCTGGACGAGCCCGGCGAGGAGGGAGTCGAACGTGAAGACGTGGAGCCGGAACTTGGAGGCGAGCTCGGCCAGGAATTTCCGGTCCTGCAGGAGCACGGACTTCGCCAGCTCGAGGCGCGGCCTTCCGGCGGGGCTCTCCCCAGGGGCAAGGCCGGCCGCCTCGCGCACCCTCTCGCGGTAGTCGTCCTTGAGGTAGGCGTCGCTGAACGACATCGACTGCGAGGTGTCGAGGCAGATCACCAGGTGCCGCTTGAAGTACTCGCCCTCCACGGTCTCGGCGAAGGGACCGAAGAGCGCGCCGAGGAGGAGGAGGATCACCAGCGCGCGCAAGACGCCCAGGAGCTGGCGCGGACGCACCGAGAGCTTGCCGGCCTCCCGCTTGTAGACGAAGCGCACGGCGAGAAAGACCGCAGGCACCAGGACGAGCACCACCACCCAGAGGGGGGGGAGAGCGCGCCACTTGAGGCCGGTGGTCTCGACGGCGGCGAGGAGCGTCATGATCCGGGCCTCCGGCGGCGGCCGAACCGCCAGGCGAGGAGCATTTCGAGGGCGAGCAGTCCGACCACCGCCCCGAGCAGCCCGCGGCTGATCTCCGCGTCGGCGTCGATGGAGCCCTCCGCGATCTCCTCGCCCTCCTCGCGGGCGAAGCGGAGATCGACGCCCTGGAACGCGCGGCGCAGCTCCTCCGGCGAGACGCGGCGCAGATCGCCCTCCTCCGGGTCCACGTTCACCGCGGCGATGTGCACTTCGTCCGGCGCGGGGGGTAGGCCGGCGCCCGGGCTCGCGGAGCGGACCGTGATGCGATAGAAACCGGGGACCGAGGTGTCGCCGAGGAGGAAGGGCTTGCGCGGATCCTCCACCGGCTCCTCGGTGCGTCCTCCCGCCTCGGCGGGCGGCTCCACGGTCACCTGCCGCGCCCCCGGCGGCAGATCCACCCGCACGGGTTCGCCTACCGTGACGTTCCGGTGCTTGGGGTCGGTCGCGACGAGGAAGTGCGCCGACTCGAAGAAGAGGATCGCCGGCAGGAGGCTGCCGTTGAGCCGGAATCCGCGCTCGTCCGGCGTGGTGAGGACCGCCACGATCCGCCCGCGGTCGAGCCCATGCACGACCACGGCGGGGTCGCGCCCGGGGGTGGTGAACCGGGCCACCACCGAGGTCTCCGGAGCCTCCTCCACCACACGGTACTCGAGAATCTCGGGGGAATAGAACATCGCGCGGGCGCGGTCGGTGGCGGTCATGTCGCGGAAGAGCGGGTGCGCGATGGCTGCGCTCACGTCGAAAAAGGCGGGACTCTCGTTCGAGAGCCGTTCCGCGTTCCCCTCCCGCAGGCGGAACGGGAGCAGCCCCTGCCCATCCTCCGCGAAGAAGAACCGGTTCACCGCGGCGGGAGAGGCGTAGGAACCTAGGAACGCCAGGAGGCCGCCGCCGCGTCTCACGAACGCCTCCAGGTTCTTGGCACCCTGCTCGTCGAGGCCGTGGGTCTCGGCATCCGCCCAGAGCAAGGCATCGAAGGCGGAGAGGTCGATGGTGCTGAGCTCCTCCGGCTGGATCGGGGGCCGCAGATCGATCGCCCCGTCCGCGCCCGCGTCGCGCAGGATGTCGAGCGCCCCCGACGCCGTCCGGACCGGGAGGAACCGCACCGGGGGGCGCACGCGCAGGGCGAGGCGCCGCTCGCTGTCGGCTTCCAGGCGGTCCGCGCTCCCTGCGCTCTCGAAGGTGACGCGAAACCGTGCCGGACCCACGCTCCCCGCTGAGAGCGGCAGGAACAGCTCCTGCACCAGGGTGGAGGGCGCACCGATCTCGAACCCCCGCTTGAGGCGGATCGGCTCGGCGAGTTTGCGCTCCCACGATCCCTCGTCGGCGCGCGCCATCCAGAGCACGAGGGTCCCGTCCGCCTCGCCGGGGCCGTAGTTCACGATCCGCGTGATGAGGTTGCAGGAGGTGCCCGCGAACAACTCGCGCCCCTCCTCCCGGGAGAACTCCTCGATGGCGACGTTGCCGATCTCGCCGGCGCCCACGTCCACGAGGGTCACCGGAGGCGGGGCCTCGTCGCCTTCCGCCCGGAGCGCCCGGAGCGCGCGCAGGACGTCCTCGCGCTTGGTCCCGCCCCCCTCTTCCCAATCGCGTCGCTGCAGATCGGTCACGAAGAGGATCTGGCGGCGCCCCTTCAGCGCGGCCAGCTTTTCACCCGCTAGCCGGAAGGCGGCGCCCAGCGCGTTGGGGCCGGAACCGGCGCGCAGGCTGCCGAGGCGCTTCTTCGCGTCGGCGGGCGAGCCGCCGTCGAGAAGCGCCCGTGGACGCCCGCCGGTCGCTTCGTCCCGCGTGATCAGGAGGGAGACCGCGCTCGTTTCGGGCAGATGGTCGAGGAAGACCGCCGCCCGCTCGCGCGCCCGCTCCAGGGCGCGGCGTCCGGTGTGGCGCGCGTCCATCGAACCGGAGGTGTCGACGAGGAGGACGACGGAGCGGTCGCCCCCCGCGAGGGCGGCCAGCGCGGCCGCCTGCACCGCGGGGCGCGCCAGCGCGAGGCCCAGGAGCGCCACGACCGCGCAGCGCACGAGCAGGAGGATCAGATCCTCGAGGCGCATGCGCCGTCGCTGCTTGCGCAGGGCGGCCAGGAGGAAGTCCATGGCGGCCCAGCGGACGACCCGGTGGCGGCGCCGGAAGAGCAGGTGGATGAGCAGCGGCACCGAAACGAGCCCGAGGCCGGTCCAGAGCAGGCCGGGATGCGCCAGCGCGAGCATCAGCGGCGTCCCCCGCGGGACGCGAGGTAGGTGGAGAGCGCCGTGTCCAGCGGCGTCTTGGTGTCGAGCTCGACGAAGTCGACGCGGTCGCCGAGGCAGCCGTGCCGCAGCGTGGAGCGGAAGGCGTCCAGCTCGGCGAGATACTGGGTGCGCAGGGCGGCCGGATCGGCGAGGAGAGCCGGCGCGCTTTCGAGCCCCTCGAAGAGCGTCATCCGCTCGAAGGGGAACGTGCGCTCGGCGTGGTCGAGCACGTGGAACAGGACGACCTCGTGGTTGCGATGGCGCAGGCGGCGCACGGCGTTGAGGACCGACTCGGGCTTGTCGAAGAGATCGCTCAGCACGAGGACGATGCCGCGCCCGCCCAGCTGTTCGGCGGCGCGGCGCATCACGTCGCCCACCGCGGTCTTTCCCTTCGGCGACGCCTGGTCCAGCTCCCGCACCACCAGACGCAGGTGGCCCGCGCTCGACGCCGGGGGCAAAAAGACGCGCACTTCGCTGTCGAAGAGGCATAGCCCCACGGCGTCCTGCTGCTGCGTGATGAGGTAGGCGAGCGCCGCCGCCACGTGGCGGGCGTAGTCGAGCTTGGTCATCCCGCCCGAGCCGTAGTCCATCGACTCGGAAATGTCGACGAAGAGCCAGCAGCGGAGGTTGGTCTCCTCCTCGTACTGCTTGATGTAGAAACGGTCGCTCTTGCCGTAGACCTTCCAGTCCACGTGGCGGATGTCGTCGCCGGGCACGTACTCGCGATGCTCCGCGAACTCCACGGAGAACCCGCGGAAGGGCGAGCGGTGCAGGCCCGAGACGAACCCCTCGACTATCAGCCGCGCCTTCAGCTCGAGGCCGGTGATCGCCTTGAGGACGTCAGGATCCAAGTACTTCCGGTAGGTCTCGACCATCGGTCTCGTTGGGGCGGATCGTTTCGAGCAGGCGCGTGATGATGCCGTCGGGAGTGATGCCCTCCGCCTCCGCGGAGAAGTTGGTGATGAGACGGTGGCGCAGGACCGGGTGCGCGACGGCGCGAATGTCGGCTGTGGAGACGTAGAGGCGCCCCTGCAGGAGCGCCCGCGCCTTGCCGCCCAGGATCAGGTACTGCGTGGCGCGCGGTCCAGCCCCCCAGGCGAGAGACTCCTTGATGAAGGGGGGGGCGTCGGGGCCGTCCAGGCGGGTGGCGCGGACCAGCCGGACCGCGTAGGAGAGAACCGCCTCCGCCACCGGCACGCCGCGCACGGTCTCCTGGAGCGCCAGGATCTCGTCGCCGCCCAGCACCTTGGCCACCTGCGGCGACGCCGACGACGTGGTGAGCCGCATGATCTCCAGCTCCTCGTCGCGGGAGGGGTAGTCCACCTTCACGTTGAACATGAAGCGGTCCAGCTGCGCCTCCGGCAGCGGATAGGTGCCCTCCTGCTCGATCGGGTTCTCGGTGGCGAGCACGAAGAAGGGCTCCTCCAGGGAGTGCTTCTGGCCGCCCGCCGTCACTTGGTGCTCCTGCATCGCCTCCAGGAGCGCGGCCTGGGTCTTGGGCGGCGTGCGGTTGATCTCGTCGGCCAGGATGACGTTGGCGAAGATGGGGCCGCGCAGGAACTTGAAGGCGCGCTGGCCGGTGCCCTTGTCCTCCTGGATCACCTCGGTGCCGGTGATGTCGGCCGGCATGAGGTCGGGGGTGAACTGGATGCGCGCGAAGGTGAGGGAGAGGGTGCGCGCGAGGGTGGAGATGAGCAGCGTCTTGGCCAGCCCGGGGACGCCCACGAGGAGGCAGTGGCCGCGGCTGAAGATGCAGATGAGCAGCTCATCGATGACGCGGTCCATGCCGACGATCTGTTTCGCAAGCTCGGCGCGGATGATCCTGTGCGCCTCGGTGATCTTGCGGGCCGCCAGGGTTTCTTGCGATTCGACGTTCACTGGGGAACAACCTCCGGGAAAGCGTTCAGTATAGCGAGGCCCTACCGCGAAGCAGGGGCCGAGAGAACTTCACTCCGACGGCCCGAAGGCGAAGAGCCGGTCGACCGCGGCGGCATAGAGGCAGCCGCCGCTCGCGACGAGGGTGCCGAAGACCGGCATCTCCTCGCCGGTGACGGGGTCGAGGAGCGGTTCCCCGGCGATCGCGGCCTCCAGGGGGTCGAGAGGCCGGATCTCGCGGGAGAGCTCGCCGTCGCACTGCGCCTCCGCGATGCGCTCCAGGTCGAACCGGTAGATCCGTTGCGCCGTCGGGAGCAGAAGCGTGCCGCCCGCGATGGTGGAGCGGCCGAAGATCTCGGGGGGGCGGCTGGCGCCGGTGAGGCGGTCGCGGGCGACGCGCGGGAGGCGGCCGTAGGCCAGGCCGAGTCCGTCGGCCAGGCGCACGGAGACGAGGTTCTCGTAGCCGGGGAACTGTCTCTCGTCCGGCCGGCCCGCGCAGTAGATGCGCCCCTCGAAGAATCCCGCGATGGTCTCGAGCTGGCAGTTGTGGTGTTGCCGGTTGCGGTGTTTCTCCCACTGCACCGCGTCGAAGCCACCGTCGGCCGGCGCCGTCCGCCCCCGGAGCCAGCAGGCGGTGAGCTCCTCGGAGTCGAAGGGGGCGAGATAGACCGTGTCGCCCACGATGCGCGGCGCCTCGCGGAGCCAGCCGGACTTCACCGGCACCGTCTCCTCGGACCAGTCGGTGAGCCGCTCGCGTTCGTCGGGGCGGAGCCGGTTGTAGCGCAGGAGCCAGAGCACCTCGCCGGTGCGCGCGTCCAGGGCGGCGGCGACGCCGAGCCCGGTCACGGCGACGACCACGCCGCGCGCGACCGCCGGAGCGACCCCCCCGAGCGGGGGGAAGTGCGCCGGAGCGTCCGTGTCGGCGTAGCCGAGGAACCGCCGCCAGAGCAGGGCGCCGTCCGCCCTGCGGAAGCAGAAGAGGTAGGCCTCCTCCTTGCGCGTCGGGCCCGAGTCTCCCGCTTCCCGCGCCCCGGCGTAGACGTAGACCTTTCCGCCGGCCACGGCCGGCGCGCCGCGGAAGAAGACGCCGCGGGCGAGCACCGGGTCGGGGGAGGGCTGCCCGCGCGGTGGCGCGGACCAGACCACGCGTCGCGCGGCCACGTCGTAGGCCACGAGGCGGTTGGTGGGCGCGATGACGCCGTCGAGGGAGACCAGCTGCTCGTAGAAGAGCATCCCGGCGTCCACGGTGGGGGCGCGGGCCCCGGGGCTCTGCTGGAGCACGCTCTCGAGAAACGCGTTTCCCGGATGCCGCCGCGTCTCGGTGCACTCGCGAAGTTCCCCGTTGCGGCGGTCGATGACCAGGACGCAGCGCCCCAAGTGGATGTAGACCCGCTCCTCGTCGAGCACCGGCTCGAAGGGCAGCTCCGCGCTCTGCACGGGCGGCTCGACGCCCTGCGTGCGGCGGAAGAACTCCGGAACCTGGTCGAGGAGCGGCGCGACCCAGAGGAGCTTCATGCGGTTCGGCGCGGGCAGGGCCTCGCCGGTGCGGGAACGGGCGGGTCCGCCGCCCGGCGTCGGCCAGACGGCGGATCGGGGCTCGCGGAGGGCGTCCAGGAAGGCGCGTCGCCTCTGGTAGGGCTCCTGCGCGAGCGTCCCCCACTCGGAGCGCGGGACATGCTCGGGCACGCGGTCGAGGAAGCCGAGCGCCGCATCCCGATCGCCCCGGAGCAGCGCGCGATCGCAAAGCGCGAAGAGCGCCTCGGGAGCCGCGGTCGCGGCCGGGTGGCTGTCGAGGAGGGTCAAGACCGCCTCCTCGTCGTCGGCCGCGAGGGCGGCGCGCAGCGTGAGCGAGGCCTCGTCGCCGTACATGCGCCGCCAAGTGTCGAGCACGGCGCGCTCGAAGGGCGCGCGTTCCGCCAGAAGGTGCAGCGCAGCCCACCGCCGTGCCGAGACGAACAGCTCCGGGTCGCGCATGGAGAGGAGCTTGTCGCCCCCGCGCTGGAGGAGCGCCTGGAGGTGGCCGGCCGCGACGCCGGCGTCGCCCGCCGCGGCGGCCTTGCTCGCGGCCAGCAGGAGAGCGCGCGTCGGCTCGTCGTCGGCGGGGACGTAGGAGGTGTTGTGGCGCGGGCGGCCCTCCCCCGGCGCGGCGAGCGGTGCGGTGCCGAGGGTCAGGAGGACGAGCAGGCGGCGCGTCACCCCACCAGCATACGGCTCACTCGGGGGGATCGCGCGGGTCCGCGCCGGCGCGCCAGGGAATGAGGCCCGGCGGCGGCCGCCGCCATGCCTCGCAGGCGGCGCGCTGGAGCACGAAGGGGTCGCGCGCCAGGGCATCGAGCTCCGCCTCCAGGCGGATGCGGAGCCGCTCCTCGTCCCGCAGCCTCTCCCGGAGCGACGCGCGCTCGCGCAGGAGGAGCAGGCGGCGCTGCGTGGTGGGGAGCGCGTTGGCGCCGAGCAGGAGCAGGGTGGCGCCCGCCAGGAGATACGGGAGGAGGCTGGAGACTCTCAACACCCGTAGACCGCGCGGGAGCCGAGCTCCTCTTCAATGCGCAAGAGGCGGTTGTACTTCGCGACGCGGTCCGACCGGCAGGGGGCGCCGGTCTTGATCTGCCCGCCGCCGGTCGCCACGGCGAGATCGGCGATGGTGGTGTCCTCCGTCTCCCCGGAGCGGTGGGAGATGACGAAGGTGAAGCCGGCCGCCTTCGCGGTCTGGATGGCCTCGAGGGTCTCGGTGAGCGTCCCGATCTGGTTGAGCTTGATGAGGATGGAGTTGCCCGCCTTCGCCTCGATGGCTCGCTTCAGGCGCGCGGTGCTCGTCACGAGGAGGTCGTCCCCCACGAGCTGCGTCTTGGCGCCGATCCTGCGGGTGAGCGCGACCCAGCCCTCCCAGTCGTCCTCCGCGAGGCCGTCCTCGATGGAGCGGATCGGGTAGCGGGCTACCCAGTCGGCCCAGAGGTTAACCATCCCCGCGCTGTCGAGGGTGGTGCCGCGGATGCGCAGCGTGTAGCGGCCCTTCTCGAAGAGCTCCGTGGCCGCGGGGTCGAGGGCCAGGGTGACCTGCTCGCCCGCGACGTACCCCGCCGCCCGGACCGCCTCGAGGATCGCCTCGAGAGCCTCCTCGTCCGACTTCAGGGCCGGCGCGAAGCCGCCTTCGTCGCCCACCTGGGTGTTGTAGCCGCGCTTCTTCAGGACCTTCTTGAGCGCGTGATAGATTTCGGCGCCCCAGCGCAGCCCCTCCCGGAAGGAGGCGGCGCCGCTGGGCATGATCATGAACTCCTGGAAGTCAGTGCTCTGCCATCCGGTGTGGGCGCCGCCGTTGAGGATGTTGAGCATCGGGACCGGCAGGACGCGCGCCCCCGCGCCGCCCAGGTGGGCGTAGAGCGGCTTGCCCGCGGCGTCGGCCGACGCCTTGGCGAAGGCGAGGGAGGCGCCGAGCAGCGCGTTCGCCCCCAGGCGCGCCTTGTTGGGTGTGCCGTCCAGATCGAGGAGCGCGCGGTCGAAGGCCGCCTGATCGGGAAACGCGTTGCCCGAGAGCGCCGCCGCGATCTCGCGGTTCACGTGCCCGACCGCCTTCGCGACGCCCTTGCCGCCGTACCGTGCCCCCCCGTCCCGAAGCTCGAGGGCCTCATGGCTCCCCGTGGAGGCGCCGGAAGGGACCGCCGCGGTGCCGAAGGCGCCGCCCGAGAGCGTCAGATCCACCTCGACGGTGGGGTTTCCGCGCGAGTCGAGGATCTCGCGCGCCCTCAGCGTTTCGATCTTCTTCATGCGCCCATGAGATAGATCGGCCGCGCGCGGGCGCAAACCCCGTCCTGGGGGGCGCGGGCCCCGCCCCTCCCGACGTAGGGGGCGCGCGTGCGCATCGCGTAGGGGAGGGGTGCCGGGCGCGGAGCGGCTCCCGCTCCTCGCAGGTCTTGTCCCCAAGGTTCGAGCGCATCCGGTCTTCCATGCAAGGCCGCGCCCCGCCGTCGTGCGCGCCAGCGCGTTCCATGCGGATCGGTCGTCTCGAGCCGGGCCCGCGCGGCCGAGGTTCTGGGGGGGGCGGGGGGGCCGCGCGGGGAGGAGCAGGCAGGCGACCGCGAGCGTGGCCGGGACTTCGCTTGCGGCGAGAAGGGACCGGCAGGGCGCCGTGGAGTCACCCGGACGGCTCGACGCGCGGAGAGGCAGCGGGTCACCCTCCCGTGCAGGGTGCGGAGCCGCTGCGCCGACCGCGGAGCGTGCGGTATCCTGCCCGCCCATGCGGCTGCCTCTTAGCCCCCACGGATGGAAGGAGATGGCCGTCTACGGCGGCGGCCTGCTGGTGGCCGGCGCGGCGGCAGTGCATCTGGTCCCGTGGGCGGCGCCGCCTCTCTTCGTTCTCTCGCTCTTCGTCTTCGCTTTTTTCCGCGACCCGGAACGGCGGCCGGAGGGGGGGCCCGAAGCCGCTGTGGCGCCGGCCGACGGCAAGGTGACCGACATCGAGACCGTGGAGGATCCCTTCGTGCCCGGGCAGCGGGCCCTCCGCATCGGCATCTTCCTCTCGGTCCTCGACGTGCACGTGAACCGCGCCCCCCTCGACGGGCGGGTGGTAGCGGTCCGCTACTCCCCGGGGGCCTTTCTCGACGCCCGCGACCCCGACTGCATCGTTCGCAACGAAGCCAACCTGGTCGGATTCCAGGGCCGGAAGGGACCCTTCGCCGTGCGCCAGGTGGCGGGCCTCATCGCGCGGCGCATCGTCTGCCCGGTGGCCGAGGGGGACACCCTGGCCCGCGGGGAGCGGATGGGCCTCATCAAGTTCGGCAGCCGCACCGAGCTGTTCGTCCCCGCCGGCGCCCCGGTGGAGGTGGAGGTCTCCGTGGGTCGCAAGGTGCGGGGAGGGCGTACCATACTCCTCCGGTACACCGCATGAGGCGCGTCGGCGTTCTCCCCGCCCTCGTCACCCTGGCCAACGGCTATTGCGGCCTCCTCGCCATCTTCAAGACCCACGACGGGGATCTCTACGCCGCGTCGTGGCTCATCCTCCTCGCGATGGTGTTCGACGTGATGGACGGCAAGATCGCGCGCATCGCGGGGAGTACGAGCAAGTTCGGTGCTTATCTCGACTCGTTGTGCGACGCGATCAGCTTCGGCGTGGCCCCCGCCTTCCTCGCCAAGGCGGTAGCCTCCTACGCGATGCCGGGCCTGCTCCACCCCAAGCTGCTCACGATCCTCACCGCGCTCTTCGCCATGGGCGCGCTCCTGCGTCTCGCCCGCTACAACCTGGAGCACTCCTCGGGGGAGGGGATGGACCAGCGCAGCGGTCCCGTCACGACCTTCGACGGGCTCCCGACGCCGGGAGCGGCGGGCGTCCTGGCGGGCTGCGTCTTCGCCGCCCTCGACGATCGCGCGCGCGTCCCGATGGAGTGGCTCTTGAAAGTGGTCCCGTTCCTCTGTCCGGTCCTCGGCTTCCTCATGATCAGCCGCGTCCCCTACGTCCACTTCGGGAACCGCTTCCTGCAGGGCCGCCGCGACTTCGTCTATCTCTTCGGCGTGGCGATGACCGTCGCGCTCATCACGCTGTTCCCCCACGAGACGCTCGCGGCGGGATTCCTCCTCTACGGCGCCTCGGGGCCGGCCGGACTCCCGTTCCGCCGGCGGCCCCTCCCCGAAGCGGCGCCGCAGCCGGACCACGAGGCGTGAGGGCGGTCCTGGGACTCGGGAGCAACCTGGGGGACCGCGAGGCGCACCTGCGCGGCGCCATTGCGCGCCTCGGGACCTTCGTGCGGGTGCTCGCCGTCTCCTCGTTCCGCGAGACCGCGCCGGTCGGGGGGCCGGCGCAGCCGGACTACCTCAACGGCGCCGTCCTCGTGGAGTACGCGGGCTCCCCGCGCGCCCTGCTCGAGGAGACGCAGCGGCTGGAGCGCGAGGCGGGCCGCACCCCGCAGCCCCTGGATTCGCCGCGCCCCCTCGACATCGATCTGCTGCTGCTCGAGGGGCCCGTCGTGAACGAGCCCGGCCTCATCGTGCCGCACGCGCGCCTGAAGGAGCGGCGGTTCGCCCTCGAGCCGGTCGCGGAGATCGCCGGGGACTGGCCGGTCCAAGGCACCGGCCTGAGCGTGAAGGAGCTGCTTGCGCACCATCTCCACCCACGCTGAGCTGCGCATCGCGCTCGCCGGGGCCCCGCGCCCCCTCGGCTTCGTGCCGACGATGGGCGCGCTGCACGCGGGGCACGCGGCCCTCGTGGAGCGCTGCCGCGCGGAGTGCGCCACGACGGTTGCAAGCATCTTCGTCAACCCGCTCCAGTTCGGCGAGGGCGAGGATCTCGCGCGCTACCCGCGTCCCCTCGCCGCCGATCGGGCGCTCCTGGAGCGGCTCGGCACGGCGTGTCTCTTCCTCCCTTCCGCCGCCGCGCTCTATCCGGAAGGATTCGCCACGACGCTGGAGGTGGGGGAGCTGGGAGGGGTCTACGAGGGGGCGGTGCGCCCGGGCCACTTCCGCGGCGTCGCCACGGTGGTGCTCAAGCTCCTCGCTTGCGTGGGTTGCGATCGCGCCTACTTCGGGCGCAAGGACGCGCAGCAGCTCGCGGTCGTGCGGCGGATCGTGCGCGATCTGAACCTGCCGGTGGAGATCGTCCCGGTCGAGACGGTGCGCGAGCCGGACGGTCTCGCGCTCTCGAGCCGCAACGCCTATCTCGACGCCGCGCAGCGGGCCCAAGCGCCGGGGCTGAGCGCGGGCCTGTTCCGCGCGCGCGCGGCATGGGCGGAGGGGGAGCGGGACCGCGCGCGACTGGAGGCGTTGGCACGGAGCCCGGGCCTCGCCTACGACTACGCCGCCCTCGTCGATCCCGACACCTTCGGGCCCCCACGGCGCGAGGGTCCCGCCCTGCTCGTCGCGGCCGTGCGGCTCGGTTCCACGCGCTTGATCGACAACGTATCCCTGCAGGGGTAAGCTGGATCCGTCCATGCTCAGGACCTTGATGCACGCCAAGCTCCACGGGGCGCGGGTCACCGACCACAACCTCGACTACCAGGGGAGCATCGCCATCGACCGCGAGCTGCTGGACGCCGTCGGCATCCTGCCCAACGAGCGGGTCCAGGTGGCCAACAAGGCGACCGGCGCGCGCTTCGAGACCTACGCCATCGAGGCGCCCGCCGGCTCGGGCAGCGTCTGCGTGAACGGCGCCGCCTCGCGCATGGTGAACCGGGGCGACGAGTTGCTCATCATCGCCTACGGGGTGTTCACCGAGGAGGAGGCGCGAGGGCACCGCCCGAAGGTCGCCATGCTCTCGCGCGAAAACCGTGTCGTCGAGCTCGTCGGTTGAGCGCGACGCCCCGGCCAAGCTGAACCTCTTCCTGGAGGTGCTCGCCCGACGCCCCGACGGCTACCACGAGATCGACTCGGTTTTCCAGACCATCTCGCTTTGCGATCAGATCCGGGTGGAGCGCGCGCCGACCCTCGAACTTTCCGTGGAGGGGAACGCCCCGCGAGGCCCGGAAAACCTTGCTTGGCGCGCTGGGGAGCTCCTTGGGGTGGGGGGGCGGATCCACCTCACCAAGCGGATTCCGCCGGGGGCCGGCCTTGGCGGAGGGTCGAGCGACGCGGCGGCGGTGCTCCTCGCCCTCGACGCGCTCTACGGCCTCGGGCTCGGGCCCAGGGGGCTCCTTCCCCACGCGGCCCAGCTGGGGGCCGACGTCCCCTTCTTCCTCACCGGGGGACTGGCCCGCTGCCGCGGCGTCGGGGAGCAGGTGGAGCCGCTTCCCCCGGCCCGGGGCGCGGAGTTCCTCGTGGCGGCACCGCCCTTCGAAACCTCTACCGCACGGGTCTACGCGGCCCTGGGAACGGGGTTGACCGGGGAGCGTCGACCCGCTACTGTTTTTCTCGATCGCTGGCTCGACGAGGGAGAAGCGTCCCCGCCGCGCTTCTTCAACCGACTGCAGGACGTGGCCGAGGTGCTCGATCCCCGGTTGAGGAGGTTGCGGGAGGCTCTGGAGAGAGCGACGGGGGCCTCCTTCTCCATGACCGGCTCCGGCTCGGCCTATTTCGCGGAGTGGCGCGAGGGCATGGCGGAGTCCGTGGCGGTCGCGTCGGCGGGCGGACGGGTGGCGGTTTGGAGGGTTCGGGCGACGGGACGCTGAGGGAGAGGAAGGCGGGCGCGCGGTGGACGTCACGGAGATCCGCATCAAGCTCATCCCGCACAAACATTCGCAGGAGGACCGCCTGCGCGCCTTCTGCACCGTCACCTTCGACGACGCCTTCGTGGTGCGGGACCTGAAGATCATCGAGGGGCAGCATGGCCACTTCGTGGCGATGCCGAGCCGGAAGCTGACCACGCGGTGTGCGCGCTGCGGAGGCAAGAACCCGCTTCGCTCCCGCTACTGCAACGACTGCGGCGCCCACCTGCGTCCGACCCGTGTGACCGAGGAGAACCGGCTCCGCTTCCACGCCGACATCGCGCATCCCATCAACGCCGAGATGCGGGGCCGACTGGAGAAGTTCATTCTCGACGCCTACCGCGGCGAAGTGGAGCGCTCCCGGCAGCCCGGCTACGTGCCCGAGTCCTTCCCCGATCTCGACTACGACGAGCCGCCCGCCGCGGAGGCGCACGGCCCCTGACCGGCGCCCGCTTCGTCGTCCAGTCGCTTCTCGGCGCCGAGGACCCCGTCGACCTGCGGGTGGACGCGGTGGAGCTGCGCCTCGATCTCTATCCCGGGTTGGACGTCGAGGCGTTCGTGGCGCGGAGTCCGCGCCCGGTGGTGGCCTCCGTGCGGCGCGCGCGCGATGGAGGCGCCCACGCGGGAAGCGAGGCGGCGCGGGGCGCGCTCCTGCGGCGGGCGGCGAAGGCCGCCTACGTGGACCTGGAACTGGACGCCAATCCCGCCCTGGCGCCCCGCGGGCCCCTGCGCATCGTGAGCCTGCACGACCCGCACGGGATGCCCGCCGATCTGGACGCGCTTTTCGAGCGCTGCCTGCTCACGGGGGCGCATCGGGTGAAGATCGCCGTCACTCCGGCAAGCGCAGCGGAGGCGTTCCGCCTGCTCGACCTTCCCACACCGGGGTTGGGGATGGGGGGGTACGGCGCCTTCACGCGGGTGCTCGCCCCGCTCACCTATTGCGGGCGCCGCCCCCTCGCTCCGGGCATGCCGACTCCGGAGGAGCTCTTCGACCTCTACGCCGTGCGCCGGCTAGGAGCCGCGACCGCGCTCTTCGGCGTCGCGGGGGATCCCATCGACCACTCCATGAGCCCCGCGCTGCACAATCCCGCGCTCGTCCGGGACCGCATCGACGCCGTCTACCTCCCCTTCCGCGTCGCGGATCTCGCCGAGTTCTGGCCCGCGTTCCTGGCGCACCGCGGGCAGGGGCTCTCCATCACGGCCCCGCTCAAACTACAGGCCGCCCGACTTGCCGCCAGGCCCGACGAGGATGTGCTGGAGTGCGGCGCAGCCAACACGCTTCTGGCCGACGGCCGCGCCTGCAACACCGACGTTCGCGCTTTCCTCGATCTCTTGCCGCGGGGGCGACGCGAGGCGTTGGTCCTCGGGGCGGGAGGGGCTGCCCGCGCCGCCGTGGCGGCACTCCGCCGGCTCGGCCACGACGTCGCGGTCTGGGCCCGGCGTCCGGGCCAGGCGGCAGCCCTCGGCGCGAAGGTCGTCTCCTCCCCGCACCCCTCCCCGATCGTCGTGAACACGACGAGCCTCGAACCGCCCCCGTCGACCTTCCTCGTGGATCTGCGGTACGGCCCGGGCATCGCACCCCCTGCTTCCGGAATCGGGGGCCTCGAATTCCTGCGAGCCCAGGCGCGCCACCAGTACAGGACTTTCTTCGGCCGTGACCTCTAGAGGCCTCCTGCTCATCGGTCCGCGCGGCGCCGGCAAGTCGACGACCGGGCCGCTCGTGGCAGGGACGCTTCGCCTGCCGTTTCTCGACGCCGACGACGAGTTGGAGCGGGAGACCGGCCGAACCGTCTCCGAGTTGCTCGCCCAAGGAGAGCTCCGGCCCGCCGAGGCTCGGCTCCTGCGGGGGCTGCTGGCCGGGCCCCCCTGCGTCCTGGCGGCCGGAGGGGGATGCGTCCTCTGGGAGGGGCTGGGCGACGCCGCGGAGGGGTGGGGGGTTGCCTGGCTCGACGCCCCTGCCGAGGTCCTGGCCCGACGCATCGCCGGCGATGCCCGGGTGCGTCCCTCGCTCACGGGGAAGCCGCCCGACGAGGAGATCGGGCGCGTGGCGGAGGAGCGACGGCGACTCTACGCAGCCGTCGCCTCGTCCCGGTTCGACACGTCCAGCGCAACTCCCGCTGAAGTCGCGGCGTCGATCGCTCGATGGTGGATGCAGGCCGGCCGCTCCCGATCGTGAATCCGGCTGTAGGATCTAGGCGGCTCTCCCATGGTGCGTGCGCTCCTTCCCCTCCTGTTCCTCGCCGCGACGGCGCGCGCCCAGGGGGTCGAAGTCCTTGTCGACAAGCTGCTGAGCGGGAAGACGGCGCCGAGCGAGCGCGTGTCGGTGATCGATGCGCTCCTGCAGACCGATGCCGGCATCGACGCGGTCGGCAAACAGTGCCTCGATCCCACGCGCGAAGAGGAGATCGTCCATCTCGCCGTGGAGCGAATGCTCGCCACGGGCAAGTCCGGCCGATGGCTCGGGAGGATCTGTCTTCTTCTGGACGCGGGCGAAACGGAGACCTCGCTCGGCGCCAAGGTGCGCACGCGCGTCGAGAAGAGCGCGGAGGATCCCAAGGTGGGGCAGGACTTGCGCCGGCGCCTCCGCGAATTGGCGGAGGGGCTTGCGCCGGATTCGGGCGGCGACGCGAAGGTGCGCGCCGCGGCCGTTCGCGCCCTCGCGCTCGCGCCGCATCGGGAAGCGGTGGTCGCGATCGTGCAGGTCTGGCAACGGGACGCCGCGCCGGAAGTGCGGGACGAGTGCCGTCGCGCGACGGAAAACGTGCTGCCGGTCGCGACCGCGGAGGAGGCCAGCCTCTTTCTCTCGGCCCGCGCGACCTGGTCGTACGCCGACCTGATCCGCTACACCAACTCCGTGGTGCGGAAGGATCGGGACCGGTTCCGCGCCAAGTACAACACCGTCCTCAGCGAGACTCTGGAGAATGCGGGGCCCGAGCGGCTGCTCGGCGAGCTGGAGACCGACGACAGCGAGGGCAAGGCCCTCGCCGCGGCGCAGCTCAAGGGGCGCATCCGCTCCGGCGTTTTCGGCAAGCTCCCGCCGCCCCGCCAGGAAGAGCTGGCGCGGCGCCTCATCGCACGGTTCGAAGCCGAGGTGGCCTCGCACGGGACGTCGGCCAGCGCCGTCGTCGACCTTTCGGAGTGCCTCGCGATTCTGGGCAACGGCGCCGCCCAGGGGGTTTTGTGGCGCGTGACCGAACCCGCCCGCCTCCTGGACGTGCTCGATGCGGCCTACGCCGCCTCCCCCCGCTCCGCGGGGGTGGCGGAGGCGTGCGTGCGGCTGCTGGGCGTGATCCCCGGCTTCGGCGCGCAGGCGCTGCTGGGGCGCATCTCCCAGGAGGCGCCCGAGGCCGAGGTGCGAATCAAGGGCGTGCGCGCGCTGCGCGAGCGGGCGCGTTCCGCCCCCGAGGCGCAGGACGCCGTCGGCCGGCGCCTCGCGGAGCTGCTCGCCTCGGAGAGCGACCCGCGGGTCATCGAGGAGGCGATCCTGGTCGCCCTGCTCGAGCAGCCGGTCGAGCAGGCGCACGATCCGGTGCGCGCGCTGCTCACCGGCAGCAAGGAGTACTCGGTCACGGCGCTGCAGGACTGCATCGTGATCCTGCGCAAGATCGGCACGCGCCAGGCGCTCGAGACGCTCCTCAAGGTCGCGGAGGAGGATCCGCGCCCGGCGCTGCGCACCCATGCCGTCGCGGAGGGGCTCCTTCCCCGCGACTACGCCTCCCCGGAGAACGAGGCGTTCGCGATGGACGGCATCGCGCGACTCGTCCGCTCGCCCGAGCAGAGCCCGGAGGTACGACGCGCGGTCATCGAGAAGCTCGGCGAGCGGGGCCGGCGCGGTGCGGCGCGCATCCTCGAACAATTCCGCTCCGCGCCCGAACTCAACGAGGCGGATCGCGCAGCCGTCGTCACCGCGCAGTTCAAGCTCGCGGAGCGGCTGGCCACGCCAGGCACGGCGGGCGTGGCCGCGCCGGACTTCGACCGCGCCGTCCAGATCCTGGAGTCGCTGCGCGACGACGAGCCGCCCGACCGGCTGGTGGCCCTGGCCGACCGCCTCGTGAAGAGCGGCGATCAGTTCAAGTTGCTCTCCGGTTCCGCCCGCTGCATCCGCGCGCTTGCCTTCGCGCGGCGAGCCGAGCCGAAATTGGACGAGGCGCTCCGCTACTTCGAAGAGGCCGCCGATCGTGCGCAGCTGGACGGATGCCGGGAGGCGGAAGAAGCGCGCATGCTCACCGCCTTCCTCGAGTTCCTGCGCGGGGTGGCGGAGCAGGACGAAGCGCGCTGGGACCGGGCCGCGCGCTGCTCCGAGCGCCTCGCCGAATTGGCGGGCGAGGATACGGCCGAGGCGCTTCCCCGGCGGCTCGCGGCGGTGAACGAAGCGATCCGCGCGCGCAACCGCGATCGCGCCGCGAAAAACCTCGAAGCCGCCCGTGCGCTCGGTGGGGACACGGCACGGCTCGACGATCTGGCTCGGGCGATCGAGGCGCTCGAACCCGCCGCCCCCGCCGAGAGCGAGAAGCCCCTGGGCGGCGAAAGCGCCCCCCCGGGAGATGGCGCCGGCCGCCGTTAGACCGGGATGGCGGGGAGGGGGGCGGGGGAGGTAGAACGACTTCCCCTGGGCCCGAAGGCGCGTTGCCAGGCTTGACAGTCGCGCGCTACCCTCTAGCTTTGACCCTTCACTCGGCGGGGTAGCTCAGCTGGTTAGAGCACTGGATTCATAACCCGGAGGTCGGCGGTTCGAGTCCGCCCCCCGCTACCACAACCGAAACCTCCCCCGCGCCCACCGCGCGGGGGAGGCCGGGGTACGCGCGCCAGGAGGGGTACGGTGCCAGGACAAAACCGCCGGAATTGTATCGTTTGGGATACAGCCCACTGACGATCTCGCGCGGGCAAGCGGCCCTCTTGGGTGCCCCGCCGACTTGCAGGTCGTCGCTCGCCATGTTGACGATCGAGGGTCGCCGCACGCGCCGGCCTAGCTCTCTTTGATCGAAGCCGGCTGCTGCGCCAGCTTGCACAACCGAGCACGCCTTTGGTTTCCCCTCACCTCGCAGCTTGATGCGAGGTGTATCCGTTCGAATACGTTTCCGGCGGTTTTGTCCTGGCTCCGTACGTGGTGGACAGGGGGGCGGAGGTGCCGGTAGGGTGGGGTCATGTCTCGCTTCCGCATCCTTCTTGTGTTTGGCGCGATCGGGCTGGGGGTCTATGCCTACCAGGAGACGCGCCTGGGGTCGAAGGCGAGGGCCGAGCCGCAACGCCTCTCGCTCGCCAGGCTCGCGGCCGACGGGCCGGGGGACAACGCGCACATCCTGCTCACCGACTACCTCATGTGTTCGTGGTCGTTCGTCTACAGCTCCAAGCGCGGCTCCTGGACCGAGGCGTGGGTGCCCGCCGTGGAGCTGGAAGGCGAGTACCACATCCAGGTACGCGCCCTCATCGCGGAGAAGGGCGAAGACGCCAAGCCGAGCCCGCCTCGGGACCTGAAGGTGATCGTCAAGCTCCCCTCCGCGCGCACGATCGCGGATGTGGAACGCATCGCGGCGCTTGACGAAGTGCGCGGCATGATCATCAACGAGATCGAGGAGCTCGGTTCCCAGGAGCGCACGATCCTGGAGCGCAACTACCCCGGGGTCGACTTCGCGCGCTGCTGGGTCTTCGAGGAGGGACGTTCTCCGGCGAGCTCCGGCAAGAAGTTCGGACTCTGGGGGGGCGCGCTGGCCTGCCTCGTCCTCGCGTTCTTCCCGCTCCTGCGTCGCCTCGCGCGCGGGTCGAGCAGGGAACCGCTCGCGATGGATCCGGGCAGCGGCGAGTTCAAGTGAGGAGCGGGGCGACCCAGACTCGATAGACGAAGAGCACGATCGCCGCCGCGAGAAGCACGGCGAGGATCGGGACGACCAAGCGCCCCGGACGGAACCGACGGCGGGAGAGCCCGCGCCCGCGCGCGAGCCGGGGACCGCATGCGGGTTCGTCCCGGACCACCCCCCGCCGGCGGCTCCCGGGCATGGGGAGGGAACGGTCGGCGGCCCGGAACAGGGCGTGGAAGTCGGGCGAGTGCATCGTGCCGTTGGCTACCCCGCCCCCGGCCGGAGACTTCGCGGCGCGGTCAGCGCTGCGGCGTGGTGGGGCGGTCCTCGGCAAGCGGCCCGATCTCCAGGACCCAGGTCCGCGCATCTTTGAGCAGGTTGCGGTCGTCCTTGATCACCCAGGGGGTGGGATCCTCGACGAAGCAGGAGACCTCGTAGACCCCCTCGGGGAGGTCCGCGAGGCGCAACTCCTGCCATCCCCCCGCGGCTCTCTGCCCCTTGCGCACCTCCCCGCGCGGCTCGGGGAGCGGCGGCCGCGAGCGCGTGGAGGGCGGAATCCGGTCGGGGAGCGCGAAAACATCGGAAAGGTCGGAGCCTGCCTCCTCCTTGGGATAGACCACGGTCTCCTCCGGCCCGTAGCGGTGGACGCGCCACGTGACGGTCAGTTCGGGGGGACCCTCCACGCGCATCGGCTTGATGCGAAAGAGCGCCTCCTCCCCGGGGCGCCGGCGCACCACCTCGGGAGGCGGCTCCGCCTCGTCGATGCCGCCTACGCGCATGTAAATGCAGAGGATCACCCGCTCGCGGCAGACCGGACAAAAGCCGGAGAGCGATCCGGCCGCCCCCATCGCGCAACTCGAGACCGTCGGCCGCCACCGCCCCTTGGCGACCCCCGCCCCCCCCTCCACGATTCCCACCCCCTTCACCTTCCGTTCGAGGAAGTGCGCCCAGGGAACCTCCGCGGGCGCGTCGGTCTCCGAAATGTTGGGGCCGCGGCTGCCGAACCCCTTCTCTCGGTCGGCTGCGCCGAAGGTGTACTCGTCCAACAGTCCCGCGAACGCGTGCCCCCATTCGTGGACGATCGTGGTGCGGTCGGGCCGTCCCGTGGCGGCGATGCCCCCGCCCCCGGTCCCCAAACTCCCCTTCTGCACCAGCACGATGACCAGATCGTCGTGGTCCTCCACCTCCTGCAGCATCTCGTAAACCTTGCCCGAATCGACGAAGACCTGGCCGCCGCCGCCCAGCGCCTTCGCGTCCAGCGCGGTGTCGTAGGTGCGCCGGCCCTCGGCGTCGTCCACGCCCTCCTCCACCGACAGGACGTTCATCGCGCGGATGTTGCACGCGTGGCGGTAGCGCTCGAGGCAATCCACCTTGAAGAGGAGATCCACCGTCGTCCGCGCCCACTTGTCGAACTTCCCCTGGTCCTCCATGGGAAAGCCATCGCCCATGACGTAGATGTCGATCCGCCGCTCGCAAGGGCCGCTTTCCCAGAGCGGGAGCGCGCGCAGAAACGCGTTCGGAGCGGCGCGCCGGGCCGCCTTGGTGGCGTCGTTGGTGCCCGGATGCAACTGCACGATGCGCTCGTAGAGCTTGCGCGCCTTCGCGTAGTGCCCCTTGCGCCCCTCCTGCTCCGCCTCGCGCAGGAGCGCGCCGGAGTCCGCCGGCTCCTCCTCCGCGGCCGCGTCCACGCAGCACGCGAGCAGCAGCGCGACAAGCGGCGCGGGGCGCAGGCTCAGCGACCCTCCAGAAGACCGACCGCCGCCATCGCCTGGTAATCGAAGGAGCCCTGCTCGGAAGAGAGCCCCGGGAGGAGGTAGGGGAGCCGCTCGTCGGGGGGGAGGCGCAGCGCGGCGAAGAGCGCGACGACGTTGCGCTCGCGCGCCTTCTCCCGCGGAAGATCCTTGTGCGCGGGACTGAGCGACGCCAACGCATGGAAGCAGTAGACCTGCACGGCGGTGTCGGGCCAGACGAGCCCCGCCTCCATGACCTTGAGCCAGCGGCGCTTCTCCTCTTCGGTGCGCGCGTGGGCGTAGCTGTGGCAGGCCGCCCGGAAGTAGTACTCGCGCTGGTAGTCGTCGAGGGCATCAAAGGCTGTTCCCGGGATCTCCAGCGGCGGGTCGATGCCCGCCCAGATGCGGGCGAGGGTGAGCGACGTCACGTAATGGCCCACTCTGCGCGGGTCGATGGAGCGGAGGAGATTCACATCCTCCTCCCCGCGGAGCGTGGCGAGGCCATGCAGCGCCGTGTGGCCTCGATCCACATCCTCGGAGCCGGGGGCGTCGCTGAAGGGCACGAAGCGGCTGACCGCCTCCTGGAAGGCCGCGCGGATCTCCGGCTCGTAGCGCGCGAGCAGGTCGAGTCCCTCCTTCTCGATGCGGGCGTAGTCGACGAGGGTCGCGCCCGCCTGCACGCGTCCGTTCAGGTCGCCCTGCGCGAGATAGAACTCCAGCATCTCGCGCAGCGTCGCGAAGGGGCGGTGATACCGCCGCGCGTAGCGGAAGAGCTCGCCGTACAGGGGTCCCCGGGCGGCGAATTCCCGCAGCAGCGCCGCCCCCCGCGGATCCCCCAGCATCGGGAGGTACATCGCCACCGAGACGCTCACGAGCCACATCGCGTTGCGCTGGCGGTGGAAGTCGAGGCGGATGTCGACCCAGCCTTGCAGCGCCTCGCGCAACACGCTGCCGTCGGGGTCGAGCTGCGCGCGGTTGCTGAGATAGTGCCGCACCTGCGGGCGCAAGACCTCCGCCTCGAGGCCGGGCTGGCCCAGCGCCGCGGCGCCGAGGAGGATCGCGGACTTGAACGCGCCGCGCTGCGCCTCGATCGGGCCCGCGCCGGCGTCCGCCCATGCGAGATAGCCGCTCAGCGCAACCCCCAGCGCTCCCTCGCGCTCCCCCCATAAGGCCCGGGCGCGGGGGTCGGGCTCCACGAAACGCGCGTCGTCCGCTTCCGCCGCCCGCTGCCGGAACCCCGGGGCGAAGGCGAGGGAGACGGCGAGCACGAGGGCGGAACCGACCGCAAGGAGGCGCATGGAACGTATCCTACCCCCTCAAGCCGGGCCCGCCGCCCGGCCGATGGAGAGGCGGAGGATCTCCATGAATCGCATGCTCCCGGTTGCTTTCCTGCTCGCCGTCCTGTTCGCTTCGCCCGCGATCCCGCAGGGGACCGAAGGCAAGGTGGAGGACATGGAGACGGTGGTCTCCGCGCTCCGCGAGAAGGTCTCGCGGCAAGAGGCGCAGATCAAGGAGATCGTCGCCTACCTGCAGGCGCAAAAGGCGGAGGCGAAGGCGCTGCGTGAGGCGATCGAGGGGGCGCGCACCGGTGGCTTCATCCCGTCCGGCGCCAATCCGGGGTCGCGCGAGACCCTCTTGAACGGGCTCGAGACCTACGCCGAACGGGCGACGCTCAAGGTGCCCGGCACCCCCTCCGGCGAAGAGCCGAGCGAGGAACCGAGCGACGAGTAGTTGCGTCGTGCCACAATGCCGTCGGGCATGGGCACGAAGTTCACCATCGCTCTCCTCGCGGTCGCGGCACTGCTCGTGGCCATCGTCGGGAAGGGGGGCGGGGACCGCGGCGGGCGCGTGGTCGCGAGAGAGTCGGTGAGGGGGGTCGCGCCGCGCTGGGTTGCGAGCGCCGCGAGGCGCGCGGCGGAGCCCGCCGCAAGAGCTGCCGCGCCCGGCCCGACGGCGCCGGTCGCGGGGGAGTACCGGGTGCGGCGCGCGGGACGGCCCGTGACCTCTTTCCGCGTGGGGGAAGGGCCCGCCGACATCACGATCCGCTAGCGAACGTGATGTAATACCGCCCGTGTCGGAATCCGAACGCGACGTCCGGTTGCGCAAGATCGAGCGACTGCGTGCGATGGGGCGCAACCCATGGCCCGAGCGGTTCGACCGCAGCCACCTTCTGGCGGAGGCCGCCAAGCTGCCCGAGGGCACTCCGGGGCTGCGGCTGGCGGGGCGGATCATGGCGCTGCGCGCGTTCGGCAAGCTCACCTTCGCGCATCTCCAGGACGCGTCCGGCCGACTGCAGATCGCCCTCGACAAGGGGCGCCTCGACGACGCGACCTGGACGCTCTTCCACGAAGTCTGCGACCGCGGCGACTTCGTGGGCGCCTCCGGCGAACTCTTCCGCACGCAGAAGGGCGAACTCACCCTCCGCGTCGCCACCCTCACCTTCCTGGGAAAGGCGCTCCGGCCGCTCCCGGAAAAATGGCACGGCCTGCAGGACACCGAGCTGCGCCAGCGGCGCCGCTATCTCGACCTCCTGGCGAGCGAGGAGACGCGGGAGCGGTTCCGCAAGCGCTCCCGGATGGTGCGCGTGCTGCGCGAATTCCTCGATGCCCACGGCTTCGAGGAGGTGGAGACGCCGATCCTGCAGACCGTCCCCTCCGGCGCCGCCGCGCGCCCCTTCGTTACGCGCCACAACGCCCTGGACATGGAGGTCTACCTGCGCATCGCGCCGGAGACCTGGCTCAAGCGGCTCATCGTGGCGGGCTACGACAAGGTCTACGAGTTCGCCCGCAGCTTCCGCAACGAGGGGATGGACCCCTCCCACCTCCAGGACTTCACCATCCTCGAGTACTACTGCGCCTTCTGGAACTGGGAGGACAACCTCCGCTTCACCGAAACCCTGGTGCGCCACCTCGTGAAGGAGGTCTGCGGCGGCGACCGGATCGAATGGCGCGGACGTGTCATCGACTTCGGCGGCGCCTGGCCGCGCCACGATCTGGGTGCGCTCGTGAAGGAGCGCTGCGGCATCGACCTGGATGCGTTCCCCGACGCCGCCACGCTTCGCGCCGAGATCGTCCGCCGCGGCATCCGCATCGAGCGCATCGAAAAGCTCGGGCGCGGCAACCTGGCCGACGCCCTCTACAAGGCGACGGTTCGCGACGAGCTCATCCAGCCCTGCTTCCTCACCGGCATCCCCGCCGACACGCTCCCCCTGGCGCGCCGCAACGACGCGCGCCCGCATCTGGCCGACTGCTTCCAGCTTCTGGTGAACGGCTGGGAGATCGTCAAGGCCTACAGCGAGCTGGTGGATCCGGTGGCGCAGCGCGACTGCTTCGTCGAGCAGGAGCGGCTGCGCACCGGCGGCGACGACGAGGCGATGTTTCTCGACGAGGACTATCTCGTCGCCATGGAGCACGGCCTTCCGCCGGTCTCGGGCTGGGGGATGGGCATCGAGCGGATGGCGGCGCTCCTCACCGGCGCCGACAGCCTGCGCGAGGTCGTCTTCTTCCCGCTGCTTCGGCCCGAAGGGATCCCGGGGGAGGGGGGCGGGGAGGGCGCCGGCGACATCGCCGACTTCGGCATCACGCGGGAGCGCGCCGAGGCGCTCTTCCACGAAAACGTGAAGAGCGACTTCCTCACCAAGCACTGCACCGCCAGCGCGGCGGTCCTAGAGGCGGTGGCGGAGCGGTTCGGCAAGAACCGCGACGCGTTCTACTGCCTTGCGCTCCTCCACGACCTGGACTTCGACCGCGTGAAGGAGCCCGACAAGCACTGCCGGGAGACCGTGCGCATCCTCCGGGAGGTGGGCGTGCGGGACGAAGCGGCGCTGAAGGCGATCCTGGCGCACAACGCGGAGGGGCTCGGGGACGTCGAGCGCACCACCTGGCTCGACTTCGCCCTCTCCTGCTCCGAAACCATCACCGGGCTCATCATGGCCACCGCCCTGGTGATGCCGGACAAGAAGCTCGCCGCGGTGGAGCCCGCCTCCGTCCTCAAGCGGATGAAGAAGAAGGATTTTGCCAAGCAGGTGAACCGCGAGGCGATCGCCCAGTGCGAAAAGATCGGCCTCTCCCTGGAGCAGTTCGCCGAGCTGGCGCTTCGCGCGATGCAGGCCATCGCCCCGCGTCTCGGGCTCTGATCAGCCCGGCAGGGCTTTGCGTACCGCTTCCGCCACCGGGAGTCCTGCGCAGCGCCTCAGGAGACCCTCCAGCGCCTCGCGTTGCGCGGCGGGGTCGGGCTCCTTGCGCAGCTCCGCCAACTCCCGCAGGGCGGTCTCCTCGATCGCTTTCGCGATGCGCGCCGCGGTCTCGGGGATGAGGCGATCGAAGAACGCTTCCCGCATGCAGGCCAGCTCGCGCGCCGCTTGGGCGTATTCGCGCCTGTCGAGGGCGCGCAGGGCCGCCTCCTCCCGCTTCGCCAACTGCGCCCGGGTCTCCTCCTCCCGCAGGAGCAGGAGCGCGTCGAGCGCCGCGGAGGCGACCGGCGGCTCTTCGTCGGCCATCAACTTTTCGAGAGCTGCGACCGACTTCCGTTCGCGGCCCCAGACGCCCAGGGCGCGAATCGCGCCGGGGTCGCGGGTGGCGCAAGCCTTGAGCGCCGCCGCAAAGCCGCGGTCCTGCCGGTCGATGAGGGCGGTGTCGTTCACCTGGATGATGCAGATGGCGATATAGACGAGTTGAGGATTGTTGGGATTGCGCGCGGCGCCGACGGCCGCCTCGAGGGCGTGGGGATCGGCGGCGCACAGACGGAACGCCGCCTCGCGCACGAAGTACTGCTCGAACATCCGCTCGAGGGAGGTGTCCGCCAGGACGAAATCGACCACGTGGTTGAGCACCCGGGGGTCGTTGGTTCCGAACTTCGGCTTGACGAAGGGGCGGAGCGAATCGACTCGCGGCCATCCCGAACCGAGGGGGATGGATCCGTCCGCGCCGGGCGCCTGCCCCTTCAGTAGTTCCAGGATCCCGACGTTGCCGAATTTATGGAGCCGGCGCTCCGCCTTGGCCATCCGCTCCGCGTGCTCCCGCGCCCGCTCCGCCACGGCCTCGTTCCATGCGAGCGCCTTCGCCCCGATGGAGTCGCGGAACTCGTTGAGCAGGCGCAAGCATCGCTTCTCGAGGAGACGCTCGTGGAGCGTGACGGGGATCGGCGGGCCCTCCGGCGGGGGCGGCTCCTCCTCCACGTCGGGGCGCCTCACGCCGTGCCAGACGGTGAACCGGGCCGCGCTCTTCACGCCGCTCCGGTCGCGCGCGATGAGCTCCATACGGTAGGGCCCCGCCCCCTCCTCCAGCGCCACCGTGAAGGTGCAGGAGGTGCCGACGATGTCGTTCTTCTTGTTGAGATAGGTCTGGCCCCGCGGCGCGATGAGGATCAGTTCGGGGGTCTGGTGGCCGTTTTGGAGAAACCCCTTGATGACCAACGCGCCGCCGCGCCCCACCTCCCGGGGAAACGGGTCGAGAAGGACGACGTTCTTGTCGAGGAACTCCCCGGCGCCGGCCGAGGCCGCCAGAAGGAGGAGCGCAAGGAGGAGGCGCGCACGCACCCAACCATTCTAGGCTCGGGGGGCGGGGGGGCGGACGGGCTTTCAATCGTCCCCGTGACCGGTTAGGAATGGACCCATGGTCCCCGGCGAGAAGCGCGAACACGCCCGCGTGAGCGTGAGCTATCCCGCCCGGGTCGAGGTGGAGGGGGCCGGGGCGTTCGACGCGGTGATCGAGAACGTCGGGTCGATGGGCGCCCTCCTGGCCTCCTCGGACATCGAGGTGCCCATGGAGAGCGGGACCTTCGTGCAGCTCGTCATCGCCATGGGAGCGCTGGGGGAGGTTCGGGTGCGCGGAGAGGTCGTGCGCACCGATCAGGAGCTGGCGGGAGCCTACATCCGGCGCATCTTCGCGGTACGGTTCGATACGCCCATCCGCCACTGAGCCCGCGCCGCCCGCCGGCGACACGTCGGACGGCGGCCCTATGCGCAGGCCGCGGGCAGGATTTCACGCACCAGGATCTCGACGCCCTCCGGACCGTCCCGGGGACGCAGGGTGAAGGCGAGATCGAAGGGCGCGTCGAGCAGCGGGAGCTGGTCCGCCATGTGGAATCCAATCGCGCGCACCGAGACGCGCTCCCCGGCGGCGAAAAACCCGAGGTGGCGCTCGGCCTGACCCATGAGGCGGGTGCGCCCGGCCGCCCGCACGCCGAAGGCGCAGAATACCGGCTCCTCGTTGCCGGTGCCGGAGGGCTGGAAGCGGTCGATCTCGCCGGCCAGCGCGGCATGGATCGCATCGATGGGCAGTTCGGCGTCCACCTCCAGCGGCGGACTCGGCCCGGGCTCCTGCGCCCGCACGGCGCTCATGAACGCCTCCTTGAAGGACGCCACGTTGCGCGGCTCCAGGGTGAAGCCAGCCGCGAAGGCGTGTCCCCCGTGGGAAAGGAGATGCGCGTTGCAGCGTTCCAGCGCTTCATGGAGGCGGATGCCGCCGTGGGATCGTGCCGACCCGCGCGCGTTCCCGCCCGCGATCGTGATGAGGGCCGCGGGGAGGCGGAACGTCTCGGCCACCCGGGCCGCCACGATGCCGATCACGCCGGGATGCCAGTCGCGTCCGGCCAGCACCAGCGCGGGGCCCGGCGAGCGCTTCAGGTCCGCCTCCGCCATGGCGAAGGCCTCCTCGGCCTGGCGCCGCTCGACGCGCTGGCGCTCCCGGTTGCCCGCGTCGAGCTTGGCCGCGAGCCGCGCGGCCTCCGCGGGATCCTCGCAGAGGAGGAGGTCGAGCGCCTCGTGGGCCGAGCCCATGCGCCCCGCGGCGTTGATGCGCGGGCCGATCCGGAAGGCGATGTCGAGGGCGCGCACCCGCTTCCCGCGGCAATCGGCCACCTCCAGGAGCGCGCGCAGGCCGGGCGAACGCGTGGCCGAGAGCGCTTTCAGCCCCAGCGACACCATGCTGCGGTTCTCGTCCACCAGCGGGACCACATCCGCCACCGTGCCGAGGGCCACCAGCGCGAGCAGCTCGGGCAGCATCGCCTTGAACGCGGGATCCTCCAGGCGATGGCGGCCCTGGAAGAGCGCGCAGGCGAGCTTGAAGGCGACGCCGCAGCCGGACAGTCCGCGGAACGGGTAGCGAGAGTCGGCGCGTTTGGGGTTGAGGACCGGGCAGTCGGGCAGCGTCCCGCCCGGCTCGTGATGGTCGGTCACCACCACCTCGAGGCCGCCCGCGCGCGCCTCCTCGATCTCCGCGGAGCGCCCGGTGCCGTTGTCCACGGTCACCACCAGGGCGCACTCCTCCGCCTGCAGCCGCGTGAGCGCCGCCGCATTGAGGCCGTAACCCTCCTCCACGCGGTGCGGGATGAAGGGGCGCACGTCCGCCCCGAGGCCGCGGAGCGCGCGGGTGAGGACCGCGGTGCCGGTCACGCCGTCCACGTCGTAGTCCCCATAGACCGCGATCCGTTTCCCCGCGCGGCAGGCCGCCTCGATGGACTGCACCGCGCGCTCCATGTCGTCGAACAGCGCCGCATCATGGATCTGCGCCGCGCCGGGATTGAGGAACGCGAGCGCGGCTTCGGGCGTGGTGTAGCCGCGGGTCGCCAGCACCTGCGCCGTCACCGGGTGGATGCCCAGGCGGCCGGCCAGGAGCGACGCGACGGCGGGGTCGACCGACTTGACGCGGAAAGAGGACAAGCAGGCAGCGTAGCATCCGAGCCGGACGGCGATTGACAGGCGGCGCGCTCCTTGCGAAGGTCCCTCGCATGTCCCGACAGGCCACCTCCGGCCCGAAGCAGCCCTCCGCCGACCCCGCCCACGGGGAGGCGCGCCTTCGCACGCTTCGGGAGCGTGCCGCGGCGGGCCTCCCCCTCGGCGGCATGGACTGGAGCGGGCTCAAGGTGACCGAGGCGGATCTCTCCGGCGCCGGCCCCTTCGATTTCGAGCAGGCCGACCTGCGCGGCGCCACCTTCGAAGCCTGCCTTCTGTCCGGCGCGCGGTTCGGCGGCGCCGATCTGGCGGGCGCCTCGTTCCACAACGTCAACCTCCAGGGCGCGGATCTGAGCCGGTGCGCGGCCCGGGGCGCGCTCTTCACCGACGTCAACCTCGCCTACGCGCGGTTCGACGGGAGCGATTTGCGCGGCGCGCTCATCTTCGACGCCAACCTGGCGGACCTGTCGCTCAAGGGGGCGCAGATGGAGGGCTGCACCGTGGAAGCGGTGCGCCTCTCCCTGAACGGCAGCACGCAGGTGCTCGGCCTCAAGGAGGCGCTGCGCGTGCTGGCGGGGGAGGAGTCCTATCCCTACATCGCGGGGGTGAGCGGCGACCCCTTCTGGCTCACCTACTACACGCGCACCGGCGAGCTGCAGTGGGGGGGCTTCGCGAACGATACGCTGCGGCGCGGACTGGCGGCGTTCGGCTTCTCGTGCGAGTTCCTGGACGAAGTGGAGGAGGAGGAGGCGTGGGACCGGTTGCGCAACGCGCTGGCCGACGGGCGCACGGTGATCACGCCGCTCCAGGTGTCGCCCCCGACGCTGCTCGGGAGCGGGCTGGGCGGCGCGGAGTGGGTCTGCGTAACCGGGATCGACCGGGGCGACCTCCTGGTCAACTGCCTGCTCGGCGACGGCCTGCGGTTCAGCCAGGAGAGGTTCCGCAAGGGCTGGTGCGTGCACCACCCCCTCGAGGAGTCCGCGGCGGATCTGCCCATGGTCTACGCCCTCTGCCTCATCGGGCCGCGGGAGCGCACGCCCACCGGCGCCGAGACGACGCGGGAGGGGCTGAAGGGCGCGGTGGAGATTCTCACGTTGCCGAGCAACGACACGTTGGCGTTCGGCTTCGACGCCTACGCCGCGCTGATCGAGGATCTGCAGGCGCCCGGGGGTCCGGAAGAGCTCCCGCAGGACCAGGCGAGGCGGTTCCGCCCCTGGCTCGGGCTCTCCATGCTCAACCACCACGGCTCGCGCTGGGCGGTGCGGGACTTCCTGGCCGAGGTGTTGCGGCGCGGGGAGTGCGACGGGGCGGCGCGGGAGGCGCTCGCCGAAGCGCACGAACTCTACGCCGGCGTCTGCGAGGAGCTGCGGCGGTTCCTCGAGATCATGCCCTGGGGTTTCGACGACCCGTCGCTCTTCGACGAGGCGCAGCGCCTCTATCACGCCCACCGCGAGGAGGGCGGCACGCTGCTCCGCAGCGCCGCCGCCCTGGAACGCGACGCCCTGGCCCGCCTCCGCAGCCTCCAGCCCTGAGGGTCAGGGATCGGGGGCGGGGTAAGGGGTTGCGGCGCAAGGGGTTGGGACCGCCGGCCGCGGCACGCGTGCCGCAGGCGGGGCCTGGAAGCGGGCATGGGGGGGAGTCGGATGGGCGGCGGAGCGCGGGCGGGGGATCGCCGCGTTCGGGGGGGGAGGGGCGCGGTGCCGATAGCTACCAAGGTGCGGCGCATCCTGCTCCTCCTCCTGTTCGCCCCCGCGGCGGGCGCTGAAGACGCGGTCCACCTCGACAACGGAGGGGTTCTGGTCGGCACGGTCACCGAGGAGAACGCGCAGGAGGTACGGCTCCTCCTCGAAGCAGGCACCCTCGCCATCCCGCGCGAGCGCATCCAGCTGATCGAGCGCGCCCGCACGCCCACGCCGACGCCGCGCCTCATCACCCGCGCCGACGAGTGGTTCCTCGTCTTCCATCGCGGCAAGGTGGTCGGCTGGCGCCACCTCGTCCTCACCGAGGCACCCGGCCGCACGCGCGCCGAGGAGCGCGCCGTCTTCTTTCTTCCGGGCGGCGGCGAGGACGTGGAGATCCACTGCGTGGAGGTGGCGGGCGCGAAGGGGGAACCGCGTGAGTTCCTCTTGAGCGAGCGCTACGGCGGGGAGACCGACAGCGTGGCCGGCCAGGTGCACGACGGGCGCATCGTCGCCTACGTACGTCGCGCAGGCCGCCAGGAGACCGTCTCCATCGACGCGCCCCCCGGGTTCCGCCTGCCGCTCCTCGCCTGGGCCGAATTCCAGCGCAGCGCGGCCCCGGGCGAAACGCGCGCCGTGACCACGCTGGACCTGCGCCGCATGGTCCCCGCCACGCACCTCCTGCGCCGCGAGCCCGACGCCCCCGCCCCCCTCTCGAACGATCCGCGGCCCTGCCGCGCGCTGAGCCACGAGGGCGACGCGCGACTCCAGCGCGCCCTCTGGCGCCCCGGCGAAGGTTCCCTCGCCATCGAGCTCAACGGCGAGACCCTCGTGGCGCGCCGTGCCACCCGCGAGCGGGTGGAGCTGGCGCGGGAAGCCAACGCGAAGCGGCGGCTCACCCCGGAGGAGGCGCTGCGCTGGCCCTTCCTGCAGGATCCCGCGAGCGTGGTGACGCGCCACCCGGGGGCGGGGCTCGCCCTGCGCGCGCCCGACCGCTCCTGGATCGCGACCTCCTTCGACGGGGTGCGCGGCCGCGCCCTCGAGTTCGAGCGCGTCGCGCTCTTCGCGTCGCTGGAGCTCTTCGTCTACGACCTGCCGTCCCCCGGCGCGGATGCGGCGGCCTGCCTCGACCGGGCGCTGGCGCGCCTCCGCCTCGCCGCCACGCGGGTCCTCCTGGAAGGCGAGCCGGAGGAGCGCACGGTGGCGGGGCGCGCGGCGCGCCTGCAGGAGGTGCGCGCGCGGCATCGCGGCGAATCGCTCCGCTGCCTCGTGATGGCGCTCCCCGCCGGGGACCGCATGGTGGTGGCCGTGGGCGCCTGTCCCGAACCTTGGTGGCGCTGGGCGCGCCCGGCCTTCGATTCGTTTCTCGCGACCCTCGAGGTCGCCGACTAGCGATACCGCTTGCGCCGCGAGATGGGCGCGCCCGGCTTGACGTCGCTGCGCGGCTGCGTGCGGGGCGGCTCGCGGCCCTTCGTCTCGGACACCGGGCGCGCGATGGGGATGGGTTGGAACTGCACGGTGCTCAGGTAGCCGTCGAGCTCGCGCACCAGATCGTCGGGGTGCTGGAACCGGATGTCTCTGTCCTTGGCCATCATCTTCTCGATGGCGTAGTGGACGTAGGGGGCGATGTTGACCGACTTGAGGCGATCCGACTTGAGCGACTGGAGGATCTGCTTGCTCATCACCTCGAGGTCGTTCTCGCCGCTGAAGGGGACCTCGCCCACCACCATGTGGTAGAGCGTCACGCCCAGGGAGTAGATGTCGCTCCGGATGTCGAGATCGGAGATCCCCTTGGCCTGCTCGGGGGAGATGTAGCCCACGGTGCCGACGGTGGTGCCCGACGCCTCCTCGGTCTTGCCGAGGATGCGGCAGAGCCCCAGGTCGATGAGCTTCACGTGCCAGGCGTCGTCCACGATCATGTTGCCGGGCTTGATGTCGCGGTGGACGATCCCCTGGGAGTAGAGGAAGGAGAGGGCCCGCGCCACCTGTCGCGTGACGTGGAGCGCCGCGTTCGCCTCTAGCGGCCCGCGCTTGTCGATGCGCTCGAGCACCGTGCCGCCCTGGAGCCACTCCATGGAGAGGAACCAGAACCCCTTCAGGTTGCGGCACTCGTACCCCTTGACGACGTTGTCGTGGCGGAGGGTGCACAAGAGGCGCGCCTCGCGCACGAACCGTTTGAGCGGCTTCTCCTGCAGCGCCTGCTCGGGGTGCAGCACCTTCACCGCGACCGCAAGCCCCTTGGGCAGATAGGTGCCGCGGTAGACCCGCGCGGAGGCGCCGTCCCCGATCCGCCCGTCGAGGCGGTAGCCGCCGAACGGCTGCAGCTGTTCCAGCGGGGCGAGCGTGAAGGTGGCCGCGACCTCCGCGGTCATCTGCTTCTGCTCCACCAGGACCTCCGGCAGGGTGAGGTTCTTCCCCTCCGAGAGAAGCCGCCCCTGATGCCCTAGGGCCCCCTGGATCTGCTCCTGGGAGAGGATGCCGCTCCGGTAGAGGAGCGAAGCCAGTTCGATGTCTCGCTGGGTGGCCAAGCGGGTATCTCGGGGCGGTGCGGGCTACGCAGGGTCCATCCTAACAACTTTGCCGGCAGGAGGTTACGGGCCGCAATCGGAAGTTCCGCGACGAGCGTCGGTATCCCGGGTGAGACTGGGGGCACTGGCCAAGCGCATGCCCGACACTTCTTCCTTCCTTTCCACGATGCCCTGATCCTTCGTCTTGCGCGCTTGGCCAGGCCTCCGCGGGCGGGTCGCACCCGCCCGCCTTCTGTTGGGGCCATACAATGCGGGGATGATGCCCCGCGCGAGGCTCCTGCTCCTCGTCCTACTCGCCTGGGGGGGGCCGCTCCCGGCGCGAGAGCAGGTGGAGGAGATCCTCCTGGACGTGGAGCGCATCCTGCGCGACGACTCCGGGACGGAGTCGGTCGGCCAGCGCTACGACCGCGCCATCGAGCGCGCCTACGATGCGGCAAGGCTCGATCCCAACTGCGCCGATGCCTTCTTCAAGGCTGCCGTCATCCGCATCCAGTACGTGATCGAGGCGCCGGAGCAGACCCAGGAGGTGTTGGGCCGGCTGCGCGCCCAGGGGGCCCCGGTCGAGGAGATCGAGCGCATACGCGCCGAGGCGGCGGGCCACCTCCAGGAGCTGCTGGAGTTCGCCTATCGCGATTTCTCCTTGATGGAACAGGCGCTCGCGCGCAAAGGGCGGAGCGAGCCGGACCTGATCCTCCTGGCCAGCGCGCTCATCAAGTTCGCGGGGCGCGAATTCGAGAAGACCAAGCACGGCGACCCGGGCGCCATCGCCGATCTGAAGGCGCTGGTCCAGCGCAAGTACCGCGTCGAGATGTGCGCCGAGTTCCTCGCCCGCAGCTACCTGCAGCTGGGGAGCGATCAGTACGTCGCCGAGGAGTACGACAAGGCGCAGGAGCTCTGGAAGGAGGCGCTCCGCTGGGCCCCCACGCCGGCCCTGCGCCGGCTCATCCGCAACAACCAGGCGGGCGCCTTCCAGGCCGACAACGCCTTCGACAACGCCGAGGCGGTGCTGCGCCAGCTCGTGAAGGACGAGCCCGACCGCCCCGAGCACTGGAAGAACATGGGCCTCCTCCTGGGATTTCGGGCGCGACTCAAGGAGGCGCTGTTCGCCTACGGCAAGGCGCGGGAAGCGTGCGCGCGGCGCGCCGGCTCGGAGTTCCTCGCGGTGCTCCACGGCAACGCCTGGCTGCGCGCGGCGCTCATCCACGCCAATCTGCTCCCCGAGGAGGGGGATATGCTCGAGGCGTGGCGGCTGCTCCTGGAGTATCGCGCGATCTTCGGCGACGACTACGCCTTCAGCCTCGCCTTCGCCGAGGTCGCCTTCGAGCACGGCGAGTACGCCTGGGCCGCGCGCTACTACGAGCACGCGCGTTCCCTCCTGCCGCACTGCCCCCAGGCCTACCAGCGGCTCGTGGAGCTCGCGCCGCGGCTCCCCGGCACGAGCGAAGAGCGCCAGGCGCGCATCGAGAGAGCGCGCGCGGAGTACGAGAGCAACAAGGCTCGGTTCAGCGCGCGCGAGGAAGAGGTCAACCTCGTGCGGCTCTGCAGCGGCACACGCGATATCGGCGACGGCCGGCTCTACCAGGGGCGGCTTCCGCCCGCCGATCCCGATCTGCTGGCGGGACTGGGGCCGGACAAGCCGCCCGACTGGCTGGTAGCAGCGGCGAGCACGCGCAAGGCCTTCGTGCCGGTGACCGGGCTCACCGAATCGGGCGAGGCCGGAGCGCCCGCCCCGCGCGGAGGGAGCGAGGGGGAGGGTGTGGGAGGGGGAGGCGGGATTCCCTGGCTGCCGGTGGGCGGCGGCGCCGGGACGCTGGCGCTTCTGGTTCTGGCGGGTTGGTTCCTGCGCCGGCGGCGTGACAAGCGGGCGGCATGAAGCCCTGGTTCGGGGAGGGGCTGAAGTTCGGGTGCACCCGGTGCGGCGACTGCTGCACCGGGGCGCCGGGAAACGTCTGGCTCGCGCCGGGCGAGGAGCGGGTCCTCGCCGCGCGGCTCGGCCTCGGGTTCGAGCGATTCCGCGCCGACTACACGCGCGCGGTGGGGGAGCGGCGCAGCCTCCGCGAACGCGAGAACGGCGATTGCATCCTGCTCTCGGAGGAGCGGCGTTGCACCGTGCATGACGGCAAGCCGCGGCAGTGCCTCGCCTACCCGTTTTGGCCTCGGCTCGTCGCTTCCCGCGAGGCGTGGGAGGCCGAGAGCCGCAAGTGCCCCGGGATGGACACCGGGCCGCGGTACGCCGCCGACGAAATCGAGGCCATCGCCGATCCCGCCACGCCGCGCGCACAGCTGGAAGCGCTGGTCCGGAGGCCGCGCGCGTGACGCTGCGCGAGATCTACGCGCGCGCGGAGGCCGAGGTCGCGACGCGTCCCGAGCTTGTCTGCGAGCGGAGCGGCCGCTGCTGCCGGTTCCGGGAGGCGGGCCACGAGCTCTGGCTCACCCGGGTGGAGTACGACGAGATGGTCGCCCGCGGCGGCCCGCCGGCTCCCGGCGACGGCTCGGTCTGTCCCTGGCTCAGGGACGGCCTCTGCTCCAACCGCGAAGGCCGCGCGCTCGCCTGCCGCACCTATTT
>JBQTIG010000043.1:0-78508 GCA_052388375.1 Planctomycetaceae bacterium | reverse complement strand
CGAAGGTGCGGGAAACGTGGTCACCCTTCTGCCGGAGGCGAGGGTGGGGGGGCGGGGGGAGGGCTCGTCCCAGGGGGCGCCGGCGTCGTGGAGCGCCGCGCGGCGCGCGGCGTCGCGCAGCTGCGCGCAGAACTCCGGGGGCATCCGGAACCCGGCGGAGCGGTGGATCTTCTCGTCGTCGCGCGAGAGCACAAGAAGCGTGGGGTAGGCGGAGACGTTGTAGCGCTTGGGAATCTCCGGCGTGCGGTCCCGGTTCACCTCGACCCAATGGAACTGCCGGCTGAGCGCCGCGACCGCGGCGTCGGGAAAGGTCTCTCGTTCGAGGACCTTGCACCAGTGTCAGGTGTCGAAGGTGAAGTAGAGCAGGACCGGCCGTCCGTCCCTGGCTGCCGCGGCCCGCGCCGCTTCGAGATCGCGCTCGAAGACGATGCCATCGGCGGCCGCGGCCGAGGCGGCCAGGAGGAGTGTCGTCAGTGCCCTCTGCATGGGCCCAAGGATACAGGTTTCGGCGAACCGACCGCGACGGCTCCCGTATCCTCTTCGTGTGCGCACCGCGCTTGCGCTGCTCCTGCTGCTCGCCTCTGCCCTCGCCCGGGAGCTCTCTCCGCTCGGGGAGGTGGCGCAGCGGGCGGTTCCCGGTCCGGAGGGGGCGCTGCTCGCCCGTCTCAGGGCGCCCGAGCGGGCCAGGCTCCTGTACGTCCGTTCGGGCCGCGATGCGGGGTGGCTTCTCGAGCCGGGCCTGCTCCTGACGCACACGTACGCCCTGCGCCGCCTTTCCGCGGAGACCGCGTGGGCGCACGTGGCCCCCGACCCTGGCCCGCGCGACCTCGGGCTCCGGTTCGCGCTCTTCGTCCACGCAGCCCAACGGGGCAACGTCGACGAGGCGCGCGAGGCGTGGGGGCGCGTAGTGGCGCTCGCGCCGGAGGATACGCTCCCGATCCTGGCGGCGCGACTGGCACGCGAGTGGCGATCCGCATGGGACCAGGGAATGCGTCCCGACCTGGCCGAAGCGGCGGTCGAGGCGGCCGAGATACTGGCCGGGCCCGACGAGGAATCGACGCGCCTGCGTGCGTCGATCCATGCCACCCCGGTCGCGCTGCCCCCGCCCCCCTCCCCGGACCGCCCCCCGGAAGAGGCGGCGCGCGCCTGGGTGGAACGGCTTCGCGAAGTGCGCGACCCGTTCCACGGCCTGCGGGGCAACGAAGCCGCGACCAGGCTCGCGGAGCTCGGTCCGACCGCCTACCCCGCCCTCCTCGCGTCGCTCCGCGACATCCGTCTCACCCTCGCGTTTTTCCACGGAAGAGCGATCTCCTACGGGGAGGTGGCCTACGAGGTCCTGCGGCGCGGGCTGGGCTTCAACGAGCCGCTGGAGTCGTTCGAGGCCTGGGGGCGGTCGGGGGCTGAGCCTGAGCTGTTTTTCCTGGAGCAGGGGAAGCTCGCGGCGACGCGGGAGGCGTGCGCGCGAAGGTGGAAGGGCGCCGAGGCGTTGCGACGGAGCGCGCAGACCGATCCCGAGCCGCAGGTGCGGCTCGCGGCCGCGGCGGCGCTGGGGGAGGAGGGGCTGTTGCGCGAGGCCGCCCGGTCGCTCGACGGCTGTCGCGCGCGGACGGAGGATCAGAGGAACGATGTGCGTGCGGCGGCCTTCGCGTTGCCGGTGGAGTTCGCCCCGGTCCTGGCGCGCTGCCGCGTCGAAGTCGTCGAGGAGGTCCTGAAAATTCTTGCGGAACGCGGGGACGCCGCCTTCCTGCCCCTCGCCGCGGCGCAGCTGGGGGGCGCGGGTCGTCATGCCGCCGCGCTCGCGGTGGAACGCCTTTCGGGAGTCGACTTCGGGGTGGCGCGCGCGGAAACGGGGGGCGAGCGGGAGGACGCCTGGCATCGCGCCGCGCGCTGGGCCTGGGCGCGCGGCCTCCCGGTCCCGCAGGTGGGGATGCTCTTTCCCCCTCGGTCAGAATAGATCGCCGGGGGGCGCGCGTCCGACGAGCGGCGCCAGCGCTTGGCGGGCGTACTCGAAGAAGGAGGTGGGCGTGGTCGTCTTCTCCGTGCGCGGTTCCGCGGAGAGGAGCGTGCCCGCCTCGATCGCGCGGTGGAGTTCGAGCATCGCATGGCAGGCGCTCTTCCCCATACCGGCGGCGAGGAGCGCCTTGCGCGCCTCCTCCTCGGGTACGCGGACATGCGTGATCCGCCGGCCCAGGGCCTCGGAGAGCTGCCCCGCCACCTCGTCGAAGCTCAGGTCTTCCGGCCCGTGCACGCCGCGCACGGACCGCCCCGTCCACTTGCGGTCCATGAGCCGGTGCGCCGCGATGTGGGCGATGTCGCGGGTCGCCACCATGGGGATGCGACGGTCGCCCGAGATCGGCAGGAAGATGCTGCTCTTGAGGCGGATGTTGTCCAGCTGGGACGCGAAGTTCTCGAAGAAGAAGGCGGGACGCAGGTGGGTGACGTTTTTCGTGGCCTCGTCCAGGAGCTGCTCGACGTCGTGGAGCCCATTGATGGGCCCGACCCCCTTGGAGAGCTGTGCGCCGATGCTCGAGATGTGCACGACGCGGGAGATCGTGTTGGCGCGCACCGCCTTGGCCGCCGCGTCGCCGCAGCGGCGCTGGAAGGCGCGCAGATCTTTGACGGCGTAGTCCGGCGGGGTCACCCAGAAGAGCGCCTTGCAGCCGCGCGTGGCCTCGGTCACGTAGGCGGCATCGGTCAGCTCCCCGATCTTGAAGGTGGCGCCGCGCTTGACCAGGTCCTCCACCTTGGCGGCGTCGCGCACGAGCAGCGTCACCGCCTCCCCCTCGTCCAGCAGGTGCGCGGCGACGACCCGCCCGATGTGCCCGGTAGGCGTGGTGACCGCGATGGACATGACGCGCTCCTCTCAGGCCGCGGCCCCGCGGCGCCCCGTCATTCTAGCGATCCGGCGGGGGCCGGGGAAGGGGGCGGAGGCGGGTCGCCTCCCGGGGCGCGGGGCAGCCTCCGCAATGCCACGCTTCAGGAGTGGATCGCGCGCACGTGCTCGAACCGCGTTCCGACGAGGAGGACCGTGGCGGCCGGGATCTCGAGCCGCGGGAGCAGCGACCCGGGAGGGCCCCCAGGCGCAGGGTCGTCGCGCTCCGGGACCCGCGGGGGGTCGACTCGCAAGCCCTCCGGATCAGCCGAGCAGGCGGGACTGCAGCCCCTCCACGATCGTCTGGAACTCCTTCTTCACCCGGCGCACGCCGATGAGGCCTCCAAAGCCCCCCACCATGCCCCGTGCGATGACCACCGCCACCTTGCCGTCCTCCGGGGCGACCGTGATGTTGTGTTTCTGCCGATTGATGAAGGCCCCCAGAAAGGCCTGGGCGACGGCGCTCCCCTTGCCGTAGACCGCCTGGTGCTTGTCCCCGCTCTCCAGCCGGTAGCCGCGTGCCGTCATGAAGACCGCGATGCGATCGGCGATCTCGTCGGCGGTGGCGCCGGAAAAGAGGAGCGTCGTGCTGTCCTTGCCAGGGGTCGTTCCCACAATGACCGTCTTGCCCATCGCAGTACCTCCTGAGAGTTCCGCGCAGGCTACCACGGCCGGCCCCGCCTTGGAACGGCGATTGCGCGGGAACAGGGGAACAGAATCGAACGCCCCGGAGTGTGCGGATTCCCGCGTCCAATTCCGCGGCGGAAAGCGAGGCCGCATGTTCGAACCCACGGCGGTGCTCATGGACGAGCACCGCGTTATCGAAAAGGTCCTGCAGGCGCTGGAGACGGCGTCCAGGAGGAAGATGTCCGTCGCGTTCTACGAGAAGGCGATCGACTTCATCGCGCGCTTCGCGGATGGCTGTCACCACGCCAAGGAGGAGTCCCAGCTCTTCCCGATCCTGGAGGAGCGTGGGATCCCGCGCGAGGCCGGGCCGATCGGGTGCATGCTGGAGGAGCACGAGGATGGTCGCGCCAGTGTCAGGCGGATGAGGGCCCTGATCGCCGCGGGCGATCACGACGGCCTGCGGAAGGAAACCCTCGCCTATGCAGCGCTCCTGCGGGCCCACATCGCCAAGGAGGACAACGTCCTTTTCCCGATGGGCCGCAACGTCCTCACGCTCGCGGACCGCGACCGCCTTCAGGCGGGGTTCCGGGAGACCCCGACGTGTACGAAGGGGCGCCACACCGACTACGTCGCCCTGGCCGAGTCGCTTCTGGTCCAGGCTCAGGCCGGCGCTTGAGCCGGGTCATCTTCGAGCCGTTCCGGATCAAGGGGGTCGAGCCCATCCGGAAGACGACGCGGGAGCAGCGCGCGGCGTTTCTGGGCGCCGCGCGCTACAACCCCTTCCTGCTCCGGGCCGAGGAGGTGATGATCGATCTCCTCACCGATTCGGGCACCTCCGCCATGTCCCAGGAGCAGTGGGCGGGGATGATGCGCGGGGACAACTCCTACGCCGGGTCGCGCTCCTTTTTCCGTCTGGCGGAAGAGGTCGCGGACCTCACGGGCTTCCGCCACTTCGTGCCGACGCACCAGGGCCGGGCGGCGGAGCGCATCCTGTTCGGGATCCTCACAGGGCCGGGGCGCACCGTGATCGCCAACACGCACTTCGACACCACCCGCGCCAACGTGGAGCAGTCCGGGGCGCGGGCCGTCGACTGCCCCTCCGCCGCCTCCCGCGACCTCGCCCGCGCAGCGCCGTTCAAGGGCGACATGGACCTGGATGCGCTGCGGCGGGAGATCGCGCGGGCGGGGGCGGGGAACGTGAGCGCGGTCTTCATGACCATCACGAACAACAGCGGGGGCGGGCAGCCCGCCTCGCTGGCGAATCTGCGGGCGGTGCGGTCGATCTGCCGGGAGCGGGGGATCCCCTCTTTCCTGGACGCCTGCCGCTTCGCCGAAAACGCCTGGTTCGTGCGCGCCGGCGAGCCGGGCCAGGCGGGACGCACCCTGCGCTCCATCGCGCAGGAGGCCTTTCGCCTGGCCGACGGTTGCACCTTCAGCGGCAAGAAGGATGGTCTCGTCAACATGGGCGGCTTCCTGGCGCTCAACGACGACGGCCTCGCCGAGCGCGCGCGCAACGCCCTCATTCTCACCGAGGGATTCCCGACCTACGGCGGCATGGCGGGGCGCGACCTGGAGGCGTTGGCGATTGGGCTGCGGGAGGTTCTCGACGACGACTACATGGAGTACCGCATCGCCTCGGTGCGCTATCTCTGCGAGGGGCTCGAGGAGCGCGGCGTGCGCACCGTGAAGCCGCCCGGCGGCCACGCCGCCTACGTCGACGCGCGGGCGGTGCTCCCGCACCTTCCCCGGCGCTCCTGCCGGGCCAGGCGCTGGTGAACGCGCTCTACGAGATCGGCGGGGTCCGCGCCGTGGGGATCGGCACGGTCATGTTCGGTCCCACCGCTGCCCGTGACCTCGTGCGTCTGGCGCTGCCGCGCCGCGTCTACACGCAGAGCCACATCGACTACGTCCTCGAGGTCTTCTCCGATCTTCTCGCGGAGTCCCCCCGCCTCCCGGGGTACCGCATCACGCACGAACCCCCGTTCCTGCGCCACTTCACCGCGCAATTCCTGCCCGTTGCGCAGCCCGCAGGGAGCCTCCGGAAGGCGTAGGGGGGGCGAGCGGCGGCTGCGCCGCGGAGAGCGCACCCAGGTCTACCGGCGCCGGCGGCGAGGGCCGTCGCGACCGCCGCGCCGGGAGTCCGGGCCCCGATCGCGGTCGCGGTCGCGGCGGCCTCGGTCGCCTCCGGACGGCCGTCCCTCGTGGGGGGGCGGCGCGGGCTCCTCCGGCGGCGCGTGCAGCGAGCGCTGGTAGTACTCGTCCAAGAGCATCGCCAGAAGCGGCGCCTCCTCCTCGATCTGGCCCAGCTGGCGCGCGAGGGGGACGAACCGCTCCTTCCGCTCGGTGTGGAGGCTGTCGAGGGCGCGCATGCGCGCCTCGAGGAGCGCGGTGACACGCTCGGCCACCAGCGCCTGCACCTCCTCCTCCGTGGGAAGCGGGCGGGCGAGCATGGAGATGCCGAACTGCTTGGCGATGTTCTTGATGAAGAGTTCTTCCACCCCGGCCACCAGCGTGATCGCCTCGCCGGAGGCGCCCGCGCGCCCCGTGCGCCCCGCGCGGTGGACGTACCCCTCGGGATCCTCCGGCGGCTCGTACTGGATCACGTGGCTCAGATCCGGCACGTCGATCCCGCGCGCCGCGAGATCGGTCGCCACGAGGAACCGCAGCTTGCCTTCCCGGACCCGCGCGAGGACCTTCTCCCGCGCGCCCTGGGTCAGGTCGGCGGTGAGCGCGTCGGCGTCGTAGCCGAAGTTGCGCAGGACCGCCGCGACGTACTCCACCTTCGCCTTCGTGTTGCAGAAGATGAAGGCGGAGGGCGGATTGTCGACCTCGATGATCCGGATGAGCGCCCGGTCCTTCTTGAGCGCCGGCACCACGACGTAGGCGTGCTCGGTCGTGAGAACGTGGACGCTGTCCTGGCTGAGCGAGAGCATCTCCGGCTCGTGGAGGAACTGCCCCGCCAGCCGCAGGACGAAGGCGGGGTAGGTCGCGCTGAACATCCAGCCGTTGTGGCGCTGCCGCGGCAGGAAGCGCTGGAGTCGGCACATGTCGGGGTAGAACCCCATGGAGAGCATCCGGTCCGCCTCGTCGAAGATCAGCACCTGCAGATCGTCGAGGGTGAGCGTGCGGCGCATGAGATGGTCGAGCACGCGGCCGGGGGTGCCGATGATCAGGTGCGCCCCGCGGCGGAACGCCTCGATCTGCTCGCGATAGCCTGTTCCGCCGTAGACCGCGATGCTCCGCAGGCCGTCGTCCCCGGCGAGCGTCGCCGCCTCGCGCGCCACCTGGTGGGCCAGCTCCCGGGTCGGGACCAGCACGAGCGCCTGCGCGGAGGCGCGCTCGAGATCCACCCGGGAGAGGATGGAGAGGACGAACGCGCCGGTCTTGCCGCTCCCGGTGCGCGACTGGACCATCATGTCCCGTCCGCCGATCAGGTAGGGCAGGGCGCGCGCCTGCACCGGCATGAGCGCCGGCCAGCCCGCGCGCGCCGCGGCCCGCCGCAGCGGTTCGGGGAGCGCCTCGAGGGTCGTCTCGGGCAGCGCATTGGCCGGCTCCGCGAACCCCTCCCCGGCGCCCCTCCCGTCCGTTCTCTCCTCGGGCATGGGCGGTACTCTAACAGGCCGCCTTGGAGATGCGAGCGGCGGCGCCGGGCAGGTCGGCGCCGGCGAGCTGCCTGCGGCCGTCCAGGACGTAGCGCACGGCGGAAACCACCACGAGGGGCGCCGTCACGCCCGCCAGCAGCATCACGACGCCCTCCGGCGCTCCCAAGCAGGCGCAAAGGAGCAGAAGGAACACCAGGAGCGTGCTCCGCTTGCCCTCCCAGCGCGGGCGAATGGCCACGCGCGCACGCCGCAGCCGGATCCGCACGGCGCCGTAGAGGAGAACCAACTCCCGCGCGAGGACCAGCGCCAGGAAGGCCACGGGCACGCGCGTGAAGCGCGGGCTCACGGGTACCGTGAGGAGCGCCAGCGCGGTGAGCTGCGTGAGCTTGTCGGCGAGCGGGTCCAGGACCGCCCCGAGCGCGCTCTCGACCCTCAGGCGGCGCGCCAGGAGGCCGTCCAGCCAGTCGGAGAGGGCGATGACGGCGAGGGTGACGGCGGCGTCGAGCGGGCGATCCGCGACGGCGAGGAACGCGAAGAGCGGGATGAGCAGCAGGCGCAACGCCGTGATGGCGTTGGGCAGGGCGCGCTTCATGCGTTCAGGAGAGGGGGGCGGGGGGGCACGGCTGCGCGGTGCGTAGCATGTCCGCACACTGCACGCAGACGCCCTCCGCGGGACTCCAGTCGGGGTAGTGGGACTGGATGGCGTCGGTGGGGGGAGCGGGGGACCAGGCATGGGTCGGGAACCCGCAGAGGGGGCACGGCTCTCCCGCCGCGGGACCGTGGCGGCGCGGGACGCCGAGCCAAGCCCACGGGTTGCGGGCGGCGGAGGCCAACTCCTCGTGGCGGCGGCGAGCGGGATCGGCGAAGGCGGACGTCAACTGCCGCAACGAGTCCGGCTCGAGGGCGGAGAAGGCGCGCGCGAGCTGCCGCCGGCGCACCTCGGAGGGCACGGGAGGCTCCTCCACCGCGTCGATCGCGAGGTTCCAGAGCGTGCGGTAGCGATCGCGCACGAGGTTCTCCTGCGCCTTCGTACGGCCCTTTACGCCAAGGTCCGGGTGGTAGCCGAAGGCGGGATCGAGCATGTCGGACACATGGCGCATCTCGTGACGCAGGAAGCGGCGCAGCGCGGCCGGCTCGAGGAGCCGCTCCGGTGCGACCCGCACGAGGACCGTTCGCTCCGCTCCCACCAGAAGTTCCGCTCCCTCGTCCGAGGGCGATCGCGGACGGGCCACGAGCATGCGGGACGAGCCCTCCGCCAGCGGGAGGAGCTCCTCGAACGGCGCCGCCGCGCCCCACGCCCGGAACAGGGTCAGGTGCGCGATCGCCATCGGCCGTTCCTCGCCCCCGTAGAGCGGGTCGATGCGCGCGCGCATCTCCTTCCAGCGTCCCTGGTCGGCGCGCGCCAGGAGGTACACGGCCTCCTCGACGAGCAGGGGATCGAAGACGATTTTCATCGAGGCGTCTCGGTCGACGCGGAGCAGCTGATGCAGGCGTCTTCCGGGCTCCCGGCGTCGGCGCGCAGCCCGAGGTCGTCGGGTCCGATCTCCACGCCCAACGCCTCCGACTCCACCTTGAGGGCCTCCTCGAGGAGCTTGGCGGCCTCGACGAAGCAGGGCTCCTCGCTGCGTCGCCGCACCCGTGCGGCCAACGCGGGCGCGAAGCGGCCGAGATGCTCGCGCAAGAAGCGCGCGCGTGCTTCGCGGCAGCGTTCGGCCTTTTCCGCGCCGTGGAGCTCCTCGGCGCACGCTTCCTTGAGCGCGAGGAAGGCGTAGAACTCGCACTCGGTGCCGATGTGGTCGGCCCGTTCGCCCGCCCGCCGCGCGGGTCGCAGACCGAACGCGGCATAGAAGCCCTGGAGATCCCCGATCTCGTGCGCGAAGCGGTAGCCGCGCGGCTCGCCATACTCCCCTTCGTAGGTGGGGCAGGGCCCCCGCACCGTGTGGCCGAACAGCCGGTCGTAGGCGGAGGCCGGATCGACGGTTCCGGCGCGGGCGGCGAGCGCGGCGGTCGCGTCGAGGCCGAAGGCGCGCGAGGCGGCGGGAAGCGCGCGCTCGAGGGTGGAACGGTCCTCGACGGGCGCGTCCCGGCGGAAGGCGTGGCCGAGCCAACTCCAGAGAACGGCGCGTTGGACGTTGCGTTCCGAGGTGTTCATGACCGCCTCCTAGATCGAATTGAGCCTGTCGCGAGGGCGCACGTAGAACGGCTCCTCGACTCTGGTCCGGAAGAGCTCCTTCCCGTCCTCGCCGAAGGCGACGACCGTGTCGTCGTACATCGTGAAGGGCTTCCCGCTGATCTCGGTCTCGAAGACCTTGGGACCCTCCTCGATCGCGTAGCGGAAGATGATGCGGTTGTCGCGGCGGAAGAGCTGGAGCACCGCGAGAAGCTCGCGGTCGGGCGCCCGGTAGCGCTCGATCGCTGCCTCGACGCCGGGACCGAACATCTGGGTCAGATAGGTGCGCGGCACCCACCGCGGCGGGATGTAGAAGCCGTTGGGTTCGGTGCCGAACTGCGGATAGAGGGGCAGGGCTACCTTGGCGACCTTCACCAGGTAGTAGAGGGGGTGCTGGCGGTCCGCGGTCCAGGCGCCGTCGCGCTCCATCTTCACCAGCCCCTGCATGCGCACCTGACCGATGCAGGCGGCCATGCAGCGGGTCTCCATCGGCCGTCCGCCCGTCTCCGGGTCCTTGCCTTCCACCCGGGGGTAGCAGCCGATGCACTTTTCCGAGACCCGCGTCGTGGGGCGGTAGAGGGACTTCTTGTAGGGGCAGGCTTCCACGCACTTGCGGTAGCCGCGGCAGCGCTTCTGATCGATGAGGACGATGCCGTCCTCGGGGCGCTTGTAGATCGCTTTGCGCGGGCATGCGGCGAGGCAGGCGGGATAACCGCAGTGGTTGCAGAGGCGCGCCAGATAGAAGAACCAGGACTTGTGGACCGGAAGCTGGGTGCCCTCCTTGTCGTACTCGCCCTGCACGCCCTTGGGGCCGACGGCGTTGTCCTCATAGAGGTTGGGAACCGCCCATTCGGTGTCGGTGGGGAGATAGCCCAGGACGCGCGACCCGGTGTCGGGGTGCGCCTCGAAGATCGTCTTGCCGGTGAACACGCCGTCGCGCCAGACCTGGTTTCCCTGGTTCTGCCTCTCGAGCAGGTCGAGGAGCTTGACGTCCCAGAAGGCGGGGTAACCGCCGTAGGGCTTGCTCTCCACGTTGGTCCACCACATGTGCTCCTGGCCCTTGGAGAAGGTCCAGGTGGACTTGCAGGCCATCGTGCAGGTCTGGCAGCCGATGCAGCGGTTGGTGTTGATCACGAAGGCGAACTGCCGTTCCGGGCGGGCGCCCTCGTACGGGTAGGACATCATCCTCCCGATCTGCCGGTTATTGACGTTGGGCATGGTTCCTCCGGAGGGGACGCACGGACTGCTCGATGATCGCCGTCACGCGCGCCTTGCCGAGCGTGCGCCAGGCGAGATGCGGTCCGGCATAGAACGGGTTCTGGAACATCGCGGCGATGCGCGGAGCGTCCCAGCCGCTGAAGGCGAACTCCTCGGCAAAGGCGGTCGCCATGGCCACGACGTCCTCCTCCGTCGCGGGCACCTCGACGCCGGTAAGGGTCATCGGATCGGTGGCGTCCGGCTCGTTCTTGGGCACGTTAGGCCTCCTTCGTCAAGTCGCCGCCCAGGTAACGGCGCATGGCCTCGTTCTCGTGGGCGGGCGTGAACCCGGTAGTCGCGACGGCCCAGACCCCCTCGCCCCCGAGCCCCCCGTCCTCCGCTTTCGTGACGCGCACGAGCGTCTCCTTGGGGACCGTGTTGATGGCATGGTTGTCCGCCTCGCCGCCGAACAGGAACCCGACGGCCGCCTTCTTCTTGTGGAAGAGCGTGTCGGTCTGGTGCATCGGCATGTGCCAGTTGCGGGTCACCGACTGCTGGGAGCCGTAGCGGAAATTGGCCTGGTAGCCGGTGCCCTCGCTCAGGGCGCGCCCGTCGGCTCGCGTCTCGTGGGCCTTCACGCTCCGCTCCGTGGCGATGAAGGGCGCGTGCTTCATCATCACGGTGTCGAAGGGGTAGGCTGCGTTGTACTTCACGCGGACCATGCAGCGCGCCACCTTGTAGAAGGGGTCGGAGGGCTTGGCGTCGAGATAGGGACGGTCGGCCGGATTGGCGTCCACGTAGACGTAGTCCCCGTCCTCGATGCCCAGCGCGCGCGCCGCTTCCGGATTGATGTGGAGCTGGTGCTCGCCGATTCCGGGACTGCGCTTGTCGACGCGGTAGGGGTCGCCGAAGTTGGAGTCGTACATGAGATGCCAGTCGACGTTGGACCACTGGCTGTGGACGCGGTGGCGCGTCTTCGGGGTGAGCATGTAGAAGCGGAAGCCCTTCTCCCAGAGGAAGTTGCGGGTTTGCTTCACCTGGGCCCACGACATCTTCACGTTGCGCACGGTGCGGTCGTCCCAGCGCTCCGCGTCGAGCGGGATCCCGTAGTCGTCCGGCCGCACGAAGGGGTTGGTGGAGAGGATCACGTTGGGCAGGTAGGGCGTCGCCTCCGGCCCCTCGCGGTGGACGATGAAGTTCTCGCCGTACTCGATCGCCTCCGGAACGTCCGTGTAGGACTGGAGACGGCCGTGGTCCGTGAAGAAGGGCTCGTCGTCGTGGATCTGCTCGTAGAAAGGCACGCGCGGGTAGGTGCGGAAGAGCATGAGGGCGGCGCCGGGGACGCCGTACTTGCCCGCCATGATGTCGTCGAGCTTGTAGCCGGAGGTGGTCGTGGAGGTGTCGAGCAGCCGCTGGATGTAGACGTCCCGCCGGCCCTCGTACTCGAACTTGAAGTAGTCGGTGAACCGCGCGTCCTCAGTCGTCTCCGCCAATTTCGCGGCGATCCCGGCGAGGATCGCCAGGTCGTCGCGGGTGTCGAACACCGGAGGGATGCCGCCCTTCCAGATCTGGAGGAACGGGTTGGAGCAGGAGGCGGTCACCTCGAGCCCCTCGAACTCGACCCAGGAGTTGGCCGGGAGCGCGATGTCGGCGTACTCCACCGAGGCGGTCATCTGGATGTCGATGGAGACGATCAACTCGACCTTCGGGTTGACGTTGTGGATCACCCCGTAGGCCCATTTGGAATTGTTGATGAGGTTGACGTTGTTGAAGAGGATCGACTTCGTCGGGGTGGGCATGTGGGTCTTGCCCGTGAAATTGCGGCGTCCGTACTTGGGCGTCGTCACCACGAGGGGCATGTCGCCGTGGTCCCAGTAGGCGGGTTCCTCGTCCTTCGTGTAACCCTTCACCGGGACGTCGCGCCCATGCGCCAGGGGGTCGCGCTGGGGGTGGAACGGGTCCTCGGCCACCCAGCCCTTGAAGCCGGGCCCGGTCCAGGGCGAGCCCTGGAAGAGCGCCGCCTTGTAGTTGCCGGCCCAGGTGTGGCAGCCCGCGCCGCGCACGCCGATGTTGCCGGTGAGCATGAGGGGGAGGTAGGCGGCCCGGTTCATCTCCGTGGCGTGGAACCAGTGGTTGATTCCCTCGCCCTGGTGGATCGCCACGGGCTTGATGGAAGCGATGTCGTCGGCGAGGCGCACGATCAGCTCGCGGGGCGAGTGGGTGATCTCGCAGACGGTGTCGAGGTCGTAGTCCTTGAGGTGGACCTGGTAGAGGCTCCAGAGCGTCGCCACCTCCACCCGCCGCCCGTCCTGCGTCGTGATCGTCAGCTCCTTGTCGAGGGCGGGGTCGATGCCCTTCCGCTCCAGCCGTCCCCCCACGTCGTCGCGCGTGAGCGGCTTGAGCGACTGCGTGCGGGCGTCCCAGACCACGTAGTCCCCGAGGGCGTCGTGCTCCTCCTTCACGAAGTGCTGGCGCGCCATGGAGGGCCCGTCGGCCGAGAGGTCGCTCTTGTAGTCGGGGAAGACGTCGGCGGCGCGCAGGCGACGGAGCGTGTCCTTGCGGACGAGGAGCGGGAAGTCCGTGAAGCGCTTGAGGAACCCCTCGTCGTACTGGCCCCGGTCGATCATGAGGCGCGTGATGCCGAGCCAGAGGGCAGCGTCGGTCTGCGGACGGATCGGAATCCAGTAGTCCGCCTTCGTGGAGGGCGGGCCGTACTCCGGGGCGATCACCACGACCTTTGCGCCCCGCTCCATGCACTCGATGAACCAGTGCGAGTCGGTCATCTTGTTCTCGACCAGGTTCTTGCCGTCCATGATGATGAGCTTGGAGTAGCGCAGGTCGTGGAAGTCGGACTCCGAGGTCTGGAGCCCGTGGACCCAGGGATGGCCGGGCGCCTGGTCCCCGTGCCAGGTGTAGTTGGACCAGGTGCGGCCCGCCTTCGCTCCGGCGGCGCCCACCTTGCGGATCTGGTCGTCGAGCAGCGCCATCGAGTTGGCGAGCCGGTACATGCCGTACTTGCCGAACACGCCGAGGAGCCCCATCCCGCCTCGGAACTTGAGCGTCCGCGTGCCCGCGCCGCCCATCTCGTCGATCATCTCGGGCAGATAGCCCTGGTCCCGTAGCCGCTGCGCGCCCTCGGCCCCCGAATAGGTGGTCGCGATCTGCCGGAGTCCCTTGGCCACGTAGCCGAGGGCGTCATCCCACGACACCCTTTCGAACTCGTCCGTGCCGCGCGCGTCGAACTTGTACTGGGCGCGGTTCTCGGGGGTGAGGTAGGGGAAGCCGTCGTCCGCCCAGCGCTTCCAACCCTTGCGCACGATGGGGTGCTTGAGGCGGTAAGGTCCGTAGACCACGCGGTGGAAGGTGTAGCCTTTCGCGCACTGGCGCGGGTTCCAGTTGGGCGTCGCCTTGTTGCCGTAGAGGTCGGCGTAGTTCTGGTAGTCGTAGGTGGAGCCCATCCGCGTGATGACGCCATTGCGGGTGTAGGCCATCACGCGGCAGGCGTGGGTGTCGTTGGGGGAGCAGACCCACTGGAACTTCCCGTCGTAGGCGTACTGGTCGTGGTAGATCTTCTCCCACCCGCGGTCGGGATAGCTCGCGAGGGGGTTGCCGACCTCGATCGGCTCGAGCCCGAACAGACGGAAGGGGCCGAAGGCGGTGAAGGCGACGCCGGCGCCGGCCGCCTTGAGGAAATCCCTGCGCTCCATCGTCTACTCCTCCTTTGCGAAGCGATGCCAGACGGTCACCGACTTCTGCCCGTTGCGATCGCCCTGGGCACCGTCCCAGATGGCGAAGGCGATGCTGCGCGGCGCCTGGGCGCCCTCGCGCAGGGGGGCGAGCAGCACCAGCGTCCAGACGTTGCGGTCGTAGCGTCCCTCGCCGCGCACCGTGTGGAGCTCGGGGGCGTCGGTCGTGAGGGTGCCGAGCCCCTTGGCGGCCGCGACTTCCGCCGGCGGCGCGTGCTCCGGCTGCGACAGCGGATTGCCCGCGCCCCAACCCGTGAGGAAGCGGGGGTCGTGGAAGGGCGCCGAGACCGCGGCGGGGTCGGGACGCTCCCCCGGGCGCGTGTTGCGCTGGTAGGGGTAGTGGTCGAGGTAGAGGCCGGGATAGATCGCCTCGATGTCGCGGAACCCCTGCGCGTCCTCCTGGTGCGCGGCCTTCCAGGACCAGATCGCCACCGAGCCTCCCGCGTCCCCCATGCCGAAGAAGGGCGGGTCGTCGGACGCGCTCCACTGGACGGCGGCGCCGTCCTGGAACTCCTGGGGTCGAAGGATCGTCGCGTCCCGCGTGAGATCGTCCCAGGTGAGCCGGATCGCGAGCTCCTTGCCGTCGTGCGCCGCCTGCACGAGCACCCCCTCGATCCGCGCGTCTCGCCACCAGAGCGGCATGAGCGCCAAGTACTCGGCGGGCACCGCTTGCCAGGCCGCGCCGTCTTCCGGGAGGGCCTGGACGCGTCGCGCCGTGATCGTCTTGGTCGTTTGCGCCACGCGAGCCTGCGCCCCCGGAGGCACGAGCGAACGAACGAAGTGCGCGACCTCCCACGCCTCGCTTCGGGAGAGCGCGCTGTCGCCGAAGGTCGGCATGGCGGTCCCTCTCATGCCGCCGCGCAGGCGGGCGAAGATCCCGCGGAGGTCCGATCCGCCCTTGAACACCCCCTGGGTGAAGTCGCGCGCGGGGGCGGGATTCCCCTCGGAGTCGACGAGTTGCTGCGTGGTGCCACCGCGCCCGTCGACGCCGTGGCAGGAGGCGCAGGCCTGGAAGTAGACCAGGCGACCGCGTGCGGTGGAGACGACGCTCGGTTCGGTCTCGCCGTCGAAGGGGATGGCCGCCCCGGGGGTGGTGTCCTCCACGACGAACGTGTCGGCGTCCTCCTCGCTCTCCCCCTCGGCGAGATAGCGCGCCCGGAGCCCGGCGCTCCAGAGTGCCCGCACCGTCTGCGCGATCAGGCGCCGATCCGCCTCGCTAAGCCGGTCGTGGGGAGGCATGGCGGACCCGGGCATCCCGTTCGTGATCACCTGGTAGAGGTCCTCGTCGGTGGGGATTCCGTTGGTGGTTCTGACGAGGCGGAACTCACCCCGCGCGAAATTGCGCGGACGTGGCGAGAGGAGGTAGGCGGCGACCCCGTCGCCCAGGCCCTCGGCTCCGTGGCAGGCCGCGCAATGGCGCGCGTAAAGCTCCCTGCCGCGCGAAGGGGGGGGGTCGGCGGCTCTGGCGCCGGGCCGAGAGAGCAGCGCCGCCAACAACAGGGTGCCGCAAACGAGGGCGATCCGCAGTTTCCTCATGTTGCCTCCCGCTGGATTGAAGATCTCTCAGCGCAACAGATGTGCCGCTCCCGCGCCGCGCCCCCGCCCGTCCTGGGAGGATTGCGCGCAGCACTCAGGTCGCGACAGAATCGCCCGCGCGCATCACCGGCTGCTTCACGCCCAGGGCGCGAGCCGGAGCAGGATTTCCGCCATGCGGTCGATCTGCCGTGGGGAGATGTCCTGGTGGATGGGGAGCTCGAGAAGATGCCGCCGCAGGAACGCGGCATCGGGGAAGCGATCCGTGTCCGCCTCCGGATCTCCCGAGTTCCAGAACTCGATGGCCCCGACGCCCTGGCGCCGCAGGGCCTGCGCCGCAGCCCCCTTGTCGCGGACCAGGACCGGGAAGAAGAGGGGGCAGACTCCCTCCTCCAGGCCCATCGGGAGGAGCGTGGCGCGCCCCTCCAGGAGCGCGGCCAGCCGGGCGTAGTTCCGGCGGCGGATCTCGACGATGCGCGCGTAGTCGAACCTGCGCAGGAGCCATTCGGTGAGGCGGCCGATGCCGAGGTGGGCGCGGTCCAAAGCGAACCCCATGTCTCCGACGGGAACGCCCCGGAGGCGGGTCCCGCGCAGCAGGCTGCCGATCCCGCTCTTGACGGCCGCGGGGAGGGCGGCGAACGGTCCGACCCGAAGGCGAAGCCATCCCAGCAGCAGGTCGATGGTTCGGCGCGCCGTCGCTCCCATCGGGCATGGTTGGATCGGGATCGCGTCGAGGTCCGGCAGGGGTGGGCGGTTGCACGCGAGATATCCCCCGTTGGGAACCGGCAGCGTCTTGTAGAGGCAGAAGACGGAGTAGTCGCCGAAGGTCCCCAGGGGCCTTCCCTGGAAGCTGCTGAGCAGCGCGAGCGCGCAGTCCTCGACCAGCAGGAGCCCGCGCCTGCGGCAGAGCTCGGCGACGGGGCCGACCGGCTGGGGCCACCCCAGGAAGTGGATCAGGTAGACGGCGCATGTGGAGGCGTCGCAGAGCGACTCGATCTCGTCGATCGAGGGCTGCAGGGCCCGGTCGATCGAGTAGAAGCGCGGCGTCACACCCGCGGCCCGGATGGCCAGGACCTCGTTGCCACTGTGGTAGGCGGGCAGGACCACGTTGCTGCCCGGAGGGTGTGCCAGGCACCGGAACAGGTCGTAGATCCCGTTGCGAGCTAGAAGATACCGCCGAGCACCCGCGGCTCCCAGGGGATAGGGCAGGGACGTCTGCACGGGGCCGCGCAGCAGCTGGAGCGGCGACAGGACTTGGGTGCCGAGGAGGATCATGGATGGCGGAGTCGCCGCTGTCGCTCTGCGTTGCGCAGAATCCGTGCCGTCCGCGAGGCTGCTCCCGGCGTGTTCCGGCGTGAGGGGCACCGAATCTTGCGCGAGATTTCCCGCGGTCCGCGGCCCCGCGGGAGAGGCCGCAAGGAGGCCTCGGGCCGCGTCGCGCGCAAGCGCGACAAGAGCGGGGCTGCCATGCCTCCAGAGTAGACGACGCGCGGGACGGAGCGGGGGGCTCTTCTGTTTTCCCGCTCCTGCACCCCCTCGACACCCGGGAGCTCGTAACGCCTTACGCGCTCCTCGCCGAAGCGGCGCCGGGGAAGGGACTCGCACAAGGACCGGCAGGCGCTTCCTCGTTCCGGATGAGCAACGGGGATTCAGCGCTTGCGCAGACGACGCTCCTCCGCCCGGAGCGCTTCCAGACTCGCCTTCAACCGAGCGATGCCGAGCCAGTGGGTGTGGTCGGGCGACAAATGGTAAGCACCCTTGAACGTGATGGCGTGGGCGAACTTGGCGAGATCAAAGAAGATCCGTTCCGCCTCGCTCTGGTTCTCGTAGAGCATGGGCCCTCCCAGGACGAGCGCGTGGCCCGCCGTGGGATGCGCCACCCGTTCTTCGGGCATGGGATCGAGCAGACGGTCCTCGTAGAGGCCCCGCACGATGCGCGCCGCCTCCCCGACGAGCCGATCCGCCTCGCGCTTGATCTCGTCGGCATCTTCGAGCGCCTCCCGCGCGACGCGGCGGGTGTGGCAGGCAGCGCACCGCTCCAGCATGACCGCGCGCTCCTCCTCAGCCCGCGCAGCCGAAATCGCCTTCATCGGAATGGGCGGCGTCTCGCCTTCGAGAACCGCGCCCGACCCGGCCCGCCCGATCGTGATCCCGCCCGACACGTCGTGGGTGCCGGCGGGCATGTGGCAGCTGGCGCACGTGGGCGCGATGCGCTCATCCCGGCTGGTGCGGTAGGCGACGCCGTGGCGCGAGGCCTCCCACGCTTCGATGTGGGGGTGATCGGGACCCGTGTGGCAGCTGCCGCAGGACTCCGGCGAGCGCGCCTCCTCCGCCGAGAAGCGATGCGCCCCATGGCAGGCGTTGCAGCGCCCCCCCCGGTCCCCCCCCATGTCGTGACAGCCGAGGCAGCCGCGCCGCTGCATCGCGGGGATCTGCGCCAAGAGCCGCGCGTTGGCGAGCGCTTCGGGAAGCGCCCGGTTGTGGGCGCTGTGCCGGAACTCCTGCGCCTCCTTCGGGTGGCAGTCCTGGCAGCGGCCTATCGGGACGCTGCCCTTGCTGGTGAAGATCGCGTCGTGGTCCTCGCCATGGCACTCCTCGCAGGAGACGCCGGCCTTTGCATGGGCGCCGCCTTCCCACTGCGCGATGAGGCCCGGGTGGCGTTCCGCGTGGCAGCCCTGGCAGGACTCCCGAGGGGGCGCGGGGGCCGTCGCCTGCCTCGAGCCGTTCCGATCGCGCGCGACGGCCGAGGCGAGGGTGAGCGCGGCTGCCGCCGCCAAGAGGCAGAGAAGGGTCCTCACGGGCCCTCCTTCGCGAGTCGCTCGAGCATCGCAAAGAGCGCCGTGCGCGTCGCTCCGGGGGGCTGGCGCCCCGCCGCGCCGCGCAGCAGGTCGCCGGCACGGTCGCGAAGACCCGCGACGATGCAGGCGGAGGCGGCCTCCACCGCCAGCACGGCATCGGCCGGGTTGCGCGTGGAGGCGGCGGCCAGAAGTTCGGCGCGCCGGGCGGACGCCTGGAGCGCCTCATCCGTGCGGCCCAGCTGCGTCAGCGCGGTCGCCAGCCCGAGCCACGCATCGCACTGGCCTGGACGGAAGGCGAGGGCGCCCTGGAACGCGCGGAGCGCCTCGAGGGGGCGCTCCTCCTGGAGGTTCCAGACGCCGAGGGCGACGCGCGCCTCCGGCAGGTCGCGTAGGTGCCGCGCCGCCAGGGCCAGATCGTCCCGGTAGCGCGGCTCGAGCGGATGGCCGAGCCTGAGCCGCTCGATCAGCGCCGCCGCGCGCACGCGAGGCTCGGTGTCCCCGAGCCACCGCTGCAGGTCCCGCTCCGGATCACTCCCGTGGGCGGCCGCCCGCACGCCGGCGAGTCTCACCTCCGGCACCGGGTCGTCGAACAGGCTCGCGGGATCGCGGAGCGAGATGGCGGCATTGGCGCGGAAAAAGGGGTCGGGGTGGGTGAGCGCGCGGCGGAGCAGCGGCGTCGCGCCGGGATTCGCGTCGCGCGCGAGGCGGTTCGCGAGGATCGCTTCGAGCGTCGCGGCCGGCGGCTCGCCCCACCATCTGCCCCACGCCTCGGAAGCCCACTCCTTGCTCTGGTCGGCGTGGCAGGCGGTGCAGGCGTCGGGGGCGTGCGGGGACTGCGGCAGCGGGATGCCGATGCGGTGGTCCCGCTGGTGGGCCATGATGCCCGAGAGGAGACGCGGCATGTGGCAGGAGACGCAGCGCGCGCCCTCCCCGCGCGGGTCGTGGAAGGTGTGGGCGCGCCCCGCCTTCTCCTCGTGGCAGCGGGTGCACTGGGCGTCGGCGTGGGGCGCGGGCCGGAGCCCGGGGCCGTGCGGATCGTGGCAGTCGGCGCAGGTGAGCCCTGCCTCAAGGGTGCAGGGGCTCCGCGCGAACGCGGCGATCTGGTAGACCTGCCCCGAGGCGGCGCCGTCCGGGAAGAATCCGATGCGGTCGTCGAGGGAGGCGATGTAGGCGCCCGCATCGGAGGGCTGGAACTCCGCAGCGGTGGGAGGGCCTCCGTGACAGCGCGCGCAGATCGCGTTCTGCTCCCGGGGACTGAGCTTTTCCAGGCGCGGCATGGGGACGGAGGAGTCGCGGCGCGCCCAGGCCTCGGCGTGCGCCGCCCCCGGTCCGTGGCACGCCTCGCAGTCGATGGCGGCATCGTCCCAGCGCGCGCGCATGCCTCCGGAGGCCGGATCGAGGGCGAGTTCGGCTCGGCTGGCGTGGCAGCCCGAGCAGTCGATCTCGAAGCTGCGTCCCGCGAGGGCGACGTGGGGCACCGGGGGCCAGCCCGAGGGGTCGCCCCGGATCGCATCGAGCACCGCATCGACGGCGACCCACTGCCCGGTGCGGAGATCGAAGCAGTCCGGGAGGATGCGGTGGTACCCCTGCGCATCGCGGCGCAGATAGGCCTGCATCCAGCGCGAGCCGACCGCCGCGTCCGCGCCACCCGGCGGTTCGGCTAGAGCGGTCGCGTGGCGCGCATGGGGGGAGTCGCGCCACGCGCGCGCCTCGCTCGCGTGGCAAGCGACACAGCTCGCCGCGCCCGCGAAGTCCGAGGCGGGGGCCTGTTCCTCCTCGCGCGGCGGGGCCGCGAGGGCGGCACCAAGGAGCAGGGGAGGGAGCGAGGCCCACGCCCAAGTGGCGCGCATCGGTCAACCCGCCAGGAACTCCGCGCGGTGGACCCCCGCCTCGCGCATATGGCGCCAGAGCGTGGTGCGGTGCATCCCCAGGAGGCGAGCGGCGCGGGTCACGCAGCCGCCGGTGCGACGCAGGGCCTCGCGGACGCGGTCCAGGGAGGTGATCTGCGGTCCCGCGTCGGCGTAGAACGGCACGGGTAGATCCGCCGCGGCGATGACCTCGCCGCGTACCCGCACCACGGCGTTCTCGATCACGTTCTCCAGCTCGCGGACGTTGCCGGGCCAGGAGTGGTGGAGCAGGATGGCGAGCGCCTCCTCGGAGACGCGGCGCACGTTCTTGCCGGTGCGCTGGGAGATCCGCTGCAGGAGGTGATCCGTGAGGGCGGGGATGTCTTCGCGGCGTTCCCGCAGCGGCGGAAGCGTCAACGTGAAGACGTTCAGCCGGTAGTAGAGATCCTCGCGGAAGCGACCCTCCCGCACCTCGCGGCCCAGGTCCCGGTTGGTCGCGGCCACGACCCGGATGTCGACCGCTCTCGGCTTGCTCTCCCCGACGCGCTCGATCTCGCGCTCCTGCAGCACCCGCAGGAGTTTCACCTGGATCTTGGGCGAGATCTCCCCGATCTCGTCCAGGAAGACGGTTCCCCCCTCCGCCATCTCGAAGCGCCCGCGGCGATCGCGCTCGGCCCCCGTGAAGCTCCCCCGTACATGGCCGAAGAGTTCCGACTCCAGGAGATTCTCCGAGTAGGCGGAGCAGTTCACGGCGACGATCGGCTTGGCGGAGCGCGGGCTCTCCGCGTGGATGGCACGGGCGACCACCTCCTTGCCGGTGCCGCTCTCGCCCAGGACCAGGACGGTCGAAGCGTAGGGCGCGACGTCCCGGATCTGGCCCACGATCTCCTTCATCGAGGCGGAGACGCAGAGCATGCCGTGAAACACCCAGCGCTCCTGGAGCGCCTGCATCGCCAGTCGAATCCGCACCCCCTCGGTCACGTCGCGCAGGATGACCGCCACGCGCCTCGCATCCACCGGCACGGCGTCGATGAGGAGGGAGCAGGTGGTGCCGTCCCGCCGGCGGATCTCGGTGGGGAAGCCGAGCTGGGGCTGGCCCGACTCCTGGGCATGGCAGGTGGCGCAGGCGGGTCCGCAAATGCGGCAGCGCATCAGTTGCTCGCAGGTGCTCCCGACCGCGGCCTCGGCCTCGACCCCCAGGATCTTCGCGGCCGCAGGGTTGATGGAACAGACCCGCTGCTCTTCGTCGATGACGAAAACGCCTACCGGCAGGACGTCGAGCAGGGCGTGGAAACCCCCGGGTTGTGCGCAATTCAGCGCGTCCTTCTGCAACCCATGCGTTGCAACGGTTTCGTCGCTGCGCATCGTCGTCATCGCTCTAACTCCTTGCCCGGCACGAGACTGGGTACGGCACGCTCCTTGTGCTGCAGGTGCAACACGCACGCAGCGTTCCGCATGGCCGGGCTCTGGAGAGAGAGAGAGTCATGAAACAGCTCGAGTTGGCGACCGAGACGCGCGAGGCATGGGGGAAGCGCTCCTTGCGCTGGACCCTCGCGTTGACCGTGTTCCTTACGGCCACCGGCCTGGTCATCCTGCTGGCGCCGTTCGGAACGGGGGCGCAGGTGACCGTCCTCGCCCACACGCTGGGCGGCATCCTCTTTCTGGCGCCCCTGGGCGCCTATCTCGGGCCCCACCTGGCGCGCCGCTGGCGCGACCGGTTCTCTCATCTGGTCCTGCTGGGTTGGACGACCGGAGCGGTCCTGCTGGCGGTCCTGGTCAGCGGGCTCTTCCTCACCGTGCAGGCCCTCTGGGGGCGCCGCATCGGGTACGCATGGGACTTGGTGCACACGATCGCGGGATGCGCCCTGCCCGCCATCCTCGGCGCCCACCTCGCCACTACCGTACGAAGGAACCGGCGAGGGGAATGGCGCTACGTAGGCAGCCTCATCGCGCGCGTGTCGGCGCTGGGCCTTCTCTTCGCCGCATTCGTGTTCGGCGGGGGGGAAGGGCTCTTGGCCCCCGCGGGAAGGCGCGTCAAGCTGCCGGAAAACTACGGGTTGCGCTATGGCGACAACCCCTTCCGGCCCAGCTTGGCGCGCACCGACTGGCTGTTCCGCCTCGACACCGACCGGCGCTGGGTCGCCTTCCTGGAAGAGCTGGCCGCCGAGCCCGAGCACGCGACACCCGAGGCGATCGCGGGCTTCCTGGGCGCCGCGGAGCGGGCGCACGCGGCCGACTCCGAGTCCATGCGGCGGGGCGAGAGCCACCCGGAGGAGCTGGACGGCCACAGTCTCGACGGCGGCCGCATCGCCGCCTTGCGGGCCGTCTCGGAGGAGCCGAGCCCGGCCGTGCAGAGGGAGCTCCTCGAAGGGCTCCTTGCCCGCGCGCGCGCCGACCTGGAGCGGAACCGCGCGGCGTTCGAGGAGAGCGGCGGGATCGCGCCCGAGGCCCTGTCGGGATCCCGCACCTGCGGCACGACCGGCTGTCATGAGCAGATCCTCGAGGAGTGGGAGCCCTCGGCTCACCGCTACGCCTCCCGTTCCGCCTTCTTCCAGCTCATCCAGGGCGCGATGGCGGAAGCGAACGGCGCGGAATCGACGCGATACTGCGCGGGCTGTCACGACCCGATCGCCCTCTTCTCGGGATCCAAGAACATCTACAACGAGGACCTGTCGAGCCCCGGTGCCGACGAGGGGGTTTCCTGCATCAGCTGCCACGCGATCGTCCGATCCGACGTGGATGGCAACGCGAACTACACGCTCTCCCCTCCGCAGCGGTATCTGGGGGAGGAGGGCTTCCTGGGGCGGTTCCTCATCCGTGCCTACCCCCGGTACCACAAGGCGAGCCTGGCGCGCCCGCTCCTCAAGACTCCCGAGTTCTGCGGCGCCTGCCACAAGCAGTTCATCGACAAAGACCTCAACCGTTCCACCCGCGTGCAGCTGCAGAACCAGTACGACGCCTGGAAGGGCAGCCACTGGTTCGTGCCGGACCCCAGGAACCCGGGCCGCCACGACGAAACCAAGGCGCTGGCCTGCCGCGACTGCCACATGCGCCAGGTCGAATCGCCCGACCCGGCCGTGGCGGCGAACGGGGGCCGCCACAGGCATCACGGCTTCATCGCCGCCAATCAGTGGCTTCCCCTCCTGCACGGTCTCCCGCACGCGGAGCGCCACGTCCGCCTCACCGACGAGTGGCTCCGCGGCGAAACCGTCATTCCCGAGATCGCCGACCGCTGGCCGGCCGGTCCGATCGTCCCGCTCGCCATCGAAGCTCCGGAGGCGGTGCGCCCGGGGGAGACGGTGCGCTTGCGCGTCCTCGCCGACAACCGCAAGGTGGGCCACACCTTCCCGACCGGCCCCCTCGACGTCATCCAGGCCTGGATCGAGGTCGTCGTGACCCGCGGAGAGGAGGTGGTGTTCCGGTCCGGCGGGCTCGACGAACAGGGGTTCCTCGATCCAGCCTCGTTCCTGTTCAAGGCGGAGGGCGTCGACCGCGCCGGCAACCTCATCGACCGCCACAACCTCTGGGACATGGTGGGTTCGCGGTTCCGGCGCATGCTCTTCCCCGGCCACAGCGACCGCGAGGAGTACACGTTCGTCTGCGAGAGCCCCCCGGCCGCGCTCGAGGACGCGAGGGCCGAGTTCGAGGCGCCCGCGTCAGGGGAACTGGTCGTCACGGCCACGTTGCGCTACCGCAAGGTGGACCAGACGCTCCTCAACATGTTCGACCCCAGCGGCAAGAGCCGCGCGCCCGTGACCGACATGACCACGGTCGTGCGTCGCATCCGGATCGCGGAAGCCCCGTGAAGAAGAAGCGGAAGCTCCTCCTCGGCTACGGGCTGTTCGCGGCGCTCAGCCTCGTCGCGGGAACGGGACTCGCGCTCACGCTCCTCCCGCGGGAGCGCGCCGCGCCCCCGGGCGGGCTCGGGCTCGGCGTGACCGACGAGTGGGCCGCGACGGCTCCCGCGTCCGCCCCGCGCCTCCGATTCGCACGGATCGAGCTCCCGTTCCGCCACTTTCCCGGCGTCCGGACGCATCGCCTCCCCGAGGACATGGGCTCGGGAGTCGCGCTGGAGGACTTCAACGGCGACGGGCTCCTCGACTTGCTCTTCGCCAACTGCGGGCCCAGGGGGAGCGAGCCCCCCGCCCCCGAACTCTGGATCAACCGCGGCGGTTGCGTCTTCGAACAAAACAGGATTCCCCTTCCCTCTCTCCAAGGAATGGGCGTGGCCGCCGCGGATTTCGACGCCGATGGGGACATGGATGTCTACCTCACCGGATACGGTCGCAACCTCCTCCTTCGCAACGACGGGGCGGGCAACTTCACCGACGTGACCGAGGAGGCGGGCGTGGGCGGGGGAGGGTTCAGCGCCGGCGCCTGTTGGGGCGACGCGGACGGGGACGGCGACCTCGATCTCTATGCTTGCCGGTACGTCCGCTTCGACGAATCGGTCGAAGCGAGCGGGAGCGGACGCGGCTCCCACACGCTGCCGGTCACCCTCAACCCCTCCGCCTATCCGGCGGAGCCCAATCTGCTCTACCTCAACGACGGGAACAGCCGCTTCACCGAGGCCGCGCGCGCGATGGGGGTCGACAACCCCGGCGGGAGGAGCCTGCAAGCGGTCTTCGCCGACTTCGACGGGGACGGCGTGCTGGACCTCTACGTGGCCAACGACGTGTCGGACAACGCCATGTTCCGGGGACGGCGGGGGGAGCCGTTCGAGGATGCGACGCACCGCTCCTGCACCGCCGACTGGCGTGGCGCGATGGGGCTCGCGGTGGGGGACCCGGACCGGGACGGCGACCTCGACATCTTCATCACGCACTGGATCTCCGAGGAGAACACCCTCTACCTCAAGGAGGAGGGGGACTTCTTCTTCCGCGACGCCGCGATGGAGAGCTACCTCGGGCCGCCGAGTCGCATGCTCGTCGGCTGGGCGTGCGACTTCGGTGATCTCGATCGCGACGGTCGCCCCGACCTCGTCGTCGTGAACGGAAGCACCTTCGAGGAGCCGGGTTCGCCGCAATTCCTGGTGCCGATGCCGCTCCAGATCTTCTGGAACGGCGGCAAGCGATTCTTCGATCTCGCGCCCCGCGCCGGCGAGGCGCTGGCACGGCCGATCGTCGGCCGCGGCGGCGCCCTGGGCGACGTGGATGGGGACGGCGATCTCGACGTCGTGGTCGTCGTCCACGGTGGGCCCGCGCTGCTGCTCCTCAATGAGACGGAGACGAAGGGAAGCCACCTGGTCGTGGAGGTCCGCGGGTCGGCCCCTAACCCGTTCGGCTACGGGGCGCGGGTGACCGTTGAGGCGGGAGGCGGCCGCGAGGTCCAGCAGGTGGGGGCCAAGGTCTCCTACCTCTCTTCGGGGCCGCACGAGCTCCACTTCGGCCTGGGCCGTGCCGCGCGTGCCGAGCGGGTCGTGGTGCGGTTCCCGTCCGGCGCCGTCGTGGAGCGCAGGGGCGTTCCCGCCGGCCAAAGGCTCGTCGTGCGCGAGGTGGATTCGCGCGCCCTCGGGCCGCAGCTCGACGAGGCGGGGGACGCGCTCGCCGCGGGGGAGCAGCAGCGGGCCGCCGCGTTGTACCGCGAAGTCCTGCGCCTCGATCCAGAGAACGGGACCGCCCTCTACAACCTCGCCATGCTCGTGGAGCCCGAGGAGGGGCTGGCTCTCTGCCTGCGCCTGCTGCGGCTCGAGCCGATGCTGCCGCGCGGCCACCTGCTGCGCGCCGCCATCCTGTCGGATCCGCGTCGCCCCGCGATGCTCGATCTCGATGCCGCGTTGCAGGAGATCGCGTTCGCGCGCAAGCTGAACCGCGACGAGACCGGCGCCGTGTTCGACGAGGGGCGGATCCTGCTCTTTCAGGGCAAGCTGGAGATGGCGGCGCGCACCCTCGAGCAGATCGCCGCCAATCCCAGGGCCGCCGCGCTCGCGGCGCTCTGCCGCGTGCGGCTGGGCGACCTCGATGCGGCCACGCGGCTGCTGGGGCACCGCCCGGGCACGGCTCCCCCCGACGTGCTCGAGGAGGGCGACACGGCGCGGCGACGCGCCGACGAACGCGATCTCCTGGCGCGGCTGCTCGATCTGCCCGACGAGGGTCGGTGGGTCATGAGGCGGCTTCCGCTCCCGCGCATGGACGGCGCCGATGCGGCTTTCGCCGACGCGAACGGCGACGGCCGGCTCGACGCCCGCGTCGGAGGTCACGCGGTCCTGCTGCCGTCGATGGAGGTGCGCACGGCTCCGCGCGTGCCGAGCGTACAGCCCGCGTTCCAGCGGCCCTACCGATTCGAGGCGGCGGCCGCCTTCGCCCTCGATCCGCCCGCGGTCTGCGAGGGGCTCCCCCCCGGCGCGACGGCGTGGTGCGAGGCGGACCTGGACGGCGACGGGGATACCGACCTCGTCGTGGCCTGCGGCGGCGACGATCCCTGCGCGGCGCTTCCCTGGTGGGCGCTTCTGCGCGAGGGTGCGGCCTACCGCCCGGTGCGCGGCGCGCCCGTGGAGCCGGGGTTCCGCGTCGCGGCGGTGGCGGCGGCCGACCTGGATGGCGACGGCCGCGCGGAAATCCTTCTCAAGGGCGGCGGCTTCCTCCGGGGCGACACCGGGGAGAGCTGGCTGGCCTCCCTGCGGCGGTGAGCGCCGCGGGCCCCGGGGGCACGGTTCCCCGGTCCCCCGGGTCCCGCAACGACTTTCGGGCTGCCGCGCTCGCTCCTCCGCTCAGCTGCGGGGCAGGAGGCGGGTCTTGCGAAGGAGCCGCCGCAAGCGGGGCTTCACGCGCGCGGTCCAGAGGCGCAGCACGCGCGCCATCATCCGATCGCTGTGGCACCGGAGCGACAGGATCGGATGGGCCGTGGAGGTCCAGTCCCCCTTCTGCTCCGACTCGATGCCCAGGAATTCGTAGCCCTCCACGCGCTCGTCGCCGAAGCAGCGCGCGAGAACCGCCTCGCAGAGCAGCTGCCCCACGGAGCAGCTGGCGTAGTCCGGATCGTAGGCGATCTTCATGCACCAGAGCCGCGATCCGTAGAGCATGCTGAAATCCGCCGAGACCGGCCTTCCGCCCGCCTCCAGGAGGAAGAGGCGGAGCCAACCGTTCCGCGCGGCCCACGTCCCGACGCGCCGATAGAACTCGAGCAGACCGGGCGAGCAGGCGACGGCCGAGCCCTCCTCCCCCTTCCAGCTCTTCTGCTCCAAGGCGCAGAGGAGAGCGAAGGCCGCGTCGAACTCCTCCGGCGTGCGCGCGATGCGGAGCCTCACCTCTCCAAGTTCCTCGAGCTTCTTCTTCCGCCTGCGAAGGTTGGCGCGGTGCTTGGACCGGAGGGTCGCCACGTACTGCTCCCAGCTGCCCTCGATGACGAGGAAGGGGGAGCGACGCAGAAGCGTCACCTCCGGGGCGAGCCCTTCCCCCCGTGCCCCCGCAAGCAGTCGCCCCAGAGCCGCGCCGTCTTCGGAAAGATCCAGGACCTCCATCACGTCCCATCCGGTCCTGCGGTGGCGGAGCTGCCGGAAGAGCGCGGCGATCGCATCGTCGCGCCCGGGCTCGGCGATCAGGTCGGAGGCGTAGGAGTGGCCGTTGGTGAAGGAGTGGAGGCGCACGGAGAGGATGCCGCACGCGCGGCGTCGCTCCTCCAGGAGCGGCAGCGCGAGCAGGAGGCGGCCCTGGTCCCGCACCAGGAAGATGGAGAGGCTTGCGCCCTTGCCGAAGCGGTCGTACCAAGCCGCCAGCCACTCGTGACGCAGGTAGGGGACCCGCACGCCGCTTCGCTCGAGCAGGTCGTTCCACTCCCGCTCGAGGGCGAGGAACGACGCGAGATCGCGAATCTCGTGGATCTCGAGGGGAGGGTTCGCCCGTGCGGCCTGGGCCGCATCGGCGGAGCGGGCTTCGGGGAGCATGGCCATCTCCATGATCGGCACAGGGGGGGCCAGGCTTGCGTTTCGGCCCTCCTCCCCCGCCGCATCCGCCTCCTTGCCGGGAGTCCAGGCCCGACCGCGCGGGGCGCCGGTGCGTCACTCGAACAGCCGCGCGAACTCGGGGAGGTCGCGGAGGGGGGCGAGATCGGGGTCGCCCACCCGCGCGTGGGCGAGATGCGCGGCAAGCGCCTCATCCTGGGCGCCCGGGTCCGCCGCGGCCCGCTCGCGCCTGCGGCGAAGATCCTCCGCGAGCCAGGCCAGCGCTTCGCGCCGCAACGCGTCGGCCTCCTCGCCCTGCGTCGCGGCCGAGGCGCGAGAAGCGGCGCACGCGCCGTTGTAGAGCGGCGAGGCGTCGAGGTCGGCGCGGACCGCCTCGTCGCGCAGCGCCTCGCGGAAGGCGGCGACGGCGCGGAGATACAGACCCGCTCGGTGGAGAGTGTCGCCCAGGATGCCGTGGTCGGTGGCCGACTCCGGCTGCGACTCACCAAGGAGCAGCGCCAGGCCGCGCTCGCGATCGCCGATCTCGCCGAGGATGGTCGACGCGCTTTCCCCCCCGAGGCCGCGCGCGATCGAAAGCGCCTCGCGGTAGCCACCGAGTGCGGCAGCGAACTCACCCGCGTCCTCCGCCGTCTCGCCCACCGCCTGGTGGCCGCGGGCCAGGTTGAAGTGCGCGACGCGGTCTTCGGGTGCCAACGCGCAGACGCGTGCGACCACATCGAGCGCCTCCCGCGCCGCCGCGAGCGCCTCCGTGTGGTGATCGCGCGCGGCTTGGACGTTCCGCAGCCTGTCGAGGGCGATCGCCAGGCGCAGGAGCATGGGACGATCCTCCGGAACATCGACGAGGATCCGGCGCATGGTCGCAACCGCTTCCTCGTAGAGAGGCAGCGCGCGCTCGGTCTCACCGAGATCGAGCAGGACGCCGGCGACCTGCTTCAGCGAGATCTCGAGGGCATCGAGGCGCGCGATCTCCTTCGGTCCCGCGGCGGCGAACTCCCTGATTCTTGCGAGAGATCTTTCGAAGTAGGGCAGCGCCGCGGGGAGGTCGCGCCGGGCGCGGTGGAGCAGGCCGAGACGCTCCTCCGCGATGGAAAGCGCCAAGGGCTCGTTCCGTCGGGTCCGCACCGCGTGCGCTGCGAGATAGAGCTCGAGCGCGGAATCCAACTCTCCCCTGGCACGCAGGACGTCCCCCAGATTCGTCCGCGCCGAGGCCAGGGCTTCTTGCGCCTGCCCGTCATCGGGATCGGTGGCCAACGACTCCCGGAGAGCGAGGCAGTGGCGGAAGCTCTCCAGCGCGCCCGAAAGGTCGGCTGAGGACTTTTGAACGCAGCCGATCCTTTCGTGACAGACCGCAGCATTGTCCCGCGAGTCGCGATCCGCGTGGCCTTCGGTCATCGCGAGGGACTCACGGAACCTTTGCAACGCCTCTTCCTTCTCGTCCAGGTTCAGGGCAACCTCACCCAGGTGAGCGATGCAGACCGCGCGCCTGTGGCTCACGCCGCGAGGGCGGTACTCCTGGAGAATCGCCTCCAAGGCGAGGGCCGCCTCGAAGCGCCGCCGCGCGTCGAGGAAACGGCGTTGCGCGAGGTGCGTCATCCCGATGCGATCATGATTGGTGGCGAGGCTGCTCACCGCGTTCAGGTTGCGTGGATGCGCGGCGACGAGCTCCTCCAGCTCCGCTCCTGCCGCCTCGAGCAGGGCGAGGGCGCGCTCCTGTTCGCCCTGCTCCATGGCGATCCGCGCCAATCGCTGGCGGGCGAGGGCGCGCGCCCGGCGGTGGCCCGGGTGTCCGGCCGAGGCTTCCAGCAGCCGCTCGGCCAGCTCGAGGTGAGCGGCGTACTGCGCCCGCGCTCCCTCCGCGTCCCCGGATCGTGACAGGGCGTCGCCGAGTCCCTCGCGGTAGAGGAGGAGGTCCGCCTTCAGCGGTGCGCTTCCGGGCGCGGCCGCAAGGGCACGCTGGCCCGCGTCCACCGCTGCGCGCAGATCCTCCAGGGCTGCTGCAAGATGCCCGCTCGCGATCTGCAGTCTACCGCGCTCGGCTCGGGCGTATCCACCCTCCGAGACCGCCGTGGGCTCCCCGGTTTCCGCCAATCGTCCAAGGATCTCGACTCCGGACTGGAGGAGGCTGGCCGCCTCGTCGTGGCGACCCAGCGCCAGGAGCATGCCGGCCGCCTCCACGCTGGCGAGCCCGACCATGCGCTCGTAGGGCGAGGCGTTCGGAACCGCCCCAGATATCTCCCGGGCGGCATCGAGCGCCGCGAAAAAAGGAGCCAGGGCCTGTTCCGTCCAACCCAGCATGGCGTGGGCGCGACCTGTGGCCATGAGGACTTGAACGAGCACCCCCTTGCCGCGAATGCTCGTGGGAGCGAAGGCGAGATACTGGTGGATCACCCGCCGGGCCGACGCGAACGTCTCGAGCGCGGCGCGGTCGTCCCCTTGCGCCTCGAGCACGGACCCGACCTGCACGAGAGCAAAGGCGCGATCGCGCAGCGTCTCGGGGGGGGCGCTTTCCAGCGGCGTCCTCGTGTAGAACGCCGCGGCTTTGCGCGCCGCCGCCTCGAGGATGTCGAGGCGGCCCAGTTCCCGCGCGCGCGGCACGAGGTCGTTCAGCATGAAGAGGGCCAGCTCCTGGGCGGCCTCCCTCTCCCGCTCCGCTTCGGCGCGGAGCGCGCGCTCGCGTCCCAGGAACAGGCCCGCCACGGCCAGCGCCAGAACCAGGAAGGTCCCGCCCGCCACGACGCGCCGGCGGACGCGCCGCCGTCGCGCCAGGGCCGTTGCGGCCGCGTGCTCGCGCAGGCGCCCCTCCCGCCGCTCCTCCAGCGTCCGGATCCCTTCCGCCACCGCCGCCGCCGAACCCGGGCGGCGCTCCGGGTCGACATCCACCATCGCCGCGAGGTCGTCGCGTAGGAGACCGCGCAGGTCGGGGTCGGGGATCGCCGGCTCAAGGGCGCGCTCCCAGCCCACGGCCATGGGGCGGTCGAGATCCCCCACGACCATCTGGAAGAGCAGGACGCCGAGGGCATAGATGTCGCCCAGCGTCGTGAAGGGCATGCCGGAGAGCGCCTCGGGGGGCGCGTACAGGCGCGTCCCCGTCCGGCTCGACTCGTTCTCCGTGAGCTGCGTCGCGGTGAAGCCGGAACCCTTGAGCCCCAACCGCTCAAGCAGCGTGCGATCGGTGAGGATGCCGATGCCGAAGTCGCTGATCCGGGGACGGGGCACGCCCTCTTCGTCGAAATAGACCAGGATGTTGGCCGGCTTCAAGTCCTTGTGGAGCACCCCCACGCGGTGCGCGGCCGCGACTGCGTCCGCCGTGCGGGCGACGAATTCAAGCCGCGTGGCGAGCGGCACCAGGCCGATCCCCCCCTGCCGATCGCTCCAGGCGCGCAGGTCGCCCTCCGGCGTTAGCTCGCTCTCCAGCAGGTAGGGGGACTTCTCCAGTTGCACTTCCAGGAGCCGCGCGATGTCGCGCCGATCCCCCAGCTCGTCCCGCAGCAGCAGGAAGAGCGTCATCTCACGCCGGAATGAGCGCAGCCGATCGGCGTCGAAGCAGAACTTCATGACGCGCGCATCCCCGGTGCGGGGCTGCCTCGCCAGCCAGACCTCGCCGAAGCCCCCTTCCCCCAGCTTGCGGACAAGGATCCAGCCCGCGCGACCCGGGATCTCCTGCTCCGCCGCGGGCCGCCAGCCGAGCATCGCCTCTTCGTCGGGGCCCACGACCCTGCGTCCCTTTCCGGAATCGGGCGGCGGGCGGAACGGCGCGAGACCGGCGGCGCCCACCTCGAAGACCTCGAGGGGGTCGTCGTCGATCCCCTTGAAGCGGTAGGGTCCGTGGGCCAGCCATCGGAGGGGCGGTGGCTGGCTCGCGCCGGGGGCGGCGGGGTGCTCCCGCACGTATTGCCGCGCGTCGTCGAAGACGTGGCGCGTGAGCAGGATCTGGCCGCCGGCGGCGAGGTCCATGACCCTGCTGCAGATCTCGACGGGGCCACCCTTCACCCTGCGCGAGGCGGCGACGAGGACCTCTCCGGCGTGGATCGCCGTGCGGACCGCCGGCGCCTCGGCGCTCCAGGATCGGTTCCGGAGCGCCTGCTGGAACCTCAGGGCGCCGGCCACCGCCTCCGGCACCGACCGGAAGCTGGCCAGGAAACCGTCGCCCGTATCTTCCACGCCGAGGACGTCGGGTCCGATCGCGGCATGGAACAGGGCGTCGTGCGCTCCCTTGATCTCCTGTTCGTAGCGCAGATCCCCGACGCGCCTGCGCAGGGCCACCGAGCCGACGACGTCGGTGAAGAGCAGGACTCGGTACTCGTGCACCGAGGGCGCCGGAGGGAACGATCCGCTCGATGACTCCACATCCACCCCGCCGGGAGTCTACCGCTTCCGGGGATGGGGCGGGAAGGGTCAGCGGACGAACTCGTCCGTGGCGGTCTCCGCGACGTGGCACTGCTGGCAGCGCGCCCGCTCGGGGTGGGAACAGCGCACCTCCTCCCGGGCCGCGGGTCCGTCGTGGCAGGCGGAGCAATTTTCGCGCATGAAGAGGGGGTGGGGCATCACGGGGGGGGCGAGGAGGTGCAGGCGCCGGCCGCGGCGCAGGTCCTGGCGCAGCCCAAGGAATCCGTTCTCGCGAAAGAGCTCCCGCGTCTCGCGGAAGACGTGGCATTGCGTGCAGCGGCTCAGGGCGCTCAGTCCCGGCGTCACCTCGTGGGGCATGGGGGGAGCGAAGCCGATGTCAGGGAGGTGCAACCCCTCCTTGGAGTGGCAGTTCACGCAGCCCATGCCGAAGTTCTCGTGGGGGATGACGGGGGGCGCGCCGTCGTAGGCGCGCCGCTCCGCGCGGTCGGCGGCGGAGGTCTTGACCGCCCCCGCGCGTCCCGGCACCGCCACGGAGGGCCCGAGGCGCGGCTCGCCGCATCCCGCGGCCAACAGGCAGACGAGGAGCGCCCCCGCCCCCCTCACGCGCGTTCGAGCCTCACCGCGCACTTCTTGTAGTCCGGCTCCTTGCTGATGTTGCACATGGCGTCGAGGGTCACCCGGTTGATGAGCAGCCCCTCGTCGAAGAAGGGCACGAACAGCGATCCCCGCGGCGGCTTCCCGCGGCCGTCCACCAGGGCGGGGAGAACGACGCTCCCGCGCCGGCTCTTCACGCGCACCTTGTCCCCGCTCTTGAGCCCCATCTTCATCGCGTCGGCGCGGTTCACCTCGACGTAGGCCCCGGGCACCGCCTGGTGCAGCTGCTTCACGCGCCGGGTCATGGAGCCGGTATGCCAGTGCTCCAGCACGCGCCCGGTGCAGAGCCAGAACGGGTACTCCGCATCGGGCTCCTCCGCCGGCGGGTGGTAGGGGCGCAGCCAGAAGGCGGCCTTCTCGCCATACCCCTTGGCCTTGTAGAAGTGGACCCCTTTGGGCTTTTTCACGTAGGGGTCGTGGCCGGCGGCGTAGCGCCAGCGGGTCTCCCGGCCCTCCACCACGGGCCAGCGGAGGCCGCCGTGGGTGGCGCGAAGCTGGTCGTAGGAGGCGAGGTCCTTGCCGTGGCCGAGGGTGAAGCTCCGGTACTCCTCGAACATCGGCTTGTGCCAGTCGTTCTCGGGCCACGGGAAGAGATGGCCCATGCCCATGCGCTTGGCCACTTCGATGATCTGCCAGGCGTCCTCGCGCGCCTCGCCCGGGGGCTCGAGGAGCTTGTCCCAGTGCTGCGTGCGCCGCTCCGTGTTGCCGAACATCCCCTCGCGCTCGATCCAGGCGGCGGCCGGAAGCACGAGGTCGGCCACGTCCGTGGTGGGCGTGGGGTAGATGTCGCTCACCACGAGGAAGCGGCCGTCCCCCGGCTTCCGGTCGATGCGGTGCAGGTTGGGGATCGTGACCCAGGGGTTGGTCGTCTGCACCCACATGGTCTTGATGTCGCCGCGCGCGAACGCGCGGAACATGTCGACGGCGTGGTCGCCGGGCTTGGGGTTGATCGTTCCCGCGGGGAGCCCCCAGATCTTCTCCGCCAGGGCGCGGTGTTCGGGATTGGTGACCACCATGTCGGCGGGGAGCCGGTTGGCGAGCGTCCCCACCTCACGCACGGTGCCGCAGGCCGACGGCTGGCCCGTCACGCTGAGCGGATTGCTGCCCGGGCGGGAGATCTTGCCGGTGATCAGGTGCAGGTCGGTGATGAGGTTGTTCATCCAGGTGCCGCGGGTGTGCTGGTTGACCCCCATGCACCAGGTGGAGACGGTGTTGCGGTTGCGGTCGCCGTAGAGGTCGGCCAAGAGGCGCAGCTGCGCCTCGGGGACGCCGCTGATGCGGCTCACGGTGGCGGGGTCGTAGTCCTCCAGGAACTTCGCCAGCTCCTCCAGGGAGGAGTCGGTGGCCTTGTCCTGGAAGGTGTAGCGCTCCGCCTGCTCGCCGAAGCAGCCGTAGCCGATCTCCTTCAGCTCCTCGACGCCGCGCTTGAAGACGACGTTCTCCGCCACGAAGGCGCGGTCGACCTTGTCCTGCTTCAGCAGCAGGTGGAGGATGCCGTTGGCGAGGGCGAGGTCGCTGCCCGGGCGGAATTCGACGTAGAGGTCGCAGTAGTCGCTGGTGGGCGTCCGCCGCGTGGCGAGATCGACGAGCCGTACGCCGGGGTTGGACCGCTTGCGCTCCAGCATGCGGCTGAAGAGCACCGGGTGCATCTCGGCGGCGTTGTGGCCCCAGAAGACGAAGTCGTCGGCCAGCTCGAAGTCGTCGTAGCAGCCCATGGGTTCGTCGCTCTGGAACTGCGTCATGTAGCCCATGACCGCGCTCGCCATGCAGAGGCGCGCGTTGGGTTCCAGCTGGTTGGACCGCATGCCGCCCTTCACCCACTTGAGCGCGGCATAGCCGTCGAAGACCGTCCACTGCCCCGAGCCGTAGACCGCCACGGCGTCGGGGCCGTGATCCTGCAGCGCCCCGGCGAACTTGCGTGCCACGAGGTCGAGGGCCTCGTCCCACGCAATGCGCTTCTGCGACCCGTCCGCCAGCCGCAGCATCGGGAAAAGCAGCCGGTCCTTGCCGTAGAGCATGGCGGGCAGGTGGTAGCCCTTCACGCAGAGCAGGCCCTTGTTCACCGGGCTCGCGGCGTCGCCGCGCACCGCAACCGCCTTCCCCTCGTGCACGCCCACCTCGACGCTGCAGCCGGTGCCGCAGTAGCGGCACGCGGCCTTGCCCCAGGAGAGGTCGGCGGGATAGGGCCCTCCGGCGGCCTGCCGGCGGGCGATCTCCTCCGCCTCCTCGCGGTCGCCGCAGGAGAACGCTGCGATGCCGGCAGCGGCGATACCGCAGCGGCGCAGGAACTCGCGGCGATCGCTCTCCGCCACGCTACTTCCCCTCCTTCCAGCGGTGCTCGGGCCTCGCGAGGACCGCATCGATCGCCGCCTCCACCGCGTCGGCTTCCGCGACCTTGCCCTCGGCGCGGGCGTGCGCCGCGATCTCGCGCGCCTGCGGGATCAGCTCGATGTAGAAGCGCTCGGCCACCTCGTACATGCCGTGCCAGTGGGTGTAGTCAGGTGCCATCATCGACGCGCCGTGCCGCGCGCGCCGCCCCTCGTGGTGCCAAAGGTAGAACCAGGTCCACTCGATCTCCTCGTCGAACTCGGGCGGCGTGATGAGCTTGGCGTTGCGCAGCGCCTGCATGATGGACGTGCCCGGCCGGGCGAACTTCTCGTTGTAGAGCTGGATCAGGTCGTCGTACTGCTTGTAGAAGCCGGTGATGTAATCCGGCGTGTGGCAGTGGCTGCAGACCTGCTGCATGCGCTCGCGTTTCTGCTGCCAGGTGTCGTGGATGAGCGCCCGCCGCTTGGCGGGATCGGCCTCCTTCACCACCGCGTGGTTGAGGTCGGTGTCCATCGGAAGGCTGACGGGGGGACGGTTGGTCCAGGAGATGCGCTCGCCGGGGTCGTGGGTCATCTTGCCGCCGTTGCGCTTGTGGCCCGACATGTGGCAGGTGGCGCAGGTGGGCGCCTGGGTGTAGTCGACGCCGAGCACCCAGGTGGGGGAGTCGAGGTTCATCTGCTCGCGCAGGTCGCGGTAGGCGACGCCGTGCTTGGACTCCTCGTAGATCTCCTTCTGGGGATGGTCGGGCCCCAGATGGCACTTGCCGCAGTTCTCCGGCTGGCGCGCACGCCGGGGCGAGAAGTCGTGGCGGGAGTGGCAGGCCGAGCAGGATCCGCGCGACCCGTCCAGGTTCAGCCGCCCGATGCCGGTATTGGGCCAGGTGCCCGGATGGAATATCGGGCGACCATCCGTGCCCTTCGCGATCCGTGCCACGGCGTCCAGGTTGGTCGGCTTCCCGTCCTTGTCGGGCTTGAGATCGTGCACCGAGATGCGGCTGCCGTCGGTCGCCTGGAGCGCGACCTTGCTCCCGTGGCACTGCAAGCAGCCAAGGACGGCGCTGGCGTAGCCGTTCACATCCTGGAAATCCTGCCGGCCGGGGGTCGGGCCGTGCGGATTGAAGAAGCCGCGCATGCCCTCCACCGTTTCGGCGAGGTAGTTGTCGAGGGAGGCGAGTATGTTGCCTCCGGCGGCGTGGTGGCTCCGCCCGAACTCGTCCGCCTCCTGCTGGTGGCAGCGCGCGCAGTCCCGCGGCGTCACCACCGTCGCGATGAGCGCGCCGTAGTGCGAGAAGGCGTCGGCGTCCGCGCCCTCCGCCTGATGGCACTCGACGCAGCCCACCCCCTTCTCGGCATGCGTGCTCCCCATCCAGTGGTCGATGATGCCGGGGGAGCTTTCGCGGTGGCAGCTGACGCAGGAGGCGGAACTGGCGGGAACCGCGATCGTGCGCGGCGCCGCCCCCGACTCCTCCTGCCGCCTCACCACCTCCAGCCATTGCACGAGCACGAGCGAGAGGAGGAAGACGCCGCCCAGGGCGCCGATCAGGAATTGCTTGCTGCGCAGGGTCATGGAGAGGTCCTCAGTGCTTGACGAGGGCTTCCCAAACGGTCAGCCCGATGATGGAGAGGGCGGCGACGACGCCGACCCCGACGCTGAACTCGGAATCGGGGCGGCGCCGGCGGATGCGGGCGTCCACGAAGGGCCAGACGATCATCGTGAACACGATCAGTCCCGTGGAGAGCACCGCCAGAGTGCCGGGAAACAGCTTGAGCCAGCGGAACGCGACGTAGAAGAACCACTCCGGTTTGATCGCCTCGGGCGTGGAGAGGGGATCCGCCCGGGGCCCCATGGAGGCGGGGAAGATGGTGGCGCAAGCGGTCAGGAGGATCATGAGCACCAGACCCAGGATCAGCTCGGTGTAGAGGTGGTCCGGGAAGAAGCGGAAGTGGGTCGGCTTTCCGGCAGGCTCGTCCTCGAACCGGAACTCCGTCACGCCCTGCAGCCGGATGATCGTGATGTGGATCGCGAGGAGGAAGACCATCGTCACCGGCAGCACCGCCCCATGGAGGATGAAGAGCCGCGAGAGCGTGTGCTCGTTGTACGCGTCGCCGCCGAGCATGAGTCGCTTGAGGAAGGTGCCCACCAGGGGGACGCTCCCCGTGATGTTGCCGGCCACCGTGGCGCCCCAGTAGCTCAACTGCTCGAAGACCAGGCTGTAGCCGGAAAAGCCGAGCAAGAGCGTGCAGAGCAACAGGAACATCCCCACGATCCAGTTGATCTCGCGCGGCTTGCGGTAGGCTCCGGTGAAGAAGACCCGCATCTGGTGCAGGATCACGGCGGCGATCATGAAGGTCGCGGCCCATCGGTGGATGCCCCGGATGTACCAGCCGAAGGCGGCCTCCTCGGTGATGAAGCGGACCGACTCGTAGGCGGTGGAGGGCGCGGGCTGGTAGTAGAAGGCGAGCAGGATTCCCGTCACGATCTGGACGACGAACAGGTAGAGCGGCGTCCCGCCCAGGCAGAACCACCAGCGCTTGAGATGGTTGGGGACCGGTTCGTTGGTCAGCTCGCGCAGCGCGGCTCCCGAAACCGGGAGCCGCTCCCGGAACCATCCGGCGACCGATCCCATGTCAGGCGAGCCCCTTCAGGCAGGCGTCATGGCCCGGCCGCGTGAGGCCCCCGCCCCCCTCCCCCGCGTCCGCGAGGGTACGCAGCGGCACCTCGATGTAGAGGAGCCCGCGTTCGATCCGCAGCGGGTAGCGCGGAAGACTCTGGCCCGCGTCCCCGGGGGGCCCGCCGATCCCCTTGCCCGACGGGTCGAAGACGCCGTTGTGGCAGGGGCAGAAAAACCGGTTGTTCTGCGATTCCCAGTGCACCTGGCAGCCGAGATGCGGGCAGGTGGAGGAGAGGGCGAGGAAATCCGCGGCCTCGCCGGTGGATCCCTGCCGCGCGATCACCACTGTGGCGCCGGCGGGAGTGCGGTAGGTGAGCGAGGCGCCCGGCGCGATGCGCGCCGCCTCCGCCACGTACAACCAGCCGAGGGGCTCGCCGCCCACGGGATAGAGAAACCTGCCGGCGTAGCCCAGGAAGGTGCCGTAGCCGCCGATGAGCCCCCCTGCCATGACTACGCCGGAGGCGGTCCCGAGAAAGCGGCGGCGGCCTTGCCGACTCGCATCGTGGCTCATGCTCTCCTCCATGGCCTCAGAAGGTAACGCGTATCTCGAGATAGAGAAACCGGGCGGTGGGGTCGGCGCCGGTCTGCGCGACGAACCCACCCGGCAAGAACAGCGACCAGCCAAAGAGAATCGTGAGCGACTTCTTGGGTGTCCAGGTCACCGTGAAATCGATCTCGTCCCCGAGATGGCTCGAGGTCCCGGCGGCGCCCGGCCGGATGAGCGCGCCGCCCGCGTTGATCCAGGCGCCTCGCTCCTCCACGCGCCGGAAGTGGTGGAAATCAAGGGTGAGGAGCACCTTCTCGCGCGGTCGCGCGCTCAGGCTGACGCGCAGGTCGAGGAGGTTGCTCCAACCCAGGAGGTCGGCGAATCCGTAGTGGATGTGGTTGGTGGGGAACAGCGTCTGGAACTGGCGGTTCTTCCCGTCGGTGGGATCGTCGTCCCCAGTGGCGAAGTCGATCTCGAGCCCGGCGCGCGGCGTACCCGGCGCCTCGGTGAACGTCCGCCCGCCCTTCCACGCGAAGGCGAATGCGGAGAGGTCGTCCCCGTTGCGCTCCCCGGTCTGGAAGGAGATCTCGAGGGCGTAGTCCCACCCCTCCTGCTTGCCCGCCAGCCGCAGTCCGAGGGTGAAGAAGAGCGTGTCGCCCGGGCCGAGTTCGCCCGCGGCGGGCTTGGTGTCGCTCAGCACCAGCACGTACGCCTCCCCGTCGAGCCAGGAACGCCAGCCCTTCGTGCCCCCGTAGAGGCCCAGAAGCGTCTGGTCGTCGTCCGGAACCACGGTTTCGCGCACCCGCACGGCGAACAGGTCCACGAAGAGGGAGTCGGGCGCCCAGGCGACGCGCGCACCGTCGTAGGTGCGCCCCTGATCGAACCATTCCAGATGGCCGATGTGCCGCTGGTCCCCGTACGCCATCACGAAGCGGCCCGCCTCGACCGTCACCGGGTGGCCGCCGATGCGCCGGACCACGATCGTCGCGCGTTTCAGATCCAGTCCCTCCGCGTCGGCGGTGGTGGATCCCCCCTCGCCGAGGATCCTCACGTCCTGCAGCTCCACGACCACGCCAAGGTTGTCGTCGACGTCGATGTCGAACCGGAGCCGTGTGCGCATGTGGGCGAAGTCAAGGCTGCGGCTGCCCGCCGGATCCATCGGCGCGTAGAGACGGTGCTGCACCTCCTCGCGGATGCGCGCCTCCCCGGAGATTTTCAGCCGCAGACCCCCAGGGAGCAGGGAGGATGCCCCCTCCGCCGTGAAGGGCTGCGCGGGATAATCCGCGAGATAGCGTTCGACCTCCTCCGCCATGGCTCCGGCTTCGAGCTTGCGCACCCGCTCCTCGAGCAGGGCGTTGCGGCGCTCGAGATCCACCCCGGAGGCGAAATCCCCCGCCGTTGCGGGGTCGGTTGCGGCAGCGAGCAAGAGGGCGACCCAGGCGGCGCGGATCATTCCCGCCGTGATGCAAGAACTGCTCCAAATCGGAATCAGGGGTCGCGGCGCGCGAGGGGGAAGCACCCGCCCGCGGGGAGCGAAGGCGAGGGCGCGCGCGGGCGAAGGCGCCGGACCGCGGAGCGGCACCCCGGCGGTGCGCCGGAACCGCGTGCCCCGGCATCCTCGGCGGCGCGGCGTCGCCCCGCCGTCACACGGACCCGTCCGGCTCATCGCCGAGTTCCGGTTCGCGCGGCTCGCGGGCGTCGTAGCACTCCTGCGAGCAGTAGTAGAGGATCTCGCCATCCTCTTCGTAGGTGACGGCCTCCTCCTTGGAGATCTCGAGCCCGCAGACGTCGCAGTGGATTCTCATGGTTCGCCTCCTCCGGCCCCGGAGGATAGCCTGCGCGCTCAGACTTGCGAATCTTGCAGGCAGCCTTGCCGGATCGGCAGGGTGGCCTGCTGCTCCCCCGCCACTCGGCGCGCTGTTCCGCCGTGGCAAGACGTTTGCTCCCGTCCATGATGCGGGGTTCGATTCTCCCGCATTACAAGGAGGACTACCGATGACCCTGAACCTGATCCCCTGGAGGGCCCCCCGGCCCGGCCTCTCGGCGTTGCAGCAGGACATGAATCGCCTCGTCGAGAGCTTCTTCGACGAGGGATGGGGCACGTCCGGCGGTCACGTCTGGGCGCCCAGCGTGGATGTCGCAGAAACCCCCGAGAGCTACATCGTGAAGGCGGAACTCCCCGGCCTCGATCCCAAGGAGATCGAGATCGCGCTCTCCAACGACACCCTCGTCCTTAGGGGCGAGAAGAAGGAGGAGCGGGAGGAGAAGGGGCGCACCTGGCACCGCCTCGAGCGGAGCCACGGCGCGTTCCAGCGCACGATCAGTTTCCCCGGCGCGACCGATCCCGACCATGTCGAGGCGGTCGCCGAGAAGGGCGTCCTGACGATCACCGTCTCCAAGAGCCGCGAGTCGAAGCCCCGTCGCATCGACGTGAAGACGAAGTAGGAGACGCGCGCGCCCGCGGCGCGCGTGGCGCCGGGAAAGGGAGGGGCTGGCGGGCATCGCTCCGCCGGCCCCTCAGGCCCGCTCGGCGCGCGAGGCGAGCAGCACGCGGGCGGTGTTCCATGCCGCCGCGAGCGTTGCGGCCAGGAGCGCCCACGCGCCCATCGACACGAAGGAGGCGCGCCCCGTGTGCAGGCCGAACGCGAGCACCGGCACGCCGAGAGACCAGAACGCGAGCACGAGGGACTGCAGCGGTCGGGAGGGCATGTCGAAGGGGGAGGGGGGCAGCTGGGCGTGCCCGCCGCGGATGAGCGACTGCGCGAACGAGTACATGGGCAGCAGCCGCATGGCGATGCCGATCACGATCTGGCCCAGGAAGCCGAGCAGACCCAGGACTCCGTAGGTCATGATCCAATCGAGCTTCCAGTCGCGCGCGAAGGCGAGCGCAAGCCCGATGGCGGTGGTGACGACGAGGTAGCCCACCGCCTGGAACGCATGGAACATCCCGAGATCGGGGCGCTTGAGCTTGGGCGGCGCCGGCCGCGGGCGGCGAATCATGCGTAGGCAGGCGAAGACGAAGCAGGCGATCCCCGCGGCGGCCGAAGAGGCGAACCAGGGCGCCGTCGCCCATCCCAGAAGGGAGCCGGCGGCCAGCCCCAGCACGCCGAGTTGCAGCAGTAGGCCGGAAAGCCAGACCGGCCTGCCCGTGGGCGGCTCCGCCGGGAGGAACATGGGCAGAAGCCTGTAGCCGACGCCCAGGACCATCATCGTGGCCCAGCCCGCGCCGGCGAGGTGGGCGTGTCCGAAGGCGAAGCGGGGTGCCGAACCTTGGAGAAAGCCGCGGTCCTTGTTCAGGGCGAGCAGGAGGCCGTAGGCCACGGCGAGGAGGAGGTTGCCGTAGCCGAAGGCCAGATGGAGCTTGATCGGGAGCGGAATCGGGGTCCGCGGGAGGGAGCGAACGACGCGCAGGGCCACGAACCCGAAGGAGAGCAGGAGGAGGAGCGCCGACCAGGCGATGCCGCCATATCTGGCGATCCAGAAGTGCGCGATCACCCCCGCGATCCCGACCACCGCTCCCGCGCAGGCCGCGGCGTCCCACCGACCGGCGCGGAGCCGCAGGCGCAGGGCGATGGGACCGGCGACGTAGGTCGCGCCGAGGATGGAGAGCGTGATCCACCCCAGGGTGATCAGGTGCACCACCGCGAACATGCGCGGGTGGTAGAAAAACCCCGCGACAGACTCCGGGTCGAGGGCGGGAACCGCCAAGGCGACCAGGAGTGCGGCGTGGGCGACTGCGAAATAGACGATGGGGAGGGCGCGGGAGGGGGGTTCTCGGTCGGTGGGCATGGGAAGGAGGTCCGCTCGGGCCGGACCGCGGCCCGCCGTTCGCAGCATCCTGCATGCCATGTCGGGCGCGCGCAACGCCTGCGACCTGGAAATCGAGCTCTTCTGCCGTGGAGTGCGGATCGATCCCTCCTGCCGGCTCGAGGAGGAGGCGCGGACGATCGCGCGCACGCGCGCCGGGCTCGGGAGCGGACTCGAACTCGTCTTGCCCGCCCCCGGCAAGGATCTCTGGGTCAACGTGCCCGTTCTGGAACCGTTCGCGCGCTCCTCCCCCTTCCTCCTCGAGCGCACGGGGGAGGGCTACGCGCTGCGCCACGATCGGGAGGGGTTCGTCACCCCCGTGCGGCTGGCCCCGCGGCCCGCGTGGTACGACCGCAAGACCTCTCGAGGCGCGCGGATGAGCGGAATCGGCCTGCTCCAGGGCACCTACCTCGGGGTCTACGTCGGCGGAGTGTGCCGGTTCTGGACCGATCCCGCCGGGCCGATGCAGTGCCGCTTCTGCTCCACCGGGCTGAACGTCGGCTCGAGCGAGCGGCTCAGCAAGATGGTGGAGGATGTGGTCGACGTCTGCCGGGCGGCCAAGGAGGAGAGCGGCGCCACCTTCGTCCACCTGAACACGGGGCTCCAGGAGGAGGACGGGCTCACGGTGGTGCGCCCGTACGTGCGTGCCGTGCGCGAGGAGGTGGGCATGCTCGTCGGGGTGCAGGTCCTCCCCCTGCCCCGCGCCGAGCACGACCGCTACGACCTCCTCGTGGAGGAGGGCGCGGACCACTTCTCGTTCTGCTACGAGTTCCACGATCCGGACCACTTCGCGCGGCACTGCCCGGGGAAGGCGGCGCGATTCGGCCAGGAGGCATTCTTCGAGGCGATGCGATACACGTCGCGGCTCCTGGGGAAGAGGCGCGTCTCCGGCGAGATCGTCGCGGGCATCGAGCCGATCGAGTCGACCTTGAAGGCCATCGACTTCATCACCGGCCTCGGGGCGTTCCCGACGGTTTGCATCTTCCGACCGCTCCAGGGGACCGCCATGGAGGACCATCCGCCGCCCGACCCGGACGCGATGATCGCGGTGATGCGTCACATGGCCGAGGCCTGCCGTCGACGCGGGATCCCGATCGGGATCGCCCCGAACGTCGAAGTGAGTCTGGTCTGCCAGCCGACCGACGCCCTGCTCCTCCTTCCGGGCGGGTGGCGCGATCGCCTCTACGGGCTCAAGCTCGCCGCGCTCCGCGCGTTGGCCCGGCCCGCCCTCGCCCGCAAGCTGCGCACGCCTCGTTGAGGGGCGTCAGGCCCTCGGCGCGGCGGCGCGGACGCCGGCGCCGACGCCAGCGAGATGCGGCTCGAAGCTCTTCTGGAACATCTGCGCCAGCTTGCGCGCCTGTGCGTCGTAGGCCGCGCCGTCGCCCCAGGTGGCGCGCGGACGGAGCACCTCGGCCGGCACGCCCGGGCAGGACTCCGGCACCTCGATGCCGAAGACCGGGTCGGTGACCCCGCGCACCCCGTCGAGCTTGCCCTCCAGCGCGGCGCGCAGCAGCGCGCGGGTGTGGGCGATCTTCATGCGCTGCCCGGTGCCGTAGGGGCCCCCGGTCCATCCGGTGTTGACCAGCCAGCAGCGCGCCTTGTGCGCGCCGAGCTTCTCGCCCAAGAGTCCCGCATAGACCGAGGGGCGCAGCGGGAGGAACGGCGCGCCGAAGCAGGCGCTGAACGTCGCCTTCGGTTCCGCGACGCCCCGCTCCGTGCCGGCCACTTTCGCGGTGTAGCCCGACAGGAAGTGGAACATCGCCTGGTCTGGGGTGAGGCGGCTGATGGGAGGGAGCACGCCGAAGGCGTCCGCGGTCAGGAAGAAGACATGGGAGGGGTGGCCCGCCAGGCCCTCCGGCACGCGATTGGCGATCTGCTCGATGCCGTAGGCCGAGCGCGTGTTCTCCGTGATGCTCCCGTCGTCCAGATCGACGATCCCCGTGGCGCGGTCGATCACGACGTTTTCCAGGATGGTGCCGAACCGGTGGGAGGCGGCGTAGATCTGCGGCTCCGCCTCGGCGGAGAGCCGGATCACCTTGGCGTAGCAGCCCCCCTCGAAGTTGAAGACGCCGTCGTCGCTCCAGCCATGCTCGTCGTCCCCGATGAGGCGCCGGTGGGGGTCGGCGGAGAGCGTGGTCTTTCCGGTTCCGGAGAGGCCGAAGAAGAGGGCGACGTCGCCCGCTTCGCCCACGTTGGCGGAGCAGTGCATGGGGAGCACTCCGCGCCGCGGGAGGAGATAGTTGAGAATGGAGAAGACCGACTTCTTGATCTCCCCCGCGTAGTGGGTGCCGCCGATGAGGACGAGACGCTTCGCGAAGTGGAGGAGGATGAAGGTCTCGGAGGCGGTGCCGTCCAGCTCGGGCGACGCGCGGAACGAGGGCGCGTTGACGATGGTGAACTCGGGTTGGAAAGAGGCGAGTTCGTCCGCCGTCGGTTGGAGGAAGAGGCAGCGGGCGAAGAGGTTGTGCCAGGCCGTCTCGGTGACGACCCGCACCGGAATCCGGTAGCGGCGGTCGGCGCCCGCCCAGCAGTCCTGGACGAAGAGCTGGCGATTCTGCAGGTAGGCCTGGACGCGGGCGAAGAGGCGGTCGAAGCGTTCGGGGGCGAACGGCCGGTTCACGCTGCCCCAGTCGATGCTCTCCCGGCTCGACGGCTCCTCCACGAGGAACTTGTCGGAGGGGGAACGGCCGGTGTGCGGCGCCGTGCTCACCACGAGGGCGCCCTCGCGGGAGAGCAGGCCCTCCTGGCGGCGGATCGCCTCCTCGACGAGCTGCGCGGTGGCGAGATTGCGGTGGACCGCGGCCGGGTGGCGGATTCCGATCGCCTCCAGATCCGCGTTCGGGCTGGCACTGTGGTTCTTCATCCGCTCTCCTCTCGCCGCATTCTGCCCCAGGCGTCCCACCGAGTATGAGGAGCCGTTCCCCTGGGGGCAACCCGGGAGATGCCCCGAAGGGCGCCGCGCGCCTGATTTCGTCTCAGATCTGTACGGGAGCCTCCCCGGAAAGCCGCTCCACGACCTCCGTCGCCGTCTCCCCGGGATCCCGGTCCCCACGGACCGCCAGGAGACCGGCCTCTCCGAGGGGCGGGCGGAAACGCTCCTTCGCGAGCAGGTGCACGGCGAAATCGGCGTCGGACGCGTCCGCACCCTCCCGGGCCCTCCCCCTCATCCGCTCGCGCACCCAGGCCTCGTCGCTCTCCACGTGCAGGAGGAGGAAGGGGACGCCGCGCCGGGCCGCGAGCTCCCGCAGCCGGGCGCGCATGCCGGGCTCGGGGAAGGTGCCGTCGACCACCGCGGGCGAGCCCGCGGCAAGCGCCGCCTCGGCGCGTCGCTCGAGCTCCTCGTAAGTGCGTGCCGTGGCGTGGGCGCCATAGATCGCGGCTCCGCGCGCTGTGGGCGGCAGGCCGTGGAGCTCCTTGCGCACCAGGTCGCTCGAGAGGTGGAGCGCGCCCAGGGGCGCCGCAACGGCGCGGGCCACGCTGCTCTTCCCGGTGCCGGGGAGGCCGCAGAGCGCCAGGAGCAGCGGCGGGAGCGTGGCTCCCGCGGCGTAGCGCGCGAAGCGGAGGGCGTCCGCGGGGGCGTCGCGCAGGAAAGCCACCGTCGCGCGGACGCAGGCGCGATGGATGACGTAGAAGGGGATCAGGTGCGGCAGCTCGGGATCCGCGGCCCTGCGCGCGTAGCCCGCCACGAGATGGGAGGAGAGGGGTCGGGAGCCGCGGACCTGCAGATCCATGACGAGGAAGGCGAGGTCGGCGGCGACGTCTCCGCAGCGGAGGCGCCGGGAGAACTCGATGCAGTCGTAGGCCACCGGGCCTTCCGGCAGGAGACAGAGGTTTCCCGCGTGGAGGTCGCCGTGGCCGTCGCGGATCCTGCCCTCCGCCACGCGCCGTTCGAAGAGCGGGCGCCGCGCCGCCAGGAACGCGGTCAGGTAGGCGCCCAGGCGGGCGAGCATCCGGGGCGGCCACTGCGCCGCCGCGACGTCGAGATTGTCGAGGACGATGGCGCGGACCGCCTCGGGGGTGCCGTGCTCGTCCACCCCGGGGCCCGTGGCGGCGTCGCGGTGGAAGGCGGCGAGGAGATCGAGGATGGGGTCGAGGTCCCGGGCGGTCACGGCGCCCGCGTCCAGGAGGCGGTCGAGCATGCGGTCGTCGGCCAGGCGCGCCATTTCCACCGCCCAGTCGACGGTCTCGCCGGTTCCGCCGAAGCGCAGGAGTCCGTCGGCCCCCCGCGTGACCGGCACGCAGCGCCGGTAGACGGCCGGCGCGAGGCGCCGGTTGAGCCTCAGCTCCTCCTCGCAGGCATGACGGCGCTTCTCCAGGGAGGAAAAGTCGAGGAACGGGAAGCGGACCGCCTGCTTCACCTTGTAGACCGTCGCGTCGGTGAGGAAGAGAAGCGAGGCGTGGGTGCGCCGCAGCTCCACCCGCCCGGGGGGGCGAGGATAGGCCTCCGGCCGCTGGAGGCCTTCGGCGAGCAGAGCGGCGTCCATGCGCACCAGTCTAGGGCCTCGGCGAACGAGCCGCATCGCGCTTGCGCGGCTCAGAGCAGCGGCTCGAACAGCGCGGCCGCATTCTGGAGGGCGCGATGCCAGGGCGAGCGCCGGGCGAACAGCCGCGCATCGAGGGGCACCGCCCGCGCCAGCTCGCCGTGGAAGGAGGCTTCCACCAAGCCGGCGAACTCCCGATCGGGCACCTCGAGACCGATCTCGTAGTTGCAGTGAAACGAGCGCTCGTCGAAATTCGCGCTCCCGAGACAGCTCCAGGCGCCGTCCACCACGAGCGCCTTGGCGTGGAGGAAATCCCCATCCACGAGCCCGATCCACGCCCCCGCCTCCAGAAGCGGACCGAAGTTGTGGCGCGCCGCGAGGTCGGCCATCGCGTTGTCGGACCGGCGGGGCAGCAGCAGCCGCACCCGTACCCCCGAGAGCGCCGCGATGCGGAGCGCCTCGCGCATCGTGCCGCCCGGCACGAAATAGGGGCTCACGAGAAGGAGATCGCGCCGGGCGCGCTGGATGGCGCCGTGGAACACCGCAGTGAGCCCCGGCGTCTCCTCGTCCGGGCCGTGGGGGATCGCGCGGGCGCAGAGCACGCCCTCCGGAGCCGGGACCACCGCGTCGCCGGGCTCCATCGAGTCGTCGGCGGCGATGCAGTAATCCTCCAGGAAGATGCGCCGCAACGCCGCAACCACCGGTCCGCGCACCCGCATGTGGAGATCGCGCAGCGTGCGGGGGGCCGGGAGGCGTTCGTCGTACTCGTCGGCCCAGTTGAGACCTCCCAGAAACGCCTCCCGGCCGTCGACGACCAGGATCTTCCTGTGGTTCCGGAAGTTGATCTGGAGCCGGCGCTTGAAGGGGTTGGGGCGAAGGAAGCCAGCGGCGCGGATCCCCGCGGCGGCGAGACGGTTCCGTGCCCCCCGCGAGAGGCGAAACGATCCGAAGTGGTCGTAGAGGAGGCGCACGCTCACCCCCGCCGCCGCCCTCTCCTCGAGCAGACCGAAGAGCCTCCGTGTCACGGCGCCGGGATCGAGGATGTAGCTGGCGAGCACGATTTCGTTGCGCGCCGCGGCGATGGCGGCGAGCATCGCGTCGAAGGCGGCCCCGCCCCCGGGGAGCAGATCGACGGCGTTGCCCGCCGTCAACGGGAAGGGCGCCGCGCGATCGACCAGGGAGGCGAGGTTCGGGTCGACGACCCCGGCCGGGTAGGGAACCTTGGGCAGGATGCCCGCGCGCCCCCTTCCGCGGATGGCCTCGGCGCGCGCCTTCCGCCGCCGCACCGCGCGCGGTTCCCCAGGAACGCCCAGCAGCGCGTAGAGAAGGGATCCGAGGAACGGCAGGACCCAGATCGCGAAGAGCCATGCCACCGCCGTGGTCGATCGGCGGTAGCGCAGGAGCAGGTGCAGGCTCGCGCCGGAGGCGACAAGCAGATTCGCGGCGACTAGGATCTTGGTCATCCGGCGCATGAGGATCCTACCCGCGCCGGGTCTGCCATGCACCTGCGCGTCCTCTCCTGGAACATCCACAAGGGGATCGGCGGCGTCGACCGGCGCTATCGGCCCGAACGGATCATCGAGCTGGTCCACTCCTACGACCCCGACGTCCTCTTCCTGCAGGAGGTGGACGACGGCGCGCCACGCTCCTCCTTCCATTCGCAGACGGAGATGCTGGCCGACGCGCTCGGCTTCCGGCACTTCTGCTACGGGCCCAATGTGACCCTGCGCCGGGGGCGCTACGGCAACGCCATCCTCTCGCGCTGGCCCCTGAGCCACGCGCGCAACATCGATCTCACCATCGGGCCCAAGAAGCGCCGCGGCGTGCTGCATGCCCGCTGTCGCGTGCGCGTGGGCAAGCGGTCGCGCACCCTCGTGCTCTACAACCTGCACCTCGGCCTGGCGGCATTCGAACGCGCCCGGCAGATGCGGCGTTTCCTGGGCAGCCATCCGTTCGCCGGCCTGCATGTCCGCACGCCGATCCTCTTCGGCGGCGATCTCAACGATCTCTGGGGCACCCTCGGCCGCCGCTTCCTTCTGCCCGCGGGCTTCCGTCGGGCGGGCCGGCAAGCACCGACCTACCCCGCCGTCTGGCCGATGCGCCCGCTGGACGCACTCTTCGTGCGCGGCGATCTGGAGGTGCTGCGCTGCTTCCGGTCGAAGATGCCGCTCGCCCGCGAGGCGAGCGACCACCTTCCCCTCGTCGCGCGCCTCCGGCTCGCGTCGGGTCAGGGCGCCGGGACCACGAAGACGGGCCCGACGGCTTGACGGATGACGCGCTCCGCCACGCTTCCCAGGAGGAGACGCTGCCCGCCCTGGGGCCCCCGCGTGCCGATCACCGTGAGATCGGGCTTGAGCTCCTCCTTGAGCGCCAGGATGCCGCGCGCGGGCCGGTCGAAGGCGACGCGGATCTTCTTCTTGGCGTCCCCGCCGATCTCCCCGAGAAGCTTGGTGAGCGCCGCCTGCACCCACTCCCGCGCCGCGGCCAGGTTCTCCGCGGGGAGATCGAGGGCGGCGCCGTAGAGACCGTGGGAGGCGGGCCCCTCGATGACATGGGCCACCACGAGCGTGCCCTTCGGATCGACGAGAGAGGCCGCGTGGGCCAGCACCCCGCGGGACCGGTCCGAGAGATCCACGCAGGCGAGGACCGTGCGCGGGATGCGGAGGGAGGGGGCGGGGGCGCGGTCGTCGGCGTAGCGGAGCACCAGGCTGGGCAGCGGGCTCAGGCGCAGGATCGCTTCCGCCGTGCTTCCCAGGAGGAGGTGCCGGAAGCCGCGGCGGCCGTGGGCGCTGAAGCAGAGCAGCTCGTCGCGGTGCTTTTGCGCGCTCTCGACGACGGTCTCGGGGACGAAGATCCCCTCCTCCACAGAGAGGTCGGCCCCGTGGCCCCTTCCCAGGGCGCCCTCGACGAAAGAGGCGAGCTCCCGCTCGACCGTTTCGCGGAGCCGCGCCGCCTGGGCCGGGTCGAGGGGGGGGAGCACCATCCCCGAGGCGGCAAACAGCGCGGGCGGCACCGGCAGGTGGACGTGGAGGACGCGGAGGGAGGCGCCGGTCCGCTTCGCCCAGGTCGCGGCGTCCTTCAGGGCGGCGCGGGAGCCGGGGGAGAGATCGACGGGGACGAGGATCCGGGATGCTTTCATGCCGCACTCCTAGCAAGCGAATCCTAAGAGCCTATCCGAAAACCCGGCGTCAACACCGAGGCCGAGCGAGCGGGCCGAGCGCGAGCCGCGACGACGAAGCCGTATTGGCGAAAAACGGCGATGGAGGAGAGGCGAAGCGATCGGCCCGCGCAGCCGGCCGAATGTAGCGGGGTTTTCGGATGGGCTCTTAACCAATCGCGCGGCCCGATCGCTAATCCCCCGCGGACCGGTGCGCGGAAAAGCGCCCGCTTGCGCCGCTCCACCCCCCGTTTCGGGCGGACGCACCGCAAGGCACGCGAATTGGTGGGCTCTGCCCGCCGTGAACATCCAACGCATCCTCGCGCTCGCCGACCTCTCCGAGAACTCGCGCAAGGGACTCCGACTCGCCGACGCCTTCGCTGCTCGCACGGGTGCCCGCGTCACCGTGGGCTACGTCCATGCGCGGGCGGAGGAGTTCCGGGCCTTCAGCCGGGGCGACCCGGAGAACGCCAAGAGGCTCGTGGAATGGGCGAAGAGCGAGGACGGCGCGCAGCTTCAGGGGTTCGCGCGCGAGGGCGTCGACCCGCTCCGCCTCGAGGGAGCCGCCATCGTCGAGGCCCCCTCGATCCGCGAGGGCATCGGGACGCTCCTCGCGCAGGAGCGTCCCGACCTGGTCTGCATGGCGACCCACGGCCGGACCGGCCTGAGCCACGCCCTTGTGGGGAGCGTGGCGGAGCAGACCCTGCGCACCGCCGGCGTGCCCGTGGCGATCACACGGGGCGCGCTGGTTCCCTCCCCCCCGGCCCCCCTGAACGTCCTGTTCGCGGTCGACCTCGAGACCGAACCGGAGGCGCTCGTCGCCCATGCGGGCGCCTGGCTCACCTCGCGGGACACGCTCCACCTTGCGCATGTGGTGGAGTCGCTCTACCTCTCGCCGGCGGACTACGGGGTGCCCCTGCCGCTGCCGCAGCCCGACGTCGCCCGGTTGCTCGAGGCCGTGCGGCGGAGGCTCGAGTCGATCACCGCCCGGGAAGGGGGCCCGCGCCTAGCGGTGCACGCCCTGAGCGGCCGGCCCGCGGACGCGCTCCTGCGGCTGGAGGCGGCACTTACGCCGGATCTCGTCGTTGCGCGCACGCATGCGCGCCGCGGGTTCGACCGCCTGCTCCTCGGGAGCGTCGCCGAGTCGCTCGTGCGCCGCTGTGCGAGCCCGGTCTTGGTGCTGCCCAAGCCGGCCGACTGACGCGGCGCCCTTGGGCCTGTCCGAGTACTCCATCGTCGGCCCGAGCCCGAGCGAGCGGGCTGCTGGCGTGCCGCGAGTCCGAAGCCGTATCGACCCCACATACGGCGATGGACGAGCGGCGAAGCCTGCTGCCCGCGCAGCCGGGCGAAGCCAGATGGAGTACTCAGACAGACCCTAGACGAGAGCGGCGGCGCGCGGCGCGCTCACGGCTGCCAGGGTCTTGGCCACCTCGCGCTGGCGCACGATCGCAGCCGGGCCGCGCCCCTTGGCCGCGCGCCGTGCGAGGTCGTTGAGGGAGAGGATGCCGACCAGGCATCCCTCGGCGTCCACGACGGGCAGGCGGCGCACCTGGTGTTCGCGCAGGATCGCGTGGGCGCGGTCCGCGGTATCGTCGGCGTGGCAGGTCCGGACGTCCCGCGACATCGCGACGGAGACGGGCAGTTCGTCGAGCCTCGCGCCGCGGATGAGCGCGGCCATGCAGAGATCGCGGTCGGTCACCATGCCGATCACGCGGCCGGTTTCGCAGCAGACGACTGGAAGCGCGCCGCAGTCGTGGTCCCAAAGGAGGCGTGCCGCCTCCGCCATCGTGGCGTCCGGGGCACAACGCGCGACGTCGCCGCTCATGAGTTCCCGCACGTTCATGGGAGAGTCCCTCCTCGGTAGTTGCTTTCGAGTTGTCATCGCGGGGCGAGGCGCCGTGGCGTCGCCCGCTTCCCGCGGCCATGAGAACCCGGGCGGGGCGGGCTGTCCAGGATTCGCCGCCTGCGCTCAGCGCGTGTCGGCGCGATCCGCGAACTTGTCGAGGCGGTAGCGGATCTGATCGCGCGAAAGGCCGAGAAGCTTCGCCGCCCGGCTCTTGTTGCCGCTCGCGCGCTGCATCGCCTGTCGCACCAGACTCTCCTCCACGTCCTCGATCCGCAGCCCCTCGGTGGGGAGGAGAACGGTCCCGGCATTCTCCGGCGCCGCAGCCACGGGCGTCGCTGCGGCCGTGCGCGGCCGGTAGCCGGGCGCGACCAGGAAGTCCTCCGCGGTGAGGGAGCTGCCCTCGGCGAAGAGCATGGCACGCTCGAGGACGTTGCGCAGCTCGCGCACGTTCCCGGGCCAGCTGTGTCCCTGCAGCATGCGCACGCCTTCGGCGTCGATGCCCGCCACCGACCGGCCGAACTCGCGATTGAAGCGCTCCACGAAGGCGAGGGCCAGGCCCTCGACGTCGGCCGCGCGCTCGCGGAGCGGCGGAATCACGATCGGGACGACGCGAAGGCGGTAGAGCAGATCCTCGCGGAACCGCCCCGCGTGGACTTGCTCGTCGAGATCGCGGTGCGTGGCGGCGATGATCCGCACGTCCACGCGCACCAATTCGGTGCCGCCGACCCGATAGAAGGCGCGGTCCTCCAGCAAGCCGAGCAGCTTGGCCTGCAGCGCCGGGGGCATGTCCCCGATCTCGTCGAGAAAAACCGTGCCGCCGTGGGCGGCCTCGAACACGCCCCGTCGACGCGCCTTCGCGTCGGTGAAGGCTCCCTTCTCGTGACCCATCATCTCCGCCTCGAGGAGAGGCTCGGGGATGGCGGAACAGGTCACCGTGAGGAACGGCTGGTCGGCGCGCCCCGAGGCGCAGTGGATCCCGCGCGCCATGAGGCCCTTCCCGGTGCCGCTCTCGCCCAGCAGGAGGACCGTCGATGCCGGCGACTCGGCCACCTTGCGCGCCTGCGCGACGGCCCGGCGCATCGCCGGGCTTCTCGCCACGATCCCCTCCAGGCCGAACCGTTCGGTGTTGCGGCGCCTCCTGTCCCCCGCCTGGCGGAGGAGGGATCCGACTTGGACGGCGTGCTGCAGCGCGATCCGCAGCGCATCCTCGTGAAGCGGCTTTTGAAGATAGTTGAGCGCGCCGAGGCGCATCGCCTCCACCGCCCCCTCCAGGGAGCCGTGGGCGGTCATCATGACCACCGGCGTGTCGGGCCACTCCTGCCGGACTTCCGGCAGGAGCTCCAGCCCCGACCCGTCGGGGAATTGGACGTCGAGGAGGACGAGGGAGGGGGCGGGGCCGCGCAACCTCCGCCGCGCGGCGGCGAGGTCGGCGGCCTCTTGCACCGCAAACCCGTCCAGACGCAGCCTCTCCCCGAGGCCGAGGCGTACCACCGGCTCGTCGTCCACGATCAGGACGGTCGCGTCGTTCACGTTGGATCTTTTCACAAATCCCGTTCCCGGCGTTCCGGCCCACTCGCTGCCGAGCCCGAGCCGGGAGATGGGGAAGTTCACGCGCAATCCTACGCGATCCGGCGCGCCGGCGCCTCCGTCCGGCGCCAGGGCCCATGCGAGAATGGCGCGCTCTCCCATGCGCCTGCGACTCCGCCTCCTGCTCTGGTTCATCGCCTTTGCCGTCGGACCGGCGGCCGCGCTCGCGGTCGTCGCTTACGTGAACGTGGGCCGGGCCGATGAGGAGTTCGTCCTCGAGCACCTGACGACGGCCGCGCGGTCCCGCGCGGCCTCGATCCGGAGCTGCATGGAGATGCACAGATTCCAAGCTGGGCTCCTCGCCGGGCGGCGCGCCGAGTCGTCGGCGCTCGATCCGGCGCTGGCCTACGACGGCCGCCCGGCCAGCGAGTTCCTCTACGGACTCGTGGAGCCAGGGGGCGCCTTCCGTTCCCTCGGGACGACTCTCGGACCGGGGCTCGCGCCGGAGGAACTGCGGTCCCTGCGGGGCGGCGGCTACCTCAGGAAGGGCCACCACGCTCTCGTCGGGGTTCCCCTGGCGGACGGCGGCGCGGCGGTGGCCGCGGTGCCGATGGCGCTGCTCGAGGGGTTCCTCGCCGATCTCTCCGGCCTCGGCCGGACCGGCGAGACCTATCTCCTGGACGAACGCGGCGCCTCCCTCGGCGGCCATCGCGCCGAGTTCCAGCAGGCCGCCGCCGGGGCCCCGCGCCTGCGGGCGCCGGAGCAGCCGTCGGTCTATGCCGGATACCGCGCCACTCAGGTCCTGGGAGCGAGCGCGAGCGCAGGCTCCTGGACCGTGGTGGCGGAGATGGAGCGCGCCGAAGCTGCCGGGCCGCTCCGGCGCCTCGCAGGCACGCTGCTCCTTCTGGGCGCCGGCGCCTTCCTGCTCGTCATGGGCGGGCTCCTCTTCGCGGGCCGCCGCGCCGAGAAGGCGCTCGTCGCAGCGACCGCGTCGGTGCTGCAAGCCGCGCGCGGCGAGTTCGGAGGGGAAGTCCGGACCCGGTCCTTGGAAGACCTCAACGTGCTGCGGGACGCCCTCAACACCATGCACGGCCGGCTCAAGGCGCGCGATGCCGAGATCTTCCGCCAGAAGCAGGAGCTCTTCTGCCAGCGGTGCGAACTGGAGCGGCTCAATGCCGAGGTGGCGCAGTCCGACCGGCTCAAGAGCGAGTTCGTGGCGAACATGTCCCACGAGATCCGCACGCCGCTGCACAGCATCCTCTCCCTCTCCGAGGTGATGCGCAAGGAGACCTCCGGTCCCCTTACGGCGGAGCAGCGCCGCCAGGTCGCGATCATCGAACGCAACGGGGAGGCGCTGCATCGCATGCTGGGGGACATCCTCGACTTCAGCAAGATCGAGGCGGGTCGCATGCCGGTGTTTCCGGAACCGCTCTCGCCCGCCGCCCTGCTGGCCGGCGTCCGCGACGCCGTGGCACCGCTTGCGGAGGCGAAGGGCATCGCGGTGAGGCTCGAGGCCGCGCCAGGGCTGGCACCCATCCGGAGCGACGGCGAGAAGGTCCACCGCATCCTCCTCAACCTGGCGCACAACGCCGTGAAGTTCACCGAGAAAGGGGAAGTGCTCTTGCGCGCGGAGGCGCAGGAGGGGGGCGGGGTCCTCTTCCTGGTCCGCGACACCGGGCCGGGAGTCGCGCCGGCGCTCCTCGAGAGGATCTTCGAGCCCTTCTGCCAGGGCGCCGCAACCCAGAGCGGGAGCCGGTCGGGCACGGGGCTGGGGCTCTCCATCGCGCGCAGCCTGGCGGCGCTCTTGGGCGGACGCGTTTCCGTGGAATCGACGCCCGGCGAGGGTTCCTCGTTCACGCTCGTGCTTCCTGCCCGCTGCCCGACCCGCGGGGCGTCTGCGGGTTCGCCGCGGAGCGGGGAGCGGCAGCTGCTGGTGGTGGGAGCGACCCCTCCCGCCGGCGACGCTCTCGCCGCCGAGCTGAGGGCCGCGGGATTCCACGCGAGTCGGGCGGTGTGCGGCCGCGATGTCCGTCGCGCCGTGACGGACTCGGCCGTGGCCGCGATGCTCCTCGACGTCGGCGTCGTCGGTTCCGACGGCCTGGAGACCTTCGGCGCATTGGGACCCCTCCTCGAGGGATCGTCGATCCCCATCCTCGGGTACCGGCTCGACCCCGCATCGCAGCGGGGCGCCCTGCTGGGGCGCATGCAGCTGGAGCCGGCGGCCGGCGGGGGCGCGACGCTGACGGCGCCCGGGAGCCCGCCTCTGCCTATGCCCCCCAAGGTCGCCCCGGAGGACCGCGCGCGCGCGGAGGCGTGGCTCGCCTCATGCCCGGCGCCCGAATGGCGTCCGGTGCACGAATTCGTGCGCGGTTTGGCCGCCCCCATCGACAGCCTGTTCGAGACGGCCGCCGGGCCGCCGCGGGCACGCCGCTCCGCCGCTCGACGGGTCCTGCTGCTCGAGCCGGACGAGGACGGGCGCTTCGCCGCCTCGCTCCAGCTGGAGCAGCTCGGCTTCTCCGTGCGGGCCGCGGCCCGCGTCGGCGACGTGCCGGATCCCGAGAACTTCGATGTCGTCGTCACCGAGGTCGGCCTTCCCGACGCCTCCCGGGCGGTGGAGGCGCTGCGGGCGCGCACGAACGCGCCCGTGGTGGTCCTCACCTCGGATGCACGGGCCGAGACGCGCGCCGCGGCCCTCCGTGCCGGGGCCGTGGCGGTCCTCTCCAAGCCGTGCCGGACCGAGAGCCTGGCGGAAGCGCTGCGGGCGGAACGGCGGGAGGTCGACGCGTGAGCCGGATCCTCCTCATCGACGACAACCCCGACAACCTCTACTCCCTGCGATTGCAGCTGGACGGCTTCGAGGTGATCGAGGCCGGTTCGGGGCCGGAAGGGCTGGAGCTCGCGCGCACGAAGAGCCCCGACTGCATCCTCCTCGACGTGCAGATGCCGGGGATGGACGGATTCCAGGTGTGCCGGGCTCTCCGGGCCGGCGAGGTCACCCGCGGCATTCCCGTCATCCTCGTCACCGCGCACAGCAAGGAGACCGAGAGCGTCGTGCGCGGCCTGGCCGCCGGGGGGGACGACTACGTCACCAAGCCGGTGGCCCAGCAGGAGCTCCTGGCCCGGGTGCGGGCCATGCTCCGCATCCGCGACCTCCAGGGCCGACTCGAGCACCTCAACGCCGATCTGGAGCGGGAGGTCCGCGGGCGTACGGCGGAGCTGCGGCAGATCTACGCGACGGTCCCGGTGGGCATCTACACGCTCGACCCCCTGGGGCGTGTCGCGTCCTTCAATCTCCACCTGGAGCGCCTCCTCGGCTATTCCGCGGGGGAGGTCATCGGCAAGCTCGGAATCGGCGATCTGTTCGGCCCCGACTACGACGCGCTCTACTGGCTGGATCTCTGCCGGAGGGAGGGCCGCTGCTCCACCGAGGGGCAGGCGAGACGGAAGGACGGCACGCTCGTGCCGGTGTTCGACGAGCGCGTGGTGAATCGCGACAAGGTGGGGGAGCCCTCGGGGTTCACCGGCTACATGCAGGACATCACCCGCGAGCGCCGGGTGCGGGAGCTTCTGGCCGAACAGGAGAAGCAGGCCGGGGTGGGGCGCCTCGCCGCGGGAATCGTGCACGAGATCTCCAACCCGATCGCCGGCGTGACGCTCTACCTCGACAGCATGCTCGCGCGTCTCGAGGCGGGGGAGCCCCTTCCGCGCGACGAAGTGCGCCGCGGCGTCGGCGTCATGCGGGACGCCCTCGCCCGCACGAGCGATCTCCTGGGAAACCTGCGCGGGATGAGCCGCAACGCGCTCCGGCCGCACACCGACGTCGACCTCCTCGCGCTCCTGCGGGACCTGCACGCCCTCATGCGCGGCGACCTGCACCGGCGCGGCATCCGCATGGAGGTCCGGGGCGAGGCGGTGCGCGTGCGGGGCGACCCGGGACGGCTCGCGCAGGTATTCCTGAACCTCCTCACCAACGCGCGCGACGCCATGGCCGGAGGGGGCCGGATCGATGCGGAGGTTGCCGCGCAGGACTCCGCGGCGCGGGTCGTGTTCCGCGACACCGGCACGGGCATCGATCCCGCGATCCTGCCCCGGATCTTCGAGTTCCTCTTCACGACCAAGGGGGAGGCGGGCACCGGCTACGGCCTTGCCCTCGCCCGTGAGATCGTGGAGCAGCACGGCGGGGAGATCACCGTCCGGAGCGAACCCGGCCACGGCGCGGAGTTCACGGTCACGCTCCCGCTCGGCCCGTCGGGGACGCACGGCACCCCGGTTGCAGGAATCCGGGCGTGAACATCGCCGACATGATGACCCGGGAGTTCGAGATCGTCCGCGAAGAGACGTCGCTCCTCGACGCGATCCGCCACCTGCGCGAGTGCCCCCTCGTGGAGGACGAGATCGGGATCAAGTGCGTCGTGGTGCTGGATGCGAACGATCGGCTCGCCGGGGTGCTCACCCAATCCGACGTCGTGGGCGAGGTCCTCTTCCCCTACTTCGTGCGGGATCTCGCCGGCCAGAGGCCGGGAAGGCCGCGGTTCCTGAAGGAGGACTTCGCCGGTCTGGCGCGCTGGGCGTCGCGGGTGAAAGTGCGGGACGTCATGTCGCGCAATCCGGTCACCATCACGCCCGACGCCGACTCCTTCGAGGCCGCCGACACCCTTCTCAGCCGGAAGGTGAAGAGCCTGCCGGTCCTGGAGGGGGAGAAGGTGGTGGGCATCCTTTACCGGACCGCGCTCTACCGCCACATCGCGGAGTCCCTCCTCGAGGCGGAGCCTCGCGCCGGCGAGCGGAGAGCCAAGCTCCCCTTATCGGGCAAGTAGGTCTCTCGCGCGTTCGTGCAGGCAAGGTGGCGTCGGGACGCTGGCACCCCCCCTCGGCCCTCCACGTCTAGGAATCAGCCAGGGGTCGGGACCTCCGCCCGGCGCCCCATTTCCAGGACCGCACGGACACGGGACGCGGCGGGCCGATACTATTAAGGGAGATGGGCGTGGTGGACGTCCTTGTCCTCGGCATGGTCGCGGTGGGCCTGATGCTCGGGCTCATGCGCGGCTTTCTGCTCCAATTCACCGGCCTCGCCGCCATCCTCGGGGGGCTCTACCTCGCCGACCGTTACCACGGGAATCTGGCCAAGGTTCTGGGGCGCCTGTTCCGGTCCGAGAACACCGGGGCCATCGCCTTCGTCGCCATCGTCATCGCGACGGTGCTCGTCGTCGCGTTGATCAGCTCCCTCTGCCGGCGCGCCCTGGAGAAACTGCGGCTGGGCGCCTACGACCGGCTCCTGGGGGGACTCTTCGGCGCCCTCAAGGCGGGCGTCATCTGCGCCGGGATTCTCCTCGCCTTCGTCGCATTCGCCGCCGATGGCGGGAGCATCCAGCGGGCCATCGGCAATTCCCGGTCGGCTCCCGTCCTCTGGGACGCCATCGGCAAGGTGGCCGACCTCCTCCCCGCGCGGATGGGCGGCGACGTCAAGCAGTTCCTCGGCGAGAATCCGGTCCCGCGCCCCGCCCCGCTCCCCTCCTCCACCCCCCCTGAATAGGCCCGCCCCCCAGCGCGTACACTTGGGGAACCGCCCGGGCCAGGGTGGGAGCGCAGTGGAACCCACGGAGGATCACGGAAACGCCATGAACGCCCTTCTCTTCCTCGCCGCCATCCCGCCGGCAGTCTGGATCGTCGGAGGACTCGTCCTCCTCGCGATCTGGATCGTCGCGATCTACAACGGGCTGGTCGGGCTCAAGAACATCGCGAAAGAGGCCTGGGCGCAGATCGACGTCCAGCTCAAGCGACGGCACGATCTCATCCCGAACCTGGTCGAGACGGCCAAGGGCACCATGAAGCACGAGCGCGAGACCCTGGAGAAGGTGATCCAGGCGCGCAACAGCGCGGTGGCCGCGGCGCACCAGGGACCCGGGGCGGTGGCGCAGGCGGAGAACGCGCTCACCAGCGTGCTGCGCCAGTTCTTCGCGCTCTCCGAAAACTACCCCGACCTGAAGGCGAACCAGAACATGCTCTCGCTCCAGGAGGAGCTCGCCTCCACCGAGAACCGCATCGCCTTCTCGCGCCAGCACTACAACGACTCGGTGCGCCGCTACAACACGCGGCTCGACCAGGTGCCCGCCAATCTCGTCAAGAACTTCGGCGACTTCCCGCCCATGGAGTTCTTCGAGCTGGAGGATGCCGCGCAGCGGGAAGTGCCCAAGGTCGCGTTCTAGGCGGCCTGCCCCAGGACGATGGCGGGCTCGCCGGTGGACCTCGGTCTCTTCCAGCACATCGATCACAACCGGCGCCGCTCGGTGCTGCTCGTGGTCGTCGCCGTCCTCTTCCTCGGGGTCGTGGGCGGCGTGCTGGGCGCGGCGACGACCGGCGTGCCCTGGGCGGGGATCGCGGTCGCGGTGGGGGTGGGGGCGATCTTCGCCCTCATCGCATGGCAGGGGGGCAGCTCTCTCGTGCTCTCCGCCGCCGGCGCGCGGGAAATCGGGAATGAAGAGGACACGCAGCTCGTCAACGTGGTGGAAGAACTCTGCCTCGCCTCCGGCCTGCCTCGCCCGAAGATCTACCTCATCGACGACCCCTCGCCCAACGCCTTCGCCGCGGGCATGGAGCCGCGCAAGGCGGCGGTCGCCATCACCACCGGGCTGCGCGACCGGCTCACCCGCGAGGAGCTGCAGGGCGTGATGGCCCACGAGATGGCGCACATCGGCAACTTCGACACCCGGGTCATGGTCCTCATGGCCTCCCTCGTCGGGAGCATCGCGATCCTGAGCGACATGTTCCTGCGAGGCATGCGGTTCCGGCGCGTGCACGGCGGCCGCGGGGGCAAAGGCCAGGGGGTGATGCTGCTCATCGCGCTCCTGCTCTCCATCCTCGCCCCGATCATCGCGGTGCTCATCCAGTTCGCGGTCTCCCGCCGCCGGGAGTACCTGGCCGACGCCACCGGCGCGGCCATGACGCGTAACCCCGGGGCGCTCGCCGATGCCCTCGAAAAGCTCTCGCATCCCGGTTCACCGCTGCGCCTCGCCAACCGCGGCACGCAGCACCTCTTCATCGTGAATCCGATCCACCCGCGCCAAGCCCTCGACACGCCGTTCGCCAGCCATCCGCCGCTGGAGGAGCGCATCCGCAGGCTTCGCAGGCTCGCGGGGCAGCTCGAAGCGCAGTCGTGACCGCGCTCCTTCTCGCCCTGCTGCTCGGTCCGGGCAGCATCCGCGTGGCGGTGGAAGCGGACGACCCGGCCGCGCGCGGCGAGGTGTTCTGTCTTGCGGGCGGCATCGTGCGGCAGGCGCTCCCCTGGCCCGCGCCGGGTGGCGTCGTGGTTTTCTCGGGGCTCCCGGACGGCGCCTACGACCTCGTTGCGCGCGGGCCGGGACTCGTGAGCGCGGTGGAGCGCGGCGTGCGTCCCTCGCGGGAGGGGGGGAGCGACGTGGACGTGCGCCTTCGGGCCCAGCTCGCCTACCCGCTCCGCGTCGCGACGCAACCGGGCGCGACCGCTTGGGTGGCGGGAATCGCGTTCCCCGCGGGGGAAGCGCTCGCCCCCGCGGGACTCAGCTCGCTTCTGGTGGACCATCCCGAACGGGTTTCCAGCGGCGCACGCTACCTGCGCGCCGGCGGACCGCTGGCCTTGGAGGTGATGCTCGACCATGGCCTCGTGGTAGCAGGCCGCGTCTTCCTGCCGGACGGAACCCCCGCGGACGGCGCCCTGGTGGAGGTCTTTGCCGACGGGGCCGGCCTCTCCCGGCGCGCCACCACCGATGCGGAGGGCGCGTACGCCATCGGCGGCTTCCTGGGGGACGTGGTCTCCATCCGCGTGCGGGCGCGCGGCTGCGCCGACGCGCTGCGGCGCGTCCCGTTATTCGCGGGGATGGAGCGCGCGCGGTTGGACGTCGATCTCAGCCCCGCCTCCGCGGTGCTCCTGACGATCACGGACGGCACGGGCCGGCCGGTGCCCGACGCTGCCGCCACGCTCCTCCCGGTCTGGGTGGAGGAGGCGCTGGAGGATCCGCGCCTGCGACCCCACCACACACCCGAACGGAGGCAAGGCGGCGGCACGTTCCGTTTCGCGCGCCTGACGCCGGGGCGCGCCTACCGCATCCTGGCCACGCGTTCCGGAGGGGCGGTGCGCTCCACGGCGGGTTTCGTCGCGCCCCGCGCCGGCGGGGTCTTGCGCCTGCCGTCGCTCGCGGTGGAAGATGCCGCCGCGCTCGTGGGAGAGGTCGTGGGGGCGCGGGGGCCGGAGGCGGGCGTGGTCGTCCTCTGCGTCACCTCCGGCGAGACCTCCAGCTGCAGGACCGACCGTGCGGGGAAGTTCCGATTCGAGGGCCTGCCCGCAGGCGAGGCGTTCGTGGGTGTGCGCGATCGGGACGAGCGGGGGAGCAGGATCATCCTCGATCCGGCACGCACGGCCCGGTGCACTCTGCGCCTGCCCGAGGGGCGGGATGCGGTGCTGGCCGGGGCGGTCTTTTGCGCCGGCGGGAAGGCGCTGGAAGGGGTGCTGGTGGAGGCGGCGGGGCGGCGAGCGGTGACCGGCACGGACGGGAGGTTCCGGATCGAGGGCATGCCGCTGGGCAGGGAGTCGGTTCGCGCGCTCTTCCTTCCCGGCCCGGGCTGTCGCGCACTCCTCGAAGAGCCGCACCTGCCCCGGGTGGAGGAGGAGGCGCGCCTGGGGGCGGAGGTGCGCATCGAGCTGCAGCGCGGCGGCGAGCTGCGCCTTCGTCTGGACTCGGGGGGTGCCGTGGTCGGGCCCTGCTCCCTCGAGATCGCGGGAACCAGCGGCGTGAGCCTGGTGCGGCGAGTTCCCCGCGGCCGCACCGAGCTTTCGATCCCCGACCTGCCCTGGGGCCGCTACGTCCTGGAGGTCTCCGTCCCAGGGTACGTGGGCAGCGCAGGGATGACCCTGGTCGTGCCCGCCGCCGGCGAAGGGGCCCAGGTGGTCCCCCTCACCCCTGGGCGCGCCGCATCCGGGAAGGTGCTTCGCCGCAAGGTCCGTTCCCGCCCCCATGCCGCTCCGGTCGTGGTGGAGGAGCCGGCGGGCGGTGCCTGGGTCCTCTTCCTCGGCCGCGAGGGCCGCTGGGCGCGCAGGGTCTCCGCGACGGAGGAGGACGGCAGCTTCTTCCTGCGCGGACTGCCCCCGGGCCCCCTCCTCATCACGGCGGCGGGGCCGGGCCTGCCTCCCGTGACGGTAGCGACCGACCTCACCGGAGGGGACGCGCGGGAGCTCCTGCTCGTACTCCAGGAGCCGGCGGCCGCTGAGGCGGTGGTGGCCGATCCGGATGGGCGCGCCGTGCAGGGGCTGCTGGCGCGTCTCTTCCGCGAGGACGACGTGCCGGCGGCGGACCTGGTGGCGCGGGCGCGATTCCTGGGCGCGGTGGGGGATGACTCCGACATCGACGACTTCCTGGCGAGCCGCCTCCGCACACTCCCGGGAGGGCGCGTGCGCGCGGGCTTTCTTGCGCCGGGCTCCTACCGCTTCCTCTTCACCGCCCGCGGATTCATCCAGGCGGAGGCGCGCGTGCGCGCGCTGGCCGCATGGAGCCGGGCGGAGCTCGAGGGGACGCTCCCGGGGGTTCCCTTCGATGTCGCGCCGCGCGTCATGCTCCTGCCTGAGGCGACCTCGCGCTGACGAGGAGGCAGAGCTTGACTTTCTTGGGGGACACGGACGATAGTGCAGGTCCAGAACGAGGCGCGTCCCTAGGCGCGCCCAAGGAGAATGCGATGACCTATATCATCTGCGAGCCCTGTATCGGGGTCTGCGACAAGGCCTGCGTGGAGGAGTGCCCGGTCGACTGCATCCAGCCCCGCGACGGCTATCCCGACGGCAAGGAGGGCAAGCAGCTTTACATCGATCCGGCCACCTGCATCGACTGCGGCGCCTGCGAGCCGGTCTGTCCGGTGAACGCGATCTTCCCGGAGGCGGACACCCCCGAGAACTGGAAGCACTTCATCGAGATCAACGCCAACCACTTCAAGTAACGGAGGTCAGGCGGGATTCCCGCGGAGGCCGGGGGGCGAAAGCCAACCGGCCTCCGCGCGTTTTCGAGGTCAGCGGCTGGGAAGCTCCGAGACGGGACGCAGGTCGCGGGCGAGGTCGAGGGTCTCCGGGTCGGACCAGACGACGTGTCCGCACAGCCCCGCGTAGTGGAAGAAGTAGCGCCGCCCCGGCAGCAGCCAGTCCGTCGACATCTGCCCATCGGCGTCCGTCCTGACCATGCCGCCCGCCTGAACGTCGCCCTCTTTCAGGGAGAGGTTGGCCACGAGCACGCTCGCCTCACGAAGCGGCTTTCCGTGGGTCAGGATCCGCACGAAGGCGGGAGAGGCGACCTTTTCGGCCGAAAGATCGATCCCAGCCAGATCCCTCCCGATGAGCCCGAGGTCCGCTTCGGCCGGTCGATGGCCGAACTCGTGGGCGACGAGCAGGACTTCTCCGGGCACCTTGACCGTCAGTTCGAATCGGCCGTCCGATCCCGTGCGCGCCTCGTACATGAAGGTTGCGCGCGACCGGCCCGTAACCTGGTTCATGCTCGCGGTGAAGCCGCCCTCGGGCTGGAGGAGCTGCGCATCCTCCAGGCTGATCCCGGTGCCGGTGAGATCCACCGCCGAGTAGGCCGTCACGCTCACGCCTTGGAGTGGCCGCCCCCCGCTGGATCGAAGCGCGCCGCTCACCTGAAAAGCCGGATCGAGCCAAAGCTCCACGTCAGTACGCTCGACGCCCCCGGAGACCTCGATCGTCCGATGTGCCGACTTGGTGCTGGGGGGGCTCGCGGCGATCGACACGCCGTGAACGCGGGGAAGAGTCGCCGCGAACGCACCGTCGGCGCAAGGAGGTGGAAGGAATCGACACGTTTCGTAAGACGACTGCCGTTCCGACGGTTTTGGGAGATCGGGCGCTCCGCGCGGATCGAGCAGCACCTTCAGCGTGATCTTCCGAGCATCGAAACCCTCTGCGTCGCCCCGCACGCGGACGACACCCTCCACTTCGATCCACCCGTGCACCCAGAGGGTCCCGGTCACAAGGGGATCGCTGCGGGCCGACGGCAGAGCCGTCCAGCGGGGGTCGTCCAGCTCGACTCTGGATCCGCCGCTCTTGGGCAGCGTAACGCTGCCGTCGGCGTCGGTCTCCGCGAGCGCCACATGCGCGCCGTCACGAGCCCGAACCCGCACGCCGGGAACCGGCCGGCCATCGGCCAAGTCGAGCACGCGAACACGAATCCTCTCTTGGGGGATCGCGTTCTCGCTCAGGGGCTGGGGCACGTCGGTGTCGTCCCCCGAGGGGTTCTGAGCGACGCGGGTAGGGGGCTCGGCCGCCTGGGTCCGCCCCCTGCCACGAATCCTCGGTTCAGCCGCGAGCCAGGCGAGGATCAACACTGCCGCGGCGAGAATCGGCGCGAAGATCAAGGCCCGCGACGAGCTTCGACGCATGATTGGGTTCCTCTTGCTCCGGATTCGAGCACGCTAGTGGTCTGACGCACGCTGTTGGGCCTCTACGAGCGCCAGCCGCGCGCGGCCGACCTTCTCGATAATCTCCTCGGCGGTCTTGGTCCAGAGGATCGGACTCGGGTCGTCGTTGTGGCCGTTGACGTAGGCGAGGATCGCCGCGACGAGTTGGTCGATGCTCTTGAAGGCGCCGCGGCGAAGTCGCTTGTCGGTGAGGTCGCGGAAGAAGCGCTCGATCACGTAGAGCCATGAGGCGCTCGTGGGAGTGAAGTGCACGTGGAAGCGCGGGTGCCTCTGGAGCCAGCGCCTGACCTTCTCGTGCTTGTGGGTGGCATAGTTGTCGGCGATGACGTGCAGGTCGAGCTCCCGCGGCGTACTCCGGTCGATGAGTTCCAGGAACTCGATCCACTCCTGGTGGCGGTGGCGCTTCATGCAGGTCGCGATCACGCGGCCGTGCGCCATCTCCATCGCGGCGAAGAGCGTCGTCGTCCCGTTGCGCTCGTAGTCGTGCGTCATCGTGCTGCAGCGGCCGAGCTCCAGCGGAAGGCTCGGTTGCGTGCGGTCGAGCGCCTGGCGCTGGCTCTTCTCGTCCGCGCGGATCACCAGGGCGTTCTCGGGCGGGTTGAGGTAGAGGCCCACGACATCGACGAGCTTCTCCTCGAAGCGCGGGCGGTTGCTCAACTTGAAGCCCTTCGTCAGGTGCGGCCTGAGACCGTTGGCCTTCCAGACCCGCTGCACCATCGCTTGGGTCGTCCCGAGCTCGCGCGCGAGAGTCCGCGTGCTCCAGTGCGTCGCATTCGCCGGGCTCTCCTGCGTCGTCTTGGCGACGATCAGCGACTCCAGCTTGCGCCGCTTCGTCGGCGTGCGTCCGCCCCGGGAAAGGTCCTTCTCGATCCCGGCGATCCGCGACTTCGCGAAGCGCGTCCGCCAGCGGCCGACCGTCCGGCGCGTTGCCCCGAGTTCCGCCGCGATGTCCCGGTTCTCGCGACCTTCCGCCGCGAGCAGCACGATCTTCGCCCGCTGTGCCCGGCGGACCTGCGTGCTGCGTCCGCGCGACCACTTCGTCAACTCCTGGCGCTCGTCCTGCGTCAGCCCGATCTGCGGCGCCACGCGCATGGATCCATCCTCTTCTCGAGGAGAAGAGAAGAACGGAGCAAGTCCACAATAAGTTCCCTCAATTACGAATCAGACCACTAGCACAAGACGCGGCCGCGTCCATAGCCTCAGGCATTGGCGCCAGCCGTTCCGTGCACGGGATTCGTCTGGCCGCCACCCCCAGCAGTGGCCGTCGCCAGGCCGCCGGCCCCGACTTGACCCTCAGAGCCGGCTTCGCCGGGATTGCCGCCACTGCTTCCGGCGCCTCCTGATCCCTTCTTGCCACCGCTACCGGCAAACGCCTCGGCGATGGCTTCGGCGCCGGCAATAGCCGTGGCATTGCCGCCGTGTCCCCCGTCCCCGCCTCCCCCGCCGCCGCCTCCTCCTGCTCCGGCTTGGGGAGTCGATCCTCGCGCGCCGCCCTTCCCGCCATTCCCAGCACGCCTCCCCTGACCGCCCCTCGCGGTCGCCTTTGTATCCAGCAGCGGCGGCAGGATCGTTTCATTCCCGACTTGCGCGAAGGCGCTTTGACCGCTTCCCCCGCCTCCGCCACCACCTCCCCCGCCTCCACTGCCCCCGCCACTTGGTCCGCTCTTTCCGGACTCGCCATCGTCGCCACCATTCCCTGGGTCGGCATCCCAGTCGATTGCCAGGGCAATCCGGTTGTCCCCCCTGACATCCATGGCAACAGGATTCGAACCGCCTTCCTGGGCTTTCTCCGCGCCCCCCTTCCCCCCTTGGCCTCCTTCGCCGCCATCTCCGTGATTGACTCCTTCGCCGGAGGCCCCCCCGTCGCCGTCCATTCCTCCGTCGAAGAATCCCGATGACTCCCCCGTGGGGGAGCCCGCCGGGTTCGCCGTGCCGCCGTCTCCACCGTGCCCACCAAGCCTCCCTGGGTTGCCGCCGCCTCCCCCACCCAACCCTTCCGCAGACACGCTCAGCGCGAGTGCGCAGACGATCAGCCCGATCGCACGAACGGTCATCGCCTTCCTCCTCTCGTCTTGCCGGTTCGGCGTTTCGTGGCGGCTGAATGGAACCGCGCCGCCACGACGCCCCGGACGCACCGGCGACCACCACATTTCGGGCCGCACGAGGCCCGAGATCGGGCACGACAGAACACCTTTGCAATTGGCGAAGTTACGTGCGACATGCGACCGCTTACCGCGAGTCGCGATTGTCGTCATTGGTTCGATTTGGTCGCAAGCTCTGCAAGGCGCGGCGCCGTAGGGGTGACTCCCGCGTGGCCGGGCTGCGCTGCCGATGTCCGTCGCTCGCCATCCCGGGTCGCTGCCGATCCGACCGATCGCGAGGGCAAGGCAACCGAAAGCCCCTCAGTTCGCCTCGCTCTTGGCGTGGGAGCGGAGCCGCTCCGATTCGATCTCGGCCAGGGTCGCCTCGGTCACGTCGCCGGTGGGGTACTTGCCGTCCATGCAGGCCATGCAGAAGTGGCCGATCTTCGGGTTGCCCTTCGTGGCGGCCTCGGTGAGGCCGGGAAGGGTCGCGTAGACCAGCGCGTCGGCGCCCAGCAGGCGCTCGATCTCGCTCTCGTCGCGGCCCGAGGCCACGAACTCGCCCTTCACCGACATGTCGATCCCGTAGACGCAAGGGTGGCGAATCGGAGGGCAGGAGGAGGCGACGTAGACCTCCTTCGCGCCGGCGTCGCGCACCATCTGGATCAACTCGCGCATGGTCGTGCCGCGCACGATCGAGTCGTCCACGAGCAGGACCTTCTTCCCCTCGATCTCCAGGCGCAGGGGCGTGAGCTTGTGGCGCACCGACCGGCGCCGCTCGCGCTGCTTCGGCATGATGAAGGTGCGGCCGATGTAGCGGTTCTTCAAGAGCCCCTCGCGCAGGATGACCCCCAAGTCCTCAGCCACCGCCTGCGCCGCGGGGCGCGCGCTGTCGGGGACCGGGATCACCACGTCGGGCACGAGCCCGCGCGCGCGCACCCGCGCCGCCAGGTGGTTGCCCAGGCGGAGCCGCGTCTTGTAGACGCTGATGTCGTCCAGCATCGAGTCGGGCCTGGCGAAGTAGACGTACTCGAAGACGCAGGGGTAGTGGCGCGGGGGGACGACCTGCCGGGCATCGACCCTGCCGTCGGGGCTGATGGTCAGCACCTCTCCGGGCGCCAGATCGCGTTCGATGCTCGCCCCCAGGGCGTCGAGAGCGCAGCTCTCGCTCGCGATGATGTGGGTGACGCCCTCCGCGCCCCGCCGCGTGCCGTAGACCGCGGGCTTGATGCCGTAGGGGTCGCGCAGGGCCGCCAGCCCGCGCCCCGCCACCGCCACCACCGCGCTGTAGGAGCCCTTCACGCGCTGGTAGACCGCGCGGGCCGCCTCGGCGCAGGCTTCCGGGAAGGGGAGGCTCGTGTGGCGCGCGAGCCCCTGGGCGAAGACGTTGAGGATCACTTCGACGTCGCACTCGGTGTTGATCTGGCGGTGCTCCTCCTGCTCGAGGTAGCCTCGCAGCGAGGTGAAGTTCGTGACGTTGCCGTTGTGCGCCATCGCGATGCCGTAGGGCGCGTTGACGAAGAGCGGCTGCGCGTCGGCGACGTCCCCCAGACCCACGGTGGGATACCGCACGTGGCCGATCCCGAAGGAGCCTTCGAGCGCGGCCACGTCCTTGATCGAAAAGGCGTCGCGCACGAGACCGAACCGCTTGCGGAGGTGCAACCTCTGGCCGAAGGTCGCGATGCCTGCGGCGTCCTGCCCGCGGTGCTGGAGGGCGATGAGGCCGTCGAGCAGTTCCGCGGCGACCGGGCCGGGTCCGAGGATGCCAAGGATGCCGCACATGGTGGCGAACCGTGAATCGTAGCGCGGGCCGGCGACGGTTCAAGCTGTGTGGGGCGGCGCGTACAATCCCGCGATGGCTCCTGGCCCGGGCGCGCGCGTCTGGTACGCACTCTACAACCTGCTGCTGCACCTGGTCGCGCTCGCCTGCCTGCCCTTCTGGCTGATCGCCCGGCTCACGCGCGGCCGCTTCCGCGGCCAGTTCAAGGAGCGCATGGGACGGCTTCCCGCCCCGCTTTTGGAGCAGTTCGGGCGGGCTCCGGCGCTCTGGTTCCACGCCGCCTCCGCCGGAGAGACGGTTTCGGCCGCCCCGCTGGTGCGGCGCCTCAGGGCCGCCTTCCCCGATGCCCCCATCCTCTTCACCGTCACTTCGCGCTACGGCAAGGAGATGGCCGGCCGCCTGCTCCAGGGCTGCGCCGACGGCATCGCCTACTCGCCCCTCGATCTGCCGCTCTTCGTGGCGCGCTTCCTCAATCGCATCCGCCCCTTCCTCTACGTCATGATCGAGACCGATCTCTGGCCCAATCTCGTGCGGCAGGCGAAGGGACGCGGGATCCCCGTGGTTTTGGCCTCGGGCCACGCGGGGCCGCGCCCGGCCTGGCGCCGGCTGCGCTCCTTCGGGCGCGCGGTGCTCGGCAACGTGGACCTCTTCCTGATGCAGACGGAGGAGGATGCGCGGCAGATCGTCGAGCGCGGGGCGCCGCGGGATCGCGTGCGCACCATGGGAAACCTCAAGTTCGACGGATCCACCGGGGGGGTGCCCGCGGCGGAGCGTCCCGCCCTGCGGCGCGCGTTCGGACTGCCCGAGCGGGCGCCCGTCTTCGTCGCGGGCTCGACGCTCGCCGAGGACGAGGGGCCGGTCCTGGACGCGGTGGCCGCCCTCCGGGGCGAGGGGTGCGACCTGCACGCCATCGTGGCGCCGCGGCGCCAGGAGCGCGTCGTCGAACTGGAGCGCGGCTGCGCGGAGCGCGGCCTTGCCTGCGCGCGGCGCACCGCAGGCGGCGCGGCGCCGGTCCTCATCCTCGACACGATGGGGGAGCTGGCGGGCTGCTACAACCTCGCGGACGCCGCCTACGTGGGGGGAGGCCTCACGCCGGAGGTGGGCCTGCACAACATCCTCGAGCCCATCGTCTGCGGGGCGCCGGTGCTCTTCGGCCCCTGCCACGGAAAGGCGCGCCGCATCGCCCGGGAGTTCCTCCAGCGCGGGGCAGGGGTGGAATTGGCCGACGGCGCGGCGCTCCTGCCCTGCCTGCGGCGCATCCTCGGGGATCCGGCGGAGCGCGAGCGGCTCCGCCACGCTGCCGAGACGCTCCTCGCCGAGAATCGCGGGGCCGCCGAGCGTCAGGCGCTCTCGATCCGGGAGCTCGTGGCGTGAAGCGCCCGGGCCCGCTCCTCCTTCTCGCGGCGTTGGCCCTGGCCCTGCTGCTGCTTCCTCCGCTCGAGGTGTGGTCCATCGAGGTTCGGCGCATCGACGCGGACGGGACGGAGCGGGCCTGCCCGCCGGAGTTCGCCACCCTCGTCCTGCCGGAACGGGAGTCGCCCCGCATCGACGCGCTCTTCGTCGATCTCTGTTATGCCGCCGACGCCGCCGGGCCCGACGGCTGCGCGACGCTCGTGGCGGCCCTGGCGCTCCTGGCGCTGCTCACCGGCCTGTTCGGCCGCGGCGTGCGCGCCGGCGCGCGCCGGCTCCTCCTCGTCGTCGCACTCAGCTGCCCCGCGGTGCTGGCGCTCCTCTACGCCTCCTGCTTCCAGGAGGGGCGGCGGCTGGAGCTGGGCCCCGCCGCGCGGGGTTTCGTGCAGGCCAACCTGCATGCGCACACCGACCGGTCCACCGGCCTCCTGCCCGCCCGCGACGTGGCGCGGTGGCACTGGAGCCGCGGCATCCGCGTCCTCTGCGTCACGGACAAGAACAACCACCAGTCGAGCCTGGAGGCGATTCAGGCGGCGGCCGCGCTGCAGGCCGATCCCCCGTTCCTCGTGCTGCCCGGCGAGGAGTACCAGGGCGACGCCCATGTCGTCCTCGTCAACGCCAAGCGCACGTTCCGACCGGACCGGGACTCCCTCGCCGCGACCCTCGCGGAGGTGCGGGAGGGGGGCGGGGCCACGATCCTCGCCCACCCCTGGTACGGCATCCGCCTGCCGCCTCCGTTCGAGCGGATGCTCGAGCAGGGCATCGACGGCATGGAGGTGGTCAACCGCGTCGTGCAGGCGGGCATGCAGATGACGTCGGCCGCGGTGCGCGGGAAGAAGTCGCTCCTCGGCGCGCTCGATTTCAAGTACGGCCCCCATGTCACCGCTGTGACGCTGCTCACGAGCCGCGACGCCGCGAGCGCCGAGGGGGTCGTGGACGCGCTGCGGAACGCGCGGACGCTCGCGCTCTTCGCGGTCCCCGGGGGGAGCATGGCCTCCAGCTCCTTTGAAGCCCAACCGCTCTGGCTCAACGGCGCGCGGCGCGGTCTTCGCTCCCTCGCGGAGACGCCCCGGCCGCGCCGCCTGGTGTGGCTCGCCTCCCTCGCGGCGATTCTCGCGCTCTGGCGGCTCGCGACGCGGCGGCGCAGCCCCCCGAGCCGGCCCCGCGCCTGGCGCGCGCTCTTCCTCCTCTGCTGCGGCGCGCAATTCCTGCTCCTGGGGCTCGTGAGCTGGCAGGTGCGCGAGGCGCTCGGGACCCTGCCGGTGCGGCTGCTGCTCGCGGCCGGGGCCGTCGCCGCCCTGCCGCTGCTCGCCAGCCTCCATGCCCTATCATGCGACGAACGATGAATCCCGCCAGACGAGGCCCGCTCCTCCGCTTCGGGGCCGCCGTGGGCGCGACGCTCGTCGTCGCGCCCGTCGCGGGAGCGTTGCTCCCCCGCAACGAGTTCCATTCGGTGCTCTCGCGCGTCTTCCTGGGAAGCCTCCTCATCGCCTTCCTCGTCCGGCGCGGTCCCCGCAGCGGCTGGCTCGCGGGACTCCGCGGCCAGGGCCTGCGGGGACCCCATCGCGGGGAGCGCGCGGTGCTGGGTCTGGTGGTCTCCCTCCTGCTGCTCCTGCTCCTCCTCGCGCTCTCCTGGGCACTGGGAGGGCGGATCGCGAGCACGAAGCCGCCGCGCTACGAACTGCTCGCGCACATCGGCGCCTCCCTCGTGGCGGGATTCCTCGTCTCGTTCCTGGAAGAGTGGATGTGCCGGGGTTACTTGAAGGACGTCCTGGGGGGACCGGTCTCCGCGCTCATCTACGCGGCGGTGCACTTCCTCCGCCCCCTCCAGGGGAGCGCGCCCGCGCAGGGCTACGATCCCCTGCTCGCGCTGAAGATGATCCCCCGCCTCTTCGAGTCCTTCGGCGTCCTGCAGAACGCGACGCTGGGCATCCTGGGCCTCTTCTTGTTCGGACTGGCGCTCAATCGCCTGCGCGAGCGCACCGGGACGCTCTATTTGGGCATCGGACTCCACGCCGGGCTCGTCGCGGGGCTGGCGCTCTACTCGCGGTGGCTCGAGAGGTCCACGCCCGGGAGTCGCTGGATCTTCGGCGGCGCGCGACTCTACGACGGGCTGCTGGGGATCCTGGCGCTCGGCCTGCTGCTCCTGGCCGCGTGGCGCCTTCCGCTCCCCGCCCGCCTCACGAAGCCCCCGCCCCCCTCGTGAGCATTCGCTCCACCACGTCGCTCGCGGCCTCCGACGGCTTCGGCCCCTCGAGGAGCCGCCCGCGGATCGTGGAGAACTCCCGCAGCTGCGCCTCGCGCGCCGCGGGATCGGAGAGGAGATGCTGGGCGGCGGCGGCGACCCCGCGGGGGTTGGCCGAGCCGAGGAGGAATTCCGGCACGATGGCGCGCCGCGCGACGAGGTTGGGCTGCGCGATGAACCCGACGATGTGCGGGCGCGCGAAGAAGTAGTTGAACCAGTCGAGGCGGTAGAGGACCACGGCCGGGCAGCCGAAAAAGACCGCCTCCATGGAGGCCGAGCCCGACGTGATGAGCGCGGCGTCGGCGGCGGCCAGGATTTCCCCGGAGGCGAAGTCGACGACCCGGCCGCGCAATCCGGAGCGCGCGAGAGCCCGCTCCATCGCGGGGCGCGCCTCGGGACGCGCGCAGGTGGTGAGAAGGGAGGGGGGCGGGGAGAGCCGCGCGGCGGCGCCGAACAGCACCGGGAGCGAAGCGAGGATCTCCCCTTGGCGGCTCCCGGGCAGGATGCCGAGCCGCGGACCGGGCAAGCCGCGGAACTCCGCGACGCTTCTCTCGTCGAGCTGCCGCGCGCGGAGTCGCTCGAACAGGGGGTGGCCCACGTAGGTGGCGGGGATGCCCGCGCGGTCGTAGAGCTCCCGCTCGAATTCGTGGATCAGCAGGACGTGGTCGTAGGCGCGGCGGATGGGGCCCAGGGTGTAGAAGCGGCGGCCCCAGAACTGCGATCCGACGAAGTGGAGGACGGGGATGCCCAGCGCCCGCGCCCGGGTGCCGACGAAGAGATGGAACGCCTGGTAGTCGATGGTGATGACGAGGTCGGGCCGCTCTTGCCTCCAGTCCGCGAGACAGGCCTTGAGCGCGCGCCGGTGGGCCGGCACGCGCTTCAGATTGCCCCAGAGCCACATGGCCGCCGTGCGGGCCGGGTCGAAAATCTGCCGCAGCCCCTCCTCGAGCATGGCGCCGCCGCCGAGCCCCGCGAAGCGCACGCCCGGGATCCGCGCCTTCAGCGTGCGCATCAGCGTCGCTCCGATGGCGACGCCGGAGGGCTCGCCCGCGCTCAGGAAGAGGTTCACCATGCGAGTCCCAGGATGGTCGCAATCCAGAGCGCGGCGTCGCCGAAAAAGACGCAGGGGATCGCGTAGACCGTCGGGACGAGAAAGAGGCCGCGCCGCAGATCGATGATGTGCAGGAGGAGGAAGAGCGCCGGCAGTCCCAGGAAAAGCGCGAGCAGGACGGAGCCCGGGCCCGTCCCGAGTCCGCTCCGCGCGGGAAGCACCATCAGGCCGGCGTAGAGCGCGCCGAGGAGCGCCGAGGCCGAGAACCGCCCGCGGAAGTAGACGACGCAGGCGGCGGCTAGCGCTGCCGTCGCCCCGGCGAAGCAGGCGAGGGGGGCGGGGTCCATCAGAAGGAGGAGCGACGGCCGGCCTTGGGGTCCGCCTGCGCCGCCACCAGCTTCATGCGGTCCATGACCCGCTTGGTGTAGGACTCCAGCGTGTCCTCATCCTCGCGCGGAACCCGCAGGATGCGACCCAGCTCCAGGACGAGCGACTCGTCGCTCGCCAAGGGGTAGCGGTGGGTCTCCACCATGAAGCGGGTCAGCTCCACGAAGATCTTGCCGCTGAAGTAGCGGGTGATCTTGTTGAGCAGGAAGACGATGGCGCCGCTCGAACCGATCGTCACCCCGACGACGATCCACCAGTTGGTGAGGCCGTAGGAGCGGCCGGGCAGGTCGCTCAGCGCCTCCACCTCGAGGAAGATCTGGATCCCGAACCCGAAGAGGAGGAAGACGAAGCCGATGATCGCCTCGAGCTTTTGCGCGATGTAGTTGCGAAAAAAACGGCTCTTGTTCACCTTGAACCGCAAGAGCTCGTGCAGCATGTACTTCGGGGACTTCACGGTCATGCTCTTGGCAAGGAAGAAGACGCCCAGGATGCTGCTGCAAAGAGCGATGACGCGGAGGGGGCTCGGTCCCATGGGTGCGGTGGGTCGCACGATATGCGCGCCCTTCCGACAAGTCAACGCCGAGGCTAACCGGTTATCCTGGACGAACTTATGAGCGTCGCTGCCCTCCTCCGCGGCCAGGAGCGCGCGCGGGCGCGCGGCGTCGCCCGCCGCACGGCTCGTCGCGTCTTCCTTCTCGGCGCGGCGGCGGTGGCGGCGGCGCTCTTCCTCGAGCGCTCGGGCTTCGACCCGCCCTGGCTCGCGCTCCCCTTTCCCGGAGGCGCCGGCGTCCCGGGCCTGCGGGTCTTCGCGTGGATCGCGATTTCGCTTGCGGGGCTCCTCCAGGGCGCGCTTCTCCTGGCCTGGATCCTCGCCGCCGCCCTTGTCGTGCGCACCGTCGGGCCGCGCCTGCTTCGCCGCGCGCCGCGGCGCACCGCGGAGGATCTCGACCGCCTTCTCGCGACCGATCGGTTCAGCGCAGCGCGCGAGGCCAAGGGCCCCCTCGCCCCGATCGTCGTCGCGTGCGCGCTGCGCCATCCGCCCTCCCCGGCGCTGCTCGCCGGGCGCAGGGGCGGCCGCATCCTGCCCGCCCTCGCGCTGCTCTGCGTGCTCCTGGTCGCGCTCATGCCGGGCACCGCGCCGGGCGGAGAGGGACCTGCCCCGGTGGAGGGGGCCGAGCGTCCGGGGGAGGAGGAGGCTCCGCTCCTGCTGAGGCTCCATGGGCCGCGGCGCCTCTTCCATGCCGCCGAGCCGGTGCCGCTGGAGGTGGTGCTGGAGGCATCAGGCAGGGTGAGGGAAGAGATCGCGTTCCCGGTGCTGCTGCGCATCGATGCGGGCGCGCCGGTGGAGGTCGACGGTTCGCTGGCGCTCTCCCCCGGCGGCGCGAGCCGCTCGGCGATGGGACTCGACCTGCGCAGGTTCGCGCGGGAGCTCGGAGCCGGAGAACATGTCGCCGTGGCGCTGGCGGGGCCGCTCGAGAGCAACGAGTACCGCTTTCGCATCGAGCCCCCGGCGTCGCCGCCGCAGCCCCCCCCGCCCCCCCCCAACCCTCCTCCCCCGCCGCCGGGCGAGGAGGGGACCACCGGAGGCGTTCCTCTGCGCCCCGAGTACGTCGAGCCTCTGCTGCGCGACGGGGAGCAGGTGCCCAAGGAGGCGCGTGTGCCGGTGGAGGTTCCGGGGGGCGGGACGCCTGCGGAGCGGCCGCTCTCCGAAGCCTGGCCCGAATTGAAAAAGCGGCTGGAGGCGGCCTTGGACCGCCCGGGGCTCTCGCCCGCGGCGCGTGCGCTGGTGCGGGAGTACTTCGAGAGGCTGAGGCCCAAGTGATCTTCACGTCGCGCGAGATGGCGCAGCTCTCCCGGCTGGAACTCCTGGCGCAGAAGGTGCGCAAGGGGGAGCTGCGCGGCGAGCGCGAGGTTTCGCGGAGGGGGCCCGGGGGAGGGTTTCGCGAGCACCGCGGCTACCAGGAGGGCGACGCGCTCCGCACGGTGGATTGGAACGTCTACGCGCGGATGCGCTTCCTCGTGGTCAAGGAGTTCGAGGCGGAGGAGGCGCTCGACGTGGCGCTGGTGGTCGATCGCTCGCGCAGCATGGAAGGGGAAGCGGGGCGCTGCGCGGCGAAGGTGGCCGCCGGTCTGGGCGCCGTGGCGCTCACCTCCCTCGAGCGGGTGCTGTTGGTCCCCGCGGGGGGCGCCCGGCGCGCGACGCCGGAGACCTTCACCGGGCGCGCGCGGCTCCCCGCGCTCCTGGATGCGGTGGACGGGGAGGCGGACGGGCCCACCGATCTGCTCGGCGCCGCGCGCGCGGGCCTGCCCCGCGCCACCCGGGGCGGGGTCGCCTTCGTCCTGAGCGATTTCTTCGACCCCGCGGGCGCCACCCGCGCCCTCTCCTATCTTCTCTCGCGCCGCCTGCAGGTGCGCGCGCTCCTCATCGAGGATCCGGCGCGCCTCGCGCCGCCGCCGGCCGGGCGCACCCGCCTGGTGGACGCCGAAAGCGGGAGCGTGCTCAAGATCGACGTGACGCCGGCGGCGGTGGAGGCCTACGTGCGCGTGCGGGAGGCGCGCGCGGCCTCGCTGCGCGCGTTCTGCCGCCGGTCGGGGGCGGGGTTTCTGCGCGTTCGCGCCGACCAGCCGTTTTTCGAGATCGTGCGCACCGCCATCGCGCGGGGTTGGCTCACGCCGTGAGGTTTCTCCATCCCGCCGGATTCTGGCTCGCGCTCGCCATGGCGGGCCTGCTCCTCGCCTACCTGGTGCGCCGCCGCGCGCGCCGCGTCGAGGTGCCCTTCCTGCCGCTCTGGGCGGCCGCGCTGGCGCAGCAGCATGCGGGGCTGGGCTCCCGACTGGTGCGGCATCTCGATCTCCTGCTCCTGCTCCTCGCCTGCGGCGCGATCGCCGGGGCCGCGGGGGGGCCTTTCCTCCCCGGGCGGCCCGACACGACGCGCGACCTCGTGCTCCTGCTCGACGGCGGCGTGGAGCTGCGGGCGAAAGGCCGGATCGAAGCGCTCTACGCCGCGGCGCGGGAGGAGGTGGCGCGCCGCGCGCCCGGCACGGAGATCGTCGTCATCGCGCTGCGGGACGAAGGGGAGCGCGTCAGCGCGGCGCGCACGCCGGCGGAGGCGTTCGCCGCGGTGGACGCCCACGCCGCCGGCTGGACGAAGCTGGATCCGGGGGCGGGGTTCGACCTGGGGCGCCTCGCGGCGCGGAGGATGCGCGACCCCGATCTCGTCTTCTGCACCTTCCGGGCGTCGCGCCCGGAGGGGTTTCGCGTCCGCGCCTTTGGCGGCGCGGCGCCCAACGCCGGATTCGTTGCCCTGGAGGTCTTGTCCGATCCCGAAAGCGGGGGGCGGATCGCGCGGGCCACGCTCCGCGGGGCCGGTCGCGTGCGCGTGGATGAGATCTTCGACGGCGAGCTGCGGGGCGAGCGCCTGCTCGACCTGCCGCTGCGCCGTGGCGGTCGCACCGAAGTGGGCGTTCGGATGGAGGGGGATGCGTTCCCCTACGACGACGTCCTCCGATTCGAGCTGCCGGAGGCGCAGGCGCCGCGGGTCCTGGTCGTGGCGGAGGGCGAGCCGTCGCCGTTTCTTGCGGCGGCGATGGCAGCCCTCGAAGCGGTGGGGGCGATCCGTGGGCCCCTCGATCGCACGACGCCCGAGCGGATCCGCGAGGCGATGCAGGACTACGATCTCCTCCTCTTCGACCGCTGCGCGCCGCTCGAGGAGCTGCCGGGCCTGCGCGCCATCTACCTCGCTCCGCCGGGAGGCGCGCTGCCCTTCGCGTTGGGCGAGGAGGCCGGCGCTCCGGTGGTGTTCGACGCGCGGGTGGGGCATCCGCTCCTGGCGGGGGTCGACCTGGCGCGCTCGCCGCCGCTGCGGGCGCGCGCCCTGCGCGGGGGCGAACCGCTCGCCTACGCCGCTCCCGGCCCCATCCTCGCCGCGTCGGAGAGCTGGGTCGCTCTCGGGTTCGACCCCGATCGCTCCATCCTCGGCGCGTCGCCCGCCTATCCGCTCTTCTTGCGCAATGCCATCGCCCATCTCGCCGCCACGGCGCGCGACACGGCGCCGGAGTTCTTCACCGTGGGGGAGCGCGCGCCCGCGCGGGGCGATGCATTCGTGGAGGGCTTCGGCCCCCTCGCGCTGGGCGAGAGCGTCGTCGGGCCGCCGGGCTTCTGGCTCGCCGGCGACCGCGCCTTCGCCGTCAATCTGGTCGAACCCGATCTCGACCTCGCCGGCCCCGGCTCCGCCGACCCGCTCCCCCCCGTCGGCGACCCCGGCCAACCCGACCGGCGCCTCGAATCCTGGTTCGCCCTCACGGCGATCGCCCTCCTCCTCGCGGCCTGGCTCTGGACCTGACTGTCAGCGTCCTGACGAGCGCAACCTGCTTTCAGACAATGGCTTACTAATGAGGCCGTAACTTAGACTACAGTATAGGCGACAGAGGGCGCGCGGAAGAAGGACCGCACGAGGGCGGGGTCGCAGGCGATCGCTTGCAGGTCGCGCTCGACGCGGGCGCGCAGGGACT
>JBQTIG010000042.1:0-45237 GCA_052388375.1 Planctomycetaceae bacterium | reverse complement strand
GGATCTCGACGTCGCGTCCTGGCCCAGAACGAGTGGCCGGAACGGTCGAACGTGGCTCTTGCCGAGCAGCACTACGCTGGTTCGGCCGACTCGTGGCCGATTCGCGCGATCCTCATGAATAATGCGGGTTAGAGCCGGTCTCCTTCCTTGGGCCACACGAGCCCGTCGAGCACGACTGCAGACCTCAACGGTACTGCGATGAAGGGACCGGCCTTCTCATCCCATCTATCCGATAACCCGGCTCCATTCGGCCGGCTGCGCGGGCCGAGCGCTTCGCCTCTCCTCCATCGCCGTAGTTCGCCAATACGGCTTCGTCGTCGCGGCGCGCGCTCGGCCCGCTCGCTCGGCCTCGGTGTTGACGCCGGGTTTTCGGATAGGCTCTGATCGAGGGGCTCGGCGAGGCGACCGCGGCGGCCTTCAAGATCCTCTCGGGCCGCTGGACCGACCGCACGCGGCGGCGCAAGCCCCTCGTGCTCTTCGGGTATGGGCTGGCGGGGTGCGCGCGCCCGCTCATCGGCCTCGCGACGATCTGGCCGACGGTTCTCGTCCTGCGGTTTTGTGATCGGATCGGGAGGGGCTGCGCACCTCCCCTCGCGACGCCCTCATCGCGGATGTGAGCGAGCCGGCGCGCGTGGCTCGGCCTTCGGCCTCGCTTCGCTGCCCCGGGCGCCCCCCTCCGGGGGGGTCACGTTTCCTGACCATTCGGGGGGTCACGTTTCATGACCATCAACGCGCCCTCGACCACACCGGAGCCGTCCTGGGACCCCTGGCCGCGGCCGTGCTCCTGGGCGCGGGACTGGAGTCCGATCGGTCATGCTTCTCGCCGCGGTCCCGGCGGCGCTCGTCCTGGTTCTCCTGGCGGTAGGCGTGCGGGCGCGGCCGCGCGTGCCGGCTGCCGCGCGGCCCCCGCCCCCCTCCCCTTCATCCTTCGACGGGCTCGGCGCTCCCTTTCGGCGGCTCCTCCTGGCGCTCTTCCTCTTCACGCTGGCGCGTTCTACCGACGCGTTGCTCATCCTGCGATTGCATGGGGCGGGTGTCGGCACGCGCGACATCGCGCTGCTCTGGGCGCTCCCGAGCCTCGTGCGAGCAGCGGCTACGGCGTGGAGCGGCGGCCGCACCGACAGGTTCGGCGCGAGGACGATGCTCTCCTGCGGGTGGGTCTGGTTCGCCGCCGTCTACACGGGGCTGGCCCTGGTCTCGGGATCCGCGGGGGTGATCGCGCTCTTCCTGGCTTTCGGTCTCTACTCCGGCTTCGTGGAGCCGGCCGAGCGCGCTTGGGTGGCCTCGCTTGCGCCGGAGGGGCGACGGGGGCTCGGGTACGGCCTCTTTCACGCCGCGGTGGGTCTCGGCGCGCTTCCCGGGGGGCTGATCCTGGGAGCGATCTGGGCACGCGCCGGGGCGCCCGCGGCCTTCCTCGCTGCGGCGGCGATCGCCTGCGGGGCGCTTCTGCTCTTGCGGCGCGTGCCTCAGTTGTAGCGGACCAAGCGCAGCACGGTATCGAGCTGGTCTGCGTCGCCGTTCAGGTTGAGGCGCGCCATCGCCTCATCGGTCGCGAACGCGAAGCCGAGGGTGCCCAGACGCAGGGGTGCGGCGACGCCCGCGCTCGCCGTGCCGGCGGGGAACGGCGTGCCGGTCACGGCTCCGGGCGGATCGAGCGAGGGATTCACTCCGAAGAGCACGAGATGGTTGTCCAGTCGGTCGCCGTCGCCGTTGAGGTCGTCGAAGGTGGCGGACTGGCCTTCCGGAAGGATGGCGGCGATGCGCAGGTGGGCCGACGAGAACCGGATGTGCGTGAAGGCGACCGCCACCGCGGCGAGATTGCGTCCCTGCGGCGGGAGCGGGTCGGCGAGGTCGAAGTAGCGGAGCACCACGTCGTTGATGTCCGAGTCGCCGTTGAGGTCGCCGCCCAGATCGCCGGCCTCGGGCACGCCCACGATCGCGTCGTCCCCCGCGAGCGCCAGAGTGGTGATGGCCACCGAGAGCGAGGTGAGGGTCCCGGGCGCCGCCGAGGTGTCGAGCAGGAACGCCACGTTGTCGGCCGTGTCGCCGTCGCCGTTCAGGTCGGTGCCCCCGAATCCCTGCGTGGGCTCCGAGAGCGCCACGAGGGCGCGCGGCCCATCCACGAGAGGCCCGATGGGCGCCATCGCGCGGGGGTGGAGGTTCATCACCGTGGGTGCGGCGAGGGTATCGACCCACCCCAGGACGAGGTCGTTGGTGTCGAGGTCGCCGTTGAGGTTGGTATTGCCCTGCCCCGCCTCGCTGATCGCCAGCACGACGCGGTCGGGCCCGGCGCCCAGCCCCACGGCGGGGGAGCAGGCGAAGGCGGGCATGGTGAAGCTTTCGAGAGAGACGTTGAAGGCGAAGGAGGCGAAGACCGCGTCGGTGGCGTCCCCGTCGCCGTTGAAGTCGGTTCCGCCTTCGCTCGCCTCGTCCACCAGATAGACCGCTTGGGCGTTGGTGAGGGCATAGGGGTGACTGGCGACCGCGCGGGGCCGGGGCGCGCCCACGGTCACCACGGCCCCGGCGGCGTTGAAGTCGATGGCGACCAGCACGCTGTCCATGGCATCGCCGTCGAAGTTGATGTCGCGCCCGCTGGCCACCTCGCTCAGCGCGAAGAGAATGCGCCCGTTGCGCGCGACCAAGGGCTTGCTGACATCGATGGGGAGGATTCGGAAGGTGAACGCCCGGGTCGTTTCGTTGAACACCGCGATCACGAAGTCGTTGGTATCGCCGTCGGTGTCGCGGTCGATGCCGACGGCGGCTTCCGACTCGGCGAAGACCATGCCCCCCGCCGTCGCGGCGGCGGGGAGAGGCGCCGCGGTCGAGGAGGCGCCTGAAGCGAACGGATTGCTCCCGCTCACCGGCAAGGCGGGATCGAAGAGGAACCAGACGGCGTCGTTGGAGTCGCCGTCCGCATTGAGATCGGTCGCCCCCTGCCCCGCCTCCAGGACCAGGAAGGCGAAGTGCGTCCCGCCCGCCAGGATCCGTCCGACGTGCGCCAGCCCGAGGTTCGTCGTCTGCCCCGTGGTGAGGTCGACGAGGTGCACGACGAAGTCGGTCTGATCGCCGTCGCCGTTCAGATCGGCGCCCATCTGCGCTTCGCTCACCGGAGCGAGCAGGAAGTTGAGGAGCGTCGCCACGTCCGTGAACCGCCCACCCACGGCCAAGGCGGTGTTCACGATCACGGCAAAGGCGGGGCCCCCGCCTCCGCCCCCGCCGCCGCCTCCGCCCCCGCCGCCGCAGGCGGAGAGCATCAGGGCGAGACCTGCAAGAAGGGGGGCGGGGGAACGCATGGCTTGGCGCAAACAGAAAAAGGGCGCGGTCGGGCGCCCTTTCTTTCCTGCGCACAGCGTACCGCGCGCCCCCGGCATTTCCACAACGGCATCGGGGCGGGTCTGGAATTCGGCCCGTGCGCAGGCACGATGCCGTCGCAGCTTCGCCTAAGAGCCTCTCCGAAAACCCGGCGTCAACACCGAGGCCGAGCGAGCGGGCCGAGCGCGAGCCGCGACGAAGAAGCCGTATTGGCGAACTACGGTGATGGAGGAGAGGCGAAGCGATCGGCCCGCGCAGCCGGCCGAATGGTGCCGGGTTTTCGGTTAGGCTCTAAGGTGCCGCGCCGGGGGCGTTTTCCAGCGGTGGCTGCCCGCAGAGGCGATGACCATGGGTTTCAGGCGCGTCACCAGCCGGGTACTGAGGGGCTGGAGGCGGCACGCCAGCCGTCGACTGCTGTCTGTGGCCAACCTTCCTCCACGGTTCGCTGGAGCTCGACCGTTCACCTACGGACCCGCAGAAGCTCCGGTTCGCAGCGGCGACGATAGGAAACCCACACATCATCCTGTTCACCGTGAGGGGTAGCGGAACAAAGCACGATCCTCGCGCGGAGCGCGATCGCCTGCGACGTCGTCCGCCGCCGCGTGAACCCCTCGAGCGTCTCGCGCTCGGAAGGGGAGAGGGTCAGCGCTGCCTTCGGTCGTCCGCTCGGCATTCGGGGGCCTCCTGAGTACCCCCTACGACGGACGCCAAGGTATTTATGGCTATTTCTGACTCATGACACTAGTGTGGAACGATCTGCACGTCCAAGACACGCTCCTCTTCATCAAAGACGATATCAAGGGTATCATCGTCGATCCGGAAGCCATGCCAGCTCCCTAGCGCGTACCCGACTCTCTCGCGAGAGTACTCATAGGGCGAATCGGGATCGCCCAAGAGTGCAAGAACCTCCGCGCGACGCGGTCGATCTCGCATGAGGAGCCGCCGTAAGTCGCGGGCCATCTTTCCCCGTGCGTTATCTCGCGAGTCGTCCCTCGCGTGGGCAATCCAAAGCTCACGGTCAAAACTCAAGTCGTCGAACGGATCGTCGGACACCACAGCTATGATGGCATGCACTGAACCAACGGCTAGCCCAAACCCGGCCAACAGGCAGCAGAGCACCAGAGATCCGACAACGACCACGCGCCTGTGCCGGCTTCTCGTGTTCCTAGATGACGCCATTTGCGGCCTCTGCGCCTGAAGACTTAGTTAGAAGCGGTTTCACAAGTACCTCAGCGCGATGAGCGCGCGGGCGAGGTGGAAAAAGCCGGAGTAGATCGTGAGATCGCGGTCCCAGCGGACGACGAGACGGCGGAAGTTGCCAAGCCAGGCGAAGGTCCGCTCGATCTTCCACCGCTTGCGATACCGCCGGAGGGGGCGACCGTCCTGGAGCCGCGGCGCCGTCCGGTTGCACCGATGCGGGGCGACGAGTTCGATCCCGCGCGCTCCGAGCCGATGGCGCAGTGCCTCGCTGTCGTACCCCTTGTCGCCGATGACCCGCGTCGGGTTCTTGCGCGGCCGCCCGCGGCCGGGCCGCGGGACCGCGACGGTCTCCAGCGTGGGTTCCGCGAGCGCCACTTCCGCCGGGGACGCCGAGAAGAGGGCGCCTTCCAGAGGAAGACCCTTGCCGTCGACCACCACCATCCACTTCGTTCCCTTGCCGCGTTTCGTCTTGCCGACCGCGAGCCCCCTTTTTTCGCGGGCGCGAAGCTCGCGTCGATGAAGGCCTCCTCCCAGTCCACGCGGCCTTTCGCGTCGAGCTTCGCGAGGGTCCCCCTCCACACCTTGAGCCAGGTCCCGTCCCGCTCCCACCTCTGGAGTCGCCGCCAACACGTCGCCGGGCTCGGGAACCCCGACGGCAGGTCCCGCCATCGCGCCCTGGTCCGCAGCACCCAGAGGATCCCCTCGAGGACGTCGCGGTTGTCGCTCCACGGTCTCCCGCGACTTCGTAGCTCCGGGAGCAACGGCTCGATCTTCGCCCACTGCCGGTCGGTCAACCTCTGCGGACGACTCACGGGAATCACCTCCCGCAAGTCGAGGATCGGCAGCGACTTGACCGATCATCACCTTATGAAACCACTTCTAGGAAGCGGCCTATCAGTACCCAGCGGAGTCCCATCGGAGCGAACCACGATTGTGCGTGGCGAACGCATGATCCTGCGGCGGTGGTCGACGTTGTTGCGAGCATGCGACGAGCATATACTACGTTGGAACTAGTGCCTGCGTGCGAGTCGCCGTGTGTGAGCCCGTGTGCATCAGTGCGTACGCCTGTCCGTTGATTCAGTGCGGAACTCCCCCTTTGCGCAGGTCCTCTCCGACCGGTAAAGGGAGATCCAGAACGGCAGCGCGACCCACCCAGCGGGACCCAGCGGCACCACCACCGCCAGCACGAGCCAGTTGTGCCCCCAGATGTAGCCGGGGCGCGGGCGCGCGACGTGGTCGAAGAAGGTCCCCGTCCCGAAGATACCGCGACCGCACTTCGGGCAGAGCGTGTCGTCCAAGACGAGCGTCGCCCGGGAGAGGCCGAAGGCGGTCACGACCAGCCGGAAGAGGCAGCGCCAGAGCAGGTCGAGCCGCCACTTGCCCTCGGAGAGGAAGCGGTAGTAGGCTGAAGCACTCCTGGGGTGCGACCCCAGGGCGGCCAGTCGGCTCACGCAGCGCTGCCCGGCGCAGAGAAGCCACGGGAGCGCGGTCGGGAGGACGAAGGGCCAGGAGCGCTGCGAAAACGCGATGCGACAGGTGCAGGCGATCTCGAAGAACGCCGATCTCTTCCGGATACGGATCACGGCTCGACCTCCGAACCAACTGACTTCCACAAAGCTGTTGGATCGGCTGGTCGGGCCGTGTCTCTTTCATCTCCGGCTATCCCATCCTCGACGGCGGGTCAGCTCCCGGCGAGGACCCCCGAAAACCCGCGAAAGGCCAGAACAAGTAGGGTCGCAGCAACGGAGAGCCCTCGTGCATCGCCCCCTCGCGATCCCCCGCCGGGGCGATCCGGCGGCGGACCACGGCGTGTCGCGCTGATCGCGGAATCCGACCGGCAAGCCCGTTCGGAGCCGGCAACGGGCACGCGAGCGTCCCCTCGCGGAGTCGTCCGAGATCGCCGAGCGCACGGTTGGGGGGGCATCACGGAATCCACAGCAGAGCAACGAGAAGAACGGCGCCAGCGTTGATGCCCATCGCAGAGCACCACAACAGAAACCCGATGGCTATCGCCAGCAGAGCGATCCAAGAATGCGGAATGGGGCGAGTGAGGCGGCCTCGACGAGGTAGGCTTGAACCGTGGCGGTGGTCCTCGCATGTCTGCGGCCTGGGGGTGCTGGACGGCGGGATTCCGTCGCTAGAGCTGATGCGGCGAGGTACCCCACGGTCCAGGCGAAGGAAACTCACCTTAGAGCAGTGCCTCAATCGTTCTCGTGCTAGCCAAGACCTTCGCGCCGCGCAGGCGAGCCAAGCCGTCCTCTTCTCGATGGCGCCAGCTCTGTTGCATCTCGAACGTTCTCATCTGCCGTTCCGGAGCTGCTGGGGAAGTACCGCGAGGAGGAGGAGGCTGCTCGACGGGCTCGAGTTCTGAGGATCTCTCCTCCTCGTTGGCGCTCCTTGTGGACTTCCTAGGGAGCTCCTTGCGTCCACCCTCGCCCTCCTTCCCGTTCTTGGGATCACGCCGCTCCTCCCCTGCCGGAACAGGGACAGGGTAGGCCGTCCCGTCGCCTTCGAGAATGGTGAAACCAAGAACCATTGCGGCCTCCTCTCCGGCTCCCATTCGTTCGGGCGCCGTCAAGGCGATCCTATGCCCCCCCGTCAAGCCAAAAGCCGAATCTGGCCTCCCCCGGGATGCCCTCCCAGACGGGAGCGGCTCTCCGCCAGCAACTCCGGCCGCGCCGTCCTCCCTGGAGGGTCCCATCCGCGACAATGCGGCCAGGCCGTTTCGCGATGTAGGTGGCCCGCAGCCGCTCGGACTGTACCGGCGGCCTCCTCTCTGGAAGGACTGGGCTGGAGGGTTGAACTCGTGAATCATCGACGACCAATCGCCGGCATCCGCGATGCGATCATGGGGAATCTCGTGTGCACTCGGTTCGACCGCCCCTGAGATCCGACCATGCCCAAGCTCCAAGGACGCATCGCCATCGTGACCGGGGCCAGCGCCGGGATCGGCGCGGCCACGGCGCGGCTCTTTGCCGCCGAGGGGGCGCGTTTGGTGCTCAACGCGCGGCGCAAGGAGCGGCTCGAGGCCGTGGCGGGCGAAATCGGAGCCATCGCGGTGACGGGCGACGTCACCGAGCCGGCGGTACGGGCCGCGCTCGTGGAGGCGGCTGGCGGCCGCGTCGACCTTCTGGTCAACAACGCGGGCTACGGGGAGCCGGGGCCGGTGGAGCTCGTGCCCGAGGAGGCTGCGCGGCGTCAGCTGGAGGTCAACCTCTTCGCCGCGGCGGCGCTCGCGCGGGCCGTGCTGCCCCTCATGCGGCGGCAGCGCAGCGGCCGCATCCTGAACGTCTCCTCCATCGCGGGGCGGATGGGCTACCCGCTCTTCGGCTGGTACTGCGCCAGCAAGCACGCCCTCGAGGGGCTGAGCGACGCCCTCCGCTTCGAGGCGCGGCCGTTCGGCATCCGGGTCTGCCTCATCGAGCCGGGGCCCATCGCGACGGAGTTCTTCGACGTGGCGCGCGCCCGCTCGGCGCCGCTCCTCCTCGACCAGCACTCCCCCTATCGCCCGCTCTACGAACAGGCAGACGAGATCGAGGCGCGCTTCCGCAAGCAGGCGGTCCCCGCGCAGGACGCCGCGCGCGTCCTGCTGCGGGCGGCCACCGCGTCCCGCCCGAAGGCGCGCTACGCGGTGCACAAGATGGCCAAGGCGACCATGCTCGCCCTGCGCCTGCTGCCCCGCGGCCTGGTGGACCGGATCGTGCGGCGGCAGTTCCGTGTCCCGAAGCGGATGTAGCGCCTACACTGGAGCCCCGCCCCCCTCCCATGCTGCGACGCCTGCTGCTCCTCGCTCTCCTCACCGCCCCTGCCCTCCCCGGGGAGGGCCGCGCCGTGGACGAGATTCTCTCCGACCACCAACTGGCGCTGGGCGCCGCGGCTTCGCTCAAGACCCTCGCCGCACGTTCCACCGTGCGCTTCGGCAACGGTCCCGAGGCGAAGGAGGTCGAGACTCTCTGGCGTCTCCCCGGAGAAGCGGTGCGCCGTTTTCCGGGGGGACGGTCCGAGTACGCCTCGGGCGAAGGGATGTTCGTCGCCCAGGGGTTTCTCGAACGCTTCCGGGTCAACCAATCCACCACCCGCGGCGGCGCCTACCTGCTCGCGGCACTCGCCACCCCCTTCCCGCTCCTGCGTTACATCCGTGACGGCGAGGCGGCGCGCTCGCTCCGCGTCGCGTTCGCCGACGGGCACGAGGTGCTGGTCACGCCGCCCGACGCGCAGGGCGTCGAGACGGCGTTCTTCGTCGAGCGCGAGAGCCACCTCCTGGCGCGCGTGAGCTTCCAGGAGCCCGGTGGCGAGGCGTTCGCGACCGTCATCTACGGCCAGCACCGGAAGGTCGCGGGCGTGCCGCTGCCGCACCACGTCTGGTCGAAATGCGTCGTCTTCAACGAGAACGACGAGGCGCGCGCCTTCCTGCCGATTCCCTGGGTGCGCGACGAGGCGATCGACAGGTACGAAGCGGGCGTGGCGGAGGGGTTTCGCTGCGCGCCGGAGATGCCCGGGGAGGGGGGCGGGGGAGGGTTCGCGCCGCTTGTGCTGCGCACCGGGCCCGACCCGCACGACGTCGCGGCCGCCGACTTCGACGGCGACGGGACGTGCGACTTCGCGGCGGCGTGCGAGGGGGGCGTCACCCTCCTTTTCGGCGGCGCCCTCGACCGGCCGGTCTGGCTCCGTCTCGGAGAGGGGCACCACCAGGGGCTTCTGGCCGTGGATTTCGACCTCGACGGCCGGCCCGACCTGCTCGCGGTCTGCAACGTGCGGCCCGCCGAGACGATGTACGTCGTTTCGTTCGAGAAGGACCGCACGTACCGGGTCAAGGAGACCTACGGGACCGCGGGCAACCTGCGGCGGATGGTCGCGCGCGACCTTGACCGTGACGGCATCGCCGATCTCGTGGCGAGTGGCGGCGTCTCCTGCCTGATCGACATCAAGTTCGGCAATGGGCTCGGCTCCGTTCGGGTGCGGGGGTCGCGTTGGCCCCACGACCCGAGCCTCGGCGCGCGCCGCTCGGTGGGGGTGGCCGTGGGCAACCTGGATGGCGACGGGATCGACGACATCGCCGTCTCCGACACCGTGGAGGTGCGGATCCACCAGGGCAACGTGCACCTCGGGTTCCCCCCCACGGTCGCCATCGCCACCGGTCCCCGGCCCGGTCCGCTCCTCCTCGTCGATCTCGACGGGGACGGCCTCGACGACCTGGTGGTCGCCGGGGAGAGCCCGCTCCAGGATCTGCCCGAGGGCGAGATCTTCGTCCACAGCAACACCGGGCAGGGGCTGAAGGGGCTCGCCGCCTACGACGGCGGCACGCGGGTCGAGTCGATCGCGGCGGGGGATTTCAACGGCGACGGCCATCCCGACATCGCCTCCGCATCGTTTCTCACCGGGGAGGTCTGGATTCTGCCGGGGGACGGGAAGGGCGGGCTCGGGGCGCCGCAGCGTTTCGTCACCGGGCGCGGTCCCTGCCGCGTCGCGGTGGCCGATGTCGACGGCGACGGTCGCGATGATCTCCTGGTCTCCAACCGGCTCGACGACACGATCACCGTGCTGCGCAACGAGGGCGCGTTCCCGCCGCGCCCGCGGCCTGCCGAACCCCGCGCCCGGGCCTGTCCACCTCCCACCACGGCGGAGTTCACCCTGGAGGGGCTGAGCGAGCGCTACGCGTTCGCGGGGGAGTTCGCGCTTCCCGCCGAGATCCGCGACCCCTCGGGCATCGCCTTCTTGAGCGGCGACGGCGTCCAGACGCAGCTCGTGATGGTGAGCGACAAGGAGCCGTCGCTCTTCCGCCTCACTCTCGATCGCGCGAGCGCGCGCCTCCTCGTCGGGCCCCCCATCCCGCTCCGCGGCTGGAACGAGGAAAACCCCGACCTGGAGGCGGTCGCCTTCGACCCCGACACCGCCACGCTCTTCCTCGCCTGCGAGCGCGACTCCAGCGTCCTGCGCGTGAGCCCGTTCGGCCACCTGGTGGGCCGCGCGGCCACGAAGGTGGCGAACGGCGGCAATGACGGGATCGAGGGGCTCGCCTTCAGGCGCCGCGCGGGAGGGCTTCCGCGCCTCTATCTGTTCAAGGAGCGGATGGGCACGACCGGGGCGCAGCCGCCGGTCCACGTCGTGGAGGCGTCGGACGATCCGTTCCGGTTGGCCGAAGTGGCGGTGACCAAGCTGCCCGCGTTCCTGCTCGACCAGACCGACGCCGCGTTCGCGCGCGGCAGGTTCTTCGTGGTGAGCCGCATGGCGCGCCGGATCCTCGAGGTCGAGGTGGGCGAGGACGGGTTCGGGGAGAAGGCGCGCAGCGCCTCGCACCTCAAACTCACGGACGGGCTGCTCGGTCTCGTGGATGCGCGTACGCCGCTGTTCGGGATGGCGGAGGGGATCGCCGTGGACGAGGTGCAGGGCGACCTCTTCCTCCTGCTCGACAACAACGGCGGGGTCATCGGCAAGGAGGGGCTCAACCGCGGCCCGCAGGGGCGGCTCTTGTGGTTCCAGAACCTCACTCCCCCCGCCTTCGTCCCCCCTCCGGAGCGGGTGGTCGTGCGCCATCTGCAGATCTCCTTCGACGAGTCGTCGCCGCCCGACGCCTCGCGCACCCGGGAGCGGGCGCGCGCCCTCGCCCTCGACCTCCTGCGCCGCGCCCGGGCGGGCGAGTCCCTCGATGCGCTGGCGCGCGAGCTCTACGGCGATGCCGCCGAGCCGCCTCTCGCGCTGCCGATCGTCGAGGATCGCCTCCAGGCCCAGCCGGGCGAGAGGAGCCGCGCGAGCCTGCCTCGGGGCTTCGCCTCGGTGGCCTTCTCCCTGGGGGTAGGGGAAATGGGCCTCGTGGAATACGATGCGGCCGACTCTCCCCACGGATTCCACGTCGTCGCGAGGATCGAATGAGCCGCATCATCTGCCTGCTCCTATGCCTTGCCGCCTGCTCCTCCGAGAAGGAGCGCTCGACCCCGGGCGAGGCGCCCACCCCCCCGCCCCCCCCCGCGGCATCCGCCGAGCCGCCGGACCGCGTCACCGTGGAGCACATCCTCATCGCCTTCGCCGGCACCATCCCCGGCCCGACGCGCAGCCAGGAAGAGGCGCAGTCCCTGGCAGAAGAGGTCTTCGCGAAGGCGAAATCGGGGGCGGACTTCATCGCCCTGCGCAACGAGTACAGCGACGATCGCGAAGCTGGGCTCACGGTCGCGCGCGGCCCCTACAAGATCGCGAACCACCCGATCGCGGGGCGGAGTCAGGCGCAGGGCTTCTACCCCCGCAGCGGCATGGTGGGCGCGTTCGGCGACGTCTCGTTCTCCCTCGCGGTCGGCGCCGTCGGGATGACCACCTACGCTCCGGGGCGCGAGAACAGCCCCTTCGGCTGGCACATCATCAAGCGCGTGGAGTGATCAGGCTCGGGGCGTGCGGAGCAGCGCCGCCGCCGCGGCGACGGTCCAGGCAGCCATCCCCAGGCCGAGGAGTCCGACCCGTCCCGCCTGCATCAACAGGGAGTAGTGGAGGACCGGCAGCGCCGTGGCGGCGACCGCGAGCCGGCGGGCGGCGACGGGCCTGCCGGCGTGGACGAGGGCCAGCGGCACGAAGACCACGCCGGGAAGGAGGAAGACGTAGTGGTGCGCCCAGGAGATGGGCGAGAGCGGAAGCGTGATCGTGCAGGAGAGGCCGAAGACCGCGGCCTGGTAGATCCGCTCGCCGCCGTGCGCGTGGCGGAGCGCGACCAGGACCATGAGGAGCGCCAGGAGGATGCGTGCGATCGTGGCCGATACCTTGAACGCGGCGGTGTCCATGGGCAGCTTCTCGCGAGCGCGGGAGAAGTCGTCGGCGATGGTGTCGTCGGGGCCCCGGGCGAAGCGGTGGGCCACCCAGTTGCCGAACCGGTAGGCGCCGTTCTCCATGCTCTGGTTGCGCAGGCCGCGCACGTTGAAGTTCTCGTCGGGACCGAGGTCGCGGTTGCCCGCCACGCGCTCCACCCAGGTGTCGAGGTGCCCGAGATTGGCCTTCCAACCGACGAAGAGCGCGGGAAGCAGGAGGAAGAAGAGCAGCGCGCCGCAGAGCGCACCCGAAGCGGGCGCGAGGAAGCGCCCGCCCGAGCCGGCCGTGCGGCGCGGGCGCGCCCAGGCGGCGAGGCGCTGCAGGAGCAGCGCGCAGACGGGCAGCGCCGGCGTCGCCTTGATCGCGACCGGGAGCGCGAGGACGATCCCGCCGAGGAAGAGCGCGCGCGGACCGCGCGCCGCGAGGAGGAGGCGGAACCCGAGGAGGAGCGGGTAGCCGACGGCGATCCCCACCTGCCCCCGCTGGAGCGTGTTGAAGGTCGGAAATGCGACCGCGAGGAGCGCCGCCAGCGCGAGGGCGTCCCCCAACGCGCGCCGCTCGGGGTTCTCGCCCGGCGCCGGCGGCTCGAGAAGGCGCGCGATCCGAAGCACCTCGACGAGGCAGAGCAGCGCCAGGAGAACGCTGGCGGCGTACCAGACCAGCCCCTGCCACTCGGGGGGCAGGCCGTGCAGCGGCGCCACGAGGAGCGCGAAGAGCGGCGGGTAGAGGTAGTGCCAGCCGCGCGCGTTCGTCACCTCGTAGGGGTCTCGCCCGTCGAAGAAGGCGGCGCCCGCCTCGGTGTAGACGGTGAAGTCGGTGCGGTGCTTGTCGATGCGGTCGGGATCGAGTTTCGCCCGCTGGAAGACGTCGAGGAATCCCCAGGCAACGACGCCGACCAGCAGGAGCGGGAGCGTGCGGCGCTTCAGCCGCTCCTTCAGGGCGGGCGACAGCCTCAACGCGGGCGCTCCTCGATCCGCTCCTCGATCTCGCGAATGCGCTGCAGCAGGAGCGTTGCGCGGGGATCGGATGTGGAGGCAGGATCGACGCCGAAGGCCGCCCCCACCGCGCGCCGCGCCTCGGCGCTGCGGTCGCGCAATCTCCGTATCGCGCCGTCGGCGCCGGGCCCGTCCCCCTGCGCCTGCGCCATCTCCAGGAGCCGCAAATCCTCGAAGAACCCCGCCGCGTCCACCGCGGCGTTGGCGGCGTCCACGCGGAGATCGCCCTGCAGCCCCGGCCCCTCCAGCGCCTCCCGCAGGATCGCCACCGCCTCGGGGTCGTTTCGTCGCGAGATCGCGCGCAGGTAGCGGCTCTTGGCCAGGACGGTGACCGCGCCGTCCTGCAGGAGGCGCAGCGCCGTGGCGCGCGCCGACGCGAGGGGCATGCCGGTCAGGACGGCGGCCAGGTCCTTCGGGTCGCCCCGGGCATCGCCGCGCGGCGCCGCCGCCTCGAGCGCCGCGCCCGCCGCCTCCGGGTCGGCCGCCCCCGCCATCTGCGCGGCGAGCTTCACGATGTGCTGCTGCGCGGGCGCTTCCGATCGGGCCGCGCGTTCGAGGAGCGCGCCTACCCAGGAGGCATCCCCGCGCTCGTGGAGCGCGAGCGCCGCATAGGTCGCCTCCTCCAGCGAGGCGGGAGAGGCGAACGCCTCCCGCAACGCATCCGTCGCGGCGCGACCCGGGATCGCCCGCAGCGCCTCGAGACAGGCCGCACGCAGGCTCGGATACTCCCGCAGCTCCCCGTCGACGAACGACCAGGTCTTGGCGGCCTCGACGTCCTCGCCGGTGCGCAGGAAGGCGAGCAGCTCCGGCAGCGCGCCCTCGCCCCGGGCCGCGCAAGCATGGACGAAAGCGGCGAGCCGCTTCTGGGTGCGCGGCGAAAGGGACGGCTGGCCCCGCACCGTCTCCAGGAGCGCGGGCAGGGAAGGGGGGGAGGGGGGCGGGGCGGGGTCGCGTGCGCGTGCGGGCGCATCGGTGGGTTCCCGGGGCGCCACGAAGACCGGTTCGTTCGGCCCCGCACGCCCTCCCCGCCCCCCTTCCGGCGCGTTCCCCGCTCCGAGCAGGTACCCCGCAAGGAACAGGGCGGCTCCCACCAGGAAGAGCAGCAGCAGTCTCACGCGGAGCAGTCTAGCGTTTCGCGGCTGCCTTGCGCTTGCGGCCCTCGTCGAGCTTTTTCTCGGCGAGGAGGATCGCCGCCCGGCTGGTGGCGATGTTCTTCGCGTCGGCGGTCATGAGGATGTCGCGCACCGCGTTGTGGATGTTGCGCACCTTCGCGAGGGCGCGCTCCTCGTTGTAGCCGTTCTTCTCCAGCTCCACCGAGACGTTGATGATGCCGCCGGCATTGATGACGAAATCGGGGGCGTAGACGATGCGCCGCTCCCGGATCCGGTCGCCGTGCTCCACGGTGAGGCACTGGTTGTTGGCCGCGCCGGCCACGATGCGGCACTTCAGACGCGGGACGGTGTCGTCGTTGAGCGTGGCGCCCAGGGCGCACGGTGCGTAGATGTCGCAATCCACGTCGTAGATCGCCTCCGGCTCGACCTGCTTCGCGCCGTACCGATCGGCGATGAGGCGCGCCTTCTCCGGCACGATGTCGGTCACGGTCAGCAGGGCGCCCGCCTCGTGGAGGTGCTCGATGAGGTGGCGCGCGACGTTCCCGCAGCCCTGGATCGCGACGCGGATGCCCCTCAGGTCGCTCGTCTTGAGGGCGTGCTCGGCGCACGCCTTCATGCCCAGGTAGACGCCGAGGGCGGTGAAGGGGGAGGGGTCGCCGCTCGATCCCATCTCCCGGGGGAGACCGGTGACGTGGGGGGTCTCCTGGCGGACGATGACCATGTCCTCGACGCTGGTGCCGACATCCTCCGCCGTCGTGTAGCGCCCCTTCAGTTGGTTCACGAAGCGGCCCATGGCCCGAAAGAGCTTCTCGGACTTGTCGGTTTTCGGGTTGCCGATGATGACCGACTTGCCCCCGCCGAGTCCGGTCTCCGCCACCGCCGACTTGTAGGTCATCCCCTTCGAGAGCCGGTTCACGTCGGTGATCGCCTCCTGGTCGGACAGGTAGGCCCACATGCGCATTCCACCGAGGGCCGGCCCGAGGGTGGTGTCGTGGATCGAGATGAGCGCCTTGAGGCCGCTCTCGGGATCGTCGCAGCGCACGACCCTCTCGTATCCCGTGACGGGCATCTCGGTGATCTTCATGACCTCTCCGTGGCTCCGGGCAGGGACGCGTGGCCCTCCTGCCGCCAACCCAGGGCGATGACCCCCACCCGAACGCCGCCCGAGTCTATGCGGGCCCCCCCACCGGGGTCAATTCGACGGTGGGGCCGGGGGCAGGTTACGGGTGCGGCGCAATGCCCCGGGCCGCGCGGGCCACGGCCGGATCGCGCAGGGGATCGCCATAGGCGCCCGTCGCCAGGGCTTCGCGCGTGAGCACCACCCGCTCGTCGGGCTCCACGCCCACCCCCTCAACCCGCGATCCGTCGAGGCGGCGCAGCTCCGCGCCGGATGCGTAGTAGAAGAGGACGCCCCCGGGCAGCAGCGCGGACTGGCGCGTGCGCGTGGAGCCGGCGGTGGGCCAGCCGAAGATGCGGGCGCGCCGGCGGTCTCGGAGCGCGGCGGCAAGAAGCTCGGCAGCGCTTCCCGTGCGCTCGTCCACGAGCAGGGCGAGTCGGCCCGGATAGAGGAGGGAGGCGGGAAGCGCGTAGAGCGTCTCGGTCTTGGCTCGATCGTGCATCGTCAAAATGGCCGTTCCCTCCCCAAGGAAGAACCCGGCGATGCCCTGCATCGTTCGAATGCGTCCTCCGGGATTGCCGCGCAGGTCGAGAACGAGACGCGGGAGGGGAAGGAGGGCCCGGAGTGCGTCCGCGGTCTCCTCCACCCGCGCCTCCTGGAAATCGGGAAGGGCCACGTAGCCGGTGGCGAGGTCGAGGCGCCGGGCCACGACCGCCTGCCGCACGAAGCCGAAGCGGAACCGGTCCTCCCCCTCGTCGTCGAGAAGGAAGCGCAGGGGGTAGGCGAGCCGCGTGCGGCCGTCGACGCCCAGGACAGCGACTTGCGCGGGCAGCGCGGCGGGTCCCGCCAGGAGGTTGGCGACCGCCCGGGAGCGGCGCGCGTGCGGGGTCGATCCTGCGACCTGGGCGACCTGGCGGTCCAGCGCCTCGGACACCGGGAGGCCGTCCACCGCCAGGATCACATCGCCCGGGCGCAGGCCGCCGCCCTCCACTCCGGGAGCCACGCCGGCCACGACCACCCGTCCCTCGAGCTCCAGGAGCGCCACCGGCGGCACGGTCTGCAGGAACGAGACCCCCGCGGAATCCGCCAGCCCGGTGTGGCCCTCCTTCAGCGTCGCCAGGTTGCGGGAGATCCGTTCGTAGAAGCTCAGGGCATCGTCCGCCTCGCGCACGGTCGTCTCCAGCCTTTCGGCGAATCCGCGGCGCGTCTCCTCCGCGCTGAAGTAGTGCCCCTGTTCGTCGAGGGTCCGTAGGAGCCGGGAGGCGACGGCGGCCCGCGTCTCCCGCTGCTGGAGAGCGCTGGCGGGCGCGAGGCGGCAGGCGGGCTGCAGCGCGGTGAGGAGGAGGAGCGCGAGGAGGGGGAGCCGCATCGGCCTTGAGCATAGCGGGTGGAGGCGCTGGATGGGGGGGCGCACCGCTCGGGTACCTTGGAGGGGACGCCTCCATGCTCACCACGAACCCCCCGCAGGCCACCGCCTCGCACTGGCAGAGCGTGACCGGCCCGCTCCGGCGCGAGTTCCGCGAGCTGCTCGATCCCGAGCGGCTGCGCGTGCTCCATCGCGCCTCCGGCCTCCGCCACGCCCTCGTGGCCATGCGCCAGGTGCTGGTGGGCGCCCTCTGTTGCTGGCTCATCCTCCGCTTTCCCTCTCGCGTCTGGATCTGGCTCCCCGCGGCCGTTCTCCTGGGGTTCGTGATCTTCTCCTTCACGGTCCTGCTGCACGAGGTGGTGCACGGCGACGTGTTCCGCCGGCGGGTGGGGCGGCTCAACGCGATCCTTGGCTGGCTCTACGCTCTGCCGAGCGGCCTCAGCCGGAGCCAGTTCACCCGCTGGCACCTCGACCACCACGCGGAGCTGGGCACCACGGACGCCGATCCCAAGCGCCACCACCTCACGCCGCGCGTCGTGCGGCGCTGGTACAAGGCTCTCTACCTCACCCCGGCGCTCTTCCCCATCTATTTCCGGGCCGCGGCGCGCGAAGCGACCGGCTACGAACCCGCGCTGCGCCGGCGCATCGCTGTCGAGCGCGCCGTCACCCTCGGAGCGCATCTCGGTCTGCTCGCCTGGCTCTGGTTCGCGCAGAGTCCGGGTCTGGCGCTGCGGCTCTACATCATCCCGATCTTCTTCGTCTTCCCGGTCGCCTTCACCATCAACCGCCTCGGCCAGCACTACGACATCGACCCCTCCGATCCGGCCGCCTGGGGGACCATCATCAAGAGCAACCCCGTCTGGGACTTCCTCTTTCTCTGGTCCAACTTCCACATGGAGCACCACTACTTCCCCGGGGTGCCCTGCTACAACCTCCCGGCGCTCCACCGCGAATTGCGCCCCCTGCTGGACCGCCACCCCATGCGCGTCCGCAGCTACAGCGGGCTCCTCTGGGACTGGTTCGTGAAAAACCGTGTCCCCCACACGCGCTGGTAGTCCAGGAAACCTATGAAGTTAGCCTTGACTGCCTTGCTGGATTGTTTAGACTTCCGTGCATGTTAGTCATACCTACCAATCAGAATCGCCCCCTGCTGAGCCGCCTCCTCGCACTCCTCCTGGTCATGCTCCCGGCCATCTCCGCTGCCGCGGAGCAGGACAAGAGCGCCTACGGCCTCCTTCGCCCCACCCCGAGGGGGCTGCTGCGGCCCATGAGCACCGACCGCCCCGACGCCACCGAGAGCCCCTACACCGTGGACGCCGGCCGCGCGCAGATCGAGTTGGAGGTCGTCTCCTACCTCACCGATCGCCGCAACCCGGAGCGCAGCGCGACCAGGGTGCGGGAGCTGTCCCTGCTCGGCACGAACGTCAAGGTGGGAGTGAGCGACGGCGTCGATGTTCAGCTGCTGCTCCTGCCGCATGCCCTCGTCCGCACCGACGATCTCGCTACGGGGGCCACCATGGAGAGCCAGGGCTTCGGCGACGTCGGGCTGCGCGTGAAGATCAATTTCTGGGGGAACGACGGAGGAGAGACCGCCCTCGCCGCGCTCCCGTTCGTGACCTTTCCGACCGCCGAGGGGGGGCTTGGGAGCGGTGATCTGGAGGGGGGGGTGGCGTTCCCCCTCGCCGTGGCGCTCGGCGGGGAGTTCGGCCTTGGCGCGATGCTCCAATTCGCGGCGGTGCGCGACGCGGCGGACGCGGCGTACGTCCTCGAGTTCGTCCACACGACGACGGTCAGCCGCGCCATCGCGGGGGATCTCAGCGGATTTCTCGAAATCGCCGGAGCGCTCACCACGGAATCGGGCTCCCGCTGGGAGGCGACGTTGAACTTCGGCCTCACCTACGCGGCGACGGAGGACCTGCTCTTCGACATCGGCGCGAATCTGGGACTCACCCGCGCGGCCCCCGACGTCCGCCTCTTCTTCGGCGTCTCGCGGCGGTTCTGATCACCAGGTGTAGCGCACGCTGTAGGTCACCACGGTCTCCCCGTTCTTGGGCACCTTGACCGCGAACTGGATGGTGCGCGCGTCCTCCTTGGTGAATTCGTGGCTGTTCGCCTCGAGCTTCCAGTTGCTCCAGCGGTAGAGGTTCTCCTTCACGATCACCTCCACGTCGACATCCTTGTGATTGCGCAGCCTGATCTCGAAGCTCTCCTTCAGCCAGCGGGCGCGCGAATCGATCTGGAAGTCGGTCTGCTTGCGCTCGCCGGCGAGATCGAAGGCGCTCCCCAGCTTCAAGAGGACCTTTTCGTCCTTGGGGGTGTGGTCGATGGCGTCTTCCCCGATGAATTCCAGGCCGCCATCCGCCTCGTCCCTCTTGTAGACGCGGACGCGCCCGGCCGGCAGCGGCTTGCCGAGCCCCTGCTCCTTGCCGTTGCGGAACTGCAGGAAGATGTCCACCTTCGAGTTGGAGGTGATGCCGAGCTCGCGGTCGAAATAGGGCTGCCCGCCGTAGGGTTGCCCCCCGACCCCCCCGTAATAGAGGAAGACCTTGCGGACAGGCACCCCCTCGGCGGGGCTCAGCAGCTCCATCTGCTTGATGGAGCTGTCGGGTAGCGTGGTGCGCCGGCCGAGGGTGTAGAGGTGGTACTCGAAGAACGCCTTCTGCTCGAAGCCGCCATCCGCCTCCGCGCGCCGCGACTTCGCGGCCAGCTCCTCGCGCGCCCCGCCCCGGCCGGGCTCCGTGGCGCGGTGGACGTCGCCGGCGACCAGCTTCAGCTCGGCGTCCTCGTAGCGCGCCCCGGACTGGTTGGTGATCGTCACCCAACCGGAGAGATCCATGAGGGTGTCGTCCGGCGAGAGGACAACCGAGTAGTCCGCGGCCCAGGAGAGGCCGGTGGTCTGGTAGGTCACCTTCGTCAGCTGTTCCCCCGCCTTGTCCACCTCGAGGAGCCAGAGCAGCGTCGGCTTGGTGATGAGACCGCCCGGCAGCGCGCCGAACCGGAGCCCCTTCACGTTGCCGCCGCGCTGGAGGATCTGGATGGGGGTCGCGGGGTCCTGGGTCTTCAGCACGATCTGCGCGCCGTCGAAGGAGAGGAGCGTGCCCACCACCGTCTTGCCGCCCTCCAGGTCGACCGTGAGCTCCCGGTCGATGTAGCGCGAGAGGATCTTCTCCGCGCTCACGAGGTCGTACTCGAAGTTCTGCTCCAAGACGTAGGTCCCCGCCGGGTCGGTGAGGGATCGAAAGTGGACCGTGGTGGCGTCGATGCGCGCGGCCACATCGGTGAAGCGCACGGTGTTGCGCCCCTCCTCGAGGCGAAGCTTGCGCCACTCCTTCACGACGGCGTACCCCGGTTCCTGCAGCTCCCAGCGCTGGGCGCGGGCGTTCCAGACCTGGCGCGGGGCGTTGGCCGCGAAGGGCGAACTGTAGATCGTGAGCCCCACCCCTTCGGTGGTCCGTTCGCCCGCCAGGGCGAGGGACGAACCGAGGAGGGCGGTGAGCAGGATGAACGGGCGCATCAGGCGCATCATGGGGTGCTCCTTCCGGGCGATTCGACGGAATCCGGGCGGCGGGGTTCCCTGACGACCCCGGCGGCTGCGAGGAGGAACAGGTAGGGGTGGTAGGGGGCGCGGTAGCGCGGGATGGCGAGGAAGAGTAGCCCCACCAGCGTCATGACCGTGAGGAGCGGAGCCACGAGCGGCAGGGCGAGACGCACCCCGCGCGCCATGGCCCACCAGGCGAGGATCACGGCGGCGGCGTAGACGATCGAGGTCACCTTGCGTTGCATGGGGCTCCACAAGAGCACCGCCTTCGCGGCGGTGATGGTGAGGGCGGGGCCGGGGTGGGAGAGGGCGTAGTCGATGGCCTGCCGCGCGAGCTGCCGGTCGTCCTCCACCTCGTCGCGCACGGGGGCCATCGCCAGGGACTCCTTCCAGTTGGGCCCCCGCCCCTGCCCCATCTTCCGGAACGGGAGGCTCATCTCGCCGGGGTTCATGCCCGCCACGAGGGTGATGCCGCCGCTCGTGGTGAAGGGGACGAAGGCGCCGAAGGCGCGAGCGTTGCGCACCGCCCAAGGCGTGACCGCGAGCAGCACGCCCGCGAGAACCAGACCCGCCGGACGCCAGCGCCGGGTGAAGAGCGCAAGCGCGATGGGGAAGATCGCCGCCTCGGGCCGCACCAGCGCCGCGAGACCGCAAACCGCCGCCGCGCGGAGGATGCGCCCCTCCACCCAGGCGAGGGAGAAGAGGAGCACCAGGAGGGTGAAGAGGGGTTCGGTGAGGAGGCTCCCCGCCAGCGCGACATGGTCGAGATCGAGGGCGAGGGCGGCGAGCACGGCGAGGGCGACGCGCGTGCCGGCCAGACGGCCCGCGAGGAGCCAGGCGAGGGGAAGGCAGGCGGTGGAGAAGAGCGCGTTCAGGAGTCGCGGCTCCAGCCCGCGCGGCATCACGGAGAGAGCGAGCGGCCAGAGCGGCATGCATTGCGCCGTGGCGCGCCCCTCCAGGGCGAAGCCCTCCCCCCGGCGAAGGCTCTCCGCCACCGGCACGTAGCGCAGCTTCTCGTCGTCGCGCAGCTCGTCGTCGCGCAGCGCGGCGCCGAATCTGAGGGCCATCCCTGCCAGGAGCGCCGCCGCCGCCAGCCGCCGCGACGTGAGCCATCGCGCCGTCATTCGGCTTGCCGTCCCTCGGCGGGCGGTCCCTCGGCGGGCGGTCCGTCGACGGGCCGTCCCTCGGCGGGCCGTCCGTCGCCTCGCCCGATCATCGCCGCGAGCCGGCCCTTGCCGTCGTCGGGATCGATGCGCGCGATGCGGAGCGCGATGCCCGCGGCGAGGAGCGACATCTCCCGACGCTCCTCCTCGACCCCGTGGTCGGTACGACTCGCCAGCTCCTCCTGCCGGTGCAGGACCAACTCGAGTTGGCGATAGAGCGCCTCGAGCACCTCCGGGCGGCGCGCCTCCACCTGCTCCCGGGCATCCGGCGAGGAGGCGCAGGAGCAGGCGAGGAGGAGGAGGGGGAGGGGGGAGGGGACCCTCATGCCGTCCGCACGCGCATATCCACCGCCACGACGCCCGTCTCGAACGCCAGGAGCGGGTTGAACTCCATCTCCACGATGCGCGGAATCTCCACAGCCATCTGCGAGACGCGCTGGATCATCTCGACCAGCGCCTCCTCGTCGACGCCTTTGCGCCCCCGCACCCCCTTGAGGATCGGCGCGCCGCGGATGCCCGCGAGCAGCTCTCGCGCCCGCACGTCGCTCACGGGGCAGACGGCGAAAGCGACGTCCTTGAGCACCTCGACGTAGACCCCGCCCAATCCGAACATGAGGATCGGTCCGAAGGAGGGGTCGAGAGCGACGCCCACGACCACCTCGCGCCCGCCGAAGAGCATGCGCTGCACGTTGACGCCCTCGCCGCCCAGGCGGCGCAGCCTCGGGAACTCGCGGCGCACGGCGTCGGCGTCCTCCAGGCCGAGGACGACGCCCCCCACGTCGCTCTTGTGCGAGATTCCGGGGGAGGAGACCTTCAGCACCACGGGAAACCCGACCCGCGTCGCGATGCGCACCGCATCCTCCGCGCTGCGCGCCAGCCCGCCCGGCACGGCGGGGATGCCATAGGCCTTGCAGAGGAGGCGGCGCGCCTCCACGCCGAGCAGGCTGCCGGAGGGGGCGCCGCGGAGCGCCCGCGCGGCGGCCTTGCGGTCGACGCGGAAACGGCGCACGCGGCCCTCGGGACGCGCGAGGATGCGGCGCCGCTCGTCCAGCGCGGCGAGGGCGCGCACGGCCGACTCGGGGTAGAGATAGACCGGAAACCACTCCCGCTCCGCCTCGGCCGCGATCGCGCGCAGCACCTCGTCGCGCGACATGAAGCAGCCCACGACCGGCTTGCGCGCGCCGCGCGCGGTGCGGAAGAGGGTGCGGGCCACTGCGACCGGATCGTGCGTGATCGGGGGCACGAAGATCGCCACGATCATGTCCACCGTGGGATCGCGCAGGAGAAGCCGCAGGCAGTCGCGGTACTGTTCGCCGGTGGCGCCCGCGACCATGTCGACCGGGTTGGCGACGGAGGCCTCGGGGACCAGAACGCGACGCAGGGCGCGGCGCGTCGAGGCGCGGAGCGGGGCCATGGCCAAGCCGGATGCGATCAGCGCGTCGGTGGCGAGGATCGCCGGACCCCCCGCGTTGGTGAGCACGGCGACGCGGTTGCCCGCGGGCAGCGGGAGCCGCGCGAGCGCGAGGGCCACGTCGAACAGCTCCTCGACGGTCGTCACGCGCTGGACGCCGCAGTCCTTGAGGATCGCGTCGACCGCCACGTCCGCCCCGGCCAGGGCGCCGGTGTGGCTCGTGGCGGCGCGCGCGCCCGCGGCCGAACGCCCCGCCTTCACGGTGACGATGGCCTTGGTGCGGCTCACCCGCCGCGCGATCGGCACGAAGTTGCGCGGGTTGCCGAAGCCCTCCAGGTAGAGCAAGACGCAGGCGATGCCGCGTTCCTTCCCCCAATAGGCGAGGAGGTCGTTGGCGCTCACGTCCGCGCGGTTGCCCATCGACACGAACATGGAGATGCCCAGGTTGATGCGATCCGCCTGCGCCAGGATCGCCTCGCCCATGGCGCCCGACTGCGAGACGAAGGCCACGGGGCCGGGGCGCGGAAAGCTCCGGGAGAAGGTGGCATTGAGGCGCACGTCGGCCTCGGCGTTCTGGATGCCCATGCAGTTGGGGCCGACCAGCCGCATCCCGTGCCGCCGCGCCGTGCGCACGATGCGCGCCTCGCGCGCGGCGCCGGCCGGCCCGGTCTCCCGGAAGCCGGCCGAGATGACCACCACCGCTCCGACCCCCTTGCGCGCGCACTGGAGCATCACCGCAAAGACGCGCTCCTTGGGCACGACCACGACGGCGAGATCGATCGGGTCGGAGATGGCGACAACGGAGGGGTGGCACTTGATGGAGTGGATCACCTGCTCCCGCGGATGGACCGGGAAGACCTTGCCCTGGAAGTCCCCCTCCACCAGATTGCGCAGCACCTGGGCCCCGATGGAGCCGGGACGCCGCGACGCGCCGATCACGGCCACCGCGCGCGGGCGGAAGAGCGCGTCTAGGCTATCCCCCCGACGGCCCGGCACGCGTGTGGATCCTCACGTCGCAGCGCTCCCGCAGCTTCTCGGCGGCCGCATCGAGGGACTCCCGCGTCACCTTGTCGGAGCCGTGGATGAGAACGACCGTGGGCCTCGGTCCGCCCTCCGGCGCCAGGGCGTCGAGTAGCTCCTCGGCGGTCTTGTAGGTCTCGCGCGGCACTTCGCGCAGGAATGTCCCGTCCTCCTCCACGAACACCGTCTCGAGCACCTCTCGCTCCACGTCGCGGAACGGATTGGGCAGATCTTCATCGGGATCCGGCTCGTTGAAGAGGTGCGACGGCTCGACGGGGAACTCCGGCCGGGCCTGGGCGCGGGAAGGGAGCGTGGATCGCGTGATGACGATGGCGAGGATCACGGCCACTGTGCCGGCGATCGGGATCAGGATCGTTCGGTTCATCGCAGCGGACCCTCCTCCTCGGTGGGCGGAGGGGGAAGCGTCCTCCGCATCCACGTATCGTGGAGGTCGGGGTGCAGGCGACGCAGCCGCTTCCGGAAATGGGCGTAGCCGATCACCCACCCCGTGGCAAAGGTGAGCGGGATGATCCAGGCGTGGAGCTCCCAGTTGAACCCTCCGAGCATCGGGCCGGTGATTCTAAACCCGGGGGGGCCGTTCGACGCGCGGTCCTCCGCGGGCTTCAGGGATTTCGGCGGGCCCGCGCCGCCGGCCGCCCTTCCCGGAGTCGGACGCCGGCCGGGCGCGTTCGCGCCCCATGCCGCTGCCCCAGACGTGGCGCACCCCGGCGGTGGAAGTCGATGGCGGATCACGGGTTGTGATCGCCGAACCGATTCGTGGCAAGCGAGTCCTCTGTGCCACGAGGCGGGCAGCCACAAATTCCGACCCGCCGCGCAGGCCGCGCTACACTGTTGCGGCGAGGGTGCGGGAGGCTCATGTCGAACGAACTGGAACTGCCGGATCCCAGTCCTTACATCCACAATCTCGGCGCGAGCGACGCCGTGCACCGCGAGGCGGCGGCCTGGTCGCTGGGCGAGATCGGCAGTCCGCGGGCGGCGCGGCCCTTGGCGGGCCTGCTCCTGCGCGAGATGCAGGCGGTGGAGCTCAGCGGAATGTTCGTCAACGGCGCCGTCGTGCGCGCCGTGGCCGTGGCGATCCGCCGCATCGGCGCCCAGGAGGCGCTCTACGCCGTCCTGAAGGCGCTCTGCGTGCTCTCCCGCGCGCGCGCCGTGGACGACGACACGGTGAAGGATCTCGTCGAGACGCTCGCGGAGGTGGGCGGCCCCGGCGCCGTGCGGGAGGCGGCCGACAGGGTCGTCGACGGCGCGCGCCGGAACCGACCGGCTCCCGGCCTCGAAGCGGTGGGCGCGATCCTGCTCGAGCGTCTCGGGCTCTGCGGCGACGCGGCGCAGGCGACGCTCCGGCGCGTGGCCGCGACGGGCCCCGCCCCCCTCAGGCCCCTCGCGCGCCGCTACTCGGCCGCGCGCGACTCGACGGGGTCCTCCGACTCCTTCGTTTCCTCACCCGGCTTGTAGGGGAGCGTCTTCTTGCACTTCGGGTAGCCGGTGCAGGCGATGAAGCGCCCGCGCCGCCCGCGGCGCACGATCATGTCGCTGCCGCACTCCGGGCACTTCACGTCCGCTTTCTCGGGAAAGATCGGCTTCCCCTCCTTGTCCACGCTCAGGGTGGACTTGCACTCCGGGTAGCCGGAGCAGGCGAGGAACTTCCCGAACCGGCCCGAGCGCAGGATCATCTGCTTGGCGCACTTGGGGCAGGCGTGGTCGGTGAGCTCGCGCAGCTTCTCCTTGCCGTAGCGGTCCAGCGAGATCGTCGTCTTGCACTCGGGATAGTCGACGCAGGCGATGTACTTGCTCGCCCCGCGCCAGCGATAGACCATCTCCTTGCCGCACGTCGGGCAGGCGCGCTCCGCCTTCTTCGGCTCCGCGCGGAGGCTGCGCATCTCCTCCTTCGCCTTCTCCAGGTCCTTGGCGAACGGTTCGTAGAACTCGCGCAGCACGTCGACCCAGTTCGCGCCGCCCTCCTCGATGGTGTCGAGCTTGCCCTCCATCGCGGCGGTGAAGGCGACGTCGAGGATCTCGGGGAAGTAGGGCTTCAAGAGATCGGTGGTGATCTCGCCGAGTTCGGTGGCGTGGAACTTGCGCTCCTCCTGGAAGACGTAGCCGCGCTGCTGCACCGTCGAGATGATGGAGGCGTAGGTGGAGGGGCGGCCGATCCCCTGCTTCTCCAGCGCCTTGACCAGCGTCGCCTCGCTGTAGCGGGGCGGGGGCTTGGTGAACTCCTGCTCCGCCTTTGCCGGCCCCGCCGGCGAGATCGGCGTGGAGGCCTCCAGCGGCGGGAGCTCCACGTCGTCGCCGCGCGCCCCCAAGACCTTCTGGTAGCCGTCGAAGACGCCGATGCGGCCCTGGCAGCGCAGCTCGTAGGAGGGGGCGCGCTGCCGGCCATCGGCGGAGGCGTTCCCCGGCCCAGCCTCCACGGTCACGTCGGTGATGTCGAAGACCGCGGGGGTCATCTGGCACGCCACGAACCGCTCCCAGATGAGCGTGTAGAGGCGCAACTGGTCCTTTTGCAGGTATTTCTTGATCGAGTCGGGGGTGCGCGCCGCGGAGGTGGGGCGGACCGCCTCGTGCGCCTCCTGCGCCCGCTTGCCCGCGCGGAAGAAATTCGGCATCTCGGGGAGGTAGTCCGCGCCGAAGTTGGCGGGGATGAACTCGCGCACCTGCTGGATGGCATCGGCGCTCAGGTTGAAGCTGTCGGTGCGCATGTAGGTGATGAGGCCCACCGAGCCCTCGTCGCCCAGCTCCATGCCCTCGTAGAGCTGCTGCGCCACACGCATCGTGCGGCTGGCGGAGAAGCGCAGGGTGTTGGAGGCCGCCTGCTGGAGCGTGGAGGTCTTGAAGGGGGGCGGGGCGCGCTCGGTCTTGCGCCGGCGCATCGCCTCGAGAACGCGCCAGGAGGCCGCCTTGAAGTGCGCGACGACCTCCTCCGCTTCCGCGCGGTTGACCGGCTCGAAGAGCTTGCCGTCGCGCTTCTTCAGGTGGACCGTGAAGATCCCGCCGGGGGAGTCGAGGTCCTGCGCGATCTTCCAGAACTCCTCCGACTTGAAGGCGCGGATCTCCCGCTCACGCTCCACGAGAAGGAGCACCGTGACGCTCTGGACGCGCCCGGCGCTCAGGTTCTTCGCCACCTTCTCCCAGAGGAGCGGGGAGAGCTTGTAGCCCACGATGCGGTCGAGGATGCGGCGCGCCTGCTGCGCGTTCACCTTGTTGGAGTCGATGGAAGTGGGGCTCTCGAACGCCTCCTTGACGGCCCGCTCCGTGATCTCGTTGAAGGTGACGCGGAACGCCTTGTCATCGGGGACCTTGAGGGTCTCCTTCAGGTGCCAGGCGATCGCCTCCCCCTCGCGATCCGGGTCGGGCGCCAGGTAGACGCTGTCGCACTCCTTGAACGCCTTCTTGAGGTCGTCGATGACCTCCTTGCGGTCACGCAGGACGAGGTACTTCGGCTCGAACCCGGACTCCGGGTCCACCCCGAGCCGCGACTTGGGCAGGTCGCGGACATGCCCCATGGAGGCGCGCACGAGGAACCCGCGTCCCAGGTATTTGTTGATCGTCTTCGCCTTTGCGGGCGATTCCACGATCACGAGGGACTTCTTGCCCGCGGGCTTCTTCTTGGCTGCCATGGTGCTTGGGTGTTCAACGCAATGGATCGGCCGCCTTCCCGGCGATTCTTAGCGGCCTGCCCTCTACTATTAGGAGGGGGGAACCGGGCGCGTCAATCCTTGGCGTCGTCCTCCGCCATCCGGCGCAGCCTGTCGAAGCTGTAGATTCCGGTGTCGTGGCCGTCCGACCAGACGATCTTGAGGGCGTAATTGCCCATGCTCGTGATCCGGACGGGTCGGACGTCGGGGCGCACGCTCGAGGGATCGAGGCGCTTCCTCCCCGTCATCTCCTCGACGCAGCTGGCGCAGGGACAGGCGAGCCGCAGCGCGCGCACGTCGAACAGGCTCTCGACCCCGTCTCCCCAGGTGATGGAGAGGGCCGAGGGGCCTTGCTGCCGCACGGCGCGGGGCGTGGCCGCCGGATCGGATGCCATCCGCGCGACGGTATCATGAACCGCGCCAAATCCAGCCATGGACCCTCGCCAGGCCCCCCGCATCGCCGATGAGCTCCGCGCGCGCATTCCGCAGATCGCGCCCGCGGAGGCGGCCGCCTTGGCGGGGGACGGCGCGACGCTCCTCGACGTCCGGGACGCCGACGAGCTGGGCGCGGGCATGGCGGAGGGCGCCACCCACCTGAGCCGCGGCTGGCTGGAGGCGAAGGCGGAAGCGCAGCTCCCCGACAAGGAGCGTCCGCTCCTCGTCTACTGCATGACCGGCTGGCGTTCCCTCTTCGCGGCGGACGCGCTCTTGAGGCTCGGGTACCGCGACGTGCGCTCCGTCGCCGGGGGGTTCACCGCGTGGGTGCGCGCAGGCCTTCCCGTCGCCTCCTTGCACGGCGGCCTCAGCGCCGAGGAGCGCCGCCGGTACGCCCGCCACCTGGTCATCCCGGAAGTGGGGGAGAAGGGGCAGCGCCGCCTCAAGGCGGGCCGCGTGCTCCTGGTCGGGGCGGGGGGGCTCGGTTCCCCCGCGGCGGTCTACCTCGCCTGCGCCGGCGTCGGGACCCTCGGCATCGTGGACGACGATTCCGTGGACGAGTCGAATCTCCAACGGCAGATCCTCCACGCCACGCCGCGCATCGGCCAGCGCAAGATCGATTCGGCGCGCCGCACGCTGGAGGAGCTCAACCCCCTCGTGAAGGTCGAGACGTTCGCGGAGCGGTTCACCGTGAACAACGCCGACGATCTGGTCCCGCGCTTCGACCTGGTCGTGGACGGCGCCGACAACTTCCCCACGCGCTACCTCGTCAACGACGCCTGCGTGAAGCATGGGAAGCCCAACGTTCACGGCTCGGTCTTCCGCTTCGACGGCCAAGCCACGGTCTTCTGGCCGGGCAAGGGCCCCTGCTACCGCTGCCTCTATCCCGAGCCCCCGCCCCCCTCCCTGGCGCCCTCCTGTGCGGAGGCGGGCGTCCTCGGCGTGCTCCCGGGCGTGATCGGGCTCCTGCAGGCGGTGGAGACCCTCAAGATCCTGCTCGGGGAGGGCGACACGCTGCTGGGGCGGTTGCTGCTCTACGACGCGCTCGGCGCGCGCTTTCGCGAACTGGCGGTGGCCCGCGATCCGCGCTGCGGGGTCTGCGGCGACGGCGTGGCGTTTCCCGGCTACGTCGACTACGAAGGGTTTTGCGCCGGGCCGCGCTGACGCGGGTCACTCCACGACGCCGCGGGCGAAGGCGATGCCCTCGTGGGTCGGGCGCAGTGCACTGTCGGGGCCCTCCACGTATCCCTCGGCGCGGAGCAGGGCGAGGGTGCGCGCCAGCCGCCGCGGCGCCCAGGCCAGCTCCTCGGCGAGGCGCGAAAGGGGGGCGGGGGCGCGCAGGAGCCGTTCGACGAGGAGCGCCCCCTTGACCCGCTCCCGCATCGCGCGCCGATGGAGCAGGCGCGAGAGCAGCCCGTCTCGCGGCGCCATCGCCCAGGCGAGCAGGAAGGTCGCCCCCATGGCGCCCGCCATGCAGCCGGCGATGGAGGCGTCCACCGCGCTCGCCACGGCGTAGCCCGCCGCGGCGGAGCCGGCGCCGAGAAGGCAGGCGAGCGGGAGCATGCGCGAGATCCGGTCGGTGAGGAGATGCGCCGCCGCGGGAGGCACGATCAGGAACGCCACGACCAGGATGGCGCCGATCGACTCGAAGCTGGCCACGGTCGTCACGGAGACGATGCCCATGAGCAGGTAGTGGACGAGGGCGGGGGCGAGGCCGACGGTGGCGGCGAGGGCGGAGTCAAAGGTGGAGATCTTGAGCTCCTTGTAGAGGAGCAGCACGAAGAGCAGATTGGCCAGCGCCACGATCGCCAGGACGAGGGCTGGGCGCGCGATCTGGAATCCGCCCAGGGCGAGGGTGCGGAGCGGCGCGAAGGCGATTTCGCCGTAGAGCACGCAGTCCTGGTCCAGGTCCTTCTGGCCGTGGGTGAACTGCGCGATGAGGAGGACTCCGACGGCGAAGAGGGCGGGGAAGACCACCGCGATGGAAGCGTCCTCCTTCACCCGTCCCGTGCGGTGGAGGCTCTCGATCAGGAAGACGGTGAAGAGGCCCATCGCACCGGCTCCGAGGACCACCGGGAGGGAGGCGACGCTCCCGCTCAGGAAGAACGCGAGGACGATGCCCGGCAGCACCGCGTGGCTGATCGCGTCGCCCAGCAGCGACATGCCGCGCAGGACCAGGAAGCAGCCGGGCAGCGCGCACGCGATCGCGGCGAGGGCGCCGGTGAGGACGATGACGGTGCCGTCGCTCACGGGGGGCTCCCGCGGGGGATCGGGCGTCCGTGCGGATCCAGGAGGGGACGGCCCAGGGCCGCATCGATCTCCTCCCAGACCTCATCGTCGAGGGCGTGCTCCATCTCCTCCGCATCGCGGTGGAGGTGGTCGTCGGGCAGGTCGAGCCGGCGGGAGAGGTAGAGCTCCCAGAGCCGGTGGTTGCGCACCACGCGCCCCGCCCGCGCGGCGCCTTCCGCGGTGAGGCGCACGCCGGTCCCTTCCAACGCGACCAGCCCTTCGCGACGGGCCCGCACCACGTCCGGCCGCCCGGCCCCGCGCACCGCGCGCAGATCGCTCAGGGCGCGTACGGCGTCGAGATTCCCGTCGCCCTCGCCCAATCGCCAGAGGTCCTTGAGGAGGTTCTCGACGCGCACCCTGCGCCGGTTGCGGGCGCGGCGGTGCGCCGCCCAGAGGAGCCCCCGCCGCGGCGCAAGGAGCAGCGAGACGCCGAGGATGGCGGTGGAGCAGAGGACGACCACGGGGCCCGTGGGAAGGCGTGCGCGCAGCGAGGAGATGGCGGCGCCCAACCCACCCGCCGCGGCGCCGAGCAGCCCCGCCAGGAGGACCATCCGGCCCAGGCGGTCGGTCCACTGGCGCGCGGCCGCCGCCGGCGTCACGATCATGGCCGCCATCAGGACGACGCCCACGGTCTGGAGGCCCACCACCACCGCGATCACGAGGAGCGAGGTCAAGAGGACTTCGAGGCGGCGCACCGGAAGCCCGAGACTCGCCGCGTACGCGGGATCGAAGGAGAGCACCTGGAACTGCTTGAACAAGAGAAACAGCGTCGCGAAGACGACGGCGCCCAGCAGCGCCATGGTCTGCAGGTCGCGCGGGAGGAGGCTGGCGGCCTGCCCGAAGAGGAACTTGTCGAGCCCCGCCCGATTCGCGCCGCCCACGTTCTTGAGGATGGCGGTCAGGAGCGCGATCCCGATCCCGAAAAAGACGCTCAGGACGATCCCGATGGCCGCGTCCTGCTTGAGCCGCGTCGTGCGCGCGATGCCCAGGATCATCAGCATCCCGATCCAGGAGGTCGCGAGGGCGCCGGCGAGCAGGAGCAGGGGATGTTTCGGATCGACGCCCAGGGCGATGCCCGCGAGGAAGGCGAGGCAGACGCCGGGGAGCGACGCGTGGGCGAGGGCGTCGCCCAGAAGGCTCTGGCGCCGCAGCACGGCGAAGCAGCCCAGGGCGCCGGAGAGGAGGCCCAGGAGCCCCGCGCCGAGCAGCACCGTGCGGAGGGTGGGGTCGCCCCAGGCTGTCACGTGAGGCTTGAAGCCCCGCGCGTCTCCTTCAGGAGTCGCGTGGCGGCGGTCTCCAGGCTGGCGAGGCGGCCGCCGTAGGTCCGCTGGAGGTTTTCGCTGCTGAAGGCGTTCGCCATCCACCCCGCCGCGACGAGGCGCATGTTGAGGAGCACGACCCAGTCGAAGTATTCGGGGGCGGTCTGGAGGTCGTGGTGGACGCAGACCACGGTGCGTCCGCGGTCGCGCAGCTCGCGCAAGAGCCCGATGATGGCGCGCTCGGTGACCGCATCCACGCCGGCGAAGGGCTCATCCATGAGGTAGAGCCGGGCGTCCTGGGCGAGCGCCCGCGCGAGAAAGGTGCGCTGCTGCTGCCCCCCGCTCAGCCGGCTGATCTGACGGTCGCGCAGCTCCGCCATCCCGACGCGGCGGAGCGCGTCGAGCGCGATCTCCCGGTCCTCCTTCGAGGGCCGCCGGAACCATCCCATGCGGCCGTAGCGCCCCATGAGCACGACGTCGAGGACGCTGGAGGGGAAGTCCCAGTCCACCGACTCCCGCTGCGGCACGTAGGCCACGTCGCGGCGCACCTCGGCGTAGGTGCGCCCGAAGGCGCGCACGTAACCCGAGGCCAGCGGCACCAGATCCAGGGCCGCCTTGAGCAGCGTCGACTTTCCGGCGCCGTTGGGACCCACCACGGCCACGAGCTTCCCCTCGGGGATCGCAAGGTCGACGTCCCAAAGGACCGGCTTGGTGTGGTAGGCGACGGTCAGATCGTGGAACTCGAGGGCCGGGGGCGGGGTCGCGGTCGGGGTCATCGCATTGCCTCGACGAAGGTGCGCACGTTCGCGCGCACCATGCCGAGGTAGGTGTTCTCCGGCGGCTCGCTCCCCATCGCGTCGCTGTAGAGCGTGCCCCCTTCCCGCACCTCGTGGCCGCGTTCGCGCGCGGCGTGGATCACCGCCTCGATCGCCTTGGAGCTGACCGAGGTCTCCACGAAGATCGCCTTGAGCTTGCGGGCGACGACCAGCTCGGCGATGCGGCGGACATCCTCGACTCCCGGCTCGTCCACGGTGCTGATGCCTTGCAGCCCCGCGACCTCCACGTCGTAGGCGCGGCCGAAATAGCGGAACGCGTCGTGGGAGGTGACGAGCACCCGGGACTCTTTCGGGATCGACGCCACGGCGTCGCGCACCTCGCGATCGAGGGCGAGCAGCTGTTCGCGGTAATCCCGTGCGCGCTCGCGGTAGGCGGCGCCTCGCTCCGCGTCGACGCTCGCGAGGGCGTCGGCGACGGCGGTGGTGGTCTCCGCCCAGAGGGCCGTATCGAACCAGACATGAGGATCGTAGTGGCCCTCGAGCTCCTCCGGTTCGAGCAGCCGGTCCTGCGGGAGGCCCGAGGTCACCGCGGCGACCTTGCGACGGTTCGCCATCTCGACGAAGAGGTCCCCCATCTTCCCTTCGAGTTGCAGGCCGTTGTAGAGGATGAGGTCGGCGGCGCGCAGGCGCGCGAGATCTCCCGCGCTCGCCTTGTAGAGATGAGGGTCGACGCCCGGCCCCATGAGCGCCTCCACCTCCACGAAGTCGCCTCCGATGCGCCGCGCGAGATCGGCGACCATCCCCGTCGTGGCGACCACCCGCACCTTGCCCCCGCTCCGGCCCGAGGCGGGAGAGTCGGAGGTGCAGGCCGCCAGGATAGGAATCAGGAAGAGTGCGGCGAGTCTCATCGCGTCACCTCCACGAAAACCCCCTCCACCCCCTCGCTCCCGGTGACCACGAGACGCTCCCCGACGTCGAGGTGCATGACGTCCTCCAACTCCTGGCGTTCGCGCATGCGAACCTTCGCGCCCGGCACCAGGCCCAGCTCCTTGAACCGGTGGAGCCGTTCCGCGTCGTTGGTGCGCACTTCGCGCACCACGCCCTTTTCGCCCGCGCGCATCCGCGCGAGGGGCTGCAGGGGCCGCTCCCGCATCGACCCGCTCGCGTCCGGAATGGGATGGCCGTGCGGGTCCTCGGTGGGATGGCCCAAGGCCCGGTCGATGGCCTCCACCATGCGGTCCGAGAGGTGGTGCTCCAAAACCTCCGCCTCTTCGTGGACCTCCGACCAGTCGAGCCCGAGGAATCGGACGAGAAACGCCTCCACGAGTCGATGCCGTCGCACGACCCGCATCGCGACCATGCTCCCCGCCCCGGAGAGGACGACCCCCTGCCTGGGGCTGTATTCGACGAGCCCCTCCTCCCCGAGCTTCTTGAGCATCGCGGTGACCGAGGGCTTCGAAACCCCCAGGAACCGCGCGAGCTCGGTCGTCAGGACGCGGCGACCGCCGCGCCCGAGATGGAACACCGCCTTGAGGTAGTCCTGCTGGGAGGAGGAGCGTGCGTCTGTGGTAGTCATGCCTAATCCGATAAGAAGATTAGGCGATCCAGCCTGGAAGTCAAGGCTAACTCTCGTCTTCGACTTCCTCGGGCTCCCCCCCGCCCCCTTCCTCGCTCTCCATCGACGGGCTGCGCGCCACCTTCACCCAGTATTCGAAGGCCTTGTCGACCGCTTGACGGAGAAGCGTTCCCTCGGGGTAGATCCCGTCCCCCCCCCGCCGCCCCGCGGGAGCTCCCGTGAGCACCTCGAGGGCCTCCTCGATGGTGTCGACCGCGTAGACGTGGAACCTCCCCGCGCGGCAGGCCGCCACAACGTCGCTGCGGAGCATGAGATCGCCCGCGTTGGTCCCTGGAATCAGGACCCCCTGGCTGCCGGTCAGCCCCAGATCCGCGCAGGTGTCGAAGAAGCCATCGACCTTCTCGTTCACGGCGCCGACGGCGAGGATGTTGCCGCGCTGGTCGATGGCCCCGGTCATCGCAAGATCCTGGCGGATGGGGAATCCGGTGAGCGCGCTCAGCAGGCAGCACATCTCCGCGCCGGAGGCGGAGTCGCCGTCGATGCCGCCGTAGCTCTGCTCGAAGGCGATCGACGCGCTGAAGGCCAGCGGGTGGTCGGTGCTGAGGAGATGGCGCAGGAGGCCGCCGAGGATGTAGAAGCCCTTGGTGTGGATCGAGCCCGAGAGCGCCGCCTCGCGTTCGATGTTGATGACGCCCGCCGTTCCGGCGCCGATGGTGGCGGTGATGCGGGCGGGAAAGCCGTAGGTGAGCGGCCCGGCATGGACGACCGCGAGGCCGTTGATCTGGCCCACGACCGCCCCCTTGGTGTCGACCCGGATCGTCCCCTCCTTGAGAAGCTCGCGGAAGTGACGCGAGGGCAGGTCGGCCCTGCGCCTTCCCCGCCGGACCGCCTCGCGCACGTCTTCGTGGCCTACCGGTCCCGGGCCGCGGCGCCGGGCGAGCCACGCGGCCTCGCGGGCGATGTCGGCGATCCGCCCGAACCGCGTCGTGAGGCGATGCCGCCGCCCCGCCACGCGTGCCCCGTGATCGATGAGGGCCGCGACGGCTTCCCGGTCGAACGCGGGAAGGTTCTCCTCCGCGATGATGCGTGCCATCACGCCGGCATACTGGGCGAACGACTCCGGGCTCCGTTCGATCTCCGTATCGAAATCGGCGAGCACCTTGAAGAGGTTCGGGAAGTCGGGGTCGTTGGCGTCCAGCAGGCCGTAGAGCGAGGCGTCGCCGAGCAGGATCACCTTGACGCGGATCGGGATCGGTTCCGGCTTGAGGGAGGGGGCTATCCAGGGAAGCTGGAACTCCCCCGGGACGATCTCGAGCATGCCGGTGCGAAGCGTGCGGACGAGCACCTTCCACGCGCCGGGCTCACTCAGGAGATCGCGCGCCTCCAGGATGAGGTAGCCGCCGTCCGCCCTGAGCAGGGAGCCCGCGCGCACCATGGAGAAGTCGCTTGCCCCCGGTCCGCGCGGCGACCACTCGCGTTCCACCGAGCCGAGGAGGTTGGCGAGGGAGGGGTGGTTCTCGATGACCATGGGGCAGTCCTGCCCCGGCGGGCTTTCCAGGACCACGTTGACGCGGTAGAGCTGCGTGAAGTCCCCCTTCCCCATCCCTCCGTCGAGGTGGTTCTGGACGACGTCGTCCACGATCTCCCCTAGGAACCGGGAGACCGCCTCCCCGCGGAACTCGGCGAGCATCGGCAGCACCTGGGCCGCGAGGAGAGCCCGCGCGGCCTCCTCCAGGACCGCCGAGGTCTCCCTGCCGTGGTCGCGCTTCAGGCGGCGCACGCCATCCGTCACCTCCTCGAGCTGCTTGCGGAACGCGTCGCGGCGCTCCAGGAACTGCGCCTCCTGTGCGGGCGTCACCCTGCCGGCGGCCTTGAGGGACTCCATCTCCTCCGGCGCGACAGGCTTGCCCTCTACGACCGGGAAGATGGCCGCCTGGGCGATCGGCCCCATCTGGAGTGAAACCAGGGCCAGATCGGCCGCGCGCAGAGCCTCCTCGAACGGCTTGGTGATCCCCTCGATTTCGCGCTCGGTGCGGCGGTCCAGCGCCGCTTTGCGGGCGCGGAGCCCCTCGGTGGCGAGGCTGTCGCTCAAGCCGTCGCGGATGAAGTCCGCGAGGCCATGCACGGCGCGGCGGAAGGCACGCGCCTGCCCCGGCTTGAGCGTCACGAGGCGCGGGCGGTCCGGCTGGGAGAAATTGTGGACGTAGCAGCAGTCCTTCCGGGTGAGGCAGACCGGCTTGAGCTCCTCCAGAAGGCGCCGCACCATGGTGAGCCGCCCGGTTCCCGCGAGACCGCGGATGAAGATGTTTTGCCCCGCGGCGTCGGTCTCCAGGCCGAAACGCAGCGACTCGACCGCGTTGTCCTGGCCGATCACGCCGCGGATCGGGTCGAGGTCCGCGGTGGTGCGAAAGCCCAGCTTCGTCGCATCGCAGCGCCAGCGAAGAGCCTCGCAGGGGAGCGGATCGACCATGCTAGCCCGCTGCCGCGAGGAAGCGCCGCTCGGCCACCTCCCAGTCGACCAGGTTCCAGAACGCAGCGACGTAGTCCGCGCGCCGATTCTGGTACTTGAGGTAGTAGGCGTGTTCCCAGACATCGAGCCCGAGCAGGGGGACCTTCCCCTCCATGAGCGGGCTATCCTGGTTGGCGCTGCTCGCGAGTTCGAGCCGTCCGCCGGCGATCGAAAGCCAAGCCCATCCCGATCCGAAGCGTCCGAGCGCCTCTTTCACGAATGCCTCCCGGAACTTGTCGAAGCCGCCGAAGAGGGACCGGATCTCCTCGCCGAGTTTTCCTTTCGCCTCCCCGCCCTTTCCCGGAGCCATCGTCTCCCAGAAGAGGGTGTGGTTGGCGTGGCCCCCGCCGTTGTTGCGCACGAGCGTACGGATCGAGTCGGGCAGGGCGCCGAGGCCGGCGAGAAGCTCCGCGAGCGGCTTTCCGCGGAGTTCGGGGTGCGGCTCCAGGGCTTTGCTGAGATTGTTCACGTAGCCCGCGTGGTGCTTGCCGTGGTGGATCGCCATGGTCTTCGCATCGATGTGGGGCTCGAGGGCGTCGAAGGCGTAGGGGAGGGGGGGGAGAGCGAAGGAGGGGGGCGGGGGCTCCTCCCCTCCTCCGGCACATCCCGCTCCGGCGGCTGCCAGTCCCAGGGCGGCCGCGGGGACGGCCGCCAGAAAGTCGCGCCGATTCAACATCAGGGGAACCCTCCTCTCGAATTGAGAGCCGATTCTATGCCATGCCCTCTTGCAGAGGCCAGCCCGCGCAGGATATCGTGTTCCCTTAGTCGAACGCTAAGCGCGGCCGCAAGGCCAGGAGGTCGGAGATGCGAATTCTGCTCGCTGTTGGAGGGCTCTCGGCCCTCCTTCTCTTCGCGGGATGCGGCAACTGCAACCCCATCGGCACCTCTCCGGGGGAAGTGCTCCAGCGCTGCCCGGGGGTGGACATCGTCTTCCTCATGGACACGTCGGGATCCATGGGGGATGAGGCCGCGGCGCTCTGCACGGAGCTGAGCGGGGTCTCGGCCCAGTTGGCCGCCCTCGGTCTCACCGACTTCCGCGTCACGATCCTGGGCATCACGGAGAACGCGGAGGAGGCGGGACCGGACTACTCCTGCCTTTCGAACTCCGCGCTCGCCCTGTTGGGCGACACGATCCCGGGCAGCCCTGCACCGGGCCACGAAACCCTCAACAGCAGCGAGGATTGGGCACCGGGGACCTCCGTGGTTGCCGCGCGATTCAGCTGGCTTGCCGGCAGGCTCAGGATCATCGTGCCGATCAGCGACGAAGCGCCCGAGAACGGCGGGGGAAGCTGTGACGAGAGCGATCAGCTCGCGATCGACAACGCCATCTCGGTGGCGAACACCAACAGCGCGATCGTCTCCCCCATCGTCGCGGATGCGGGTGCCGTGGACCCCTGCATCACCGCGCTGGCGAACCAGCTCGCCGCCGCAACCGGCGGGACGGTATCGTTCTCCAACGAGCCCGGCGCCGATTTCGCCCAGATCATCTTCGATCTGGTCGTCGCCGCCTGCACGCCGATTTAGCGGCGACCGCATCCTCCGCCCCCGAGCTGTGCGGCTCGGGGGCGGAGGCGGCCTCTACAGCGTCTTCTTGTTCAGGTAGAAGTCGAAGCGCTCGTACTCCTTGTGGGACGCGCGCTCCTTGACGTCGGCCACCGTCTTGGGAGGCGGCACGACGACTTTCTCGCCCGGCTTCCAGTTCACCGGCGTCGCCACGCTGTGCTTGTCCGTGGTCTGCAGCGCTTCGACCAGACGGAGCACCTCGTCCACGCTGCGCCCGACGTTGAGCGGGTAGTAGATGAGCGCACGCACGGTGCGCTTGGGGTCGATCACGAAGACCGTGCGCACGGTCACCGTGGAGGAGGCCCCCGGATGGATCATGCCGTAGAGCGACGCGACCGCCATGTTGCCGTCGGCGATCATCGGGTAGGGGATCTCCGTGTCGAGGATCTGCTTGAGGTTCTCCTGCCAGGCGAGGTGGCTGTGGATCGAGTCCACCGAGAGGCCGATCAGCTTCACGTTGCGCTTCTCGAATTCGCCGGCGCGCTGCGCGAAGCAGGTCAGCTCCGTCGAGCAGACCGGCGTGAAGTCGGCCGGGTGGCTGAAGAAGACGACCCACTTGTCGCTCTGCCACTTCGAGAATTCCAGCTCGCCGTGCGTGGTGACGGCCTTGAAATCGGGGGCCGTGTCGCCGATGCGCGGGATGCCGGGGGTGCTGGCGTCCGTCATGTCTTGGCTCCTCCCTGATGGGCTACTTGAGGGCGCACTCGTTGCGCCCCCCTTCGAGTTCGTCGCATTCCGCCGGACTCGCCTGTTCGAGACCGACGTTGATCGCCTTGATGCGCCGGTAGGCCTCGGGGAAGCTCCCCGCCCGGCTGCGGACCCAGGCGCGGAACTCCGGCTCTCCGGGCAGGCCGACGGGGCCGTTCCGCGCGAGGATCCAGGAAAAGAGCGCCCCCACGGAACGGTCGGGACGCCGTTCGGCATCCGAGGCGTAGTGCGCGGGGAAAACCGTCAGCTCCCGCGGCCAGGAGCGTCGCGCGCGCTCGATGCTCGCCCAGAGCACCACGCTCCACTCCTCGGTCTTGCCCCCGAGATCGGGTCGCCCCACCGAGCCCACGAACAGGAAATCCCCGGTGAGCGCGAGCTTGTTGCCGAGTCGGTAGGTGACGCTTCCCTCGGTGTGACCCGGCGTGTGCAGGACCTCCAGTTCGGCCTTGCCGAACCGGATGCGCTGGCCCTCCCGCAGCGGCTCGAACGAAATCTTGCCGGCGGTCCCGTCGTAGGGGTAGACGGCGTCGGCGGGATGGAGGTAGTAGGGGACGCCCATGGCGCCGGCCAGGGCAGGCCCGCCGCTGATGTAGTCCGCGTGGGCATGGGTGTCGGCCACCACGACGATGCGCGCGCCCGCCTCCCGCGCAGCGGCGACGTAGGCGGAAGGATCGCGCGGGGGATCGACGACGATCGCCTCGTCGCCGCTCACGAGCAGGTAGCCGAGCGCCCCCTTGCCGATGCGGTCGAACTGCACGAAGCGGGTGAGGGGGGCGGGAGCCGGCTGCTCGCGCGGGACCACGGCGAGCATCCAGGCCGACATGCCCCCCCGCAGGGAGCGCGCGCGAAACCCGCGGCCGCTTAGCCGCTCCGCGACCTTGCGGCTGTCGCTGCCGACGCCGCAGACGACGGTGAGGGGTTTGGTTGGATCGAGGCCGGACGATCCCGGATCCGCCAAGGCCATGATCTCGCTTCCCTTGATGTTGTGGAAGCGCCCGTCCGGCACGATGTCGATCCGTCCCCCCGCCAACCGGTGAGGCGCGCGCACGTCCAGGACATGGATCTCGTCCCCGCCCTCCACGGCGGCGACGAACTCCCCCGAACTGATCTCGATGCCCTCTGCCACAGTGCAGGCAGTGTCGCCGCCTGGCGGGATCGGGTCAACGCCGCTCCTCGGATGCGTCGGGACGGAGCCGCACGATTGCGGGGCTAGGCATGGCGAGGCGGGTGGGGCAGGCGATCCGGGCTTGGGGACTCGACGCCACCGCTCTCAAAGGCATCGAGGGCACCGAAGGCGATTCTCGGCGGAAGCGCCTCCCGCCTTGGCGGCTGGGTGCCTGTGGACAGGGGGGGGCCAGCCCTGATATTCCTTGGACTCGAACAGGAGGGTGCCATGGACGACAGGGCCGGAAGCGTCGAAGATCGGCGTGCGTTCCTGCGCCTGGTGGCTGCAGGGTCCGCGCTGGGGGCCGCGGGAGTGGGGTTGCCCGGCTGTTCCCAGGCGAGCGCATTCTCATCCATACTTACCCCTGCGCAGCGCAGCGCGGCGGCCCACGCCGTGCGAAACGCGGCGGCGCAGCTGGCTTTCGGGCGGGGGCTGCCGATCCAGGTCGCCAACGGCGACGAGACGCGGATCCCCGCCTACGCCGCGAGCTACTCCAAGGGCCTTCCCCACGACGCGCGCGGATTCGTGATTCCCACCGCCTTCGAAGCACTCCTTTCCGCGGTGCGACGGGAAGAGAAGAACGCCTTCGAGTCGGTGCCCCTCGCGGGCCCGCGACGGCTCGTGAACCCGATGGCCGGGGCCGCGTTCGACCTCCAGGGGCCCGATTCCCATGCCTGCGCGATCCCCCCCGCGCCGCGTTTCGACTCCGCCGAGCAGGCCGCCGAGGCGGTGGAGCTCTACTGGATGGCCCTCGCGCGCGACGTGCCCTTCGTCGCCTACGCCGCCGATCCCGTCATCGCCGCCGCCTGCGCCGACCTCTCGGCGTTGAGCGATTTACGCGCTCCGATGGAGGCGGGCTCGGTGACCCCGGCCACGCTCTTCCGGGGCTCGACGGTGGGGGACCGCGCGGGACCCTTCCTCTCCCAGTTCCTCCTGAGGGACGCGCCCTACGGCGCGCTCTCCATATCTCAGAAGATGCGGACCGTCCCGCCGGGCATCGACTACCTGACCGACTTCTCCTCCTGGCTCGCCGCGCAGAACGGCGCCGCCGTCCCGGCCTACCCCACCGATGGCCTGCCGCGCTACATCCGCAGCCTTCGCGACCTCGCGGAGTGGGTCCACATCGACGCGCTCCACGAGGCCTACTTCAACGCCTGCCTCTACCTGCTCTCGATCGGCGCGCCCTTCGATCCGGGAAACCCCTACGTCGCCTCCGCCACGCAGGATGGGTTCGGCACGTTCGGCGCGCCGCACATCCTGACCCTCGTCACCGAGGTCGCGACGCGGGCGCTCAAGGCGGTCTGGTACCAGAAGTGGAACGTGCACCGGCGCGCGCGCCCCGAGGAGTTCGGCGGCCGGGTCCATCTCCACGTCACCGGCCAGGAGGTGTTCCCGCTCCACCCCGAGCTCCTCTCCTCCGCCGCGCTGGCGGAGGTCTTCTCCCGGCACGGCAGCTATCTGTTGCCGCAGGCCTACCCGGAGGGCTGCCCGCTCCACCCCGCCTACGGCGCGGGCCACGCGACCGTGGCCGGGGCCTGCGTCACGATCCTGAAGGCGTGGTTCGACGGCCGCCACGTGCTGCCGTCACCCGTCGTTCCGTCGGCGGACGGGACGGCCCTGCTTCCGTACGGCGGCCCGGAATCGCTCACCGTCTCGGGCGAACTGGACAAGCTCGCCGCCAACATCGCGCTCGGCCGCTCGGCAGCGGGCATCCACTGGCGCACGGACTACCTGGAGTCGCTCTTCCTCGGCGAGACCGTGGCGCTCGCGATCCTCGAGGAGCAGAGACTCACCTACGAGGAGAGCCCCTCCTTCACGCTGACGCGCTTCGACGGAACCACGGTGACGGTCTAGGGGGGGCGGGGGCGTGCGTCGCGCGGCTCTCGTCCTTCCCGTGCTCGCCGACGCGCCGCTCCGCTTCCTCCGCGCCGCGCTCTCCCTGCCGGAGACGCGCATCGGGGTCATCACCCAGGCAGCGCGGGAGGCGTTCCCGCCGGATGTGGCTTCCGCCCTGGCGGGCCACTGGCGCGTCTCGCAGGCCCTCGATCCCGCCGAGCTCGTGGAGGCGTCGTGCGGGCTCATCACCCAGATGGGTTCCCTCGACCGCCTGTTCGGAGTGCAGGAGCAGCTGCAGGTCCCGGTGGCAGAGGCGCGCGCCCGCCTTGGCATTCCCGGTCTCGATCCCTCCACCGCCGCCAACTTCCGCGACAAGGCGCGCATGAAGGCGATCCTCCGTGCGCACAACGTTCCCTGCGCGCGCTTTCGGCTGGCGCCGGACGCGGAAGCCGCTCGCGACTTCGTGCGTGAGGTGGGATTTCCCGTGGTGGTCAAGCCTCCCGACGGGGCGGGGGCCGCCGGCACCTACCGCGCCGACGGCCCGGAAGCGCTCGAGCAGGCGCTGCGCGCCTCCTCCCCCGCCCCCCTCCACCCGGTCCTCGTGGAGGAGTTCATCGTCGGCGAGGAGTTCTCCTTCGATGCGGTCTGGGTCGACGGGCGGCCTCTCTGGCACAGCATCGGCGCCTACCTGCCGCCGCCGCTGGAAGTGCTGCAAAACGACTGGATTCAATGGACGGTCCTCCTCCCGCGGCGCATCGACGGGCCCGAGTTCGCGCCCATCCGCGCCGCGGCCACGGCGGCGCTGCGCGCTCTCGGCTTCGTGGGCGGCATGAGCCACATGGAGTGGTTCCGGCGGCGCGACGGCAGCGTGGCGATCTCGGAGGTGGGCGCGCGCCCGCCCGGCGCGCAGTTCGTGACGCTCATGGGGCTCGCCCATGACTCCGACCTGTACGCGGGCTGGATCCGCACCATGATCCACGGACGGTTCGATCCGCCGGAGCGGCGGTTCTCTTCCGGCGGCGCCTATCTCCGTCGCATGGGGCGGGGCCGCGTGGAGGGGGTGAGCGGCTTTTCGCGCGTGCGGGAGGAGCTGGGCTCGCTTCTCTGCGAGTCCAAGCTCCCGGAACGCGGTCAGGAGGCGCGGGAGGGCTACGAGGGCCAGGGCTACCTGCTCATCCGTCACCCCGAGACCGAAGTGGTTGCGCGGGCGTTGCAGCGCATCGTCGCCGGCGTCCGGGTGCACTGATAGGATTCGCGCCGCGCGGCGAGAATCCGAGACACGCGCCTTGCGAGTGTCCAGCGAGTTGAACGATTCCGAGTCGGCTCGCCGCAGAGAGTCCCCGGGCAGGACCGGCGCATCATGGCGGGCTGCGTCGGTTGCGTTACGCTCTTGGCTGAGATCAGCTCGCCGGCGACGAGACTGGCGCCGATCGTACGCCGGGCTCGATGGAAGACCCTGGATGGACACCTCCTTGAAATGAAGATCCTCGGAATCAGCGGCATCGACGGCTGCATGGACTTCAAGAGGGCGCGTTGGCCCGGCCTGGACGAGCGCGAGTACCGCATTTCCCAGGGGCACGATTCCGCCGCCGCGCTCGTCATCGACGGGGAGTTCATCGCGGGGGTGGCCGAAGAGCGCATCTGCCGCAGGAAGCACACGGGCGAGTTTCCGCGCGGGGCGATCGGCTACTGCCTCGCGGAGGCGGGGCTCTCCATCGGGGAGATCGATGAGATCGCCCACGGGTTCGACTACGCGCCTTACTCCCCGATCTATGCCATCGATGCCGTCTCGCGCGACCTCTATCGCGACGTGCTGTCCCGCGATGCGCTGCTCGCCCTGATCCGGCGCGAGTACCCCGGCTATCCGCACGAACGCCTCCACTCCGTGAACCACCACCTAGCCCATGCGGCGAGCGCATTCTTCACGTCCGGTTTCGACTCTTGCCTCGTGGTCGTGGCGGACGGAATGGGCGAAGCTCACAGCCTCTCGGTCTACGATGCTCATGACGGACGGCTCGAGCTGCTCCACCGGATTTCCGCCGGCGACTCGATCGGGAGCCTCTACTCCCTCGTCACGCTGCATCTCGGCTTCGACTTCAATTCCGACGAGTACAAAATCATGGGCCTGGCGCCCTACGGCGACCCGGCGCGCTATCGCCCCTTCTTCGCCAAGGCCATCGATCTGCAGCCGGGCGGCTCTTTCCGCATCCCCCTCCTCAGGCTCAACAAGACCCGTGAGGAGCGGGAGAACTACCTCGCCTGCAGGCGCCACCTCGCCGAACACCTCATCGAGCCCCGGCATCCGGACGCCGAGGTCCTCGGCGCGCATCGCGACGTCGCCGCGGCGCTCCAGGAGTGCCTCGACAAGGTGATGCTCCACGTCTGCAGCCACTTCGCGCGGGCGACGGGACGGCGCAGGCTCGCCTTGGCGGGCGGCGTCGCGCTCAACTGCACCGCGAACGGGAAGCTGCTCCGCTCGGGGCACTTCGACGAGATCTACGTGCAGCCGGCGGCGGGCGATGACGGCTCGGCGCTCGGGGCGGCGCTCCATCGCGCGGCGGTGCACGGCGAGGTGCGCAACCTGCGCATGCCGGTGCCGTTCTTCGGCCCTTCGCACTCCCTCGGCGCCATCGACCGTGCGCTCGAGGCCCGGAACGGGCGGCTCGAGACGTCCCGGTTTCCCTCGCTGGAGGCGGCCTGCGACGAGGCGGCTCGCCTCATCGCCGCCGGGCGCGTCCTCGCCTGGTACCGCGGGCGGATGGAGTTCGGCCCTAGAGCGCTGGGTCACCGCAGCATCCTCGCCGATCCGGGTCACCCGGAGATGCGGGACCGCATCAACGCGATGGTCAAGATGCGCGAGGCGTTCCGCCCGTTTGCTCCCGCCGTATCCCTCGAGGAGGTGCACCGCTGGTTCGACGTGGCTCCGGGCACGCAGCTGCCCTACATGATCATGACCGTCGACGTGAGGGAGGAGCACCGGCGGCAGCTGCCTGCCATCACCCACGTCAACGGGTCGGCGCGCGTCCAGACCGTGTGCGAGCGCGACAACCGGGAGTTCCACGCCCTCTTGCGGGCGGTGGGGAGGATGACCGGCCGCGAGATGGTGCTGAACACCAGCTTCAACGTGAAGGGGCAGGCGATCGTGAACACCCCGGAGGAGGCGATCGAGACCTTCCTCGGCACAGGCATCGAGTGCCTGTTCCTCGAGAACGTCTTGATCACCAAGCGCGCCGAAGCCGCCCGGGTCCACGCGCAGTCCCGCGCGGCGCGGCGCGCCTAGGGTCTGTCTGAATACTCCATCTGGCTTCGCCTTGCTGCGCGGGCCGCTGGCTTCGCCGCTCGTCCATCGCCGTATTTGGGGTCAATACGGCTTCGGACTCGCGGCTCGCCAGCAGCCCGCTCGCTCGGGCTCGGGCCGACGATGGAGTATTCAGACAGGC
>JBQTIG010000041.1:0-42115 GCA_052388375.1 Planctomycetaceae bacterium | reverse complement strand
TGCACCGGGCCCCCAACACGTGGCCCACCAAGAGTGCGGATGGAAGCCTGGCGGCGCGGTTGACTCGGCTCGGAGGGAGGCGCCGCCACGTCGGCTCTGGACAGGGACGGCCTTCTCATGGAAGGCCCTAGGGGCGCCCCTCCCCGGCAGGGCTCGGAGCTCCGGGGGAGGGTGAATTCCTGCGACGGGTTGGTAATCTCTGTGCCTCGCCGCGCCTATAGCTCAATGGTAGAGCATCGGCTTCCCAAGCCGAGTATGTGGGTTCGATTCCCACTAGGCGCTCCACTCCTTCGAACGGTTCCCCGCCCTCCGTGTCCCTCCCGCGGCGGGGTCAGGAGCCCCGGCGCGTTGGGTTCGCGGGCACCCCGCCAAGACCTCCGCAGGAGGTCTCGGCGGCTGACGTGGCTTCAGGCGCCGACGTTGCGAACGGTGCTGCCGGCAGTCGATCGGCTCGCCGGGCGCTCGTGGACCGCCACGCAGAGGGGGACCTTGAGCGTGGCTCGGGTGCCGGCGCCGGGAGCCGTGTCTACCTTGAGCTCGCCGCCGAGCGCGCGCGCGAGCGCTTGGATCGTTCCGTAGCCGAGGGCGTGGGAGGGCTCGTCGGGCGCCTCGCGCGGGAAGGGGTGCAACGCGGAGGGCAGCCGCGTCGGCTCCATGCCGGGCCCGTCATCCGCGACGCCGAATGCCACGTGGGTCGCTGCACCCTCCACGGGAAGCTGGCCGACGGCCAGGGTGACGTCGCCGCGCCCTTGGGGAGACGCCTCGACCGCGAGCCGCAACATGAACACCAACGCCTGCGAAAGCAGCATCCCATTGGTGTCGACCAAGGGCGGCTCCTCCATGCAAACGTGGATCCTCACCTCGCGCTCCTCGGCGAAGTTCGCGACCACGGCCGCGGCGGCCCTCGCGCACTCTCCTGCGGCCACCCGCTGGTGCGCATCCCGCCACGCGCGGCAGCCGCTACGGTATCTCTCCACGGTGCTGGCGAGACGGCGCGCCTCGCTCTCGATGGCAGCGAGCCGCTTCTCGCCGCTCTTCGCCATGCGCGCCAACTCGCACTGCCCCAGGATGACGGTAAGGTGCCCCACCAAGTGGTGGCACATGTCGCCCACCAGCACCCCCACGGCCGCGAGCCCTTCGCGCGTCGAGTCGCGAGGCGTCGGGCGCGCCTGCAGCGCGGCGTTCTCCTTCTCCACGCTCTTGAGCCTGCGCTGCATGACTCCGACCGCGAGCAGGGCAGCGGCCAGCATCAAGACCTGGAGCGCCAAGAATTCCACAAGACCCCTATCGGCCGCCTGGGCGCCGGGAGCTTAGAGCCCATCCGAAAACCCGGCGTCAACACCGAGGCCGAGCGAGCGGGCCGAGCGCGAGCCGCGACGACGAAGCCGTATGGGCGAACTACGGCGAGGGAGGAGAGGCGAAGCCATCGGCCCGCGCAGCCGGCCGAATGGTGCCGGGTTTTCGGATAGGCTCTTAGGTGCCCGGCGGGAGCGTGCAGTCAGGCCCGAGGAGCCAGGAATCCCAGGGCGTTTCCGCCGGGAGCCCGGTCATGGCGGCGAGCGCCGCGCGGGCCTCGCTGGCGAGGGGCCCCTCGAGCAGCGTCCCGAGGGCCGCGCCAGCCTGCCAGACACGCAGGGCGGTGAGGCCGCGGATCGCCCCGAGCTTCACGACGGGCTCGGGATCGGTCAGCGCCTTCTCGAGGGTGGCGGCGAGGTCGCCGCGGGCGATCTTGAGCGAGCCAAGGGCCGCGGCGGCGGCGGCGCGCACGGCAGGCAATTCCGCCGCGCTCTCGACCAGCGCGACCAGGGGCGCGCGCGCCGTCTCGATCCCGGCCTCGCCCATGAACGAGGCCAGTTCGGCCCTCACGGCCGCGTCGGGATCGGCAAGATCGCTCATGCGGATGTGGCTCAAGAGATTGGGATCGCGCCAGAGCCGCGTCGCCTCCCGCACGCTGGCGAGATCGACCCGTGTGAAGCGCGGGTCCCTGCGAAGGAGGAGAAGCAGACGTGCCGCCTCGGCGCCCTCGTTGCCCGCCGCCGCAAGGGCCAGGGTCGCGCAGGAGACGACCGTCCCCGCCTGCGGGCGCCAATCCCTGTCGGCGAGGAGCCGGCGCGCGCTGGCCAGGGCCTTTGGATGCCCGATCGAGCAGAGGGACTTCATGGCCAGGAAGCGGTCCTCGCAAGCCGTGCTCTCCAGCAGATCGAAGAGGAAACGGTCGTCCCGCCGCTCCACGGCCAGCGCCAGCAGGGCGTCCCGCGCGAACGGCCGGAGCGGATCGTCACGCCCGAGTCGCTCGCGCAGGAGCGCGAGCACGGGAGGAGCCTCGGGAGAATGGCGCACGAGGGCGCGCAGCACCGGCTCGAACACATCCGCGTAGGTGGGGCTCCGCAGCTTGACGACGACGGCCTGTGTCGCTTTTTCGCTCCGCAGGGAAGCCAACTCCTCGAGCGTCCGCTGCCGCTCGGAGCGCCTCGCCAGGAACCCTACCTGGTCCAGCTCGATCCGACTCAACTGGGTGAGCAGGGTCTCGATGCGGGTGTCCTCGCCGGAACCCTTGCCGCGAGCGACCGGAACGAAGAGTGCTACGGCCAGACCGGCCGCCAGAAGAGAACGCAGCACGACGTCCCCTCATCGGCCCGCGGCGCGAGGAAAGTGAAGGATCGGCCCCGCGAGCGTGGTGAAAAGGTAACGGCCGAAGGGGCGGCCCCCTCCCCACCCCCTCCCCCCCCTGATTCCGTGCGCCCGCCGGCTGTTCGGCATTGTTGATGCTGCACGGTTCAGGTGGTTATATCCTGATCCTCCGGGAGGGCTCATGCGCATCGCACTCGTCTGGTTCTGCTTCTCCACCGCCACCGTCGCCATGGCCGGGGGTGCCGACGGCGCCTTGGCGCTCCTCAAGAAGGGGGAGACCGAGAAGGCCGAGGCCGAGGCGCGCAAGCTCTACGAGGCCGACGCGAAGAACGCGGACGCGCTCATCGTGCTTGCCGACGCGATGCTCAAGCAGGACCGCGCCGAAGAGGTGTGGAGCCTTCTCGAGGCCGCGGAAGCCGCGCACGGCAAGGACATCCGCCTCCACCTTCGCTGGGGCGACGCGTTCTTGAAGCTCGCCGAGAAGAGCTTGCGCGACAACGAGGGCGGGGCTGGGCTCGACACCACCAACCTGTTCCTCGATGCAAGGCGGATGTACGAGCAGGCGCGCACCCTCGACGCCACGAGCGTGGACGCGCTCTACGGGATCGCCTACGTGGCCTATTCGACCGGTTCGGTGAACGAGGCCAAGGCGCTCCTCCGCGAGGCGCTGGAGATCAGCAAGGCCTACGCGCCGACGCACGCGCTCATGGCGCTGCTCCTCTATCGCGAACAGCAGTACGCGGCCGCCGAGGAGGGTTACAAGCGGGCACGGGACCTTGACGACTCCGACCCGATGCTCTGCCTCATGCTGGGCCACACCTTCGTCGCCCAAGGCAAGCTCCCCGAGGCGAAGGCGGCCTATCTCTACACGCTCAAGCGGCACCCCGATTACGCGCCGGCTATCCGCGTCGGCCTGCTCGCCATGGTGCGGAACGACTGGGGCAAGATCGCGCCGATCCTCCAGGAGGCGCTCAAGGAGATCAAGAACAGCGCGCCGCTCTGGTTCTATGCAGGCTTCGCGCACCTCCAGAACCAGGCCAACAAGGATGCGCTGACGGCGTTCCGCGAGGCGCTCAAGCTGGACAGCGCGAACGCGCAGTACGTCTACTACATCGGCTACGCCCTCGAGGCGGACGGGAAGGCCGAGGAGGCGCTGGACCAGTACCGGCAGGCGCTCCGCATGAGCCCGGAGTTCGCCGAGGCGGCGTTCCGGTTCGAGGGCCTCGCCACGACGAAGGCGGACATCGACCGGTCCGAGAAGCTGTATGAGGAGCTCCTCCAGCTCTCCCCGAGCAACGGGCTGATCCACAACAACTACGCGCTCCTCTTGCGCGATTGGGCCGAGCGGCGCGGCGCCACCGGCAATGACCCTCCCGCCGAAGTGCGCAAGCGCATCAAGCGCGCCGGGGAGGTGTACGAGATCGCCGCCCAGCTCCTCGAGGAGGACCCCCAGATCCAAAGCGACACGGGACTGCTCTTCGAGTTCTACCCCTGCAACCGCGACGACGGGAAGGCCGAGCGCTACTTCACCCGCGCGCTGGTCAAGAGCGAGTATCTCTATCGCGACGCCTTCGACGGCCTGGCGAGGCTCTGCCGCCGTACGAAGCGCTGGGAAGTCCTGCGCGACTTCGCCGAGGCCGTCATCGGCTCCATCGAGCGCGGGGGCGTGGCGATCGCCCCCACCGGGGGCGCGGAGCCTCGCGAGCTCCCGACCGAGACGCCTGGGCTCAAGGCGCGGGCCGAAGCCGCGCTCGCCGAGGCGAACAAGAAACTCGCGAGCTGATTCCTCAGGATCCCGACCCTTCGGCGGCGCGGAACTCACGCCGGAAGAGGCGCATGGATACGCTCAGGAAGCCCACGGACACCGGCCCCAGCACGATTCCGATGAAGCCGAACGCGGCGATCCCGCCCAGGATCCCGAAGAACAGCAGAAGCGCGTTCACCTCCATGTGCCGGCCCACGAGGATCGGCCGCAGGAAGTTGTCCGCCATGCTGATGACCAGGAAGCCGTAGCCAACCAGGATGAGCGCCTTCTGGACCTCGCCCTGGATGAAGAACACCCCCGCCATGGGCACCCAGACGATCGCGGTTCCCACCAGGGGGATGAGGCTGCCGATCGCCATGACCGCGGCCCAGAGCACGGGCTGCCCCACCCCCAGGAGGAGCAGGATCACGAACCCCAGGAATCCCTGGATGACGGCGGTGACCAGCCCGCCGCGCACCGAGGCGACGATCGCCTGCCGGATCTCCTGAAGGATCACATCCCGGTCCGCGCGATGCAGCGGCAGGAGCCCCCGCAGCCCTTCCACCATCTGGGGTCCGTCGCGATAGAAATAGAACAGCGCGAGCAGCACGAAGAACAGGTTGGCCAAGAATCCGAGCAGGAAGCCGGCGGCGTCGCTGGCCGCACGCGCGACGTGCGGCTGCATCCTGGCGCGCACGTTCGCCAGCACCTCGTTGAGGTCGACCTTCTCCCCGGTGAACTCCTCCGCCCAGCCGAGGAGCTTCTGGACCACGGGATGGGCCTCGACCCGCTCGATGCGCGCCGCCATCGATCCCGACGTGGCCTCGGCGGCGATCTCCTGCACCTCGGTCGCGAAGACGAGACTCACGAAGAGGAACGGCGCGATGATCAGGATCATCACGAGCAGCGTCATGGCGGTGGACGCAAGAGTTCGCCGGCCCTTGAAAACACGGAGAAGGCTCGTGTAGGCTTCTGTCGTGACCGTGGCAAGGACCGCGCACCAGAGGAGCGAGAGCAAGAAAGGCTGGAAGATGAGAAACGCGAGCATCGCGAGCCCGACCAGGGAGAGGCTCAAGAGGATGGCGAAGAAGACCTTGCGATCCATGCGCGCCGGGGAATCCTACCCGGGCGTGCGGGAGGAGCGCCACGTCTGCCTCGAGACGCGCGCCGGGCCCGTCCAGGTGACGGCGGCCGGCGACCACGTCGTCGCGATCCGTCTCGGAGGACGCGCACCGCGCACGCCGGGGCGAGACGCGCTCTTGGGCGAAGCTCTGGAGCAGCTGCGCGCCTACTTCGCCGGCCGGCGCACCTCCTTCGACCTGCCGCTTCGACTCGAGGTGCCGCGCTTCACCGGCGCCGTCCTGCGAGCGCTGGATGGAATCCCGTTCGGTTCCACGACCAGCTATGGGCGTCTCGCGTCGCTGGTCAGCAGGCCGCGGGCGGCCCGCGCCGTGGGACAGTCGCTCGGCGCCAATCCCCTCCCCATCGTGATCCCCTGCCACCGCGTCCTCGCGGGGGACGGGTCGTTGGGCGGATTCGGCGGGGGCCTCCCCTGGAAGCGGTTCCTCCTCAGGCTCGAAGGGATTGAACCCGCGACAGCCAGTCGAGCGTGATCCGATTGAACTCTTCGGCCATCTGGAGGCAGGCCAGATGGCTCGCGTCCGGGCCCGTGAAGAGGTGGAAGCGCGCCCCGGGGATCCGCTCCGCGACGGCGCGACCGTAGCGCGGCGGAACCTGGATGTCCTGCTCGCCGGCCGTCACGAGAACGGGGCAGCGGATCGCGCCGAGCCGGTCGAGCGCGTCGTGGGTCTTGTCGGCGTGGATGTGGCCGAGCACGCCGCGCGGCGGCGGCGGTTCCGCGAGAAAGGCCTCCTCCATTCCGCGCACAGCCTCCCGCTGACTCTCGAGGAATCTCGGCGTCGTGATCCAAAGGAGCGCGAAACGGATGAAGGCGGCGAGATCGCATCGCCGCACAGGCTCCTCCAGGGTCTCGATCATGCGGACGAACCACTCGTCCGAGCGACCCCAGGTGCCGTGGAGCTGCGCGGAGAGAACCCGCCCCGGGTGGCGCAGCGCCATCTCTTGCGCCACGGTGGAACCGAGGCTCAGCCCCGAAACGTGGGCCCGCGCGATGCCCAACGCATCCAGAAGCTGCACCGCGTCCTCGGCCATGGCGCCCATCGAGCAGCTGGTCGGGTCGGAGGGGGCGGTCGACTTCCCCACGCCGCGGGCGTCGTAAATGATGGTCCGGTAGCGCGGGGCGTAGGCGGGAACCTGCGCCGACCAGAAGCGGTGGTCCGCGCCGGTCCCCATGATGAGCAGGAGCGGCGGGCCGGAGCCGTGCTCCTCCGCGTAAAGTTCCAGCCCGGACGCCAGAGTGTAGATCGGCATCGTGGCGTGCAGCCTACCCGATGCCGCGCAGTCTTACCGGCCCAGGCGGGCGCGGAACTCCTCCCAGGGGAAGCAGTGGCCGGGGCACTCCGTCGAGTCGATGTGCCCGTGACCCAAGACGTGCTGCGGGGAGATTCCGTATCGCCGGCAGAGCGCCGCGACGAGGCGCGCCGTCGCGTCGAGCTGCCGGGAGGAGGGGCCGGCCTTCGTGAAGTCGCCGACCAGACAGACCCCGATAGCGGTCTCGTTCCAGCGGTTCGTGGCGTCGCCCGCGATCTTGGTGTGCGCGCCTTGCAATTGCTCGGTCCAGCGCCGGCCCACCTCCACCTCGCCGTCGGCGGATTGCGATCCGTTTCCGACGACGAAGTGGTAGCCGAGGCCGTTCTCCCACTTGTTGGCGAGGTGCGCCCGGTTGATGATCGCGGCGTTCCCGGAGGGAGTCGCGGTGTGGTGGATGACGATGTAGCTCCAGCGCCGCTCACGCCCCCGCGGCATCCAGAGGGCGGGGAAGTCCGCCCGCGGGGAAGGCAGGGTCACGGCCGGGGCGGGAGCGCGGGTGGGGCGTGCGCGGCGGCTCTCCCCCAGCGCCAGACGGAGCAGTTCCGCATCGCGCCTCGAGAGAGCGAAATCCTCGCCGATCGTGATGAGGGGTTGATCCATGAGCAGCGCACGCCCATTCACACGGGCGGATCTCTCGCCGGGCACCAGGACGACCGCATCCGGGGGGTAGCAGAGCTCGACGATCCCCCCGCGCCCGCGGTGGTAGCTGAGATCCTGCTCGTGGGCGAAGTCGGTGAGCGCGACGTAGCCGGAGGTCGCGAGGGAGGCCTCCGACTCCTCGAAGGTCGGGGAGCGCGCGCTCTGGCAGCCCGCCAACGCGACGAGCGGGAGGAGGGAAATCAAGCGAAGTCGCATCTGCGTCTCCTGGGCGCGCCGACCACAAGATCCTGGGGTTCTTACGCTAAACCCACACCGGGCAGAGGACAAGCCCCCTTTCGAACATTCGGCCCTCCTGCCCGGAATCATGAATCCGCGCGCCTCACACCGCAAGGACGACGAGCATCCCGGCAAAGAGGACCGAGTGGGCACAGACCACAATCAGGCCGAAACGTTCGACCACGTCCGCCCAGTAGTGCAGCCGCTGCGAGGTGGAGCGGGAGCGGATCGCTCGGTTCATGACCGGCATCGCCACGGCGAAGTACCAGGTGAAGAGGCTGAGCAGGATCAGCAGGCCGGCCCATCCCAGGGGGACGGCCTCGGATGCGGCGAGGAGGAGGGCGCCGGCGTAATCGGCCAGGGTGGTGTAGAAGGCGGTCTTGAGGTACCAGTTGCTCCTCACATAGTCCGTAGCGCGCTCCAGCAAGGACGCGTTCCGGGGGGAGGGCTGAGTCTGGGGGGTGGGAGTCATCCGCAGGGTTTCCGCGGCGGGGGGCCGGTTGATTCTACCCCTCCTCGCTCCCCCTACTTGGCGAACTTGTAGCCCACACCCCGCACGGTCAGGATCAGCTCCGGCTGGGCGGGATCCGCCTCGATCTTGCTGCGCAGCTTGTTGATGAAGTTGTCGATGGTCCGGGCCGTGCCCTCGTAATCGAAGCCCCACACCTGGTTCAGGATCTGGTCGCGGCTCAGGACGCGGCCGCGATTCTCGATCAGGTAGCGCAGAAGGCGGAACTCGCGGGTGGAGACCTCCGCCGGCCGCCCGTCGACAGAGACGCTCTGCCCGCCGAAGTCGACACGGATCCGGTCCGCTTCGAACACCCCTTCGGCGCTCTCCGACGATTGCGAACGCCGGAGCGCCGCCTTGACCCGCGCGGCCAGCTCCTTGGTGCTGAAGGGCTTGGTGACGTAGTCGTCGGCGCCGAGGTCGAGGCCCATCACTTTGTCCACCTCCTGGTCTTTGGCGCTCAGGATGAGGATGGGCGTCTTGCGGTCGTGCTTGCGCAGGGTGCGACAGAACTCGTACCCGTTGAGACGAGGGAGCATCAGGTCGAGGAGGATGAGATCCGGCTTCTTCTCGAACGCGAGCTCCAGCCCCTTCTCCCCGTCCTGCGCCTCGAGGAGACGATACCCTTCGAAGGCCAGGGTCTTGCGAAGGCCCAGCCGAATGGCCGCGTCATCTTCGATGATGAGGATGAGGGGGGGGGCGGGGGGGGTCACAGCGCCGCCTCCGCCGCCGCGGAAGGTTGCGCAGGGGTCCCGCCCTGGGCGACCGGCAGCGCGACGACGAAGCGGGCCCCGCCCCCCTTGGCGTCCTCCACGACGATCCGCCCTCCATGGGCGCGCACGATGCTGCGGACGATGGAGAGCCCGAGGCCCGAGCCCTCCACCGATCGCGTCAGGAGATCGTCGGCCCGGTAGAACGGCTCGAAGATCTTCTCGCGCTCCTTGCGCGGCACGCCCGGCCCGTTGTCCTCGAGAACGAGGAGCAGCAGCCCTTCTGACGAACCGAGGAGCAGCCGCAGGCGCCGGTCCGCCGGAGGCGAGAACTTGTAGGCGTTGAAGAGGAGGTTGGAGACGACTTCGCCGAACGCCTCGGCGTCGTGGAGCACGGGGGGGATCCCCGCGGCGATCTTGACGGTGAACTGCTCGGGGGGCAGTCCGGTGACCCGCCGGAACCGCTCCGCCTCCCGCTCCACGACGCCCTGCAGCGACCCGACGGCCCAGCGGAAGCGCCTCATCCTCGCCTCCAACCGGCTGAAATCGAGAACCCGCTGGATGAGACGGCCGAGTCGCTCGGTCTCCTGCGAGATGACCTCCAGGCATTCGCGCCGCTCACCCTCCTCCTGCACCTGATCAGAGCGGAGCATCTCGACGAACATCCGGATGGAGGTGAGGGGGGTCTTCAATTCGTGGGTCACGTTGCTCACGAAGCCCGACTTGAGCTTGGCCAGCTTCACTTCGCGCATGACCAGGCGGGCCGCGAGGAACCCGCCGGCGAGCATGCCCAGCACGGAGAATCCGATGATGTACCAATAGAAACGCTCGCGGCGACCGCTCTCCTCGCGGAGGAGACCCGGGGCGATGTGCGCCACGGCTCGATAGCCCGGCAGGTCGCGCATGTCGTCGCGGGACGGCGCGCCTTCAACGATCTCCACGCCTAGCCCGCGGGTCTCCCCGGCGCGGCGCGCCTCCTCCGCGACCTGTCCCAGGAGCTCGCGCAGCTTCTCCCGCCGCATCGCCAGTACGTGCAGGCTGCCGTCGGCGCGGAGGTGGCGGACGTAGAAGAGGGGGTCGGGGCCGGCCGGGCCGTTGACGTGCAGCGCGGCGCGCGCGGGGCGTGGAAAGCGCGCAAGCTCGAGCTTGGCGGCCGCCAGGACCGGGAGGGCGTCGCGTTCCTGCGCCTCCCGGCCTGCCTGAAAGACCGCATCGCCCACCCCTGCCGCGTCGATGCGCTGCAGAAAGGCGTCCACCACAGACTCCGCCACGGCTCCCGCCCCACGGTTGAGGAGTCCGACCCACCGCCCGGCGAGCAGATCGCCCGCGTCGACGGATCCGTAGAGCACCGAGGCGGCGAACAGGAGACCGAGGGGATGGCCCTCCTCATCCACGGAGAAGGGGTGACGACGGGCGAACTCCAGGTCGCGACGACGCTTCTCGGCGTCCTCGGCAATGAGGCTCGTGCGGTAGGCCGTGCGCAGCTCCACCGCCGCGGCCCGCGCGAGGGCATCGTCGGCGGCCGCCAGCGACGCGGGACGGTGCAACGGCGCGCGATCGGGCCCCAGGATGCGACCCTCCGACGTCACGAGGAAGGCCGCCGTGACGAGGCCGCCGCCGGGGGTCGGAACGGTCCTCGACCAGGCCGCGTCACGCGCCTCGAACGCCGCGGCGTAGACCTCTTCCGCGCGCAGATAGATCGCGATTTGCGCCGGCGCCTCCACGTGGTCGTGGAGGAAGCTGTCGGCGGTGGAGCGGATCTGCTCCTCGGCCGTCCTCCGCTCCCACTGGATCGCGCGCAATCCGAAAACGGAGAGCAGGATCGCCTGGAAGAGCGCGAGGAAGACGACGAGGACTACGACCCGCGTCTCCTTGGGGATGCGCCTCAGCCAATACAACAGGGCACCATTCTAGGCGGAAGGCCGGTCACGCCCCCGTCACAGGTAGCGGAAGGTGGTGATGTGCTCCAGCCGAAAGCGCCGCTCTTCCCCGCCCGGAAGGCGAAGCAGCAGGCCCGTGCGGATCCGCGCGTCCAGAACGCGACCGGATACCTCCTCCGCACCCGCACGGAACGAGACCTCCTTCTCCTCGATGGAGCTGAACCGGTTCCAGGCGTTCTCCAGATCGTCGTACTGCCCCTGGGCGATCTGGTCGAGCCACTTCTCGAGCTCGCGAAGGAAGTTGCGCAGCAACCGGGCGCGGAGCACCGGCTGCCCATCCCGCCGCTCCGCACGAAGCGAGGTCGCGATCTCCCTCAGGTCGGGAGGAAAATCGCCCTCCTCCTGGTTCACGTTGACGCCCAGCCCCGCCACGGCGCGCGGGGTGGGCAGGCCGTAGTCGCGGACCTCGAGCAGGATGCCCGCCACCTTTTTCCCGCGCACGAAGACATCGTTGGGGAACTTGATCCGCGCGGGGAGGTCGGCGACGTCCTGGATGGCACGCGCGATCGCGGTCGTCATGGCGACGGTGAGCACCGAAGCGAAGGTATCGGGCGGCTCGAGATCGAGCAGGAGGGAGACGAGCAGCGATTGACCGCGCGTCGAGTGCCAGGTCCGGTCGCCGCGCCCCCGCCCCTCGGTCTGATGATCGGCCACGACGAGGGTGCCGTGCTCGCGGCCTTCCACCATGAGCTCGAACGCGACATCCTGCGTCGACTTGACCTCATCGCGGTAGTAGATCTGGCGGGCCAGCCGGTCGCACCGCAGCCCCGCCCGCACCCAGTAGGGCACGATCAGATCCGGCGGCTCCACCAGCTTCCAGCGCCCCTCCGCATCCTCCTCGAAGCGGAAGCCGCGCTGCACGAGTTCTTCGCGGACCAGGGGCAGGTCGGCGACGGGAACGCCGCAGCGTTCGGCGAGGGTCTCCCTCCGGAGGCCCTCCGGGAACGGGCGAAATGCGCCCAAGAAGGCCTCGTAGAGCGCTTCCCGCAGATCCGGCATCCCCCACCTTGTAATGCCTAGGGCGAGGAAAGGGAATCCCGGTCGCGGCGCCGCCTCAAGCGCGCCATGCGATGGTCGAGTGCTGCGAGGCAGCGATTGCGTTCGAGGGGAGCGAGGGCAATCCAGCCGCGCAAGAGGTTCGAGCGCGCCTCCACCGTGGCCTCCTCGGCGCGCGCGAGATCCCGGGCGCGATGTTCGTAGTACTTGGCCAGATCTTCGAGGGGCGCCAGGGTATAGGGCGGCAGGTCCTTGCGCTCCAGGAGCAACTCGGCGGACGCGGTGTGGCGCCCGGCGCGGCGCTCGAGAAGAGCCAGCCGCTCCAGCGCCCGCGGGAGCTGTGCGTGGCGGCTGGCACGGAGCCCGGTCAGCGCGGCGAGGTAGGCCGCGCGCGCTTGGCGGTCCTCGCCGCGCGCCTCGTGCAGGGCGCCCAGATTGGAGAGCACGACCGGGTGGCGGGCGGCTGCCAATTCCGCGGCGAAGCAGGCCGCGACCGCCGGCAACGTGAGGATGTCGTAGAGGTTGTGCTCGAAGACGCGCGGGATGAGCGCGCTGTCCCCCTGGAGGTGGCGGAAGAAGGCGGTCGGGCAGAGTTCGCCGGGGAGGTCGTCGCGCCTCTGGAATCGCACGAGTTCGCGCTCGAAAGTCTGGAGGCGGCAGTCGGCGAAGGCGCCCCGGTAGAGGCTGCGGCCGACTTGGCAGAGGTCGAGGTGGGCGGCGGGGAGGGCGGGGCGCATCCTGTGGAAGGAGAGGCGGTCGAGCAGGCGCGGGGTGTCGAACCCCTTGCCGTGGAACGAGACGATGCAGTCGAAGGATGCGAAGCGGCGATTGATCGCGTCGAGGAGCGCGCGCTCCTCCGTCACGTCGCGCAGGAAGTACTGCTCCACGACGAACGCGCTCTCTTCGAAATAGCCGGCGCCGAGAAGGAAGACGTAGGTCCCGGCGCCGCCGCCGAGGGAGGTGGTCTCGGTGTCGAAGAAGAGCGCCTTCCTGAGGTCCACGGCCTCGAGGCGCGGGTCGCGTGCCACGCCGGACAGGGAGGCGGCGCAGTCGGAGGGGATCTCGCCCAGCCGGATGCCGCCGTGCAGGAATTCGGGGTCGAACTGCGACCGCCGCAGCCAGTAGCCCCCATCGGATCCCTCGACATTGCGCCCGGGAAGCTCCGTCGCGGCCCAGGCCGTCGGCGCGGCCTCGGCCGGCGCCTCGATCCTGCGGAGCTTGTCGAGCAGCGCCATGGCCGCATACTATGCGTAGGGGAGGACCCCAGAGCGCTCCGCCTCGCGCGCAAGTCTTTTTTTGACAAGTGGTTGAGGCGACGAAGGCCGTGCCCGGCGGCTCCCGTCGTGGGAGACGCGGGGGTCCGCCCTAACTCATTCCAGTCATTTGGATCCGCCCCGGAGAGAGCCCAGGAGCTCCTGGAGGCTGGGGGAGATCCGGTAGCTGGGTGGGAAAAAGGAGCGAAGGAGTAGTCCCCCGCGGTCGAGGAGAAACGTGGCTGAGCGGGCCATGGGACGGCTGGGGAAGGGTTTGGGATCGAGCACGCCGTAGGCTTGGGCCACCTTGCCGTCGGGATCGGAGAGAAGCGTGACGCCGTCGCCGAGGCGCGCCTGCAGATCCCGCAGCCGCTCGACCGGCTCGATGGCCAGGGCGACTACGACCGCGCCGAGTCTCGCGAACTCCCCTTTCGCCTCGGCGAGCCCGACGAGCTCGCGGATGCAGTAGGGTCACAAAGGACCGCGATAGAACACGAGGACGACGTTGCGCCCGCGGGTCTCGGCCAGTTGGAAGCGCGCCGAGTCGGTGGCGCGCAGCGCCTCGAAATCGGGGGCCTCGCGCCCCACGACCGGCCCGGCGTCGACCGCTTCGTAGCTGCTCAGCCGCACGAACCAGAAGGCGTAGGCCGCGGTCCCCAGCGTACAGACCAGCGCGAGGGCGAGCCGCCCGCGCGAGCGGCGCCGCAGCCACCCCCCCCAGGCGAGGAGGATCGCCCCGCCGAAGAGGCCGAACGTGATCGAGGCGGGCGGGTCCGCCAGCCGCAGGAGAAGGAAGCCGAAGGCACAGGCGAAGCCCGCGAGGCTCAGGAGGATGGGGCCGAGCATCGCATCAGGATACCCGTCGCCACCTCCTTGCCCAGGGAGCCGACTCGGGGGGCGGGGCCGACGCAGGCGGGGCATCCGCAGGTGCAGGGGCAGCGGCGAATCACGTCGAGGGCCGCGGTGAGCAGCCGCGGCCAGAGCTCGTGGATCCGCTCCGCGAGCCCCACTCCCCCCGGAGCGTTGTCGAACAGGAAGAGCGAGGGCCGATCGAACGCCGCGCTCTTGATCTCGGCCTTGGCGCAGACATCGCTCACGCTGCAGCCGAGATAGAGCGGCAGGAGGTGGCGGAGGAGATAGGAGAGCCCGGTCCATCCACCCGCGCGCCGCGGATCGGCCAGCTCGAGCGCCTCGGCCTCCGCCGGATCGAGGAGCATCCAGGTGGCGGTGGTCTCCATCTCCTCGGGCGGCAAGTGGATCTCCCCCGCCCCCACGTTCTCGCGGGTATAGAACTTGATCTTCTTGTAGACCGTCGCGAGGGACTTCACGCCCACCTCGCCGCGGACCAGGTCATGGCCCCGCCCCCGGGTCGTCACATCCGCGTGGAGCACGCGGACATCGGTGTCGACCTCCGCCTCGGTGAAGTAGTCGGGGTTGACGCGTTTCGCATAGGCCCGGCGATCGTCGTACTCCAGGCGCGTGATGAGGAATTGCTCCCCCTGCCAGCCGTAGACGGCGCCTTCGTGGATCTGCGTCATGGCGTCGCGGCGGTCCACCTCCGCCATCACGGTGTTGCTCTCCTCCTCGATCACCACGAAGTAGTCGACGTCGGCGGACGAGAGGCTCACGTCCTCCGCCGGATAGGCCTCCGCCATCCAGTGGTAGCGCCCGCCTGCCTTATGCAGGATGCGCGCTTCGCGCGCGAGGTAGTCGAGCACCGCCCCCGTGATACGATTGCCCCCGAAGAGCGCTCCCTCGTCGAAGGGCAGCTCGAAGGCGGCGCACTTCAGGTGGTTCACGAAGAGCACGAGATTGTCCGGATCGATGACCGCCGACTCCTGCGGCCGGTCCAGTACGTATTCGGGGTGGGCGGAGATGTACTGGTCGAGGGCGGTGGAGCGACAAACCAGGAGCGCGAGGGAGCGCGAGGCGCGCCGACCCGCCCGCCCCGCCTGTTGCATGGTCGAGGCGAGGGTGCCGGGATAGCCGGTGAGCACGGCCACGTCGAGGGAGCCGATGTCGACTCCCAGCTCGAGGGCATTCGTGGAGACCACCTCGTGGATCTCCCCGGCGCGCAAGCCGCGCTCGATCTCGCGACGCAGCCGCGGCAGGTACCCCCCGCGGTAGGCACGCACCGCCTCCGGACTCAATCCCCGCTCCCGATTGCGGTCCTTCAGGTACTTCGTCAGCACCTCCACCATCTGGCGCGAGCGCGCAAAGTAGATGGTCTGCACGGCGCCGCCCGCGAAGAGGGAGGAGAGGCGCCGCACCTCCTCGAGGGCGTTGGCCCGCAGTCCGAGATCGCGCTGGACCACCGGAGGGTTGTAGAGGACGAAGTGCTTCTCCCCGCGCGGCGCGCCGGACTGGTCCACCAGGCGGACCGGGGTGCCCAGGAGCCGCTCGGCGTGCTCCGCCGGATTGGCGATGGTCGCCGAACAGGCGAGGAACACCGGGTCGGCGCCGTAGTGCCGCGCGATGCGCCGCAGCCGGCGGAATACGTTCGCGACGTGGCTCCCGAACACCCCGCGATAGGAGTGCAGTTCGTCCACGATCACGTAGCGGAGCCCCTGGAAGAGCTCCGTCCACTTCACGTGGTTGGGCAGGATCCCCGAGTGGAGCATGTAGGGGTTGGTGACGATGATCTCCCCCGACTCGCGCAGCACCGCGCGCGTCGAGGAGGGCGTATCCCCGTCGTAGGTCCAGGCGCGCACCCCTTCCGGCAGGAGCGCCACGATCTCGTTCAACTCCGCCACCTGATCCTGGCTCAGCGCCTTCGTGGGGAAGAGATAGAGGGCGCGGGCGCCGCTCTTGCGCACGAGCGCATCGAGCACCGGGAGGTTGTAGCAGAGCGTCTTGCCCGAGGCCGTGGGGGTGACCACGCAAGCGCTCTGGCCCGCGTGGGCCAGATCGGCCGCCTCGCGCTGGTGGGAGTAGAGCCGGGTATAGCCGCGCTTTCGGAGCGCCTCCAGGAGCTGGGGATGCACCCACGCGGGGTAGTCGGCGAAGACCGCGGGCTTGGCCTCGGCCACCCGCCAATCGACGATGTTTTCCGCGTAGCGCGGTTCGGAGCGGAGGCGCTCGATCACCTCCTCGAGAGGCAGCGTCGCCTTGGGGATGCCGGTCACGAGTGCGATTCTCGGGGGCGGGGGGGACGCTGCCTGCGCCCAACAGCGTACAATGGGTTGCTCCCATGCGCATCGCGCGCGCCTTTGCCCTCCTCGCGCTCCTCCCTGCATCCTCGCCGGGCGACGACGCGCCCGCGCCGGAGCAGGTCACCGTCGCACTGAAGCCGACAACGACGGAGGCCCAGCTCGGCTACGGCACGCCGCGGCCCATGGCGGTGGAGGAGACCGTCCCCCGCTTCCTGTCGGAGATCCCCCGGTTCCGCGCCAAGGACCCCATCTTCGTGCGCGTCGCTCTCGGCGAGACCGGGGCGATTCCGTTCTACGCCGCCCTCGACCGCTCCGAAGGGGCCACGCACCACGACCTGCTCTACGTCGATCGCGACCGCGACCTCGATCTCACCAACGATGGCCCGCCGCTCCAGGGCCGCGTCCATCACGTCGGCGCGACGACGCGCAAACTCGTGGAGTTCGCGCGGTTCGAGCTGCCGCTCCCCTACTCCATCGAAGGGAAGGAGGTGCGGGAGCCTTACCGCTGCGCCCTCTACTACGAAGGGGACGGCGAGAGCCCGCCGGCCACCGTCCTCGTGGAGCGGGACGGGTGGCGCGAGGGGACCCTCTCCCTGGGCGGCGTCGAGACCGTCGTCGTGATCGTGGACGACGACAGCGACGGCCAGTTCGCCGCCGGGGACTCCTGGGCCATCGGTCCCGCTGAGAAGGGAAGCGCCCCGCTCGTCGACGGGACCCGCACACGGAGCGCGGCCTACCCGTGTTGGTTCGCGGCCGGGGCGAAGACCGCCGAGATCCTGTCCGTCGATCGCGCCGGGCGGTCGGTGACGCTCCGTCTCGCCGACGCCAAGGAGAGCGAACAGGCCTACTTCGTGCGCATGCTGAGCCGGAGGCAGACGCCGGAGGAGCGCGAACTGGAGATCGACCCCCTGCGCCCCAAGGCGGTCGCGGGGCAGGCGGTCAACTGGCTCGTCGGCAAGGACCTGACGTACGGCCTCGAAGTCGCGGCCAAGGTGGGGAAGCCGGCGCTGGTGGAGTTCACCGCGCCCGACTGCGTCTGGTGCGCGCGCATGGCGCAGCACACCTTTACGGACCGCGAGGTGGTCGAGCTCGCCCGGCGATTCGTCTGCATCAAGATCGCCTATGTCGCCGGCTCGGTCGAGGCGACCAAGTACGGCGTGCAGGGGACGCCCACCTACCTGGCCCTGGACGCCACCGGCAAGGAACTCGCCCGGCAGTCCGGCTTCGCCAACCCGACGCGCTTCGCCCCCTGGCTGAAGGGCGCGCTTCCCTGAGGCCGCCTACTCGCGAAGCTTGGCCAGCTCTTGGGTGAGGACCGGCACGACCTGGAACAGGTCGCCCACGATGCCGTAGTCGGCGAGCTTGAAAATCGGCGCTTCGGGATCGATGTTGATCGCGACGATGCAACGGCTCGTGCGCATGCCGGCCAAATGCTGGATCGCGCCGGATATGCCCACCGCAATGTAGAGCTTGGGGCTCACCGTCTTGCCGGTCTGCCCCACCTGCTCCTCGTGGGGACGCCAGCCGGCATCCACGACGGCGCGACTCGCCCCGAGCACGCCGCCCACGGCCCCGGCGAGCCCCTCCAACAGCCCCCAATTCTCGGGGCCCTTCATCCCGCGTCCCCCCGAGACGATGATGTCCGCCTCGGTGAGGTCGAGCTTCTCGGAGGCCTTGGCCAGGATCTCCCGCACGACGGCGCGGATCTCGCCGGGAGCGACGCCGGCGTCGATCACCTCCACCGGCGCGGTGCGAGCCTCGTCGCGGGAAGCGGGCGCGAAGACGTTCGGGCGCAGCGTCACCACCGTGGTCTTCCCCGAGACCTTCACCGTCGCGATCGCCTTGCCGGCGTAGACCGGCTTGCGGGCGGTCACTCCGCCGGCGTCCGCCGCGAGCCGCGTCACGTCGGTGAGCAGCGCGCTCCCGGACGCCGCCGCGAGCGCCGGCGCCAAGTCCCTTCCCTGTACGGAGGCGGCGAGGAGCACCACGGACGGCTTGGAGGCCGCGAGCGCCTTGAGCGCCGCCTTCAACTGGGCGTCGAGGACGAAGGACGCGAGGAGGTCGGCGTCCGCCACAAGCACGCGGTCGGCCCCGAGTCGCGCCGCCTCCGCCGCGAGCGCGGTGACTCCCTTCCCGAGGAGGACCGCGTCGAGCGTGCCCTTCAACGCGTCGGCCAGCCGCCGCCCTTCGCCGAGGACCTGGGCCGCCGACTTCTTGAGACTGCCCCTGGAGGACTCGAGGAACGCACAGACGGCGGCCATCAGAGCACCTTCGCCTCCTGGCGGAGCAGCTTCACCAGCGCGGGCACCGCGTCGGCTCCCTGCCCCACGATCCGACCGCCCGTGCGGGGCGGCGGAAGCTCGAGCCCCTCGATCGTGAGCGCGCCGCCCGGCGCCGGCGCATCCCTCTCCTCGATCGGCTTCTTCTTGGCCATCATGATGCCCTTGATCGAGGGGTAGCGCGGCTCGGCGAGCCCCCGCTGCGCGCTGAACGCCGCCGGAAGCTTTACCTCGAGAACCTCCGTGCCGCCCTCCGCCTCGCGATGGGCCACCGCCTTGCCCTCCTCGAGGGCGAGCTTCGTGACCAGGGTGACGATGGGCAGCCCGAGCATCGACGCGACGATCACCCCCACGGCGCCGTTGTCGGAGTCGATCGCCTGCTTGCCGAACAGCACGATGTCGTGGGGGCGCCCCCGGATCGCTTCCGCGAGCAGCGTTGCGGTGCCGTGGGGCCCCCTGCCCCCCCCCGCGTCCTTGAGGAGAACCGCCTTGTCCGCGCCCATCGCGAGGGCTTGGCGCAGCTCTTTCGCCGCCTCGGCGGGGCCCAGGCAGAGGACGGTGACCGCACCGCCGTGCCTCTCCTTCAGTTGGAGCGCGCACTCCAACGCGATCTCGTCGTACGGGGAGATGATGTGTTCGACGCCGGCGTGATCGATCGACCGGCCGTCGGCCGCGATCTGGATGCGCGCCGCGGAATCGGGCACGCGCTTGATGCAAACGAGAATCTCCATGGCGACCCTTCGGAATGTAGCCCAGCGCGCGGCGCCGGGCTAGGAATCGGGCTCGCGGTCGGCCAGCTCCGGCATGGAGAACTTCTCGCCCAAATAGACCTGTCGGACCAGGGGGTCGTTCACCAGCTCCTCGCTGGGCCCCTGCCGTAGAATCCTCCCCTCGAAGATGATGTAGCTCCGGTCGGTGATGGCGAGGGTCTCGCGCACGTTGTGGTCCGTGAGGAGAACCCCGATGCCCCGCCGGCGCAGCCTCCGCACGATCTCCTGGATGTCGGCGACGGCGATCGGGTCCACTCCCGCGAAAGGCTCGTCGAGGAGGAGCAGCCGCGGCTCGGTGAGCAGCGCACGAGCGATCTCCAGGCGCCGACGCTCCCCGCCGGAAAGCGTCTCCGCGTTGCGTTCCCGAAGCGCCGTCAACTCGAGGGACTCGAGAAGGCGCTCGATGCGGGCCGCCTGCTCGCGCCGCGGGATCGGAAGCGTCTCGGCGATCGCACGCAGATTCCCCTCCACCGACAGCTTGCGGAACACCGAGGGTTCCTGGGAGAGATAGCCCATCCCGAGGCGCGCCCGCCTGTACATCGGCAGGCCGGTCACGTCCACCCCTTCCATCTCCACCGAACCGGCGTCCGGTCGGATCATCCCCATGGCCATCTTGAACACCGTGGTCTTCCCCGCGCCGTTGGGGCCCAGGAGGCCCACGATCTGGCCCGGCTCCACGGTGAACCCGATATCGTTGACCACCTTGCGGCGCCGGTAGACCTTCGTAAGGTGGCGGGCCAGGAAAAGGGTCATCGCGCGGGATTGTACGCAGCCGGACGGAGGTCCAAGCCTGTGGATAACCCGTGGAAAGAAACGCGAGAATGCGCGAAGATGCGGCAGCCCTCGCCGAATCGCTCGATTCGCGCGAGAATCCGCCGCGCGACTCCGCTCGACGCCTCCGAGCCGCGTAATCGCACATAACCTCCGCGCATCACACGAGTTGCGGCGATCTTTGTTTGTGCGGCCGGCATGCGGGCAGGCGGGGCGGCGCGCGGCTTGCGGAAACAGGCGTAAAGAAGGGCCTTCCACGCTGCAAACAGGGGGGCGCATGCGTCTCGGCCGCACCCTCTCCCCGGTTGTGCAAAACCCGAATGGGGCCTTGACATCACCGGATGAGCTTCACTCGCGTCGGACCGTCGTAGAGGGCCGGAACGAACAGCGGCCAGAAGACCACGAAGGCGCGCCCGATCAGGTTTTTCCGCGGAACGTAGGGCGAGGGCACGGAGGTTCGTTCCGAAACGACGCGATTGTTGGAAAACCTGCGTTGGAGGCCATCCGCATCCTGTTGGATCGTCGTCACGCCCTGCGGTCCGCCCTGCATGGAGTCGGGGTTGGCGACGCCGTCCCGCGGGCCGGTTTCCCAGCGAATGATCGTACCGTCGTCGAGCACGACCTCCTTGAGACTCCACTTCCTGCTGTCCTGGGAGTTGCTGCTGTTGTCCCCGAGCATGAAGTAGTGGTCCGGCGGGATGCGCCAGGTCTCGTCCTCGCGCCGGTCGCCGGGCTGGTAATAGACATCCCGATCGATCCGTATCCGATCGAGGCGTGCGGCAATCCCCTGGGCGCGCAGCGCGATCGCGTGGCGGCCCCAGTTCACGCCCTGGCTCAGCGGCAGCATCGTGGCGTCGCCGGGGATCTCGACACGCCGCGAGTGCCCGTCCACGCGAACCGAGAGAAACCCGTCCGCGTTCGCGAACTCGATCTCGTGCTCGCGTCCGACTTCGAGGCGAAAGGGGAGCTCGGTCGTCCGCGTTTCCGCGCCCACCGCCGTCACGCTTGCGTGAGCGCTCGCCAGCGTCAGCACGTGGGCGCGACCGTGCTCCGTGATCTCGATCGACAGGGTCCCCGCTCGACGGATCTCGGCGACCACGCGGAGACGCACGTCCCCGACGGGCCCGCCGTCGCCTGCGCGGATCCCGGCCTGGTGGTAGGCGGGGATGGAAGGGCGAAAGGTCAGCGCGCTCGCGGCGTCCCCAGCATCCACCTCGAAGCTCTGGCTTGCCTCATCGACGGTCCAGCCCGGGTCGGCATCCCAGTTGGGACGCTGGTCGCGCAGGGCGGCGGGATCATCGATCGGCTCGGGATAGAACGGGAAGAAGAGCTGGTCCTGCACGCCCTCGGGCTTCGCGGAGCAGGACCAGGTGGCGCCGTCGTCCCGGCTCACCCAGACGTCCCCGTCCCGGATCCGGATCCACTCCCCCGGCATGCCGAGGATCCGCTTGATGAAGTTCTTGGATCGGTTGAGGGGGTACTGGAAGACCGCCACCTCGTAGCGCTGCGGATCGCGCCGGAGCCAGACCGACTTGTCCACCAGCAGGCGATCGCCGTGGCGGCCCCGCTCGGTGTCGTCTCCCAGGAGCGTCGGACGCATCGAACCGGTCGGGATGCGGAACGCCTCCACGCAGAAGTGGCGGATCACGAGCGCAAGGGCGATGGCGACGGCGAACGCCTCGATGTTCTCGCGGACGAAGGTGGCGGCGTCGCGACGCATGGTCACTTCTTCTTCTTGTCCTCGCGGCGACCGAGAACCGCCAGGAACGCCTCTTGGGGGATCGAGATGTTGCCGACCTGGCGCATCCGCTTCTTGCCCTCCTTCTGCTTCTCGAGGAGCTTCCTCTTCCGAGTTACGTCGCCCCCGTAGCACTTGGCCGTGACATCCTTGCGGAAGGCCCGAATCGACTCCCGGGCGATGATCTTGCCCCCGATCGCCGCCTGGAGCGAGACCTCGAACATCTGCCGGGGGATGGTCTTCTGGAGGGCGCGCAGGATTTCCCTGCCCCGACGGGCCGAAACATCCCGGTGGCAGATGACCGAGAGAGGGTCCACCTCGCGCTGCGCCACCAGGATCCTCATGCGGACGAGATCGGCCGCGACGAACCCGCGCAACTCGTAGTCCATCGTGCCGTACCCCCGCGTCGCCGACTTGAGCAGATCGTAGAAGTCGAAGACGATCTCGGCGAGGGGCAGATCCCAGGCGAGGATGACCCGGCTCTGCCCCAAGTACTCCTGCTGCACGAACTTCCCCCGACGCTCGTTGCAGAGAGCCATGATCGGTCCGATGCACTCGGGCGGGATGAGGATCGAGGCCCGCACGATCGGCTCGCGGAACTCCTCGATGAAGTTGGGCTCGGGGAGCTCGGAGGGCCGCTCGATCCGCATCACCTCGCCGCTCGTGGAAAGCACCTCGTAGGTGACGTTCGGCGCGGTCTGGATCAGGTCGACGCCGCTCTCCCGCTCGAGCCTCTCCTGCACGATCTCCATGTGGAGCAGGCCCAAGAAGCCGCAGCGCAGGCCGAACCCCAGCGCCTCGCTCGATTCGGGGTGATAGGTGAACGAGGCGTCGTTGAGATGGAGCTTCTCGATCGCGTAGCGGAGTTGGTCGAAGTCCTGGGAGGCGCTCGGGTAGATCCCGCAAAAGACCAACGGCTTGGGCTCCTTGAATCCGGGGATGGGGACGACGACCGGGCCGCTTGCGGGCGCCAGAGTGTCTCCCACCCGCACATCCTCCAGCGTCTTCAAGTTGGCCACGACGTAGCCGACGCCTCCCGCCTCCAGGCGCGGGACCGCCTTCATGCGCGGGCTGAAGACCCCCACTTCCTGCACCTCGTGGACCGACCCGCCGGCCAGCAGCTTGACACGCTGGCCCTTCTCCAGGACGCCGTCGAAGACGCGCACGTAGATCACCACGCCGCGGTAGTCGTCGTAGACGGCGTCGTAGAGGAGCGCCCGGAGCGGATCCCCGGGATTGCCCACCGGCGGCGGCACGCGGGCGACGATCGCGCGCAGCACGTCCTCCACCCCCTCGCCCGTCTTCGCGGAGACCCGAATCACCTCGTCGGGCTTGATCCCGAAGCCGGTACCCAGCTGCTCGATCACGTCGTCCACCCGCGCCCCCGGCAGATCGATCTTGTTGATGACCGGCACGATCTCCAGATTGGCGTCGAGCGCCAAGTAGGCGTTCGCCACGGTCTGCGCCTCGACTCCCTGGCCGGCGTCCACGAGCAGCAGCGCCCCCTCGCAAGCGTGCAGCGCGCGCGAGACCTCGTAGCTGAAGTCGACATGGCCCGGCGTGTCGATCAGGTTGAGGGTCAGCCCCTCGTGGGGCATCTGGACCGCGCTCGCCTTGATCGTGATGCCGCGCTCGCGCTCCAGATCCATGTCGTCGAGCACCTGGTCCCGGAAGTCGCGCTCGTTGACGACCCCGGTGCGCAGCAGGAGCCTGTCGGCAAGGGTGGACTTGCCATGGTCGACGTGGGCGATGATGCAGAAGTTGCGGATGTGCTCGAGACGCATCGGGAGGGTGGGGATTATAGGGCCGGGGGCGGGGGCCGAGACCTTTACGCGCCGGGGTCAGAGCTCGTCGGCGACCTCGGGCAGTCGGCGGGCCAGCGCGCGCAGGGCCCCGCCGCGGTGGGAGCAGGCGTTCTTGCGCTCGGCGGAGAGCTCCGCGAACGTGCAGCCGCTGCCGGGATGGAAGAACACGGGGTCGTAGCCGAAGCCGCCGCTCCCGCGCCCGGCGTGGACGAGATGCCCCTCCACGAACCCCTCCACCTCGAGGAGCAGCACCCCGGGGCGGGCGAGCGCGAGGGCGCAGACGAACCGGGCCGCGGGCTCGCGCAGCCCCGCCTCGCTCAGCCGGCGCAGGAGGAGCGCACGATTGGCCGCGTCCCCGGCCCCCTCCCCCGCGTAGCGCGCGGAGCGCACGCCCGGCTCGTCCCCCAGCGCCGGAACCACCAGCCCCGAATCATCCGCCAGCGCCGGCGCGCCGCAGTACTCGGCGTAGGCGAGCGCCTTGAGCGCTGCGTTCTCGCGGAAGGTGGCGCCGACCTCCTCCACGTCGGGCAGCGCCACCGCCACCGCGACGGCGACCCCCAAGGGCCGCAGGATCGCGCGCACCTCCTCGATCTTGTGGGGGTTCTTCGTGCCGAGGAGGATCACGTGGCGCGAGCGTGCTCCTGCGCAGCCTGGATGGCGGCGATTCCCGACCTGGCCAAGCCGAGCATCTCCTGGAGCTGCGCGTCGTCGAACGGCTCCGTCTCGGCGGTCCCCTGAAGCTCGACGAACCTTCCCGCGCTCGTCAGGATGACGTTCAGGTCGACCTGCGCCTTCGAATCCTCCTGGTAGTCGAGATCGAGAAGCACGCGCCCCCCGACCACGCCGACCGAGACGGCGGCGAGACCCGCGGTGACCGGCTTTCCCTGCGGCCTCGACCGCATGCCGTCGATGGCGTCGAGGAGCGCGACGTAGGCGCCGGAGATCGCGGCCGTGCGCGTGCCGCCGTCGGCCCGCAACACGTCGCAGTCGAGCCAGATGGTCTTGTCCCGGAACGCCTTCAAATCGACCACGGTGCGAAGGGAACGGCCGATGAGCCGCGAGATCTCGAGGCTGCGCGAGTCGGGCTTGCCCGTGCGCCCCTCGCGAGGCTTGCGCCGCTCCGTCGCGCCGGGAAGCATGCTGTACTCCGCCGTCAGCCATCCCTGCGGTCCCCCCGCGAGGAAGGGGGGCACGCCATCCTCCACCACCGCCGTGCAGAGGACGCGCGTGAGCCCGAAGGAGACGAGCACGCTGCCGGCGGGCCGGTCGTTGAAGTTCCGCAGGAACTCGATGGGTCGCATCTCGTCGGGACGGCGGCCGTTCTGGCGCATCTGCCCTTCCTACCCCCCCCGCCCCCCTTTGGCAAGGTCCCCAGGCGAGGCGTCCGCGCCGCGTGCGGTACTCTGTTGGGCCCATGCGCTTCACCAAGATGCAGGGCGCCGGCAACGACTACGTCTACGTGGACCTCTTCGAAGAGTCGGTGGAGGACGCGCCCTCCCTCGCGCGAGCCATGAGCGATCGCCACAAGGGGGTCGGGGCCGACGGGCTCATCCTCCTCAAGCCGGCGCGCGGCGCCGACGTGGCGATGGAGATGTACAACGCCGACGGCAGCCGCGCGGAGATATGCGGCAACGGGATCCGCTGCCTCGCCAAGCTCGCCTTCGAGCGCGGGCGGTCGAAGCGCAATCCGATGCGCGTCGACACCGACGGCGGGCCGCGCTCCGTGGCGCTCCTCCTCGAGAACGGGCGCGTGACCGGCGCTCGCGTCGACATGGGAGCACCCCTCCTCGACCCGCGCCGCATTCCCGCGCGCTTCGCGGGCGAGCGCGCGATCGACCAGGAGCTCGAGGCGGGCGGGCGGCGGTTCCGCGCCACCTGCGTCTCGATGGGGAACCCGCACGCGGTGATCTACGTGGACGACGTCGCCAGCTTCGAGGTGGCGCGGTTCGGGCCGCTCCTCGAGCGGCACGCGGCGTTCCCCAACCGCACCAACGTCGAATTCGTGCAGGTGCTCGGCCGGAACAGGGTGCGCCAGCGCACCTGGGAGCGCGGTTCGGGCGAGACCCAGGCGTGCGGCACGGGCGCCTGCGCCGTCTGCGTCGCGGGCATCCTCACCGGACGCACGGACTCGCCGCTCACGAGCCTCCTCCTTGGCGGCGAGCTGGAGCTGGCCTGGGACGGGGACGGGGCGGTCCTGATGACGGGCCCCGCCGTCGAGGTCTTTTCGGGGGATTGGCCCACCCGTGGAGTGTGAAGCGTGCGGCTCGCGCAACCTCGAGCGGCGCACCATCGAGGCGTTCCTCGTGGAAGAGTGCCAGCTCTGCGGCAACCTCCAGGGCGACGACGCCGCCGTGGCCAGGATCGAGGAGGTGCGGCGCGGAAGGGAGCGCGGTCTCGACGAGGAGATCGCTCCCCTCGTCGACGCGATGGAGAGTACCGGCGTCCTGCAGGTCACCCACGCCTCCAGCGGCAGCCTTCCGAGCCGCGAGTCCCCCCACCTCTTCTTCCGGGTCACGAAGAACGACGCGGTCCACCTCGAGCGGCTCCTGCGCACCCTGGAGCACGCCAACCGCGAGACGCAGCTGGTCTGGTTGATCGAGCTGACTCTCCAGCACTCCCTGCTCTACATCCTCCGCCCCCGCTTCTGGAAGCGGCCGCAGGAGGTGACGCCGGAGGAGATCCGTTTGGCGCGCCGCGACCTGCCGCTCCTCGCGGCGAGGCTTCGCCGGGATCTCCAGCTGAGCTGGTGGCGCGACTGATCACCCGTCGCCCTCCTCTTCCCCGCATCGCACCCTCGCCCAGAAGGCGGCGCGCTCGAATCGCGGCGACGAGGTCGTCGTGTGGCAGCCCTTGCAGTCGGCCGCGGGCAGGCGGGACCCGGGCGCGGGGTGGGAGCGGGTGTCGCCATGGCAGGAGCCGCAAGCCACGGCGAGGCGCGCGGAGGGGGCCGGGGGACGCTCCCGCAGGATCGAGTGGCAGCCGTAGCAGGTGCGCGACGCGTCCCCCCCCAACGAGGCGAGGGCGTGCGCATGGCGGCTCGCTTCCCAGCGGGCGACGGTGGCGGGGTGGCAGGCGGCGCAGCGCGACGGTTCCTCCGCAGCGCCGGGATCGGCGAGGAGGTCGGCGCGCACGCGGAGACCCGCGGAGACGTGGAGCGCGTCGAGATAGGCGAGGTCGAGGGGGTCGGGCGGCAGGCCCGGAATCGCGGTGACATCGAGGCGGCGCGCGCTGAGATCGGGCGAGACGACGACGATCTGCCGTCCCTCCGCGCCCACGTAGCCGACGGGGCGGCAGGAGCCGCCTCCGTCGCGCTCGCGGTCGCCGCAGAGGTGGAGGCCCCGCGCTCCGGCCAGACGCTCGTGGAGCGCCGGATCGAACGCGGCGCCGACCACGAGCAGCGGGGTCCGCCCCGCCGCGGCCGCCTGCAGCGCCTGCGGATCCGCCCTGGCGGCGAACACGAGCAGGACTTTGCTGCCGTCCCGGAAGACCAGCTCCTCGAGAGGCGGACCTTCGCCCTCGATGCGGTAGGCCGCCGTGCGCTCGCGCAGGAACCTGCGCACGAAGGAGCCGTCGGATCCATCGGAGTCCCCCACCTCCACCCAGAGCACGCGCCCGCGCGCGCGCGCCAGTGCGAGACTCATGCCCCCCCGGCGGTCGATGCCGCAGGAGCAGGAGAAGAACGCCCCGTGCCGCGGCCCCGAGACGACGATGCAGTCGAACCCCTCCGCGGCGGGCGTCCGGAGCAGGAACGCGGCGCAGGCCAGGAGGCTAAGGAGGATCCAGGACGAGGGTCTCATCCATGCCTCCGGGGTCGGGGGAGCGGATCAGAAACGCGGGCCCCAGCTTGGCGCCGCGCCGGAGCAGCAGGTCGAAGCTCGTGGCGGGAGGCACTCCCTCGAAGCGGAACCGCCCGGCTGCATCCACGGCGACGACCTGCATCATCCCCTCCTGGAAGTTGGCCGCCCCCGCAAGGAGGAGGACCGCCTCGAGGCCCGGCGCGAAGTGCCTTGCCCGGCCTCCCAGGCGGGCGGGGGCGAGCGCCGACTCCGGGCGCGCCTCGAAACGGGTGGGGGCTTCCTCCACGCTGACCGGCATCCGCAGGAACGCCTCGGCGTTCGCGATCCAGATCTCGCCCCGAAGGCCGGGGCGCAATCCGGCCATGGTGATCTCGAGATCGCCCTGGGGAAGTCCGGCGTATCGGCTCACCACGCGCCTGTCTGCAACCAAGAAGGCGGAACAGGGGGTGAGGAGCGCGGGAATCTGGATTGCGATGCCCGACGTGCCAGGCTCCGCCTCGAGGATGAACTCGACCTCGCCGTGCGAGCGCCGCGCCGCGGCATCCAGGAGGATCTCTCGGCGCGCCAACGCCGGATCCGCGGGAACGATCGTCAGTTTCAGCGGCCCGTCCGGGAGGCCGGCGAGCGTCACCGGATCCCCGAGCTTCGCGTCGGCGATCGCGGAGGCGAACGGGACCGCCTCGTCGCGCGGACCGGCGGCCACGAAGACGACGATGCGTAGTTCGCGGCTTCGCACGACGCCGGCGGCTGGGGAGGCGACCACGCGGCAGCGGAACTCCTCGGACGTCGCGCGGATATCGCCCGCCTCGAGATGCTCCCCCGCGGCGATCTCGACCCGAGCCGCCGCGAAGACGAGCCGCCCGCCGTGCGTCTGCTCCAATTGAAGAAGCAGGCGCCCCGCGGGGACCTCCGCGATGAGAAACCGGCCCTGCGCGTCGATGCGCACTCCCCCCGTCTGGACCCAGCCGAGGCCGCTCGCACGGTAGGCGCGCGCCTCACCCCCTTCCAGGGGCGCTCCCCCCGCGGAGAGGAAGCGGCCGGAAACCGTGCCGGCGGGCTCGAGGACGATGCGGACCGTGGACTCTGCACCGGGCCGCACCTCCGCCTCCACCGGCTCCCCGCTCCACCCGCGCGCCTGGGCTGTCACGCGGTAGCCGGCCGCCGGGGGGAGCGCGTCGAAGCGGCAGGCGCCCGTCGCTCCGGCAAGCGTGGAGAGGATTTCGGTCGCGGGCCGCTCGGAGGGGTCCAGAAGCACGAACGCCCCGACGGCGGCAGGAGGGGCATCGACGCGCACCGTGGCTGCCAACGGGCGGTCGCGGGCGTCCACGACCAGGCAGGTGATCGCGCCGAGCCGCTCCAGCGCGAACTCGATGCGGGGAGGCGCGGCCCCGAGCGCTCGCAGGGCGCCCACGAACCCGGGCGCGCGCACCTCCAAGACCAGGCCCGCCTGCTCCCGATGCTCGAGTCGCACCCGCCCGGTTTCGTCGGTGGTCCCCTCCGCGATCAGGACGATCCCGCGATCCACGATGCCGCGAAGGGCCACGGAGGCACCGGCCACGGGCGTGCCCCCCTCCGCGCTCACGATGCGCACTTCCAGGGGGCGGGGGACGCTCGCGCCCCCGCCCCCCTGCAGCCCCTCGCCCGGCTCGGCGCGGGTCGACCGCCGCTCGTAACCGTTCCCTCCGAGCAGGAAGGCGACGATGACGAGGGCGGCCGCCGCCGCAAGAACCGGGAGGATCCATTTCCCCTTCCTCATGCCTACTCCGCGGTATAGACGGAGAACGCGGAGCAGGGCGACTCGCACGAGGCGAACACGAACAGATCGGCCTGCGTCCGCTCGAGGGAGGCGCTCCCTTCGCCGCTCGGGTCGGCGAGGGTGCCGTTGGCCGATGCGAAGGCGTAGGCAGTGCCGAGGAGCAGGAACGTCTCGATCTTGCTGGGCCACTCGCCCTCATCCACACCAATGAAGTCGCGCGACCGCTCCTGGCCGCCGCTCGCCGCGAGGGTGACCGTCACGCCGCCGACCTTCACCGACCCGACCACGGCGCCGGACGCCGAAGAGAGCTCGATGGATCCGTCGGTCGTCGCCTTGAGCTCGCCGCCGCCGGAGGAGATCTCCTGGGTCGCTCCCGCGCCCGCGGCGGCGTTCGGCTCGACCCGCGCCTTCGCGCGGAACGCGAGACGGGCCCGCGCGAAGAAGCTGCTCGCGCAGGGAGCCGTGTCGCTCCTCCAGATGTGCAGGATGCCCAGGGAAGACGCGGAGGAGGCGGTGCTGGCCGAACCGAAGAGCGTGGCGTCGTAGGCGTAAGCGTAGGAGGTGACGGCCGCCCCCTTCGCGAGCGCCATCGAAACGGCGAAGCAGTTGCCCGTGGGGCCCCCGCAGCTCATGCTGTTGTTCGTGAGGTCGACCGGGAGCCGCAGGACCTGGCTCCAGTCGCACTCCGTGTCCTGCTGGACCTGCGCGGGAGGGGTGGGGAGGGTGGGCACCGGGTCGTCGGTGGGAGGTTCGTCGGTGCCGGGGCCGTCGGTGGGGGGCGCATCGGGGTCGGGTTCCTCGACTCCGGGTTCCTCGGCCCCGGAACCGGCCCCGCCGGGCTCGGCGGCGATCGCGGGCGGGTCCTCGCCTTCGAGGGTGGACCACTCCGGGGAAGGGGGAGCGAGGAGAATCGAGAGGGCGAGCAGCGCTACGCACAAGGGATGGAGCGGGGTCATCAGTCGTCTCCGGGCCCGCGTGATCGCCGGCGGATGCGCTGCGGGCCCGCGCCGCCTCCGGCCCGGCGCGTGTGCGCCCGGCATGATATACGACGGAGGCGGTGTCAAACCGCGCGGGCGCGGCTACGGCGCGAGGGCTGCGGCGAGGCGCTCGGCGGGGTAGCGGGCGCGCAGGTGGCGGAGGTACGCCTTCACGTCGCCGCCGAAGCCGCCCGCAAGCAGCTCCGGGTCGGGGAGCTCCTCGAGGCGGAACACCTCGAGGGAGATTTCGCTCTCCGGCGCGGAGTCGAACCGCACGTCGACGCCGGCCTCGACTTCGCGGCCGGCCACGAGGAGAGTGCCTCCCTCGGTCGGGTGCAGCTTGCCCAAGAGCTCCAGGCGCCAGAACGAGCAGTAGGCGTCGATGACAAAGCGTCCGTGGGCATCCGTCTCGCCGCGCAGGAGGATCGGCGGCAGCTTGCGACGCACGCGGTCCGCGTTGGTGGTCCGCGCCAGGATCGAGAGGCCCCCGAGAGGCCTCCCCGCCCCGTCCACCACGCGCCCGGTGAGACGCGGATCGATCCTCTCCAGCACCCACTCGACGACGACCTCCCGGCGCAGCGGGGCCGCCTTGTCCACCAGCGTGCGCGACCCGCGAAAGGTACGCCCATCCGCCTCGAGCCGCCCCTTCGCCACGAAAGCCGCGAGGAAGGAGCCGCGGGTGGCCACGGTGCGATGCGTCTGGAATCGACCTGCCACGATTCCGGAGAGCGTGGTCATCACGGCGAAGGTCGCCGGCTGGGCGCGCACGGCGAGATGGCACTCCCCGGTATCGGGGTGAAACCAGCCTCCCGCGGCCACATGGAGGTTCCCCTCGTCGCCGCCCTTCGTCACGATCACGCCGTCTCCCGGGTTGCCCGGCTCCTTCGTGTCGAGGCGCACCGCGTAGCGGCCCTCGCTCTCCCGCATCGTGAACTCCAGGCGCGGGCGCCCTACCGAGACCCTGGGCGGCTCCGTCACCAGGACGAACTCGACGCTCTCCGACTGCTCCTCGCGCCCGCTCCCGCCCGAGGGCTCCTCGGAGAGGGAACGGACGGTGACTTTCCCCCGCCATGCGCGTGCCTCGCGCAGGACCTCGCCCTCGGCGGCACCGGAACCGGCGAACAGGAGCAGGAGGAGAAACAGGCGCATCCTAGGGTCGAATCGGCCGGGAACCGCGGCGCCTGTAGCCCGGGTCGGGACGCTTTCGCGCCGGGAAGTTCAAGTCAGGGGGGCGGGGCTGTCGAAACGGAGTATGGGATCCCCTCATGCTCTGCTCAGGCTGCGGAAACGAAGTCTCCGATCCCGCCTCCTGCCCGGTCTGCCGGGCTGGCCGCGGGCCGCGGCGCGCCGCCCGCGCCGCCGCCGACGCGGCTGCCGCCCCCCCGGCGTGTCCCCGCTGCGCGGAGAAGCTCGAGGAGCAGGACTGGGAAGAGGTGAAGGTCTCCTGCTGCCCCACCTGTCGCGGCACCTTCTTCCCCGGCCGCGGGTTGGAGGTGACCCTCGACAAGCTGCGCGCGACCGTGACTCCCACGGACGTGGCGAGCGTCCTGACGGAGTTCAAGGACCGCTTCACGCGCACGCTGCCCGACGCGGTCCGGTACAAGGCCTGCCCGGTCTGCCATACGGTGATGACGCGCCGCAACTACGCCAAGGTGAGCGGCGTCATCATCGACTTGTGCGGCAACCACGGCTCCTGGGTGGACGAAGCCGCCTTCGCCGAACTCGCCAACTTCATCACGCGCGGAGGCGACGTGCTCGCCTCGAAATCCACAGCCACCCGGACGCGTCTTGCGCCGCCGCCCTCCGGGACCCCCACGCTTCTCGACCGCATCTTCGGCGGCGGGCGCTAGGAGGGCGGTCGCTCCGCCACGAGTTGCAGGACCACGTCCCGCGTGCCCGCGGCCACGTGGTCGCGGCGCAGCGGCGCGAAGCGCGGCATCCCGGGCATCGGGTTCGTGCGCACCTCGAGGGCGTAGGAGCCGGCCGGCAGGTTGCGGAGAACGAATGAGCCGTCTTCCTCGACGCGGGCTCCCAGGAGCTGGCTGTTCGGCTCGCCGTCTGGCGACGCCGTCTGGACCGCGCGCACCCAGCTGCCCGTGGCGGCGATGCCCGCCGGATCGAGCACCTTGCCGGTGATGAGGAAGGCCGGCGCCAGCTCGAAACGCAGCGACTCCAGGAGCCCGCCGGCAGGGACGCCCTGCCGCCGCGCCGTGAAGGTGGCATAGCCCTCCGCCTCGACGCGGATCAGGATGTCACCCACGGGGATCGCGTCGACGCGGAAGCGGCCTTCGCCGGTGGTGAACCCGTTCGCCCCCTCGCTCAGCGCGCGCCACTCCTCGTTGGGTCCCGCGGACGCGCCGGGGTCGCGGGCCACCGCGATGCGCGCACCGGCCACCGGGGTCCCGTCCCGCGCAAGAACGACCCCCTCGGCGCGGGCCGCGGCCTGCAGCGCGATGTCGAAGCCCGGCACCGCCTCCCCCGCCCGCGCCTCGCGGTCGGCGCTCCGCCCGCGGTCGAAGCCGAACGCTTCCGCCTCCGCCCGCACCTTGGCGGCGGGGACGCCCTCGATGCGCCAGCTTCCGTCCTCGCGCGTATGCGTCCAGAGCTCCCGCATCGCCATCGCGAGCATCCAGGACTCCATGCCCGTCGCCGCGGGCCGAAGCCGCACCAGCGCCCGTGAGACCGGCGCGCCGCGTTCGGTCCGCACGGTCCCGGAGACGATCCCCCCCGCCTGCAGCTCCAGGTCGCGGACCGCCTCCGCCGCGCCCGTGGGCAGCGCGAATCCGGGGAAGGGCGGGTCGCGGAAGTCCGCATAGCCTTTCGCCTGCACGATCATCGCGACCCTCTCCCCGACCCCGTGGAAGAGATAGCGCCCGTCGGCGCCGGTCACCACGCCGCGGTTCCCGGTGAGGAAGTCCCACAGTTCGACCCGGGCCCCGGCGACCCCGGCGCGCTTCGCCGCGTCGGTGACGATGCCGGTGAGCGTCGCCCCGCGCTTCAGCACGATGTCGGGAAGCACGGTCTCCCCCGAGGCGGTCACCTTCACGTCGAGGAGGCGCCGCGCGAGATCGGCGTCTGTGGAGAACATCGGGAGAGGGCTTGCGCGGAAATCGGCGAAGCCCTCGGCGCGGATCGTGACCGACTGGAGCACCGATTCGCCGGCGCCCTCCACGCGGAACCGCCCGTAGCCGTCGCTCTTCACCGGCATGGAGAACTCGGGCATCTGCCGATTGGCGGCGTCGAGCGATAGGCCGACGAGCACCGCAGCCCCCTCCACCGGCGCCATCGTCCCCTCCTGCACGACGCGCCCCACCACGACCCCGCCCCCGGGCAGCCGCACCACGAGTTCCTCCTCGAGCGGGACGCGAAACCGCCGGGAGTGGTGCGCGCCGCGCGGCGGCACCACGGAGAGCCAGTACTCCAGCGCCGTCGGCTCCAGCCGGAACGAGAACTCTCCCAGCCCGTCGGTGCACGCGATCTCCTTGGGGAAGGAGAAGTCGCGCACGCTCATCGCGAAGACCGTGACGGTCGCCTCCGACACCGGCTTGCCCACCCCGTCCAGCACGCGGCCGAAGACGGCGTGGCCTTGCGCCAGCGCGATGGTCAGCTCCGTGTCGCCCATTCCGCCCACCACCACGTCGCCGCGATGGTTCGTAGCCCAACCCTCCGCGCGCGTCCGGACGGTGAAGATCCCGGGCCTCTCGAGACGGAGGACGAACCGCCCGTCGCTGCCGGCGGCGATTCCCGCGGTGACGGGGTCCTCGTTCGCCACCTCGGTGGAGAGCTGCATGATGGAGAAGGAGTTGGAGCCGCCGGCCGGGCGGATGAGGTCGATCTGCGCCCCCGCCACGCCTCGATCGCCGCCGCCGACCACGCGGCCCAGGACGAAGTAATAGCGGTTCAACACGACTTCGCCGAAGTCATGCTCCGCCCCCGCGGGCACCGTGTCGGCGCCGTGGTAGGGCTGCACCCGGGGCCCCTCCACCGAGAGCGCATAGCCGGTGCCCCGCGGCATCTCCTCGAACCGGAAGCGCCCGTCCACGTCGGCGACCCCCTTCGCGCGAAGCGTCCAGCCGTCGAGCAGGCCTTCCATCACCACGTCGAGGCCGGCACCCGGGGCATCCGGAAGGGTTAGGACCAACCGCCCCGTACCCCGGAACCCGCCGTGCTTGGAAATGAGGGACCGGAGCATTTCCGCGTCCGGAATCGACCCGTCGGTTCCCGAGTCGCCGGCCCGCCGGGCGGAGCGATCGGTTCCAGAGTCGCGATCCAGTCCCGACCGGTCGGTTCTGGATGCCGCCGAGTCCTGAAGGAGCCGCAGGGCGAGGAACAGCACCGCGCCAGCGACAAGCAGGAGAGCCGTCAGATTGGTGCGTTTCGACATGGCAGCGGAGAGCCTACCGCGGCGCGCGGCCCGTGGCGAATCGCGGCTCCGCCGCGCCCGGGCGCGCGCCTGCGGTCGCTCGCACCTTCGCCAGCCGGCGGGACGTCCAGCGGACGTCTCGCCGGGACGCGTCGCGCGCCCCACGCGCGGAAGTTGACCGCGGGCCGGTCTTGGCAACGAGCGGGTCCCGCCACCGGGCGCGCGCCTGCGGTCGTTCGCACCTTCGCCAGCCGGCGGGACGTCCAGCGGACGTCTCGCCGGAACACGTCGCGCGCCCCACGCGCGGGAGTTGACCGCGGGCCGGTCTTGGCAACGAGCGGGTCCCGCCCTCTTCCCGCGCCTAAAAAAAGCACGGCCGCCCGCGCGATGCGGGCGGCCGTTACATTCGGATCGAAGGCGGTCAGCGAAGAGTGTAGCTCGCCTCCAGTGCGCTGCCGAGGCGCGCCTTGCACTCCTCGAGGTGAGCGCGCGTGTAGGTGTCGGCGCCAGCGCCGGCCTCGAGGGCCTCGCCCACCAGCTTGGCGAGCCGCCCGACGTAGTGGCGGGCAAGCGTCTGGATCGGCGCCGGGTAACGCCCCTCTCCCTCGAGAAGCACGAAGACCATGTGCGCGACGTAGCTGCGCTGCAGGTTGCGTCGCATCTCGGAGAGCGCGGGCGCCTGGTTGCTGCTGGGCGCCGCCACCGCCTCCTTGAGGCCGCCGAAGACGGCCCCTTCGAGGGCGTCGAAGATCTCAGGCGCGGTGATCACGTCCTGGCCCACGGGAGTCTTGTTGCGCGCGTCGAGGACGCGAGCCAGGCGGCCGGGGGAGGTAAGGCCGTAGACGATGGCGAGCTGGGTGGCGGCCACGTTTTCCGCGTAGGGGTAGCCGTGCCCCTCGGTCACGAGAGAGAGCCAATCCTCCCCCCAGTAATCGGGTGCGAGCTTGGCGAGCAGCTCGGGACTGAAGTCGAAGTACTTGCCCGAGAGGAGCTCGTCGCAGACGAAGCGGATCGCCTCGCGCTGCTTCTCGGCGCTGACCGGCACCAGGGGCGGGCGCGCGTTCGGATCGCCGCGGTGGTCGCGATGGATGTGCTCGCCTCCCACGAAACGGACGGCAAGAGCGGCGGCGGAGCGCGCCTCGAAGAACTGCATGTCGACGGCGCGGCGGAGGCGCTGGTAGCCCTCGCCCTTGTCCACGGCGCGCTCCTCGAGGTTCTTGCGAAGCCGCTTCATCATCTCGAGGCGGCGCTTGGCGAATTCGAGCGGGTCGCTCCCCATGTCCCAGCGGTTGACGTAGGGGTCCTGCGACATCGTGTCCTCGTCGGTCGCGTAGTCGAGCCCCTTCTCCGCAACGCGCGCGAGGATCTTCGGGAGCTCCTTGTCGTCGATGGCGTAGCCGTATTCGATGGCCCAGTAGTCGTAGGGCCCGAGGGTGCCCATGGCGAAGTAGCCCTGCGGGCGCCCTTCCGGTGCGATCACCGTCGCGGCGTAATCCATCACCGAGCCGGCGATGTCGGCGGGCTTGCTCTCCGACGTGACCTCGTCGTAGCTGCGGAAGATCGAAGCCTTGAAATTGTGGCGCAGGCCGAGGGTGTGCCCCACCTCGTGCATGACGGTGTCCTTGAGGATCTGTCCCACGAACTGCTCGGGGTAGTCGCTGCCCGGGGCCTTGGGGCCCTCCGCGCCGGCAAAATGGAGCCCGGCGCATCCGAGTTGGTGCTGGATGCCGTGGCCGAGGCTGCAGAAGGCGCGGCGGCCGTGCGGGTCCCCCATCGGGCGCGGCGCGCCTTCGGGGTGGCCCTGCCAGAACTCGTCCGGCTCGACCCTGAGGCCCAAGGCGGCGAAGGGATGGTCGCACAGCATGTCGCGCCCCTTGCGGTCGAGGATCGCCGTGGGCACCTCGCGGATCTGGAGCCGGTACTCGCGCAACGAATACCGGAGGAAGGAGTCGTCGAAGATGATGTCGGCGTCGAGGATCTGGCCCGTCATCGGGTTGACGCGGCTCGGCCCCATCGCGAACGGGGTCTCGCTCACGATCCAACGGAAGAAGTTGTAGCGCACGTCCTCGGGGTCGAGGTCGGCGAACTGTTCGTCGGTCTGCTGCCGCACGACCACGGCGTCCTGGAAGCCGACCCTCTCGAATGCCTTGTTCCACTCCTCGATCCCCTCTTTCACGTAGCGCCGCAGGTGCAGCGGCACGCTCTTCTCGATGTAGAAGATGATGGGCTCGCGGGGCGGCGAGACCGGCAGGGCCGGATCGGCCTTCTGGAGGTCCCAGCGGTTGACGTAGCGCAGGTTGCGCTGGTCGTCCTGGTTGGTGGCGCTGAAGTCCTTCAGCACCGTCATGAAGTACCCGACGCGGTCGTCGGCGGCGCGCGGGCGGTAGCCGTTGCCGCGCTTGCCCGCCAGACGCGAAATCGAGTAGTGGAGGGTCACGAGCCGCCCGTCGGGCGCCGGCATCTCCATCGAGATCTCGGTGTTGTCCTGGAAGGTCTTGCTGCGTTCAAACGAGGCGAGCGACGGATCCTTGCTCGCGCCGAGCCGCCCGAAGAAGAGGGGGGCGCCGCCGGCCAGGAGGATCTTCCCGTCCACGACGAAGCCGCCGTTGGGGCCCATGGTGAGGATCGGGTAAGTGGCGAGCACCCGGTCGGTGTAGGTGCGCGCGACGACCTCCTCGAGGGTCTTGCCGCCCTTGCCGCTGTAGCCGACGTTGCGCTCGAGGAGCACGAGCCGCTTGTCGTTGCGCTGGAAGACGAGCAGCCAGTCGTTCCACTGCCAGCCCGCCTGGGTCGTGCCGCCGGTGATGCTCGTGGCGACCAGAAAGGGCTGGTTGAGCTGAGCGGCGGGGATCTCCACCCAGAACTTGGTCTTCTTCTGGTCTTGGAGGAGGTTCCAGAAGCCCTTCTGCGCCTCCATCCCCTGCCCGATCTTGGCGAAGGGGGGGAAATCCGGCTGCTTCGCCTCCTCCTCCTGCGCCCTGGCGATCCCGGCCGCGGCCAACAGGGCCAGCACGGCCCACGGGTTCCTTCTCATCATCACGGTGGTCTCCTTCCGACCGGGCTTGGCCCGGAGCCCTGTATTGTTACCGGGGATTGCGGGGACGCCATCCCCCCCGGGTACGTTATCTTTCCCCGCGTGCGCACCGGCCTCGTGCAGGACCCGCTATTGCTCCGCCACGACACGGGACCTGGCCACCCGGAACGGCCGGAGCGCATGGGGGCGGTCCTGCGCGGGCTGGAAGGGCTGCCGCTCCTGGAGGTGACTTCCCGGGACGCGACCGCGGGTGAGCTCGAGTCCGCGCACGACCCAGCCTACCTGGCCTGGGTGAGGGGGAGCGTGGGGAGGGGGGCGGGGGCGCTCGACCCCGACACCCCCGTCTGCGGGGAGTCCTGGGCGGTGGCGGTGAGGGCGGCCGGTGCGGCACTGGCGCTCGGGGAAGCGTGGCTCTCGGGCCGCATCGAGGCCGGGTTCGCCTGCACCCGCCCGCCGGGCCACCACGCCTGCCGCGCCCGGGCCATGGGATTTTGCCTGGTGAACCACGTGGCCGTGCTGGCGCGGTTCCTGACGGCGCGGGGCAAGCGGATGGCGATCGTGGACTGGGACGTCCACCACGGCAACGGCACCCAGGAGATCTTCTGGAACGACCCGACGGTGCTCTACGCGAGCCTGCACCAGATGCCGCTCTACCCGGGGACGGGGGCCGCGCACGAGCGCGGCGCCGGCAACATCGTCAATGTGCCGCTCCCGCCGGGGACGGACGATGCGGCCTACCTCGCCGCCTTCGACGCGCAGGTGCTGCCCGCGCTGGAGGCGCGCGCCCCCGACGTGGTCCTGGTCTCCTGCGGCTTCGACGCCCACGCCCGCGACCGCATCGCGCAGCTCGAGCTCACGAGCGGCTGCTACGGCGAACTCACCCGTCGCCTCGCCCGCTGGCCCCTGCTGAGCCTCCTCGAAGGCGGCTACGACCTCGTCGCTCTCGAGGAGTCCGCCCGGGAGCATCTGCGCGCGCTGCTGGAGGCGTAGCGTACAAGCTACGTGCGGCGCGGAGGCCGTACCGCAGCAGGCCTCCACGAGGGTTGTGGAGGAAGGAACTCCGCCGCATCAGGCGCTGCCTGGCAAGCTACCTCGCTCTCGTGCTCGAATAGACGATGTCGTCAACCGTATCCATTTGGCCGTCAGGGCCGGCGGACGCGACCACGGTCTTGTGATCATCCACCGCCGTCAGTCGGTAGGGATTCCCCCAAGGATCAGTTTTGGCGGCGCCCAACACAGCCTCCAGGGTCTCTGGCCTCATCCCCTCGTGACTAAGAAGCCAAGCGTCCACCTCCTCTACAAACTCCACGCAGTCGCCTTGGGCTTTCATGACCTTTTCCAGTTCCTCGATCGGCCAGCGCATTTCCTCGGGGAACCTTGCCGCAAGCCCCTTCTCCCGTTCGAAAACAAGGAGTGCCCCCCTCCCGTCCGGGTGGGCAAGGAGGAGCGCTCGCGTGGTCCCATCCGTGTCGAACACGCCGACCCCCGCGTGGTAATTGTAGCTTTTTGCAAGCATCATCTGAGGCTCTCCCGAGGCCCCTCGCAATGCGACCCACCTGTTGGCCAATTCGGCGCGCAACTCGACCCCTCCAAACGGAGTCCCGTCAGAGAGCAACAGCCTTCCGCCCCCTTCCGACGGTTCCGCCACGAGCCAAGCATTGCCTTTGTCGTCGACGAGTCGCAAGCGCTTTCCTACGAGCTCGTCCACGCTCCCCGCCCAGGCTACGCCCAGCACGACCCCGAGCGCGGCCACGAGGAGCGCGAACATCCGGCGCAGGCGCCGACACTCACGCTCGAGCTTGTCGATGCGGTCGCAGTCCTTCATGGATTCCTCCATTCCTCCGATGCTCTGGAAGTTCGGATTCCTTGCGTTCGCTCTCCGGATCTTGGGGATCCAATCTACTTGTCGCGCCACCACTCCGGCCGGGCATGCCCTTCGTGGATCTTCGATAGAGCGGAGAGTGCAACGCTGCGAACGACCTCTTCCGGATCGTCAAGCAGGTGCTCAAGCGCCTCCGTGGCACCGATCGCCTCCGGACCCGCGTTGCCCAAGGCGACTGCAAGGTCCCGGCGCACTACTGAATCCGGATGCGGCAGCGCGCGCAGGATCTCCGTCACGAGGAGTCGCCCGAACGCGCCCATCTTGGCTAGGTAGAGGGCTGCAACCGCTTGAACAGATGAGTCGCTTGAACCCAGAGCGGTCGCGAAGAGCCTCCGAGTCGCGGTCTCCTCGCCCGCAAGCATCCATAGGCTGTATCCCGCGGCCAATCTTACATCAACGCACTCTTCGTCTGAAGCGACCTTTGCGAAGAGTGCCGACGAAAGGAGACTGGCCTGGTCTCGGAACGCGCCCATGGCGTAGGCGATCGCGACCCGCACCCCTGAGTCACCCTCGCGCTCCAGCGCTTGTAGGAGGGCATATGCACCGGACGCATCGCTCCGATACTGAGCAAGATCGCCCAGTGCAGCTGCGGCGCCAGAGCGCACGGGTGGGTGACCGTCAACCAGCAGTGCGACTAATGCTTGCACTCCCCGTTCGCCCGCCCTCCTTAATGGCAAGATCTCGTCAACCAGGCACCGCACGCTGGCTAGGTGAGCCTTGAGAGACTCGCCGCAAGACAGGACGATCTCATCACTCGCGCGGATCGCGGTTGGTTCCCGAGTACACGCGGCAAGAACCGCAGGTGCGAGGACGTGGAGCCACACTAGCAGTCGGTGGATCCGCGCGAATCGTCCAGGCACAATGTCACTCACTCCCTGATCTCTGCTGCCCTGTTGACGGCCAGATGGCACCTCCCTCCTCAATCGACACAACAGGGGCAAAGAGGCTACGAATTGCGTCTGCGCTCCCGTCCCAGGTCGGCACCCAATCCGGGAGACCCCTCGTCGCGATCGAAGCGTAGGACGCGCCGCGTCGCCCTGACTTCAGCGCCGACACGCCTGGCACGCCCGCGGACGCGACGATTCGACGTCTGGATCCGATCGGCGGTACCCCGGGGGCAATCAACGCCCCTGACGGACGCCCAGTCCGGGAGACTTCGGCGTAAGCGTTCCCAAAACGAGTTTCGGGAGCCGCACGGCCCGTGTGAGGGTGACACTGAAACTCCCAGTAGAAGCACTGGCTGATGGTCCCGCGATCCTCTGAGGCGCCATCGCTCTTGGAGTACGGAGGCTGTGTGAGCCACACGATGTAGCAGGGAATCTTGCACCGCATCCCTTTCTTCATCTGCTGGAACGCGCCCTGGGCTACCGTGAGCATGTATCTCTCATACGCCTCCCGCAGGCCGAGCGCTTCGATCGCCTTGATCCCACCGAGTGCCGATCGTACGTGGATGCAGATGGTAAAGCGCTGCTTCTGGGCAACGCATTCACCAGGGGCGAGCAGAGTGGTGATCCAGACTTCAACCACCCCGAGGGGCTTACTCGGGCTATAGGGATCGGTCGGCTGCGGAAACCCAGGCACCGAGGGCGGATCCCGAGGCGGAGGCGGTTCCTCCCCGGGACCATATCCGCATCTGTATAAGTACCACACGGAGCACTCGTAGTCGCCGGGAGCTGCCGCGTCAGGAGCGCAATGCATGAAGGGTCCCTCCACGCCGAGCACGGAGGGACACATCGGCGGGCACTCGAGACCCAGGGTGACGAACTCCAGCAAGGATAGACCCACAGAGTCAAACTTCCCAATCGCCACACCTGGTTTGGTCATCCGATCAACTTCTCTCGACACCGCATCAGCGACTGCCTGCTTGGCCTTCCAATCAGAAGGGTCTTTGAGCCTCTGGTGGACGGTGTGTCTCTGCGACTGCGCGGTGCATCGAAGGATGTGTCGCACTAGACTCGTGCCGCACGCTGCTTCGATGTCCGTGCCCTTCATGAAGCACGATCCCAGCACGGTTCCGCGCGGTATAGGCTCACCCACCCGACGCCTGCATTTCCGCGCAGTGCATCCCGCATGTAGACGTGAGCACATGCGCGAAGCCCCACGGGGCCCAGTACCGCGATCCCCTGCACCACGATGCCGAGGCAAGCGCGGCGAATTGCAGATCTGCCTTCGTGCGTGGCCCCTTTCTGGAGCTAGGCGGACTTCCGCATGAACGGTGACAGGAGTCGCACGCACAGTCCCCACTACACTTGTCAGGATCCATCACACAGCATGTCCTCCTGTCTCGTCACCTCATCTGGCGCGCCAACTATGAGGGCGACCACGTCGGCGCCAGCATCACGAAGTGTACGCCGTCTTCGGGGTCCGTGCTCGTGAAGCTGTACTTGAACCGCAGCAACTCCTTGAGCCCGCCCAGGGTCTTCGGCTGTGTGCCGGTTACGGTGATCGTCGTGAACGTCCCCGCATCCGACCATGTCGTTTCGTCCGGGCTCCTGTGTTGGATCGTGATGACGAACGCAGGAGCGTGCACGACCTGCTGCACTTCGACGACAAAAGTACCGCCCTTTCCTCCAGCGCCGAAGGCGGGGCTGAAGAGGGGGTTCCCATCCATCCGGAAGATGCTCGTGCCGATCACCATGGCCGTTCCCTCCCTGCGGGTGGTCCCCCGCATGCCTGTGAACG
>JBQTIG010000040.1:0-11222 GCA_052388375.1 Planctomycetaceae bacterium | reverse complement strand
GCCCCCAACACGTGGCCCACCAAGAGTGCGGATGGAAGCCTGGCGGCGCGGTTGACTCGGCTCGGAGGGAGGCGCCGCCACGTCGGCTCTGGACAGGGACGGCCTTCTCATGGAAGGCCCTAACCGCGTACGTGGCTACGCACGAGCTCGCGGGCGGGACCGAGGCGCTCTCGATCCGGTTCCGGAAGGGCGAGGACGCCGGTCCCTCCACGCCGACTTCAACCGATCCGTCCGGGACGGGACGAGGAAGCCGCGGCTCGGCGGCACGATCGTTCCTCCGATCGACTGGGGGAGGGGCTACCAAGCGACCGGGCGGAGTGATCCGTGCCCCCCACGCCTCCCCGACCATCACGCAGTGGATCGGCGGGAGCGAGTCGAAGAGGCACTTCGCAGGGCTGTTCCCGAGGGAGGGGCACACGCAGGAGGCCAGAGCGCCACCGGCCGTGCGATAATCGCCTCGCATGGCGTCCGAGATCGAGGATCGCATCCGCGCGTGCCTCGCGACTCGTCGCGAGATCGTCGCCGCCTACCTCTTCGGGAGCCATGCCGCGGGCCGCGCCCACCGCGAGAGCGACGTCGACGTAGGCGTGCTGCTGGACCGCGCGCGTTGTCCTGACGCAGGGGCCCGCTTCGAGAAGCGGGTGGAGCTGACGAGCGCGCTCATCGGCGCCCTCCACGTCAACGACGTGGACGTCGTGATCCTCAATGACGCGCCGCCCCTCCTCGGCCGCCGGATCGTCCGCGAGGGACACCTCCTCCACTGCGGCGACCCCGAGGCGGAGCACGCGTTCCGACGCGACGTCCAGATCCGCGCCGCCGATCTGGCCCCGTTCGTCGAGAGAGCGCGCCGGCGCCTCCTGGAGGTCCTGCGGAAGTGACCTTCCTCGTCGAGCGCCTTGGCGAGCTCCGGAGGCACCTCGCGCACCTCCGCGCCCTACAGCCTCGCGTGAAGGGTGCGCAGGACCTGCGCAGCGACCTGAGCCTCCACAACGACGTTCTCTTCTCGCTGCTGACCGTCTGCCATCTCGTGATCGACATCGCCTCGGAGCTGTCCACTCGCCGCGGGCTCAAAATCGACGACTACTCGGAGGCCGTCCGCAATCTGGGCGCGTACCCCGAGTTCCCGCGCGAGGTGCTGGGCGCGCTCGCCCGGCTCCCCGGCTTCCGCAACGTGGTCGTCCACGAGTACGTGAACCTCGACCTGGACCGGGCGGTGGAGGCGCTGCGGCAGCTCGAGCCCGTCGAGACGTTCGCGCGCATCGTGGGCGAGATCGAAAGCAGGTAGGGTACGGTGCCAGGCAAAGTCGTCTCACGGCGATCCGGCACGTAACTCCGAATCCTGGCATGGGTTGCGCTCCATCAGGAGCGCGGGCCGCGACACCCTCGCGCGATGTAGAGGTAGCGCCGCATCGCCTCCGCGCCTTTCTCTTCCCCCCGGAGCCCTCCACGCCCCGCCGCCGCCGCTACGACCCCCCCGCCGCCTGGCACCTCTCCCTCCCGAAAACTCGGTCCGCTGCCCGGATCGTGCCGGCCTTGATCACGTTTGCGAGTCTACGCCCACCTGTCATCTCTCGCTCGAGCGCAACGCGCCGGAGCCGCGCGAGGTCAAGAGCGGCAACGTGCCCGTGGTCGCCGTTCCGCACCTCGGTGGCTTGCACCGCCGTTCCGTTCGCGCGGCCTGACGGCCCACTCGATCGGATGTCCCGGCGCGCGTCCTGGCACCGTCGTGCCCGGACACGGTCGCGCCCGCGCGCGAAAACCCCGAATCGCCCGTTTCGCCGCGCGTCCATGGCGCATTCCTGCTCTCTTTGCGAGCGAATCGGGCTGCGGAGGAGTTTTCGACAGGGACACGGTCCGGAGCTCACCCTGCGCTGCGTCGTGCGGCCCGACCCGGCGCAGGCGGCGCTCCTCGACCGGCTCGGCCTCGAGCTGCCGCAGCGCCTGAGGATCCCCTCGGTGCTCGCGGGAATGGAGTGGAACCAGGAAGCGAAACCGCGCCGCTTCGCCGAAACGGCGCTGTCTGCGCTCCTACCCGCCGAAGTTGGGCCAGCAGGCGGCGAGGGATGGCGGGACCCGCCACGGTCAATCCCCTTCCTTCTTCTCCTTTCGCCCGAAGATCCCGTCGAGCGGCTTCAGGACCTCCTCGACCACCTTCTTTCCTCCCTCCACGATGGTCTTGCCGCCCTCGCCGACCACCCTCAAGCCCAGCTCCCCCACGCCGGCCAGGGCGCCGAGTCCGTCCTTGAGCCCGCCGGCGATTTCGTCGGGCAGGATGCCGCTTCCCGCATCGAGGACGCCGCCCAAGAGCCCCTTCAGGATGAGGCCGTAGACGCGCGACATGGGGATGCCCTCTTCGCCCACGTTCGTGAACCTGATCTCCTCGATGCGGAGCTGGACCGCCGGCTTGAGCACGCCGGCCAGGGAGAGCTTGGCGTCGACTCGCACGTCGCGCAGGATCACCTCGCGGATCACGAAGGACTTGGAGCTCTCCTCGGGCTTCTTCTCTCCCTCGAGGCGCTTGACATGAGCGAGGATGACGTCGTAGTTCGCCCCCTGATCGGAGCGGTCGAGCCGCAAGTCGAGCCCTTCCAGGACGAGCGAAGGCACCTCCACCTTGTCGCCCAGAACCGACTTGAGCGTGACGGCGATGCTGCCTTGGCGGAGATCCAGGAAGTGGGGGCTCGCGAATCCCGCGGGGTTCCCGATGGTCAACCCCGTCAGCGAGGCGTCCCCCCCGAACAGCGACAGATCGATTCCCTGAAGCGTGGTCTTCACGCCGAGGGCGTAGCTGCCCCCCCGCTCCACCGCGGTCCTCGCGGCGGCGTCGATCCAGAGCGGGAGACTCAGGACCGCAAGGAGCAGGAGCCCGAGCGAGCCGAGCAGGATTCTCCTTCCGCGCTTCATGGCGCCATTCTAATGCGGGTGCCTCCTCTTGCGGGCGCCTGGGCGTTCCGCTACTGTGCCGCGCCATGCGAGCCCTCTCACTTATCCCCCTCCTTTCGTTGCTCTTCGCCGGCTGCGGCAAGAGCGCGGCCGAGGCCGACCTCGACAAATCCGAGGATCAGTTGCGCAAGGAGGCGCAGCAGGCGGACAAGGCGACCCTCGAGAAGAAGATCGCGGCGCTGACGGCGCTCAGCAAGGAGCTCGAGAAGGAGGCGCCGCGCGGCAACGACACGATGGATCCGGAAAAGCTCGCGAAGCTGATGGAAAAGGCGTTCAAGATCGCCGCAGTCCTCGTGGTCTATCAGGAAGAGCTCGAGAAGAAGGGCGGCTGAGCCGGGGCGCGCTCAGGCGAGGGCGAAGTTGCGGACCGTGCGCAGTTTCGCCCGGGCGCGCCGCGCCGCGAGCATCTCCTCGCGCGTCTTCGCCGCGGAATAGCGGCGCAGGAGGGCGCGCCGTCCCCGGTCGTACGCCTCCAGGATCGCGCCGCGCGCGGCGTTGGGCTCGAGCCCGAGGAAGGACCGGGCGCCGCCGCCGTCGAGTCCCGACAGGGCCAGCCCCTCGAGGCGCGCGACCAGACGGCTCCCCGAGACGCCCAGCCGCTCCTTGCCCCCCGCCCCCCCCGGCGGCCTCCCCAGCGCCACGTCGCGGCTGCTCACCAGCCGGCGGAGCGCGTCGCGATAGGCCTCTTTCTCTTCGGGCCATCTGGCGCGCAGGATGCGCCGCTTCAAGACTTCGCTCTGCCCGCGGTAGGCCCGCAGGACCTCCTCGGTGCGGGCTCCCGGCTTGAGGCCCAGCAACCGGATTCCTTGGTCGCGCTGCATCATCTCTCCAAAGGATCGGCAGGGGGGGGCGGGGGGCCGCAGGGAAGGGCTTGGCCGGTACGGCCCCGGCGCGCAGGCCGGCCTGGATGGCCCCCCGCCGCGTCCTCGTCGTCGAGGACTCCGAGTTCGCCCTGCAGGTCGCCCGGGGGCTTCTCGAAGCGCAAGGCCACGCGGTCACCGCCGCCGTCACTGGGGCGGAGGGGCTCGCCGCGCTCGCCGCCGGCGGCTTCGACCCGGTCCTCCTCGATCTGGCGCTCCGCGACATGGACGGAGTCGCAGTGGCGGAGGCGCTACGCTCGACGCGTGGTCCGGTCCCCCCTATCATCGCCGTGACGGGGCACGTTGCAGCCGCAGTTCGGGCGCGCTGCCTGGCGGCGGGCATCCGTGCGCTCCCTCCTGAGCCTTACGGCGCGGAGGCGCTGGCCGCGGCGGTGGCCCGGGCGCACGGGGAGGAGCCGGATCTCCGGGGTGGCCAGCAATTCCCCCGTGTCGCAGGCCTGCTCCAGGGTGGCGCGGCGGGACTCCTCGGAGGCCAGGTCGAGCCCAAGAACCCCGATGCCCGGCTCCGGGGGCGCCACCTAGACGACGGGGCAAGAGGACTTCCGCTCCCCCGCCCGCGCGTACGCCCCGTGCTGCGTCGGATCTCGGATCTCGTACCCCGGGAGGCCTTCGGCCCGCTGCTGCTCCTCGTGGGCGAGGCGTTCGGATGCCGGGACGGGCACGGCGCATCCGAGGGCGCGGATGCTGCCCTCGTGGCGCTGCAAGGCGTAGGCGGTGAAGAGGGCGAACTCCTTCCGATCCACGAAGATGGAGCCGCGGTAGAAGGCGCGCAGCGCGTGGAGCACCTCGAGATCGGTGGCGAACTGCACCTTGACCGCCCGGATGCGCGTCTCGGCGTCGCGCGCGAACACCGCCCGGATGAGCTCATCCTCCCGCGCACGCATCACCGCGTGCACGCCCACTCCCAGCGCGAGTCCCACGGCCCCGACCAGCAGCACGCCCCACAGCCGCCAGCCGCCAGCCGCCTGCCGCCAGCCGCCAGCCGCCGGGCGGCGAAAGCGCGCTTCGCGCCGCCTCGCGTCCCGTGGGCGCCGCCGCGGAATCGCGATGCGCAGCCATGGTTCGGCGGCATCCTGGCATTCGGGGAGCGGGGCCCGCTCCCGCGGCTCCTCGCGGGAGGCAGGACGGCGGCATGGATTTCCTTGGCGCGGGGGCCCCACTTTGTCAGGATCGCGGGAGGCGAACCGCGCCGGCAGGTCCCGCCAGTTCCTTACGGAGGTCGCCTTGTTCCGGATACTCCTTCCCAAGAAAGACATCTTCTTCCAGCACATGGAGTCGGCCGCGGGCAAGGCCGTGGAGATCGTGGAGGCGTTTCGAGACCTCCTCGACCATCTCGACGAGGTGGAGCGCCGCGTGGACCAGATCAAGGCGCTGGAGCACTCGGCGGACGAAGTCCTGCACACGGTGCTCGCGGAGCTCCACAAGTCGTTCGTCACGCCCCTGGACCGGAACGAGATCAGCACCATCTCAAAGCGCCTCGACGACATCATCGACCTCGTGGAGGGGGCCGCCCAGCGGATGCTCTACTACGAGCTGCGGCAGGCGACCCCCGCCCTGCGGAAGCTGACCGAGATCCTGAGAAGCCAGGTCGCGCTGGTCCGCGAGGCGGTGGGTGCGCTGAGCGACTTGCGCAACCCGGGACCGCTCCGGCAGATCCTGATCCAGATCAACACCCTCGAGAACGAGGCGGACAGCGTCCTCCGCCCCACCATCGGCGCTCTCTTCCGCGAGGAGACCGACACGCGGGTCATCCTCAAGTGGAAGGAGGTCTATGAGCACATCGAGAAGGCCACCGACCGCTGCGAGGATGTCGCGGACAACATCGAGAACATCCTCCTCGAGTACGCCTGAGCCCCCGCCCCCCTCCCCATGCTCGCCCTCGTCATCGTCACCATCGCCGTCGCGCTCGTCTTCGATTTCTACAACGGCATGAACGACGCGGCGAATTCCGTCGCGACGGTGGTATCGACGCGCGTCCTGACCCCTCGCCAGGCCGTCCTCTGGGCCGCCTTCTGGAACTTCGTGGCGGCGTTCCTGTTCGGGACGGCGGTGGCGAAGTCGATCCACGGCGGCGTGCTCAAACTCGACTCGATCTCCCAGATGCTCGTGCTCAGCACGCTGTTGGGCGCGATCCTCTGGACCCACGCCTGCACGAAAATGGGGTTGCCCATCAGCGTATCCCACGCGCTCATCGGGGGCCTGATCGGCGCGGGCCTGATGAAGTCGGGCTTCGATTTCGGCGTGCTGATGATCGCGGGGGTCGCCAAGATCGGGGTGTTCATCTTCCTCGCGCCGATCATCGGGATGGCCAGCGGGGCGATGCTCATGATCCTGGTCTACTGGCTGTTCCGGCATCGGCGCCCCGCGAAGGTGGATCGCGTCTTCCGGGTCGGGCAGCTCTTCAGCGCCGCCGCGTTCAGCCTCGGGCACGGAGGGAACGATGCCCAGAAGACGATGGGCATGATCACGATGGCGCTGGTGGCGGGAGGCTTCCTCGCCTCCCCCCTCGACCCAGCCACGGGCAAGCTGCTGGCGCCCAACGTGCCGCTTTGGGTCGTGCTCGCGGCGCACGCGGCGATCGCGGTCGGGACGATGCTGGGCGGATGGCGCGTGATCCGCACCATGGGCACGCGGCTCACGAAGCTGAAGCCGGTGCAGGGATTCTGCGCGGAGACCGCGGGAGCGCTGGTCCTTTTCGGGGTCACGGCGGCCGGCATCCCGGTCAGCACCACCCACTCGGTCACGGGAGCCATCATGGGCGTCGGATCCGCGCGCCGGCTGCGCGCCGTGCGCTGGGGCGTGGCCACCAAGATCCTCTGGGCCTGGATCATCACGATCCCGACCTCCGCGATCGTGAGCGGGCTGACCTACTGGCTCCTGGACGTCGTCGGCCTCGTGGCCTGGGCCGACGGGCTCGGGTAGCCGCCGGTGGTACCCCGCGTCGCAGAGGGGGCTCTTGCCCCTCCTGCGACGCGGGATCAGAAAGGTTGGCGGAGAGGTAGGGATTCGAACCCTAGGTAGGCTTGCGCCCACACCGGTTTTCGAAACCGGCCCATTCGACCGCTCTGGCACCTCTCCGTAGTGGAGTCTCGCCAGTCTACGCGCCCCCCCCCCCGGCGCGGCCAGCTTGGCGCGGAGCCGCCGGGTAGCATGGCCGCCGGAGAAACCCATGAAGTCCGTCTCGATCCTCGTCGCGGTCGCCCTCGCGCTCCTCTTCGCCTTCGCCCGGGCGGAAGAGGGTGAGAAGGCCGGCCCGCCCGCCTGGATGCGCCGCGCCAAGGAACACGACATGCTCGCGCGCTACGTGGGGAACTGGACCTTCAGCACGCGCCATTTCGCCGTGCCCGGCCAGGAGCCGATCACGAGCTCCGGGACCTCCGCGGGCGCGCTCGTGCTCAACGGCAACTACCTCCGCTTCGAGATTCGCGGCGCCGGCGGCGGCGCGGAGTGGGTCGGAGTCTGGCACCTCGGCTACGACACCATCGACGAGCAGTTCGTCGGGGTCTGGATGGACGACCACAGTCCGGTGCCCGGCATCTCCCGCGGCGTGGAACAGGAGGGCGTCCTTACCCTGGAGGGCGACGGCGTCAACCCCGCCACCGGCACGAAGCGACGCTCCCGGTCGCGTTTCCGTTGGGAGGGCGCCGACCGCCTCCTCCTGGTCACCGAGGAAATTGCCGCCGACGGCACGGCGCGCACGCTGGCCGAGATCGAGTACAGGAGAAAGTCATGAAGGGGGGCGGGGCCTACACCATCCACACCGGCGAGAAGTTCGGGCCTCTGGAATTGGTGGACGTGAAGGCGCTGGCGGCATCCGTCGAGCCCTGGTTCAACCAGACGCTTTGTCGCGTCAACGACTGCGTGGTCCGCCTCGGTGTCGTGCACGGCGAGTTCCACTGGCACCACCACGACCGCGAGGACGAGTTCTTCTACGTCGTCGAGGGGCGCTGGCTCATCGATCTCGAGGACACGAGCGTCGAGCTGCGGCCGGGCCAGGGGTTCACCGTCCCCCGCGGCGTGCGCCATCGCACCCGCGCGCCCGAACGCACCGTGCTTCTCATGATCGAGGGAGCCACGGTGAAGCCCACGGGGGACTGACCCGCGCGCAGGACGCCTCCCCCCGCCCCCCCTCCCCACCTCAGCGCAAGCCCGCGAAGAACTTGCGGAGCAGCTCGCCGCACTCCTCTTCGAGCAGCCCTCCCTCCACCTCGAAGCGGTGGTTGAGCCGCGTGTCGAAGCCGACCTGGTAGAGCGAGCCGCAGGCACCCGCCTTGGGGTCGCGCGCGCCGAAGACCACCTTGTCCACCCGCGCGTTCACCAGCGCGCCGGCGCACATGAGGCAGGGCTCCAGCGTGACGAAAAGCGTGCAGCCGTCGAGCCGCCAGGTGCCGAGCGCCGCGGAGGCCTGGGTGAGCGCGATCATCTCCGCGTGGGCGGTGGGATCGTTGAGCGTCTCGCGCTGGTTGCGCCCGCGGCCGACGATCCGCCCGCCGTGCACCACGACCGCCCCCACCGGGACTTCGCCCTCCGCGGCGGCCGTTTCCGCCTCGCGCAGGGCGGCGCGCATGGAAGCTTCCTCGTTCACGGAACCTTCACGGCGCGGCGCTTGCACTCCCCGGTGCGCCGCAAATCCTCGCACTCCGCCTCGATCCGCAGGCTGTGCCCGGTGGCGGAAAAGCCGAAACGGCGGGCCACCGAGCGCTCCAGCGCGCTCACTTCCGGCGAGACGAACTCGAACACCTTCTTGCAGTCCACGCAGACGATGTGGTCGTGGGCGACGTGGCCGTAGACATGCTCGTAGACCCGCCGCTCCTTGCCGATCTCCACCTCCGCGACGAGCCCGCACTCCACCATGAGCTGGAGCGTGCGATAGATCGTCGCCTTGGAGATGCCGTCCCCCTTGACGCGGTCCTCGAGGGTATCGACGGTGAAATGCTCCTCGCGTTCGAAGATGCGACGGAGAAGGATCTCGCGCTGCCGGGTGACCTTGAGGTCCTTGGTCTTCAGGAACCGCCGGAATACCTCGGTGGCCGGCTCGATGTGTTCGAGGGACACCCCCCCATGCTACCGCAGCGACCGCACCTGATTGAGGAAGCCGGCGATCTCGCGATGGACCTGGGGGTACTGCCGGATGAAGAGATGGCGGCGGAACGGGGTGATGCGCACGCCCTCGTCCTCCCAGGTCTCGGCGCCGGTGAATTGCCGCACCATCTCCGCGAGTTCCTCCGAGGATTGGACCGCCACGTGGATCTCGGGCTCGGGCGGGTCGGGCGGCTCGTAGCTGCTCGGGTAGACGTTGATGTCGGGGGCGGGGAAGTCGCGGATCGCCATGAGCAGCTCGGAGACGTCGTAGACGACCAGCACCGGCTTGCCGCGGGCGTCCTTCTTCGTCGTGATGAAGAGGATGTTGCCCTCGATCTTGAGCGCGAGCCCGTGCGGTTCGAGGGCGAGCTTGAGCGCGTCGACGAGACGCGCGTTCGTCACTTCCAGGTCGATTACGAGGGCGTCGGGATCGAACTGCTTTTCGATGAGCCCGCGGTTCACCACGATGTTGATCCCGGCCACGGTGCGGCAGTACTTGACGAACTCCTCCAGGGTGGCCTTCTCCAGCTTGAGGGAGAGGCGCACCTCCTGCAGCTTGAGCGCGAGGGAGCGCGCCGGCTCGGGAGGGGCGGGGGACGCGGCGGCGCAGGCGAGGAGGAGGCATCCGAGGGCGCGCATGCCCTCTTACAACGCCCCGCGGCCGCCGGGGGTTACGGGCCCGCGATTGCCGGGGGGCAGGGGACCGCGGCTCCCCACCGGGCTCACGGAGGCGATGTCGGTCCGGAAGCGCATCCCGTCGAAGGAGATGCGCTTGCAAGCGGCGTAGGCACGGGCTCGGGCGTCCGCCAGATCGGCACCGAGGGCGGTGACCCCGAGGACGCGGCCCCCGGTGGTTACCACATCGCGCCCGCGAAGGCCGGTGCCGGCGTGGAAGACCTGGAGATCCTCGCCGCAGGTGACGTCGGCGAGCCCGTGGATGACCATTCCCATGCGACCGGTCGCGGGGTAGTTCTCTGAGGCGAGCACCACGCAGCATGCAGGCCGCTCGTCGTACTCGAGTTCGATGCGGTCGAGCGTGCCCTCCTGGACCGCGAGGAGCAGCTGCAAGAGATCGGTCCGAAGCCGCATCAGGACGGCCTGCGCCTCCGGGTCGCCGAACCGCACGTTGAACTCCAGCGCCTTGGGCCCGCCCTTGGTGAGCATGAGACCGGCGAAGAGAACCCCCTTGTAGGGGCGGCCTTCACGGTTCATCGCGTGGACGATGGGCACCAGGATCTGCCCCACCACGAGATCCATGATGGCCGGCGTGACCGCCGGGGTCGGGCTGTAGGCGCCCATGCCGCCGGTGTTGAGGCCGCGGTCGCCGTCCAGCGCCCGCTTGTAATCGCGAGCCGTGGGGAGGACCGCAATCGTCTTGCCGTCGGTGAGCGCCAAGACCGAGGCCTCCTCGCCTTGGAGGTACTCCTCGATGAGGACGCGCCGGCCGGCTTCCCCGAAGCGCCCTTCCGAGAAGCAGGCCTGGAGCGCCGTGGCCGCCTCGTCGTAGTTCTGCACCACGAAGACGCCCTTGCCCGCGGCCAGACCGTCCGCCTTGATGACCAACGGCCAGTCGGCGCCCTCCAGGAACTCCCGCGCGCGCTCGAAGTCGGAGAAGGGGCGGGCGACGGCGGTGGGCACCATCGACTGGGTCATGACGCGCTTGGAAAAGACCTTGGACCCCTCCAGCTCGGCGGCGGACTTGCGCGGCCCGAAGGCGCGGAGACCCTCCGCCTCGAAGCGGTCCACGAGCCCCCGGCAAAGCGGCTCCTCCGGCCCCACCACCGTGAGACCGATCTTCGCCTGTTTCGCGAAGGCGGCCAGGCCGTCGAAATCGTTGGCGCCGATCTCGACGCACTCGGCCAAGGCGGCGATCCCCGCGTTGCCGGGCGCGCAGTAGACACGCTCGACGGAGGGGGACTGGGTGAGGCGCCAGACGATGGCGTGTTCCCTGCCGCCTCCTCCCACTACGAGCACTCGCATCAGGAGGCCAGTGTAACGGATCGAGCCCCCGCGGGCGCGTGGTAGGATCGGCGGTCCCCTCGGGGAGTAGCTGCAACGGTAGAGCGGAACCTTTGGGGGGTTCAGGTGTGGGTTCGACTCCCACCTCCCCGATTCATCATCGCCGTGCCACCCTCGTCTAGGTGGATGACTGCCGCAGGGCGCGCTAAGCTAGCGGTTCGCGAGCCACGTACTAAGGAGGCTGTAACTTAGTCTACAATCCTGTCGGTCCTCGCCATTAGAAGGAGGGCATGAGGATCGACGGTCGCACGCTTTCCCACGAGACGAGCGAGGCCATCCGGCGCATGGCCGTGGGCC
>JBQTIG010000039.1:0-12021 GCA_052388375.1 Planctomycetaceae bacterium | reverse complement strand
CCCAGAGTTCGTCGGGGATCCGCCAGCCGTCGTCCTTGACAACCAGACCCATCGCGCAGCCCTCGGGCTGGTCTCCTCCTCAAGATTCCTGATCGGCAGGATCTCCCTATCGGAATAGGTCCTTAGTTGGTCGCCTAACAACAGCATGCAACGGACGCCTCTTGGCGCCGCCGCTGATGCTGAGCGTTAGGCGGAGTCGAAACCGTGGAGTGGTACGGAGTTCGATGCCTCTTTGGCCACGGCCCATCCGAGATCGAAGCGGGTGCGTGCGTCTACGAGGAACGCATCGTGATCTTGCGGGCTGCGTCGTTCGAGGACGCGGTCGCGAAGGCCGAGCAGGATGCAGCGACATACGCGAGTGCATTTCGTGGCGTTGAGTACCTCGGTCTTTCGCAGGCCTACGAGATCGCCGACGAGCTTGCCGATGATCCGCGCCAGGAGTGCGCGGAGATCTTCTCCCTCATGCGATCGAGCACCCTCGGCGCGAGCGACTACATTCGTCGGTTCTTCGCAACAGGTGCGGAGCACCAGGGCTCTATCGATGGACCCGCCTAACAAGCCGCTGCAGTGGACGAGCGGCGGGCGCGCGAGGGGCAAAAGGCGGTACCATGGAGTGCGCCGCTCGCGGCTGAGCGGCAGGTCGTTAGGCGGACAGCCGCGAACGAATGTGAACCGCGTCCGAAACATGGTCGAGAGATACCGGAGATGGTCCCACCGCCGGGAGGTTTCGGAAGGCAAGATCGTCTCCCGGCTCATCGCGTGCGACATTCGCCGCGACATCCTGGTCGTCTCGGCGGCGCGGATCGGCGAGGGGATCATCATGGGCCGCGTCCGGACAACCAACCTGCTCTATCTATCCAAGGGCCTTGTCCCCGGGCCTGAGTTCGAGCCGGCACGAGAACTTCGTATCGACGAGATGTGGCACTGGACGGGGAAACGCTGGGGTGGATTGCCGGAAGGAACATCGATCGTGGATCATCTCCATGGGAGGGAGCCGCGCGGAACGCCGACTTCGTGCTCTGGGGCGACGACGGCAAGCCGCAGGGGCCGGTGGAGGCCAAACGCACGCACCGCGACGCCCGGGCCGGGAAGCAACAGGCGAAGCTCTACGCGGATTGCTTCGAGCGGGAGTTCGGCTGGCGGCCGGTAGAGCGGGAGGAGCTCGCCGCCTACGGCACTCACGGGGCCGTGCCCACGCTGCGCCTGCCCTGAGGCGGTGCCGTGTGGTCCGGCAGGCCCTGCTCCCGCCAACGAAACACCTCATCGAGCCGTTCGATCGCGGTGGTGACGAGGCCGTCGATGCCCTCGCCCCCGCGCGGGACGAAGGCGCGGAGGAACCCGAGGGCGCGCGCCTCCTTCAGGCGCGGGGCGAGACGCGGCACGGGGCGCACTTCGCCGCGCAGGCCCACTTCCCCGACGAGCACGGCGGTCGGGTCGGTGCTCGCCCCCAGCGCGGCGCCCAGCAGGGCGGCCGCTGCGGCGAGATCGAGGCCGGGGTCGCGCACCTCGAGACCGCCCACGACGTTCAGGAAGACGTCGCGCTTCGCCACGCGCCCGCAGAAGAGCGACTCCACGACGCCCACGAGGATCTCGGCGCGCCGGCGATCGATTCCGCGGGCGCGGCGCCGCGCGCCCGGCCGGTCGTCGCCCACCAGAAGCGCCTGCACCTCCACGCAGAGCGCTCTCCCGCCTTCCAGCGCCACGCCGACGACGGAGCCGGGTCCCGGGGGGCCGCGGTCGGCCAGCAGGAGCGAGGAAGCCGCGGACACCTCGCGCAGGCCGTCGTCGCGCATCTCGAAGAGCCCGATCTCGTCGGTGGCCCCGAACCGGTTCTTCACGGCCCGGAGCGCGCGCAGGGCGTGGTGGCGATCCCCCTCGAAGTGCAGCACCGCATCCACCGCGTGCTCGAGCAGGCGCGGCCCCGCGAGCCCCCCCAGCTTCGTCACCTGCCCGACGAGAAAGAGGCAGGTACCGCTCTCCCGCGCCGCGGGCACCAGGACCGCGGCCGCCGCCCGCACCTGGGAGGGTCCGCCCGCCGACCCCTTCACCTCCCCGCTGCGCAGGGTCTGGATGCTGTCCACGACGGCGAACGCGGGGCGGGAGGAGCGCAACTCCGCCGCTATCGCTTCCGGGTCGGTGCTGTCGAGCAGGAAGAGCCCGCCGCCAGGGAGCCTCAAGCGCCGCGCGCGCAGCGCCACCTGGCCGGGCGACTCCTCCCCTGCCGCATAGAGGCAAGCCGAACCGATGCGTGCGCCCACGCCGAGCAGGAGCGTCGACTTGCCGATGCCCGGCTCGCCTCCCAGGAGGAGAACCGAACCGGGCACCGCGCCCCCCCCCAGAACGCGATCCAATTCCTGGCAGCCCGTGGCGCGCCGCTCGACCGGATGAGCCGCCACCTCCTCGAGGGGAACGGGGCGCAGAGGCGGCCGGGCGTGCTCCTCCGCCCCCTGCAAGGAGCCCCAGGCGCCGCAGCGGGGGCAACGCCCCACCCAGCGCGGCGCATGGGAGCCGCATTCGCCACAGGTGAACATCCACCCTTACGACGGAGGAGGTGTCACGCGCGGGGCCGGACCAGGGGTCCGGGACGGCGACCCGCTCTCGCACGATCACGGTGTCACGCGCGGGGCCGGAGCAGGGGTCCGGGACGGCGACCCGCCGTCGCACGATCTCGGTGTCACGCGCGCGCCCGGAGCAGGGGTCCGGGACGGCGACCCGCTGTCGCACGATCTCGGTGTCACGCGCGGGGCCGGAGCAGGGGTCCGGGACTGCGACCCGCTGTCGCGCGATCTCGGTGTCACGCGCGATGCCGGACCAGGGGTCCGGGACGGCGACCCGCTCTCGCACGATCACGGTGTCACGCGCGAGGCCGGAGCAGGGGTCCTGGACGGCGACCCGCTGTCGAACGATCTCGGTGTCACGCGCGCGCGCGGAGCAGGGTGCGGATCGCGCCGGCCAGGTAGAGCGAGCCGGTCACCAGGACGAGCCCTCCTGCTCCCGCCTCGGCCCGCGCCCGCGCCAAGGCGGCGGCGGGATCCTCCAGCGCGAGGGCGCGCCCGGACCAGGCCGGGTGGCGCGCCAGCTCCGCGGCCCCCACGCCGCGTCGCGCGTCCGCGCGAGTGCAGACCACGGGTCCCACGGCAGCGGCGAGCAGGCGAATCATGGTATCGCGGTCCTTGTCGCCCGCGACGGCGAACAGGAGGACCGGCCGCGCGCCGGGAAGGTGGTCCGCCAGCGCGCGCAGCGTCGCGCCGATGCTCGCCTCGTTGTGCGCGCCGTCCAGAAGCGCGGGAGGCGGCCCCGGGAAGTACTCGCAGCAGGCGGGATGGCGCGCGGCGACGAGGCCGCGCCTCACCGCGGCCCGATCGACCTCGCCGGCGACCGCCGCCGCTAGGGCGGCGTTGTGCGCCTGGTGCTTGCCGAGCACCGGGAGCAGGAGGCCGTCCCACCGCACGCCGGCGAGGCCCGCGGCCTCGGCGGGGGCGGGCGGCACGTACCGGAACGGCGCGCCGAGGGAGGCCGCCCGGTCGGCGATGACCCGGCCCGGTTCCGCCGCGGGGTCCACCCCCGAGATGAGGGGAACCCCCGGCCGCGCGATCCCCGCCTTCTCCCCGGCGATCTCCCGCAGCGTGCGGCCCAGCAGTTCCGTGTGGTCGAAGGAGATCTGCGTGATGACCGTCTGCGTCACCGGCACCGCGGTCGTCGCATCGAGGCGCCCCCCCAGCCCCACCTCCAGCACCGTCGCCTCCACCTCCGCCTCCGCGAACGCGAGGCAGGCGATGCCGAGCGTCGCCTCGAAGAAGGTGAGCCCGCCGGGGTCGGCCTCGAGGACCGCCTCCGCGTGGCGGTCGAACGCCTCGGGGGAGAGCGCGGCTCCATCCAGACATATGCGCTCCTCGATCCGCTCGAGATGGGGAGAGAGGAAACGCCCCGTGCGAAGTCCCGCCGCGCGATAGATGGAGTCGAGAAAGCGCGCCACGGAGCCCTTCCCCTTGGTTCCGGCCACCTGCGCCACCGTGCCGCCCAGCCTCACGTCGGGCCGGCCCAGCCGCTCGAGGAGCTCCCGCGTCCGTTCCAGGTGGAAGTCCCGGGCCCCGTCGGGGCGCGTGCGTTCGTAGTTGGTGAGACCCAGGAGACGGGCCCGGGCCCCCCTGGCGTCGCCGGTGCTCATTGAGGCCATCATCGCCTCGTATAATGGGGGCCGACAGTCCCTGTCGCGACCGCCCGCCCCATCGCATGGCCAGACTCCCCAAACAACCGATCTCGGGCGGCCCCCTCGCGATCCAGAGGTCCCTCTCGATCTTCAGCACCTCCAGCCCCAAGGCGCGCATCCTCATCCTCTGCCTGTTCTTCGTCGTCCTCGGCGCCTTGTGGTTCGGGATCAACAGCTATGCCAAGTCCGCCACGACGGCGACCCGACCCTACGAGCCGACCCAGGTCGTCCGGCCCGAAGGCAACTTCGATCTCGAGCACCTCCCCAACTTCGACCCGAGCATGCGGGAGAGGATCCGCGATTTCCTGCCCGCCGAGCGTCGCAACCCGGACCGGGAGGCGCTCGGCTACCTCATGCGGGAGGCGCTCCAGACCCCGGCGGTGCGCTTCTACAACAAGGGCCTCTTCCCCTTCGTGCCCGGGTTCGCCCGCGAGATCGAGAAGGCGGCCGAGCCGCCCCGGCTGCAGTTCTTCCGCTTTCGGGGAGCGATCGAATTCGTGGAGGAACGGATCGAGGAATCCGCCGAGGAGGACAAGGGCGGCCCCTTCGAGCACTACTGGCGCGGGCGCATCCTCGTAGAGGGGGGCGACGCTGCGGTGCGCGTCAGTTTCATCTCGCCCTTCCCGCCCGTGACGCGCGATCTGCAGGCGCCCACGGTCATCCCGCCGACGATCGAGCTGAAGGAGGGCTGGGTGCGTGGGCGAGGCTTGTTCGTCCAGCGCCACCTCGACGCCGGACCGGACGGCAAGGAGGTACCCGCGTTCCTTTTCGTGGTCACCGGGCTCGAACGCGACTACGAGGCGCGGCCCGTCGCGACGCTCGCCGACGTCGGGCTGGAGGTGATCCAGGACGATCCCGCGCTCCTCGAAACGGCGCAGCGCGACCTTCTGCGCAAGGCCTACCCGCTCACGCTCCTCCGCTTCGTGAAATACGTCGAGCCGCTCGCCGGCCAGGCGGGGCAGGAGCGACGCCGCGCCGAAGGGCTCGAAGCCGGCTTCTTCGACACCCCCAAGGCCTACTTCGACCTCATCCACAACCCGGGGCGCCATCGGGCCGGCTACTTCGCCGGCAAGGGGACGCTCCTCGTGGCGCCCTTCGTCCAGGACGACGAGACCGAGATCACCGTCGAGCCGAACGACGCCGGCGTCGAGGCCTACGCGACGGGCCTGGTCTATACCGACGCCGAGCTCATCTTCCAGTACGCCGCCCCCGCCTCCCTCGTGGCGGGGCTCAAGAGCGGCGCCCGCATCCGGTACGAGGGCTTCTTCTACAAGACGTGGGTCTATCCCAGCAAGGACGGGGCGGAACGCATGGTGCCCTGGCTGGTCCTCACGGTCCTGGAGACCGTGCCGCCGCCCGCTCGTGACCGCCTTGGGGAGTTGATCTTCGCGGGGGCGTTCATGCTCGTGATCGGTGTCGTCATTTTCCTGGCGGTGCGGGAGGACAAGACGAAGGCGGCCTACCGCGCCTCGCGCCGCAAGCGCATCCTCGAGCCTCGCCCCGAAGCGGGCGAATGAGTCTTCCCGCGAGATTCGTGAGGGGGGCGGGGGCCGAGCTGCCCGCGCTCCTGCGCGAGCTGCGCGCCAGCGGCGCCGCCGTGGTGGCCGATGCGCGCGTCCTGGAGCTGCATCCGCCGCCCTGCGCCGCCCCGCTCCTGCGCGTCACGCCCGGCGAAGCGAACAAGAATCTCGAGGCGTGGCGGGCGCTCCTCGACGGGCTCTTGGCCCTGCGCCTGGATCGCGACGGGGTCGTCGTCGCCTTCGGCGGCGGCGTCGCCCTCGACCTGGCGGGCTTCGCGGCCGCCTGCTACCTGCGGGGGGTGCGCTGGATCGCGGTTCCCACCACGCTCCTGGCCCAGGTGGACGCGGCCCACGGCGGCAAGACCGGGGTCGATCTGGAAGCGGCGAAGAATCTCGTGGGCGCCTTTCATCCGCCGGAGGCGGTTCTCGTCGACCCGGACTATCTGGCCACGCTCCCTCCCCGGGAGCTGCGGTGCGGCCTCGCGGAGGTGGTGAAGCATGCGGTGATCGGCTCGCCTGCGCTTCTGGCCCGCGCGGGCCGCGACGATCCCGCCACCCTCGTGGAGGAGGCCGCGCGCATCAAGCTGGCCCTGGTCGCGAAAGACCCGCTCGACCGGGGCGAGCGGCGCCTGCTCAATCTGGGCCACACGCTGGGTCACGCCTTCGAGCGCGCCTCGAACTACACCCTGGCCCACGGGGAGGCGGTGGCGGTGGGGCTGCGCGCCGCCTGCGAGATCGCCGAGCGCCACTGCGGCTTTGCGGCCCGGGCGGCGGTGGAGGAGGCGCTCGACCGTTGCGGCCTGCCGGCGCGCGCCCCCGCCCCCCTCCCCGCGGTTCGCGCCGCGCTGGCCCAGGACAAGAAGCGGGCGGGCGAAACCCTGCGCTTCGTGCTGCCGGTGGCCCTGGGGGAGGTGCGCCTCTTCGAGGACGTCCCGCTCGAACTCGTCAGCGAGGTCCTGAAGGGAAGAACAGGAGCTTGACCGTCGCGGCGACGGCCGCGCCCGCCACGACGAAGCGGATCCAGCGCTCCCCCCTCTGGATCGCCAGGCGCGCGGCGATCCAGGCGCCGCCCATGTTGCCCGCCCCCAGAACGAGCGCGGAGTCCCAGACGATGAGGCGGCTCTGCCAGAAGATGGCTACCGCGGGCAGCATGGCGAAGAGGACGATCGTGACCTTGGCCCCGTTGGCGCGTACGAGGTCGAGTCCGAGGCCGCCCACGAGGCAGGCGAGCAGCAGGAAGCCGACGCCCACCTGGAGGAAGCCGGCGTAGGCGCCGCAGAAAAAGAACGCCAGCTCGCGCCAGGGGGGTGAGAGCCGCGGGGTGGTGGGCTGGGGCAGGAGCGCCGTGGCGGCGGCGAACAGGACTCCCGCCACCAGCGCCACGCGCATCGCCCCCACGTCGAGGCTCGCCGCCGCCCACGCCCCCGCGGTCGAGCCGAGCAGCATCGGCAGGACCAGGAGGAAGGAGAGGCGCCAAGGGACGCGCCGCCCGGTCTGGAACGCCGCGGCCGCCGCGACGTTCTGGAGGAGGACCGCGACGCGGTTGGTCGCGTTGGCCAGGGTGGGGGAACCGGTGGACCACTCCAGGACCGGCAGGCTGATGGAGGAGCCGCCCCCGGCCACGGCGTTGATGAATCCCGACGCGACGCCCGCGGCCGCCAGAGCCAGGGCCGTCCCGGTCTCCACGCTAGGTGATCTTGGTCGGGTTCCCCTCGGAGCGGAACTGGTCCTGGTCGCGGACGAACTGCTCGAGGGTCTTGCGGTCGGCGGGATCGATCTTGGTGTAGCGCAGGCGGTACTTGCTCGCCCCGCTGTTGTCGTCGAGATCCACCGCCATGGCGATCTCCGCCTCCATCTCGAAGAAGCGCTCCTTCTCCAGGAAGGGCTGGCGGAACTTGATCCAGATCTTGCGACCGATGGAGAGCTCGAAGGGGTCGATCTTCACCTTGTCGGCTTCGACGGGGTACTTGAAGGTGGGGCCGTCCTCGTAGATGGAGAGGATCTTGCCCACCGCCATGCCCGCCGTCGGGTCGTCGAGGAGGCGGAAGAACATCGAGGTCGAGCCGAGGAGCTTCTCGTCGACCGGCACGCCCTCGATCTTGGTCGTCTTCGCCTCGCCGGAGCCGGCGGCGTGCATCACCGCCTCCGCGTCGCTGGCGAAGATCTTGAAGAGCTGGTCGAGGCCGAGGGTGGCCACGGTGGACTGGAAGAACTTCGAGGGTTCCGAGAGGATGAGCGCGCCGTCCAGCTCCCGAAGGCGCTTCTGCGTCTTGATGAGGTAGCCGAGGGCCGAGGAGTTGATGAACTTGAGGTTCTTCAAGTTGAAGATGAGCGTCACGATGCCTGTCTGGATGAGCGCGTCCAGCTTCTCGCTGATCTTGGGGAGATTGAACGCGTCGAAGTCGCCCGAAAAGGCGAGAATGTTGGCGTTCCCGGCAACTTTGCGATCGATTTGCATGGCGCCCTCGGATTGCCTCGCGAGGGGCGCGAGCCTACCATGATGGCTTCGCGGTTGCAACGGAGCCCGCTGCGCCGCGCCTCGACGATGCTGCTCCTCACCGGTTTCGAGCCGTTCGGCGGACTTTCGCGCAACCCCAGCGGCGAGATCGCCCGTGCCCTGGAAGGGGAGGGCGTGCAGGCGGCCCTGCTCCCGGTCGACTACGCGCGCGTCGGCACCGCCCTCGCCGGACTGCTCGACCGCTCCTGGGAGGCCGTCCTCCTCATGGGGGTCGCGATCGGGCGGCCGCGCCTGAGCCTGGAGCGCGTCGCGCTCAACTATCGCGATCCGGGTCGGCCCGACAACGCGGGCCGCACGCCGGAGCGCGCGGAGGTCGTTCCCGGCGGACCGGCGGCCTACTTCGCCACGCTGCCTCTCGAGTCGCTCTCGGCGGCCCTCGCCGCCGCGGGCCATCCCGTCGAGATCTCGCTCTCGGCGGGGGCCTACCTCTGCAATGCGGCGTTCTACCTGGCGCGCCACGCCCTCGACGCCCGAGGGATCCCCTGCGGTTTCCTGCACCTGCCGCCCACGCCCGATCTCGCCTGCGGCGCCGAGCCGATGCCGTTCGAACGCCAACTGGAGGCGGTGCGCCTCCTCCTCGGGAGCCTGCGCGCCCGAGGCGCGAGCGTCTGACGGTCCCCCTCCATCGTCGGCCCGAGGCCGCTCGGGCGGGCGAAGCGCGATGGGGCGTTCAGGCGGAGCCCGGGGCTACGGGACCGCCGCGGCGAGCCCCCTGCGGTCGATGGACTCCCAGAACTCCCGCGCCAGCGTCGCGCTGCCCGTGGCAAGCTCGAGGTTCACCATCACCTTCTTGTGCAGCACGATCATCGAGGATCCGCCCTCCCTCTCGGTGGTGAGCATGCCGAACCATCCGTCGGCGTCGATGAACTCCACCGTGCGCTCTTCGTCCTGCTGCAGCATCGCGCGCATCTGCGGGTTTCGAAACATCTCCAGACCCGCGCGCTGCGCCTCGATCAATTGCGGGGAGGTGGAGATCGTGACCACCACGCGCTGCTCGTCGCGTTCGTAGGTGCGGCTGGTCTGGGACCACTGGTAGGCCTCCTTGCCGCTTCCCCAGGTGCCGGTGTTCGACTCGATCTCGCCCATGACCCAGGGCTTGTCCCGCTTGGGGAGGAACGCCGTGATCCCCTTGAGGGCGGCCTCCTGGATGAAGCGGATGGCTTCCTGCAAGTACGGCACCGCGTCCTGCTGCTTGCCGGCGACGATCGCCGCGCGCGCCTTGTCGACCTGCGCGAGGAGCGCGGCGTCGGCCGGGGGCGGCGGCTTCTCCTCGCCTTGCGCGAAGGCGATGGGCAGGAGCAGGATGAGGGCGGCTTTCGGGTTCATGGGGTTCCTCGAGGATGGTGGTCAACGACTCGGGACGGCTCGCAACACCTCTTCCAGGATACCGTCCGGGGTGAGCCCCTCCGCCTCGCCTTCGAAGTTGAGGGCGATGCGGTGGCGCAGCGCGGGGAGGAAGAGGGCCGGCAGATCGGCGCGCTCGGCGTGGGCCCGGCCCGCCATGAGGGCGCGCGCCTTGAGCCCCAGGGCGAGGGCCAGCGCGGCGCGCGGGCTGGCTCCGTAGCGGACGAAGCGGCGCACCCGCTCCGGCGCCGAGGGGTCGCCGGGATGGGTGGCGAGCACCAGGCGCGCGAGGAGCATCCGGATGTTCTCCGCAAGCACGACGTCGCGGGTGAGCGCGATGGCGGCGGCCACCTCCTCCGCCGTCGTCACCGGCTTGCCCCCGGGGGCCGGCGTGCCCGCGGCGCGGTCCACGATCTCGACGATCTCCCTCTCCGACGGGACTCCTACGACGATCTTGTAGAGGAAGCGGTCCAACTGCGCCTCGGGCAGCGGGTAGGTGCCCTCCATCTCGATCGGGTTTTGCGTGGCGAGCACGAAGAAGGGGGCGGGGAGCGGGCGCGTGGCGCCGTCGTGCGTCACCTGCCGCTCCTCCATCGCCTCCAGGAGCGCGGCCTGGGTCTTGGGCGTGGCGCGGTTGATCTCGTCGGCCAGCACGACGTGGGCGAAGACCGGGCCGGGCCGGAACCGGAATTCGCGCCGGCCGTCGTCCGTCTCGTGGAGGATCGTCGTTCCGGTCACATCCGCCGGCATGAGGTCGGGGGTGAACTGGATGCGCTGGAACCGGGCGTCGATCGCCTCGGCCAGGGTCCGCACCAGGAGCGTCTTTCCGATGCCCGGCACCCCCTCGAGGAGCGCGTGGCCTCCCGCGAAGAGCGCCGTGAGGACCAGCTCCACCGCATCGCCGTGGCCCACGATCCGTTCGGCGATGCGCGCGCGGAGCGCCGCGGCGAGCCCCGAGCACCGCTCCACCTGCGCGCCGTCCGTTTCACCTCGCATAAAACCCCCCGTGGCGATCCACCAGCTCCGTCACCGCCTTGCGCGCCTCGGACCTGCGGCGGATCGCCTCCACCGCCTCTGCCCCGCCCTCGTCGCGGGGCCAGTCCGCCGCCGCGGTCGGCAGCCATCCGGTGCTGCCTCCTCCGCGCCGGAGCGCCAGGAGCGGCTCGTGCGCCGACCGCACGACCACCAGCTCGCCATCCTTGCTCCAGAGCAGCGAAGGGCGCGGCGGCGCGCCCTCCGTGTCGTGCACGAGCAGCAGGGAGAGCAGCGCGTCGTCGTCCCCGCCGGCGCTCACGATGAGCCGCGCGCCCACCTCCCCCTTGGGAGCGACCGAGAGGAACGCGGACCCGGTCGGTCCGAGCTCGCGCACGACGAGGATGGGGCGCGCGCGCTCGGCCTCCTGATCGGTGAGCGCGAAGAGGACGAGGAACCCGAGGGTCGCGGGAAGCGGCGCGAGCAGGGTGGCGCGGGAGGGGCGCGGCGCCCAGACCAGGAGGTGCGCCAGAACCGCGCCGAGGCAGAGGAAGGGGGCGGGGAGCGCGGCGTCCCGCACCGCCTCCCGCCAGGCACGCACGATCTCGGGGTTGAGCTGGCGCCCGGGGAGCAGCCGTCCGTCCCCGTTGAGCGCCACGAGCAGGGCGACGTTGGCGCCGGCGACGACGTAGAGCAGGATCGCCGGGAGCGCCACGCGCCAGCGCGGAGGAGGACGCAGCGCGACGGCCGCCCCGTAGGCGGCGCAGAGAGCCGCGGCCAGGAGCTGGAGGAAGGCGCCGCTCATCGCTCGTCGGGGGGGCGACGGTCCTCCTTGAGATCGTCGAGGGGACGGGATCGGAAGGAGACGCCGCAAGCTTCCGCGACCCTGCGGCACGCCTCGATGTCGACCCCCTCGGCCCCCGCCACCGCGGTCATCACCACCTCGGGCACGTGCGGCTTGGCCCGGCGCGCGAAGTCGAGGATGCCGTCGAACGCCTTCGGGCCGAACGTGGAGGGGCAGTCGCGGTCGTAGATCTCGGCGTTCTGCGCGTTGAGGCTGATCGAGAGGCAGTCGACCAGACCCGCGAGCTCGGGCGTGACGTCGCGCCCGTGGATGAGATTGCCGTGGCCGTTGGTGTTGATGCGGATCCGCGCGCCCCGCGCCTTGAGCCCGCGCGCCGTGGCGAGGAGGGTCTCGAGGCGGATCATCGGCTCGCCGAGGCCGCAGAAGACCACCTCGGCGTAGCGCGAGGGATCGCCCGCGGCCGCCAGCACCTCGGCGGCGTCGGGGTCGCGGGTGAGCGCGAGATCGTGCCCCCAGGCGACGCGGGCGGGCCCCGCCCCCCGGCAGCCGTAAAAGGGCGCGGTGGGGAGCCGGGGGAGGGTGGTGGTGTGGTTGGTGGCCATGCGGGAGGCGATCGGGGCAGGGGCGCCCCCCGGGGTGATGTCGAAGAAAA